>CAVOON010000003.1:0-175000 GCA_963697595.1 uncultured Alphaproteobacteria bacterium | reverse complement strand
AATCGTCGAGAGGTGAGCATGTCACGCCAAGAGGAAAATCTGTTCACAGGACAGATTGGAGAAGAATATGAGATGCTCCGCCTGATCTGCCCCAACGCCGCGAAATTAGCGGGCAAACTGGGAGATTACGTCGGCGCCTGGGAAGGAAGAGCTCCTTTTTCCGCGATCCGGGGGTTCGAAATCGGCTGCGGGACGGGCATAAGCACGCTGGCGCTGCTCGCCGGACGCGCAGACCTGCACCTCATGGCTGTGGATGCTTCGGCAAAAATGCTCGATCAGGCGCGGCGCAATCTCGCCGATTGGGCCAGCGTGGGGCGCATCGAGTTTGTCGAAGCCGACGCTCTGGAGTCGCTGATGCGAGAGAGCGACGCCAGCTTCGACCTCGTCGCCTCCAATTATGCAACGCATAATTTCACCAGCGATTATCGCGGCCGGGTGTTGAATGAGGTGTTTCGCGTGCTGCAGCCCGGCGGACTGTTCCTGAACGGAGATCGCTTCGCCATCGACGACCCCGCGGCTCATCTGGCGCTCACCCAAAAGGAGGTGCGGCATTGGTTCAAGACCTTCGCCGCAATCAACCGTTACGACTTGCTCGAAGACTGGGTCGTGCATCTCTTCAGCGATGCATCGCCGGAACACGTCATGCATTTTGCGCCCGCGCTGGAGCAGTTGCGGGAAGTGGGTTTTACGCCAACACGCGTGGAATATCGCGAAGGGGTGGATACCCTTGTCGCCGCGTTCAAGCCGCGCTTGCCGCACTAAAATGGGGATCCGCGGGGCTATCTCGCAGCGGGCGCGTCCGGAAATGGCTCCAGCGGCGCGAATTCCTCCGGAACCGCTCCGGTCAAGCTGTCCAAAAAAGCTTGGATATCAGCGACATCCCTTTCGGCGGGATTCAGGCCCAGTTGCACCTTTGCCATAATTCGAACCGCGCGCGGCAACTCCACAACCGATCCATCATGGAAATAAGGGGCCGTCTTTGCGACGTTACGCAAGGGAGGGACCTTAAAGACGTAAAGATCGGCGTCGTCTTTGGTGACGTCGGCGCGGCCTTTGTCCGGGGTCGCGACACCAGTTTCTTTCCAATAGTCCTCTGCAACGCCGAATTTTTGGAATAACTCGCCGCCGAGCCCGGGGCCGTTGTGACAGGAGACGCAGCCAATATCGATGAATTTTCGCAGTCCGGCCTGTTCCTGCGCGGACAAAGCTTTCGCATCACCGGTGAGGAAGGCGTCAAAGCGGCTGGGCGTCAACAGCCCGCGCTCGAACGCGCCAATGGCTATACCCCAATTTCTGGAATTGATGGGATCGCGGTCGCCAGGGAAAGCTTTGGCGAACGCTGCTGCGTAGCCAGGGATCGCCTTCAGAGCACTCATTGGCGCAGCGAAATCCGTATTGCCGAAGCTCGCTGGCCCCAACAAGGACTTTTCGGCCTGGTCCTCAAGCGACTCGCGGTCGCCCCGCCAATGCTGCTTGAATTGAAGACTGGCGTTAAACACCGTTGGGGCGTTGCGCGGATTGACCTTGCCGAACACGCCGATCGACTTGGGCAAGCCGTCGCTGGCCGCGAGATCCGCCTGATGACAATGCGAGCAGCTCACATTGCCGTCTTGAGATACACGATTCTCATAAAACAGCCGGCGGCCCAAGGTCGAGAGCGCTTCGGTCTCGATGCCTGTTTTAACAGGAACAGTCGGCAGCGCAGCCAGCCCTGCGTTCCTGGCGTCCGTAATCAATTTGTTTGCTTCGCTGGAGGGTCGGGCGGCCTGAGCATCAGCTGGAAAATCACCAGCCTGAGTAAAACAGACGCCCCCAACAGCCAGCGCAGAGAGCGCGGTCGCCAGTCTGAAAACCTTGCGCATCACCGCCCTCTTAGACAGTCAGCCGAAGCCTCGGCTCGCCAAGACGCTGAATCTCAGTTTTTAGCATGAAAAGCCAAAAACCGGCGATCAAAACCTCCGCGCCGGGTTGACGGCTCACAGGTATCACGCCGGTTTGAATTGGTGCCGATGAGCCCAGGCTATGCGGGGCGTGTCGATCCGCGCTATTAGATCTCGGCGGAACTCGTAGGAAGTGATTTCCATGCCGACGCAAACTTCGACGATCTCAGGGGTGGTCCAGGCCATTATGTTTCCTCCGGTTGGAACGCTTAACGAGGCCCTCGCCCTGCTTGGTTATGCGATGATGGCGCTGGGCCTCTCCGCCTTACGCAGGTTTGAGCTCGGCGGACTATCTAACATGGCTCTTTGGAACGCGCAATTCCCGCTTGTTCGTTCCGCAACCTGGATGGGAGAAAATTAATATGAAAGCGATCGCATTTGCCTCCATCTCCCTACTGCTCGTCGGCCAGTCGGCTTTGGCGGGAACTATGGAAGGTAACGGGGCCTTGTCGCTGACCGCGCTCGTCGCCGAACTTTCACCCGCCGTGCAAGGAGCAGACCGAACGCTCCTGTTCAAATATCTTGCCGGGGAGCCCAAGGCGCCCCACCCGGCGGGAAAAAAAATCACAGTGAAATCTGAAGCGGTAAGCTGCCGAATTAGCGACGTGGATATTACCCAACATTCCTGCGAACTGAACTTCGGCGCGAAAAAAGTCGCAATAAAGGGCAGGAAAGCGCAAGAACTTTATGCAACTCTCGCCGAAGTGGGCGTGCCGTCGGAAGGCGCCGCAGGATCGACCATTGCGGCGCTTTCGAATCTCGATTGCACGATCGACGCCGATGAAGTGAAACAGGAAAGCGGCGGGGGCGCGCATTGCAAATACGATCCGCCGAAATGATAGAAGGCGCCCATCAAATCTACCCGAAAGCGGCCACCCGTATGAATGAAGAGAAATAGCGCCGCAGGGCAGAGCAGGAGCAACATTAGATCGGTGAAGAAATCCGCTGATTCGCAAATGTGGCGTGCGGTGTCTCGACAGCGGGCGTCGTGACTGCTAGGCATGATCGAGAAGTCGGGAGCTGCGCCGGAGGGGGCGTTGTTTTCATGTGCATTGCCGCCACCGGGGCGAGACCGCCGGTCCCTGCGAGAGCCAGCGTGCGCAACAGAAATTACACCCCGGACCAAAAACAGGTCTGCGGACGCAATAAAAAATTCGGCGGGACGAAACGGGAAGACCGGCAGGGCAAATAATGAGCAACGCAACGCTCGATGGAGCGCCCATCGCGATTGAGGACGCTTACAAACACGCAGCGCAATTACTCGCTCGCGCAAAATTTCCGGTTGTTGCGGGCCTTGGAACAGACGCCGCTGGCGCGCGAGCGGCCATTTTGCTCGCCGAGCGGCTGCGCGGGGCTTACGACCACCTCGCCTGCGATGACATTTTCGCCGATCTCGACGTCACTCGCTCTTTCGGCATGTTTGTCACGACGCCCAGTGAGGCGCGCGTGCGTTCCGACGTTGTGATGCTAATTGGTCCGGGTCTGACGGAGCATTGGCCGACGCTGTTCGAGCGACTGGCGCTGGGTCAGCCAGCGCACTTCAACAAGGCCGCGCCGCGTAAAGTTCTATGGCTCGGCCCCAAGCGCAACGAAGCCAAAGTCGACGGCGTCGAGATCGAAACCATCGCCGCAACTCCGCAGAGCTTGCCGGGCCTGCTTGCAGCTTTGCGCGCCCGTGTCGGCGGCCGGCCGATAGCCCTCGACGGAGCCGCTGCAAAGAAAATCGACGCCTGCGCCGAAATGCTCAAAGCGGCCCATTTCGGCGCCGTGGTTTGGGCCGCCGCGGCGCTGGACGGACTTGTTGTCGAAGCGCTCCAGGGGCTGGTGACCGAGCTCAATGCGACAACCCGCTTCACCGGCGTGCCGATTGGCGCTCGGAGCGGCGCCTCAGGCGTTGTGCAAGTCAGCGGCTGGATGACAGGCTTTCCACCACGCACGGGGTTTGGACGGGGCTACCCCGAGCATGATCCTTGGCGCTTCGACGCGCGGCGGCTGATCGACAGCGGGGAAGCGGACGCAGCACTCTGGATCTCGGCCTATGACGGCGAAGCGCCCGGCTGGACCCGCCACGACGTACCATTGATTACGCTCGCGCCAAAGAGCGCCGGCGTAAAACGAGGCCTCTACATAGAGGTTGGACGCCCGGGCAAATCCCACAACTCGGTCGAGCTCGCGCAAGAAACCAGTTCCTTTGTGCTGCGACGCGCGGAGTCCCCGACCGACACGCCCAGCGTCGCCGAAGCTATTCGTGAAATCAGCGCCAGATTTTCGGAGGATGTGCCGTGCTGACCTGCCTGCGTGGCGGCCATGTGGTCGATCCCGTAAACGGGACCGACGCCGTTGGTGACGTTTATTTCGAGGACGGCCGCATCGTCGCGAAATCCGACGGGCGCAAGCCTGACGTTGAGCATGACGTTACTGGTCATGTCGTGATGGCGGGCGCCATCGACATCCATTCTCATATAGCTGGCGGAAGCGTGAATACAGCGCGGCTGCTGCTACCCGAGGCTCATCGCGCGCACAAGGCCCGACCGGTCGAAACGCCCTTGTCGACGGCAGGCTGGTCGACGTTCCAGACCGGCCGGCTTTATGCGCAAATGGGCTACACGACCGTAATAGAGCCGGCGGTGTCGCCGCATCACGCGCTGCACGCCCACCTCGAGTTGTCGGACATTCCGATCATCGACAAGGGTTTTCTGACCGTTTTGGGTAATGAGGACTTTGTCTTGTCCTCGTTTCGCGACAACGAAAGCCCCAATGTCGTTCTGGATTACATCGGCGCAACGCTGGACGCGACGCGCGCCATTGGCGTCAAATGCGTGAACGCTGGCGGGGTCGACGCCTTCAAGAAGAACGTGCGCTCATTCTCGCTTGACGACGTGGTGCCGGAATATGGCCTGACCTCGCGCGAGATTTTTCAGCGCATGCAGCGGGCCGTGGCGGCCAGCGGGATTCGCCATCCGCTGCATCTGCATATGAACAATCTCGGCCTTCCCGGAAACGTCGAAACGGCGCTGGCCACCATCGACGCCTCTCAAGGGTTGCCGCTCCATCTCGCCCATGTGCAATTCTATGCATATGGCAAGGAGGGCAAGAACGGCTTCTCCTCGGCCGCGGCGCAATTTGCTGAAAAGATCAACGCGAATCCAAACGTCTCGGTCGACGTGGGTCAGGTGATGTTCGCGGACATCGTGACGATCTCGTCGGATGTGATGAAACAGTTCAACAGCCTACCCGGCGCACGCCCGAAAAAGGGCGTGATTTTCGACGGAGACGGGAATGGCGCCGGCGTGCTGCCCTACTCTTATCGCGTGTCGGACTTCTTCAACGCCGTGCAATGGGCGGCGGGTCTGGAATTGTTCCTTCTCACCAACGATCCGATGCGCGTGTTCTTTACCACGGACCATCCCAATGGCGCGCCTTTCACCACCTATCCCGAGGTTTTCGCGCTGCTGATGAGCGCCGACAAGCGCGCACAATGGCTTTCGCGCCTGCCCGACGACGTGGTCGCGTTGACCAATCTGCCCGCGATCAAGCGTGAATATACGATTTATGAAATCGCCACGATGACCCGCGCGGCGCCGCGCAAGCTCTATGGCTTTGAAGATCGTGGCTCGCTCGGTGCGGGTTCGGTCGCCGACGTCGCAGTCTACAAAAACGACGAAAAGGATCGCGCCGGCATGTTCCGGCACGCTTCTCATGTCTTCAAGGACGGCGAACTCGTCGTGAAGGACGGGGCAGTCTCACGCTACACACGCGGCAAGACTTTGCACGTCAAGCCGCAATACAATAATTCCATCAACAAGCGTCTCGACAGTTATTACGACAGTCTTTACGGCCTGCCCCGCAGCCTGTTTGCGGTCGAGGACGCCGCGCTTCCGGCGCCAGAGGCTTTCGCGGAGGTTCCATGCCGCAGCTAGTTCGCAAGGGCGTCCGCATCGACGATAGTTTTGCGGAAGCCTTCCCGATGAGCGGGACAGGCCTGATCATCACCGCCCCGAATAGAAAATGGGCGCTGACCGCCGCGCATACGATGACGGGCTTCGCCACATCGGTGATCGGCTGCGGCTGCGAAGCCGGCGTCGACATGGAGCTTTCAGCCAAAGAGACTCCAGACGGTCGCCCCGGGGTGCGCGTTCTCTTGTTCGCCATGTCGTCGAAGGACGCTGAAAAGCAGCTCGTCAACCGGCTCGGCCAATGCGTGCTGACCTGCCCCGGAACTGCGGTTTTCCGCGCGCTCGACGGCGAATTCGAGATCAAGGTCGGCGATGCCGTGCGGCAGTTCGGCGATAAGTTTCAAATCGCAAAGTCATTGGATGGACGTCGCTATTGGCGCGTTCCGGTGATGGACGGCGAATTTTTGGTGGAGAGCAAGGTGGGCCTCACCAAAAAATGCGTGGGGGGCGGCAACCTGCTGGTGATGGGCTCCGACTGGGAAAGCACCATGCGCGCCACGGAAGCGGGTGTTGACGCCATTCGCGCCGTGCATGGAGCCATTACGCCTTTTCCTGGCGGGATTGTTCGCTCCGGCTCGAAGGTCGGCTCAAAATATAAAGGCATGGGCGCCTCTACGAACGACGCCTACTGTCCAACGCTCAGCGGACTCGGAACCAGCGTGCTGGATCCTGATATCGGCTGCGTCCTTGAAATCGTTATCGACGGCCTGACCGACGCCGCCGTCTCCAACGCCATGCGCGCAGGTCTCAAGGCGATTATCGCGCTTGGTCCCAAGAACGGCGCCAAACGCATCGGAGCCGGCAATTATGGCGGCAAGCTTGGCCCCTTCCACTATCATCTGAAGGAGCTTCTGCCGTGAAGCCGCTTCTTTTCGCGCTCCGCCAGGAGCCTGAGCAAAGGCTCGACCTTTCCAAGCTGACGCCAGACCGTTTGGTTGGGCGCACGCAAAAGGAAATCGAAGCGATCGACATCGCGACGACGAAAGTCGAAGCCAAGGTGGGCGATTTATTCAAAGTGCGCCTTGGCGACCCGGCCAGCCTGCACTTCGAAGGCGGCTCGGAACGATTTGACCTGCTCGGCGCAAAGCTGCTGCCGGGCTTTTCCATCTATGTCGAGGGGGATGTCGGCGCGCAACTCGGGCGCGCGGCCCTTGGCGGCCAGATAACCGTCGTCGGCGATGCAGGCCCCTATGCGGCAAGCGGCATGTCTGCCGGCCATATCGATATTGACGGCGATTGCGGAGACTTTCTCGGCGCTCCGCTGGCCGGAGAAATCACCGGAATGGCGGGCGGCCGCGTCGTCGTGCGCGGTCATGCCGGAAAAAGAGCGGGCGACCGACTGCGTCGCGGCATCATCATCATCGAGGGCGACACGGGCGCGGATTTGGGTTCAAGGGCAATTGCCGGCACCATCGTAGCGCTGGGCGCGGTGGAGGGGCGAATTGGCTATCTCAATAAGCGCGCTTCGCTAATATTGGCGCAGGCTGTCGATTTTGGGCCAACATATGTCGACTGCGGAGCGCACAGCTTCACCTTTGCGCGGCTATTCTCCCGCGCGCTCGCCGACGATAGCCGCCGCGCAAGCCGTCTCCTGTCACAAAAACTGCGCCGTTTCGCCGGTGATACTGCGGTCTATGGCAAAGGCGAGATATTGACCCCGGCATGAGGCGCGCTAATCTCGCAATAAAGCGCCGCTCTTCGGCGCATTTTATTGCGAGAGGCGCGGATGAACTTCGTCGAACTCGTTTTAACAGTTTGCACTTTGGCGCAGCCTGTCAGTTGCGATGAGAAAAAGCTTCTGTTCAGCTCGGACAGCGGCTCACTCCATGGGTGCATGATGCAGGCCCAGCCTTTTATCGCGCAATGGGTGGGGGAACATCCGTCACTGCGCGTGTCGCGCTGGCGTTGCGTAACGCCAGGATCAGAAGGCGACAAAATTTAAGGCGCGATAGAACTGCGCAATTCTGATTGCATCCCAAAAGGCCGCAAAACGACCGTGTTATCAGTGGGTCCTTTCGCGCGCGCTTTCATGCCATCGTCGCAAGAGGAAATATGACAAGAGCGACAAAGCGCCATATATCGTCACCCCGCTAAATGACAGCAACGCCAGCGCTGCAAACATGCGTGGAATATCGAGCCTGAAATCCAGCCTCCACGATACGGAACGCCAGGCCCGTTCCCTGCCCTGCCGCCCCCGCCGCCAACTCGGCGACTATAGCGCCGATCAAAGCCAGTCCGCCTGCGATCCGCAGCCCTGCCAGAAATTGCGGCAGCGCAGCCGGCGCACGCAGGTGAATAAAACGACGCCACGCCGAAGCGCGATAGAGATCGAACAAATCGAGCAGAGCGTGGTCTACGGAGGCGAGGCCTAACGCCGTATTGGAAAGAATCGGAAAAAACGCCACCAGAAAAGCGCAGACGAGAACAGCTTGCGGCGGCGACAGGTAAACAAGAAGCAGCGGCGCGATGGCCACTAGGGGCGTAACCTGAAGCATGATGGCGTAGGGAGTCAGCGTGCGCGCAAGCCATTTGGATTGCGCCATCGCCAGAGCCAAGGGCGCGCCGCAGACAGTCGCTAGAGCCAGCGCCTGAAGCGTTATCGACAGAGTGACGAGCAGCGAAGAAAACAGCAGCGCGCGATCCTCGATCAGTTTTTGCAGGATTAGGCTTGGCGCCGGCAGCACATAGGTAGGGATTTCCCGCAATTGCACAAAAAGTTCCCAAGCGCTTAGAGAAACAGCGAAGGCCAGCAGCGGCGGCGCGGTAAATGCCAGAAACTTGCGCAAACTCCTACTTAAACTGCTCATGCCTCTTCCTCTTCCATTGCTCGGAGCAGCGCGTTTGAAGCCCGGCGAGAGAACTGAGAGAACATCGAGCCAAGCCGATATTCAGCGTCGCGCGCGATTTCAGGATCAATGCGTATTTCGTCTACGATTTCGCCGCCTTTGGCCCCGAGCACAATAATCCTTGTTGAGAGATAGACGCTTTCGCCAATTGAATGAGTGACGAAGACAATCGTTGTTCCAAGCTGAAATTTTAGCGCCAGCAGCTCATTGTTGAGTTTGATGCGTGTAACCTCGTCGAGCGCTGCAAAAGGCTCATCCATCAATAACAGCGCCGGTCGCGTCACCAGCGCGCGTGCGATAGCGCAGCGCATCTTCATTCCGCCCGAAAGCTCGCGCGGCAAAGCCTTGCAAAAGCCGGAGAGCCCAACCAGCTCAACCGCCTCCTCGACCTGCGACGCGGCTTTCATTCGGGAAACGCCAGCAAGCTGCAGAGGCAGGTAGACATTGTCGAACACATCGCGCCACGGCAAAAGCGTTGCATCCTGGAATACGAAGCCGAGACTTTCGCGTTGTGCAGGATTGGCCCAATAGATCTCGCCGCTCGTCGGCTGCGTCAGTCCGGCGAGCAGACGCAAGGCTGTCGACTTGCCGCAGCCGGAGGGTCCCAGCAGCGTCAATGTCTCGCCGGGGTAAACATCGAGATCCAGCCCCCGCAAAACGGGGTGGCCGCCGTGAAAGATTTTACCGACGCCGCGCATGGAAACGAGCGGCGTCATTTAGAATTGGGCTCCATTCCTATCTTCTTGCCGACGAACCGCAGCGTGTAGCCGCTTTGGTAAGGAAGGTCTGCAGGAACGACGCCGGCCTTTATCATTTTGTCAAAGAAGCTTTTTATTCGCGCGTTGGTCATTACGCCTATTCCCTGCGACCGCGCATCGCCGGAATCGACAATGCCGCGTTCCTTGAGTTTGTCGACCGAATACGCAAGCAGTCCATCGGTCATTTCGGGATTGTCGCGTTTGATCGCCGCATTTGCGGCGCTGTTGTCGCCGTAGAGATAATTGCGCCAGCCGATAATCGAAGCATCCACGAAACGCTGCACAAGGTTCGGATTCGTTGCGATGGTGTCCCCGCGCGCCTCGATTGTGGTCGAATAGCTGTCATATCCGTAGTCAGCGAGGAGAAAAACATTCGGCTTGAACCCTGCCACGCGCTCGACCTGGTAAGGCTCCGAAGTCAGGAAACCCTGTTCGATGGATTGCGGATCGGTGATAAACGGCGTCTGGTTGAAACCATAAGGTTTCACCTTTTCCTCGCGGAAACCATAGGCCTGTTTCAACCATTGATAGACAGAAACGAACATGTCGCTTGCGATGAAAGCGGTCGCCTTGGGCAGATCCTCGAAGCGGTCAAGTCCGACGCCCGGATGCGACATGAAAATCACGGGATCAATCTGAAACACGCTCGCGACCACGACGACGGGGATTTTTTGACGAACCGCTTCGAAAGTCTGGATCAGATTGGCGCCCATGGCGAAGTCAACTCGACCCGCCGCCAGCAGCAAGCGGGCATTGGTCTGCGGACCGCCCTGCTGAATAGCGACGTCCAGTCCATAGCGCGCGTAGGTGCCGTCCGCCAACGCCTGATAAAAGCCGCCATGTTCGGCCTGCGCGCGCCAGTTGGTTGCGAAAGTCACCTTGTCCAGCGCATGAGCTGGCAAACTAAAAGCCAGCGCGAGGCACGCGGCGGCGCAGGCTATGCGCGACATCATCAGCCCTCCCAAAAAGCGTCAATTAGTCGCCGGTTCCGACGAGCGAGACAAGGGTTGATTGATTCTATGTCGCCAATATCGCGAATCCCCCGCGTCTCTGGTCGAAATCGCCCGCAAGTCTTGACAAAAAGACGCATGTGCTTATGGTGCGCGCAAATTCGGACTCGGCCCCGCGCTTGTGGCGGCGGGCGGGGGCCGTTTTCCCTTTTTTCAGAATTGGAACGACCCGATGGCAAAATCCGCCATGATCAAGATCAAGCTGCTGTCCACCGCTGACACCGGCTTCTTCTATGTGACCAAGAAGAACGCCCGCACCAAGACGGAGAAGTTCGTATTCAAGAAATACGATCCGGTGGTCAAGAAGCACGTCGAGTTTAAAGAGGCCAAGATCAAGTAACCCTGATAGCTTTGAGACGCGGCAATGCGCGCCGGCATGGCTCGGCGCGACAACGCGAAATCAACCTGTTCTGGTGGTGATTAGTGTTCGCGACGCCTGGTCGTTGAAATCGCGGTGCAGTGTTTGAAAGGCGTCGCCCCGCCTCGCACTCCCAAAGGGAAGGCGGCCGACTGGCGAGAGCTTCAAGGAGGCCACTCCAACTCGCACCAGCCGGCCAACCCCACGGACCCAGGAGATGCGGCGGACCTGAGCACTCCGTAGGGTATTCAAAAGTTCTGCCGATACGCATCGAACACTTAACGGACGTTCGGATCTTACATGCCCTTAGACGCCGCCAGACGCGCAACTCATTTGGCGTTTTCAGAATACATCCGCTGCACAAAATTGCAACTATCTGATATGAACTTCCACAAATCCTCGATTATTGAGGACAAAAAGCTCGACGCGGCGCCTATTGGCCCGGCAGACCGGGATGCTCTTGGAATTTATCGGACAGATCTTGCGTCGCACAAAAAGCGTCCGGGACAAACGCGACGCGGAGGAAAACGAATGAACAAGCCTATGACGAAAATTGCGGCGGCGGCGATGACCATAATGCTGGCGGCCTGTGGCGGCGCGCGCGAGCCGACGGACGCCATTGGCGCCAAGGTGCTTCGCAATATGTTCGAACACGCAAGCGTTCCCGCTCATATCGTGTCCTTCAAGAAGACGCAGGGACGCGCCGCCCATGTCGGCGGAGAAGACGTATATGAATATTGGTATGAGTCCGAAATACAGTTCCCCGACGGCTACGAAGCAAAGTGCGCCAACGAAAAGGAGCGCGGCGCTTGCGCGCTGTTGGGCCTCGCCGCGGACCAGACGTTCCAGAAAAACGAAATTTTGAGAAGCGAAGGCTCGCTGCATTTCTCCAAAACGGAGAAGGGTTGGGCTGGAGAGGATAAAAACACCTACTGAATCGCAACCAGAGGCTCGGTTCGATCCGCGCCGAGGCGCATTGACGTGACGCCCATCGTGTTCATTCCCGCGCGCCTCGGCTCGACGCGTTTGCCGGGCAAGGCTCTCGCCCGCATCGCCGGCAAGCCGATGATCGCCTACGTGCTGGAACGGGGAGCCGAAGCGAGCATCGGGCCTGTTGTGGTCGCGACTGACGCGCGCGAGATCGCCGAAGCTGTCGAGGCGGCTGGCGGCCGCGCCGTAATGACTTCCGCCGCACATGCCTGTGGTCTCGATCGCATCGGAGAGGCGCTCCGCGACATCGACCCCAATCGCAAACACGACGTCATTGTTGACTTGCAGGGCGACCAGCCGTTTTTGCCCCGAGGCGCGCTGCAGGCGGCTCTGGCGCTTCTAGACGATCCCTCGATCGACATGGCGACGCTGGCGGTTCCGGCGGCGCCGGGAGAGGAAAACAACCCCGATGTAGTGAAGCTCATCGGCGCACCGGTGTCCTCACGTCGACTGCGCGCGCTTTACTTCACCCGCGCCCGCGCGCCGTGGGGCGAAGGCCCGTTCTATCATCACCTCGGCGTTTACGTATTCAGGCGGGCCGCTTTTGAGCGCTTCATCGCGCTGCCGGTCTCCGCACTCGAAAAGCGCGAGCGGCTTGAACAACTGCGCGCGCTGGAAGACGGAATGCGCATTGATGTGGCTCTGCTGGACAAAGCCGGCCCGTCGGTGGATACGGAGCGAGATCTCGACGCGGCGCGTCGGGTAGTTCGAGAAAAACTACAGGGCAAAGCGTGACCGAATTCATCGCCTACCAAGGAGAACCCGGCGCCAATTCCGACATTGCCTGCCGCGACGTCTATCCTCATTTGACGCCCCTGCCCTGCACAAGCTTTGAGGACGCCTTCGCCGCGGTCACCGAAGGCGCGGCGGTTCTTGCGATGATCCCTATCGAGAATTCAATTGCCGGGCGCGTCGCGGATATCCATCATTTCCTGCCCAACTCGGGGCTGCATATTGTTGGCGAGTACTTTCTGCCGATCCACTTCCAGTTAATGGCGCCCCGCGGCGCCGGTCTGGACAAGCTCAAGAACGTTTACAGCCATGTGCATGCTCTGGGACAGTGCCGCAAAATTATCCATGATTTACGGCTTGCGCCATTTACCGCCAGCGACACGGCGGGAGCGGCCCGAGAAGTTGCAGGATGGAATGACCCCGTAAAGGCAGCGCTGGCGCCGAGGCTCGCAGCGAAAATCTATGGGTTAGACATACTGGCGGAAAACGTCGAGGATGAAGCCCATAATACCACGCGTTTCGTGGTGCTTTCGAAAACCCGGCAATGGGCGCCTTCGGATACGCCGGCAACAGTCACCACATTCATCTTCAGGGTTCGGAACGTGCCGGCGGCGCTGTTTAAGTCGCTGGGCGGATTCGCCACCAATGGCGTTAATATGACCAAGCTGGAAAGCTACATGGTCGACGGAGAATTCGCCGCGACCCGCTTCCTCGCGGATGTCGAAGGCCATCCGGAGCAGCCGGCGCTGGCGCGCGCTCTGGAGGAGTTGCGCTTCTTTTCGCGCGAGGTGGAGATACTCGGCGTTTATCCGGCGAACCAATTTCGTGAAACGAATATACGCGCTTTCGAATTTGGGGACTGAAACTGCCGTTCGGAGGACTTTATGGCCGTCGCTTACGATGCACAAAACATCTTCGCCAAAATTCTGCGCGGAGAAATTCCTGCGCATAAGGTCTTTGAGGACGATGTTGCCGTCGCGATCATGGATATCATGCCGCGGGCCGAGGGGCATGTGCTGGTGATTCCAAAGCAGCCGGCGCGCGGGTTGATTGACATCGACCCGGAAAATCTCGCGCAGTTGATCAAGCGCGTGCAGCATGTGGCGAAAGCGGTCAAGGCGGGGCTTGGCGCCGATGGCCTTACCTTGCAGCAATTTAATGAAAGCGCTGGTGGACAGGTGATTTTTCACCTGCACTTTCACATTCTGCCGCGCTGGGATGGCGTGGCGCTGCGCCCGCCGGGCTCCATGGCCGACAATGAGAAATTAAAAGAGCAGGCCCAGAAAATCCACGGCGCCCTGGAGGTTTTCCATGGGTGAGGCGCTTGCGCCCGCCCTACTCTTCCCTCGCCTTTGCGGTTTTGAACACGACCGGTCTTAGCAGGAATGAAGGCACATGATCGCCCATCCCGATCACCGGCGGGCCATCATCTTCGTGATTGCGGGGCCGTCGATCTCGCCGCTCGCTATAGGCGACGTGAGGCCGCGCAGCACGCGCGGGCTCCGCCTCTATATTACGGCGGCCGGGCCGTATTGGCGCAGGCGCCGCCTCGCGTTCGGGAGTAGCCAGAGCCGGGACGCGGCTTCGACCAGCGCCGCGCTCGCTCCGACGACAACCGCGCTCCCCGCCTCGCCGTTCGTGAGACCGAGAGCTGTCAAGCGGTGGAGCCAGTTCGGAAAGTTTCGGTCCTTCCCATTCCACTTCCTTGCCGATCAGGTTTACGATCTGGTCGACATATTTCTTGTCTTCCGGCGTCACCAACGTGATGGCGACTCCCGAGCGTCCAGCTCGGCCAGTGCGGCCGATGCGATGCACATAATCCTCGCTGTGCGTGGGAACGTCGAAGTTGAAAACATGGCTGACGTCCGGAATATCCAACCCGCGCGCCGCCACATCCGAGCACACCAGCAGCAAAACATCGCCGTTTTTGAAGGCGTCAAGAGACGCCATGCGCGCCATCTGGTCCATGTCGCCATGCAGCGCGCCAGCGGAAAAGCCGTGCTTTTCCAGGGAGCGATGCAGAATCGCCACGTCGCGCTTGCGGTTGCAAAAAATGATCGCGTTCTTGAAATTGTCCGCCGAACGGATGAGATTACGCAGGGTATCCCGTTTTTCCGCATGGCCATTCGAGGCGACCATCGCCTGCCGGATTGTGCTCGCCGTGGAGGAGGCGCGTGCGACTTCCACCCGCACCGGATTGTGAAGGAAGGCTTCTGTCAGCCGAGTGATCTCAGGCGGCATGGTGGCTGAGAAAAACAGCGTTTGCCGGGTGAAAGGCACCAGCTTGCACACCCGCTCGATGTCGGGAATGAAGCCCATATCGAGCATACGGTCGGCTTCGTCGATGACCAGAATTTCGATGCCGGTCAAAAGCAGCTTGCCGCGATCGAAGAAGTCAAGGAGACGTCCAGGCGTGGCGATCAGCACGTCAGCGCCGCGCATTATTTTGGCTTCCTGGTCGCCAAAGGAGACGCCGCCGATCAGCAGCGCGACGTTAAGCTTGTGGTTGGCGCCGTATTTTACAAAAGCTTCTTCTACCTGAGCGGCGAGTTCGCGTGTTGGCTCCAGGATGAGCGTGCGCGGCATGCGGGCTCGCGCCCGCCCCTGCTCGAGTCTGCATAGCATGGGTAGCGTGAAGGCCGCCGTTTTGCCTGTGCCTGTCTGTGCGATTCCCAAGATGTCGCGGCCCTGTAAAGCCGGCGGAATCGCCTGGGCCTGGATGGGCGTCGGCTCTAGGTAGCCGGACGTCTCGACGGCCGTTAAAACCTTCTGAGACAGGCCGAGTTCGTTGAATTTCATCAAATGTCCTGATCACGGCGGCGTTCAAACGCCTGCATGCGCGTCGGCCGTGGGGAACGCGCTTTGGGTATGGGGCGGCTGCTGTTTGAAACAGCGGCCTACGTGGGCGGGCTCTTTCGCCGGCGGTTCGTTCAGACTCGCCATCGCATAGGGCGACCGAAGCGAAACCCGCAATATGCTTGGCGGGCATGAAGGCCAATGTCAATAAGTTTAAGATCAATCATTCCAATTGCCGCAAATTCCCGCACTTATCCTTACGAGACGTCCTTTAGGCCCACCCCCGTTCCTGAAATCCAAGCTGGAGAAAATATCGCTTAATTTCCGCAGGCTGCCAGCCCCGCAGAATTTTCTGGGATTTTAGGTGCGGTGGTGGTGGTAGTGATGACCTCTCCGTCGGCGCCGATCGTGCTGTAAGTCGTGACGATTTTGGCCATATTCGCGCAGGGCGCGGAGGCGCTCCCTCTTCTGGCGGATTTGGGGATGGTCGCCGTGGCGGTTCCGTCGACTATTCCCTTGCCAAAGCTCAGCCAAGAAGGCGCGGAGGCTTTCGTCGGGGGCGTGGTTTGGGCCAGACGCCGCATGTCTGCATCCGACTGCTGCGTCATGTTTGATAACACCCCGGCGGAAACGATGCTCAAAATCGCCATGGCGACGGCGATTGTCGCCGTCTTTTGGACCATTGAACCGTTCTCGTTGTTTCGGAATTGTTTGAAATCGAACATTGGCGGCCCCACATTCTTGGCTTCCGACTTAGCGGAACAAGGTAAACGCATTGTTTATGGGGCCTTGCTTACGCCAGTCAGGAAAGCCATGGGCAACCGCAAACTGGACAGCCGGCGAAAAATAAATTGCCGTTGAATCAATTATTTGTGAACGATAGAATTGAGCAGGGTCTGAGCAGGTCCTCAAGTGGAGTGAAATGTCGGCTGGAATCCTGCTGACGTGTTTTTTCGGGCGTAGACCTTTTTGGCGCTTGCCATTATCGGCTCTTGGAAGAACACTCGGCTCAATTCGAATACGCGGGCGTTGACGGGCAGGACGTCTCTGGCGATCAAAACCAGCGCGGCATGAAAAGTGTTTAGCTCCTTACAGGCTGGCGGCTGGCGACCTATATGGAGAGACCGAGAGCCACGTAGGAAGGAAAAGGTAGACGGGAAGGCTAGATGGTAGAGGCGTTTGATATATATTTTCGGAAAGGCGGACCATCCCTGCTCTTTGAAGCGGACAGGAATGGAAAGAAGACGCGCGCCGCGAAAGAGCCTCGAAAGGGCGGCGGGGAGAATGGACCGGGTTCCGGCACGGCGCTCATCACCCGCACGCAAACGCAGACTCGTCGACCTCACATGTACAGGGTTCTATTGCTGAATGACGACTATACGACGCAGGAGTTCGTCATTGTGGTTCTGCGCAAGTATTTCAATAAATCGGTCGAAGAAGCTACTCGCATAATGCTTCATGTCCACAATCACGGGGTAGGCGAATGCGGCGTCTACACCTATGAAGTGGCGGAGACAAAGGTCACGCAAGTCATGGATTTCGCCCGCAAGCATCAGCATCCGCTGCAGTGCATCATGGAAAAAAAGTAGGGGTGAAAAAGAATGCCGGCATTCTCGCGCAATCTTAAGCAGACCCTGGACAGGGCTTTGGCCTCGGCGCGGGAGCGTCGCCACGAGTATGCGACTCTCGAGCATCTTCTGCTCAGCCTCATTGATGACAGCGACGCCAGCGCTGTGCTTCGCGCATGCTCCGTCGATCTGGAGCTTCTGACAAAAAATTTGCGCGAATACATTGATCGCGAATTGGACAATCTGGTCAATGACGACGCGGAGGAATGCAAGCCCACCGCCGGATTCCAGCGGGTAGTGCAACGGGCCATCATAAGCGTTCAGTCCTCCGGCAGAGAAGACGTAAGCGGAGCCAATGTTCTGGTCGCCCTGTTCGCCGAACGTGAAAGCCACGCCGTTTACTTTTTGCAAGAACAGGACATGACGCGTTACGACGCGGTCAATTACATCAGCCACGGCATAGCCAAGCGACTGGGACTATCGGACTCCTCGCGCAGTCCACGCGGCGCGGAGGAAGACACCGACCGCGCCGAAACCCGAGACGCCCGCGACGGCGACTCTCGCAAGAAGGAAGGCGCGCTCGAGGCTTACTGCATCAACCTCAACAAAAAAGCGCGCGACGGAGGAATTGATCCTCTGATCGGCCGCGAAGCGGAGGTGCTACGCACGATCCAGGTCCTATGCCGGCGTCAGAAGAATAATCCGCTGCTGGTGGGCGACCCGGGCGTCGGCAAGACCGCCATAGCTGAAGGGCTAGCGCGCAAGATCATCCAGGGAGAGGTTCCGGATGTGCTTTCTGGCGCGACCGTCTTCGCGCTCGACATGGGGACGCTGCTCGCAGGCACCCGCTATCGCGGTGATTTTGAAGAGCGGCTCAAGCAAGTCGTTAAAGAAATCGAAATGCACAAGAACGCCATACTGTTTATCGACGAGATACACACGGTGATTGGGGCCGGGGCCACGTCCGGCGGCGCCATGGACGCCTCCAATCTGCTCAAGCCCGCGCTGGCTCAGGGTGCGTTACGTTGTATCGGCTCCACCACCTACAAGGAATACCGCCAGTATTTCGAAAAGGACCGTGCGCTGGTGCGGCGATTCCAGAAAATCGACGTCAATGAACCGTCGATTCCCGACGCCATAGAGATCATCAAGGGACTAAAACCTTACTTCGAAGAGTTCCATAAGATCCGTTACACAAGCGAGGCCGTAAAAGCGGCGGTTGAGCTCTCGGCCCGCTATATTCATGACCGCAAATTGCCGGATAAGGCGATCGACGTCATCGACGAAAGCGGCGCCGCCCAGATGCTTCTGGGCGACTCCAAGCGCAAGAAAACCATCGGCATCAAGGAAATTGAGGCCACGATCGCCACAATGGCCAGGATTCCGCCAAAAAGCGTTTCCAAGGACGACACTGAAGTTCTGGCGCATCTCGACGAGACCTTGAAGCGGGTCGTCTACGGGCAGGACAAGGCGGTCAATGCGCTGACGTCGGCAATAAAGCTTGCGCGCGCAGGTCTGCGCGACCCGGAAAAGCCAATCGGCTGCTACCTCTTCTCAGGCCCGACGGGCGTCGGCAAGACCGAAGCGGCGCGCCAGCTCTCGGTTTCGCTGGGGATCGAACTCGTCCGTTTTGATATGTCGGAATATATGGAGCGCCATACGGTCAGCCGACTGATAGGCGCGCCTCCCGGCTATGTTGGCTTTGATCAAGGCGGCCTGCTGACCGACGCCATCGACCAGCATCCGCACTGCGTGCTTCTTCTGGACGAAATCGAGAAAGCTCACCCCGATCTCTACAACATCCTCTTGCAGGTGATGGATCACGGCAAGCTGACGGATCACAACGGCAAAACCATCGACTTCCGCAACGTGATTTTAATCATGACCACCAATGCGGGCGCATCCGATCTTGCGCGCACGCCGATCGGCTTTACCCGTTCAAAGCATGACCGGGACGACAGCGAGGCGATCAATCGTCTCTTCGCCCCGGAATTCCGCAATCGGCTCGACGCCGTTGTGCCATTCGGTCATCTGCCGCCAGAAGTGATCGCCCGAGTCGTCGACAAGTTCATCATGCAGCTGGAGGCGCAACTCGCTGATCGCAATGTGACCATCGACCTCTCAGACGAAGCGCGGGCCTGGCTCGTCGAGCATGGTTACGACGAAGCGATGGGCGCGCGGCCGATGTCGAGAGTGATACACACCTACATCAAGACGCCTCTGGCCGACGAAGTGTTATTCGGTCGTCTAAGGAATGGCGGCGCAGTTCATGTTGTCGTGGTCGGGGGCGAAAAGGGCTCAAAAACGCTCGGTTTTGTCTACCCGGAAGGCCCCGTGCTACCTCGCCCCGAGCGCGACATCATCGAAGCAGGAAAAAAGCGCGCGCCTCAGGATGGGGAGCCACGCCCGGAACGCAAGGACGCCGCGACCACTGGCGACCCCCAGGCCGGAACCGAAGCTGAAGCGGGGGCGGACGGCGGCGAAGTTTCATCCGCGCCACGCAGCGTGCCGGACGCGCCTCTGCAAGGCTAATTTTGCCGGATTACAATTGCACGCCTTCTCGCTCCGGGAAGGCGGGTATATACCGTCGCGCGTTGGGTGTGCTCTTTCTGCAACCTGGCCGGCGCAGAAGCGTGCGGCGGGAATCGCCGCGACATCGCCCAGAGCCACTGTTTCTCCGCCGCCAGTTCAGCAAATTCGCGGCAATTGCTCGCCAGACAGCCAGTCGACGATCCGTCCTCCGCCAAAGGCGGTCGCCATCTGCACAAAGCATTGATCGTCATCGATCGCTTCGCCAATGCGCACACTCTCGCCGCCAAGAGGATGTGCGCGCATCGCCGCCAGCACCGTCTCCGCCGCCTCGGGCGCGACGACTGCGACCAGTTTTCCCTCATTGGCGACAAACAGAGGGTCAAGACCGAGCAGTTCGCAGGCCGCCGCCACTTGGAGCCGCACTGGAATCGCGGATTCCGAAATGCGGAAGCCAACCCGAGACTGATGGGCGATTTCGTTGAGGGTCGCGCCTACGCCGCCTCGCGTAGGATCGCGCATCAGGCGGATGGACGCGCCAGCGGCTTCAATCATGACCGCCACGAGTTCATGCAGCGCCGCCGTGTCAGACAGCACCTCTGTTTCAAAGGTGAGATTTTCGCGCCTGGACATGACTGCGACGCCATGATCGCCGATTGAACCCGACAGCAAGACAACGTCGCCAGGGCGCGCCTTGTCGCCTGAAAGATCAAGACCCGGCGGCGCGACGCCCACGCAAGCAGTGGAAATAAAAACGCCATCGGCTTTGCCACGCTCGACGACTTTCGTGTCGCCGGTGATGATCGGCACATGAGCCGCGCGCGACGCTTCGCCCATGCTTTGCGCAATGCGCTGGAGATCGGCGAGAGGAAAGCCCTCTTCCAGGATAAAGCTCGCGGACATATAGAGCGGTCTTGCTCCCGCCATGGCGATGTCGTTGATCGTGCCATTCACGGCGAGGTCGCCGATATTGCCGCCGGGAAAGAACAAGGGAGAGACGACATATGCGTCTGTCGTCATCACCATCCGTCCGCCGAAAACGTCGAAGACCGATTGATCGTTGCCGGCGCGCAGAAAGTCATTGTCGAAAGCCGCGTGGAAAACATCGGCGATGAGCCGCGCCATGGCGCGCCCGCCAGCGCCATGGGAGAGATCGACACAGTTGCGGCGCAGATCGAGCTGCCGGCCAAGAGGCTCGTATTTATTCATCGGGCCGACCTTCGCAATGCGGATGGTTCGACCTGCCGGAAGCGGCCATATGCCCAGTAGGCGGCGCATGAGCCTTCAGAAGAGACCATGCAGGCGCCAATTGGCGTTTCAGGCGTACAGGTCGTTCCAAAGAGCTTGCAGTCTTTCGGGCGCCGGGCGCCTCGCAGAATGGCGCCGCATTCGCAAGCGGGATTGTCGCGCGCGGCTTTGGCGACAATGGGAAAGCGACGCTCGGCGTCGAACTGCGCGTATGAATCGCGCAGGCGCAGCGCGCTTCGCGGAATTTCCCCAAGCCCGCGCCACTCGAAGGTTTCGCGCAGCTCGAAAATATTTTTCATCTCCGCCAGCGCCCTGCGGTTGCCATCCCCGGTCACCGCGCGAACGTACTGATTTTCGACTTCGGCGCGTCCGTCGTTGACCTGCCGCACCAGCATCAATATCGACTGCACAACGTCCAGAGGCTCGAAGCCGGCGACCACGACGGGCTTGTGAAAATCTCTCGCAAAGCGGCGATAGGGTTCTGTTCCAATGATTGTCGAGACATGCGCTGGCCCGACGAATCCGTCGATCTCGACGGCGTCTGGATCGTTCGCCTCCAATATTTTCTGGATCGCGGAGGGCGTCAAAACATGGTTGCAGAAAATCGTGAAATTGGTCAGCCGCTTTTTCTGGGCCAGTCGAATCGCCATCGCGGTTGGCGGCGTCGTCGTCTCGAAACCGATCGCGAAAAACACGATCTGACGCTCGGGCTCGTTCTCGGCGATCGCAATGGCGTCGAGGGTTGAATAGACCATGCGTATGTCGGCGCCCGCCGCTTTAGTCTTTAGCAGGCTCGACCCGTTCGACGCGGGCACGCGCATCAGATCGCCATAAGTGCAGAGCGTCACCTCCGGACGCTCCGCGAGCGAGATTGCGTCGTCGATCCGTCCGATCGGCAGCACGCAGACGGGGCAGCCGGGCCCGTGAATCATGCGGATATTGGCGGGGAGCAAATCCTCTATGCCATAGCGCGAGATCGCATGGGTGTGTCCGCCGCAAAACTCCATAAATCTGTATGAATGGTCTTCCTGCGTCTCGGCCGCGATGCGCCGCGCTACGCCGCGCGCGATTTCGCCGTCGCGGTATTCGTCGACATGCTTCATGCGCCCGGTCCAGGTTCTGCGGCCTCGCGCAGAAACGCGAGGGTTTGTCGCGCTTCTTCTTCATCGATTTTCGCGAGCGCATAGCCGACATGCAGCACGACATAGTCGTCAATGGCGACGTCTTCGACGAGAGCGACGGACACCGTCTCTGACGACGCCGTCAAGGCTGACCCGAGCCATGTCGTCGGGCAGGAGTTCGATCACGCGCGCGGGGATGGCAAGACACATTGCATCGTCTCCAGAAAGGTCAGGCGCTCGCCGCTCGCGCAAGAAACGCCTGCCCGAGCGACAGGCCGCCGTCGTTGGACGGAATGCGCCGCGCGAGCAACGGGGCGATCCCCAATTCGCGCAGGCGGCGACAAAGGCCGTTCGCCAGTGGGGCATTCAAAAGGCAGCCGCCGCCAAGCGCGACGCGGGTTTGACCAAGCTGATACGCAGCCCCCGCAATCCAGGATGCGAGCCCCTCTATCAGTGTTCCGTGAAACAGGTCCGAACCTTCTTTCGCTAACAACTCGGCGTCAAGAAGGGCTGCGAATAAGGGCGACATGTCGAGCACCCCTCCTGAGATCGCATAGCCGCGCGGCAGCGCGCGCGGCTTGCGGCAAAACGCTTCCAGCTCCATCGCCGCCTGTCCTTCATAGGACTGTTCCAGCCGTACGCCCAGTATCGCGGCTGCCGCGTCGAACATTCGGCCAAGACTGGTGGTCGTCGCCACGCCCGCTGACGCGGCGAGGCGCGCCACATCCGCCGCCATCCGTTGTCGCGGAAAGCGGCGCGGGGCCTCTTCGCCGCGCCCAAGCTGCGCCAGCATGGCGACGCCCATGCGCCAGGGCGCCCTGGCCGCATGATCGCCGCCTGGCAAGGGCGTCGGCGCAAGATGCCCCACTCGGCGCCATGCGCCTCCGTCGACAAGCATCAATTCGCCGCCCCAGGAGCCGCCATCGTCACCGTAGCCATAGCCGTCGAGCGCTGCGCCCAGCAGCTGACCTTCAATCCTGTGCTCGGCGGCTATCGCGGCGATATGGGCGGCATGATGCTGCGCGCGGAATAGAGGCAGCCCGGTCGCCTCAGCTCTACGCGTCGTGATGAGATCGGGATGGAGATCGCAAGCTACAATTTCTGGCCGCACATCGAGCATGTCGAGCATGCGCGCGATGGTCTCCTCATGGAAAGCAATCGTCGCGCGGTCCGTCAGCCTGCCGATGTGCGTAGACACAAAGGCCTCCCTTCCGCGCGTCACGGTCACCGTGGCTTTCAGATGCGCGCCAAGCGCCAGCACATCGGGACCATCCTGCGCGAGTTCGATTGGCTCGGGAATGAAGCCGCGCGCGCGGCGCAAAAAAGCCGGGGCGCCCGCGATCATGGTCACGACGCTGTTGTCGGCGCGAGCGAGAATCGCCCGATCATGGCCGACGATGAGATCGGCGACGCCCTGAAGCCTTGCGCGCGCCTCACGGTCGTCCACGATGAGCGGTTCTCCGCTCGTATTGGCGCTTGTTGCGACGAGCGTGAAATCCTGCGGCGTCTCGCGCGAGGCGCGATCCGTCGGTTCGCCCGCCGCCATGTGGAATAGCAAATGATGCACGGGCGCATAGGGAAGCATGACGCCAATGCGCGAAAGTCCCGGCGCAACCGACGACGCGAGTTCCTGCATTTTGTCGACGACGACAATGGGCCTCGCGGATGAGATCAACAAGCTGCGCTCGTTCGCGCCAAAAGAGCCGATTCGCCCCGCGGAAGCCGCATTGGCCGCCATGACCGCAAAGGGCCTGGCGTCGCGTCCTTTGCGATGGCGCAGTTCAGCGACGGCGCGCTCGTTGCTGGCGTCGCACAGCAGATGATAGCCGCCGATCCCTTTCACCGCGACAATCCCGCCGGCGCGAAGTTGCGCAACAATGGTTTCTATCGAAGCGTCGAGTCTTGGCCCGCATTGCGGACAGGCGATGGGTTGCGCATGAAAGCGCCGGTTCGAGGGGTCCCGATAATCCCGCGCGCAGGCGTCGCACATCTGAAAACGCGCCATGGATGTTTGCGGCCGATCATAGGGCAGACGGCGCGTCAGGGTGTAGCGCGGCCCACAATGCGTGCAATTGACGAAAGGATAGAGGTGGAAACGACTCGCTGGGTCGAAGAGATCGTCCAGACAGGCTTCGCACACCGCCGCATCGGGAACGATGCGGGTCGAGCTTCTGCCGTCCGCGCTGGACTCAATTGAGAATCCCTGCTTGGCCTGAGGCGAAATTGTCTGGAGATCGATTTGATCTATGTGCGCCAGCGGCGGCGGGTCGCGACGAAGAGCCTCGACAAATTGCTCCACCGCTGCGCCCTCGATTTCAAGCAGGACGCCCTCGGCGTCGTTTCGCACAAATCCGTCGAGCGCGAATTCCCGCGCCAGCCCATGCACAAAAGGTCGAAAGCCGACGCCTTGCACCGCGCCGCGCAGTCTAACGCGAAGGCGTCGCGGCGATGTCATGCTTTTGGGCGCCGGATGGTCCATATTTTTATTTCGCCAAGACTAGATTTGCCGTTGCGCGGGCGTAACGCGCCGCACGTCCTTCCAGCCACGCGTAAAACGCAGGCAGTCCCTCGCCGCTGCGCGCCGAAACGATCAGCGTTTGCAAATCAGGATTGATCCTGAGGGCGTTAGCGAGACATTGGCCAACGTCGAAATCCAGATGCGGCAGAAGATCGGACTTGTTCAGCAGCAGGAGATCGGAAGCGGCGAACATTTCGGGATATTTGAGCGGCTTGTCCTCCCCTTCGGCTACGGAGAGCACGACGACCTTATGCGCTTCACCCAGATCGAAGGCCGCCGGGCACACGAGATTGCCGACGTTTTCGATGAACAGCAGCCCGCGGCTCACAAGCTTCAACTGGTCAAGTCCATGACCGACCATATGCGCATCGAGATGACAGCCCTTCCCGGTGTTGATTTGGACCGCCGGCGCGCCCGTGGCGCGAATGCGCTCCGCGTCGTTCGAGGTTTGCTGATCGCCTTCGATTACGGCGATGGGAAGCCGGTCTTTCAGGTTGCGGATCGTTCGCACCAGCAGTGAAGTCTTGCCCGATCCAGGGCTCGAGACGAAATTCAGCGCAAAGGTTCCCGATTGCGCCAGACGGGCGCGGTTTTCGTCCGCATGACGCTGGTTCTTGGAGAGAATGTCACGCTCTATTTTAACGATGCGATCCCCAGAGAGGCCCGCGACGTGAAGGCCTGCCGTCCCGGTGCCGAAATCTATCGTCGCCGGCGCATGCTCTCGCGCCGTATGAGCGCGTCCATGCCCCGCATCGAGAGAATGATCGTGATCGTGATCAGGTGGACCCTTTTGCGAATGACCTTCATTTCCCTCGACGCTCGCCGTTCCGCAGCCGCAGACTGTGCACATCACTCGACCTCCAATTCCACCACGCGCATATGATCGCCGGACGTAACCTGCACGTGATGCCGACCGCACTCCGGACATGGACCCAAACGTTCGAACATCGGGACGGATTTCGCACAATCAAGACACCAGCCTTCGCCCGGAACGACGACAATATCGAGACGCGCCCCCTGCACAATGGCGCCTCGCGCAAAGGCGTCGAAGCAAAAACGGATCGCTTCCGGATCCACGCTTCCCATGGCGCCGATCTCCAGTTGCACCACGCACACACGAGTAAAGCCCTGCTTGCGTCCCTCATCCTCAATCAGTTCGACGAGGCTCTCAGTGAGGGCCATCTCATGCATGGGCGGACTTCTGTGTTTTGACGCGAAACCACGCGAAGGGATCGAAGAAGCAGGCCCCCGAAACCCCTCCGATCATCACGGCGGCGACACAGGGTCTGGCGGGAAGATAGCTCCATTTCGTCGGTGGAAGATAGCACAGTCTTCGGTTTTGCCGATGAGGGAGAACCGCGCCTTCTAAGTAACCAGGGTTCGCCGCGCTGCGCCGCACTGTCCAGGGAAAAGGGCTCCGCGGTCTAAGGCGGGCCCGGAAGGCCCCGGGCGAACTTTTATGGCTTCCCGCCGCGCGCGGCCCGGGGGCTGACGCCGAAGGCGCGACGAAAGGCCCGGCTGAAATAGGCGGGATCGGCAAAGCCGGCGTTTTCGGCGATTTGAGCAACGGAAATGCATGCAAACGCGGGATCGGCGAGCCTCCTGCGCGCTGCGTTGAGGCGTGTGGTGCGGATATAATCGCTTATGGTCAACCCGTTCCGCTGAAACAACTCCTGCAATCGACGCGGCGACACGCCGACAAGGCTGGCGACCCCGACGATGGACAAGGCGGGGCGATGAAAATTTGTCGCGATCACGTTTTTGGGTTCGTTGTAGGGTCAGCGCCGAATTCACACCGCCAACCCCGATCCCAGGCATGGCTCCAAGACCGGCGGCGACAATATCCAAACCCGCGTGCGCGAGACGCCCGGCGGCGACATTGTCCAGCATCGGCAAACGCTCGGCTAGATCGCGCCAGAAACGGGCGGCGAGCGATCCAACGGGGCAGTCGGACGACAAGGGCGTAGCCGTGTAAAGGCGAAGATCGCCCAGCATGGCCTCCAGGCGAGGGCGGTCCGTCGCGACGACCAGCGCCTTCACCCGCGCGGCGACATCGATCCGGTAGGGACGCACACTCTCGTAGATGCAGAGGTCGCCGGGTTTAAGCACGGCGCTTCTGCCGTTTTGGGCGATCCGGCATTCGCCCGATACGACCAAGGTAAGCAGCGCCGTTTCACGCTCCGCGCGGCGAATGCGCTCGGGCGTGCGCGCTAGCGACTGATAAGAGGCGTCGACCAGAGCGATTGTGTCCTCGTTTAGCGGGCGCAGCCGCATGGAGCCGGTGAAGGCTTCGTCACGCGGCGCTTCGGCGGGTGGACGCATGTCGACTTCGACCAAATGGTCGCCGACGGCGTCCTGCCAGCGTCGCACGCGTTGCGCCAGCGACAGCCGCGCGTCGTCAAAATGAAGGTCGAGCGAGTTCACCCAACAATTCTATCTTCACACAGCATCACAAACAACGCGTTTCGACACAAGAATTCGCGCGCCCTGGTCCAGCCCGATCCCTCACTTCTCCGGGATAATGCGGCGCATCGGCGTTCGCTCATTGGCCGCATCTTGAAGAGGAAACATATGCACACCGCTTATCTCGCTGTCGCCGCCGCCGTTTGTCTGACCATGGCGCTGATCGAGGCCTGGCTGTTGCTGGGTCGAGTATCGACGAAGGAGGGTCCGCTCGCTCGGCTGTTGCCGAACGCGAAAGACCTGCTGTCCTCGCATATGGACTATCTGATGATGTCGCTGTTTCTGTTCGTCTTTTACGGCCTTTTCCGCGTCATGGACGTCGGGCCGCCGGACTGGCTTGTGGCCGCCGCATGTTTCGGCTCGTTTTTCAATCCTTTCGGCTTTTTGTTGCGGGCGATGAAGCCGTCCTATCAGCAGGCGCCGCCCAAAGCTTTCCTGGCGTTTACGACGACCAGTTGCATCGCGACCACCGCGAGTTTCGCCGCCGCTGGATGGATGATCGCGGCGGCGGCTCTGAAAGCGCATTAGGCGCCGCCAACATCGGACACTATAGCGAAAGCGCGACGCGCGCACCCGCTGCGTCATCACAGCGTCATGCGATCGTCACTGCAATGTAGAGGTTGAGCCCTAAATGTTCCGCCCTCGTCACTGGCAAGGGTGAACTTCAATGTCCAACAATAAATCAGTGCGGCGTCGGCTGCATTCGTCCGTCGCGCTCGGCGCGATGGCGCTGGGTCTCTCGGTTGCGTGGCCGATCAGGGCTGCCGAATACGACAATGATCGCGGTCCCCACAAGCATGTGCTGCTGATCAGCATCGACGGGATGCATGCGCTGGACTTCATCAACTGCGCCAGCGGTCTTCCGGGCGTCAACAACGGCCATTCTTATTGTCCCAATCTCGCTGGCCTCAAGTCGACCGGCGTGAACTTCCTCGACGCGTCGACCTCCAAGCCGTCCGATTCCTTTCCCGGCCTTATGGCCATCGTGAGCGGCGGTTCTCCTCGCACCGTCGGCGCTTTTTACGACGTGGCCTATGACCGCTCTCTCCAGCCGCCGACCATAACGACGGGAAATGGCGTCGCGGGCGGCCCTTGCACTCCCGGCCAGACGCCGACCGGCTCCACCACCGAATATGAAGAAGGCATCGATCTCGACAAAACGCAGCTCAACGGCGGCGCCCCGTCGGGAGACGGCGGCATCGCCTCGATCGACCCAAGGAAGCTCGAGCGCGATCCGGCCAAGGCCTGCGCGCCGGTCTATCCCTGGAACTTCGTGCGCACCAATACGATCTTCGGCGTCGTCCACGCGGCCGGCGGTTACACCGCCTGGGCGGACAAGCATCCCGCTTATTCCTCGGTGTCGGGTCCCGGCGATGGCGGCAACGTGAATGACTACTACTCGCCGGAGATCAACTCCATCCCGGTCGCGCTGCCTGGCGTGAGCGTGGGATCCATGAGCTGCAATCCACTGCCCGATCAGACCGCCGTCGCATCATCCAACGCCTGGACCGACAGCTTCCAGAACATACAGTGTTACGATCAGCTGAAGGCGAATGCGATCCTCAACCAGATCAACAGCAAGACGCATAACGGATCTCGCCGGGCCCCCGTGCCGAATCTGTTCGGCATGAATTTCCAGGCGGTCAGCGTCGGCGAGAAATTGATCGAGAAGTCGCTGCCCCAAACCGTGACCGGCGGTTATGTGGACAGTGTGGGCACGCCCACAACTGCGCTGCTCAGCGAAATCCAGTTCGTCGACGCCTCGATCGGCAAGATGGTCGCAGCGTTGAAGAACACGGGCGCCTATGATTCGACGCTCATCGTCATCACCGCGAAACACGCCCAGAGCCCGGTGGATTCGTCCCGCTACACGGGCATCACCACGAACGGTCCGGTGACAACCTCGCCGGCCACGATACTGGACGGCTTAGGTTGCCTGCCTTATTCAGAATCGCCTTCAAATCCGACTGGCATCGGCCCGACCGAGGACGATATTTCGCAGATCTGGCTCAACAACAGCTGCAAGACGCCCGACGCGGTTGCCGCTCTCGAGAAAACGTCGCCCACCGCGGCGAATGTCGCGGGCATTGGCCAGATCTTCTCCGGACCGGCGTTGACGCAATTGTTCAATGCGCCCGGACTGCCGCCAAATGGCGATCCGCGCACGCCGGACATCATAGTCACTCCGAATGTCGGCGTCACCTACTCCGGCAGCTCCAAGAAGCTGGCCGAGCATGGCGGCTTCGCGCATGACGACACAAATGTGATCATGTTGCTGTCGAGCCCAAAGTTGCAGTTCAACACCGTCACCACCCCGGTTCAGACCATGCAGGTCGCTCCGACCATCCTGCAGGCCCTTGGGCTCGATCCCAATGCGTTGCAGTCGGTGGCGCTGGAAGGCACCCAGACACTTCCTGGCGTGTTCTCCAGATAACGCGCGGATAAACGCCGCCAGCGGCCGTGAAGCAGGGATCTGGGAGTCAAAGAAGCGCGGCGACCACGCCGCGCTTTTCTTTTTGCGCACCGTTCATCGACAAAGGGCGAGAAGGCCGATCGCGCCCAGCATGACGTGGACGCGGCCTTTACGCGGCCTTCTTGTCATCTCGCGCCAAATCCTCGCATGGGAGTGGGGCCTTGTGATAGCGAAGGAGGAGACCCGGCGGGCGTGGCTCCGCCGCCAGAGCGCATGTGCAGCAGCAGGGCCAGCGCGCCTCCGCTGATCGCAATCAGCGCAGAGACGACGGGCCGGTAATAAAACCATGCAAGGGCGATCGTCGCGGTCCCCAGAACCAAAGCGGCGATGGCGGCGGCGAGGCTCGCGCCAAACGCGGCGATTTCGCCCGCCAGCGGCAGCACGTCGGCGAGGACGACGAAGGGCCGCAGCAACGCATAGAAGCCAACCCAAAGCATGGCCAGGGGCAACGCCCGCAGCGCCCATGTCAGCAGCGCGTTTTTCTCCTCGGCCTCTCGGAACATCTCATCGGCGGGAACAACGCCTGCGTCCGCCAGTAGAAGGGTTTTGCCGGCGCTGGTCATAAAGGGCGTAAAGTCTTTGCCCGACTGGCGGCCGACGAAGCTGACCGGGCCGGGCCACAGAATCTTGTATGAGACGCGCGTATCGCCGATTTGCGGCGAGGCCGGGTCCGCGCCGATGAAGATGCGTCCGTCCTCGATGCGCGCGCTATCGCCAAAGCGCGGTTGCAGCGTCAAAAGCGCGGCTTCCTGCACGGGGTAGGTTTCCAGCGGCAGCAGTCGCAGCGAGCGCGCTCCCGGACGCCAGGCGCCAAGCTCCGGCGCGCGCGCGTCGAACTCGCTTGACCGAAAGCGCGGCTCGGGATTCACATGTCCGTGCGGCGCATGAAAGCCGTTGGAGTTGATCCACCCTGGTGCCCAGACCGGAGCATAGCTGTATGTGGTCGTCTTCGTCTGGGAGCCGCCGACATGCGAAACCGACTGCGTGGAGCGCGTCTCCTTCCATTGATAGGTCGCGACGACGCGCGTCAGCCTGATCGCCTTTTCGCCGACGCCGAATTCCGTATCCGCGACACGCGAAGAGGTGAGAAGATCGCCGGAAACATGCACCAGCCTGCTGGCGTTGGCGGGCTCGATCGCCTCCGTCCCGGCCTCGACCACAAGGCTTTCGCCCTCGGCCAGGGAACGGGCCGTCGTCACGGCGCGGCCCTCGTTCCAGAACAGACCCCATACGCACAGGGCTATGAGGAGGAGCCCGGAGACAGCGCCCGACAGCGCCCGACAGATACGGGACAGCCAGCCAGTCTCCTCCGTTTCGACCACGGAGTCGCCGCTGGGGCCGAATGAACCGTCATCGTCAACCATTGAGCAAACCGCCGTAGAAAAGATCGCCAAAGCCGAAGCCGCTGGAGAAAGCAGGCCGAAGTCCCCAGACTGTCGAAAAGTGATTACTGCGGCCTTAATGCCGGCTGACGCTTCAAGGCAGAGCTTCCGCGCTCTCAGTTTTTTCAAAACAACGCCGCCGCCCCGACGTTGTTGGCGTTGTTATCGAAGATGTTCGGTCTTGCGGCGAACCGGGGCTATGGCCCGATGGCGGAGTTGGCGCTAGCGCTACATGAACTCGGCAAGAACGCGCCAAGCTCAGCTTGCGCCGGAGGTGGAACGGACCATTGAAGCGCCGATGCACATTTGCTGTGTGGAAACATTCGGAGCACCGGCGCGTTGAATTTCCATGCAGCTGACCACCTCTCAATTTCGCGACCGCGCGATCGAATGTTCGAGCGCCATCGACCTCGATCGACTGGAGCGTTGCGTCGATCGCGCGAAAGACGCCCTGTTGGCGCTCGGACAGGAAGATGGGCATTGGCGGTTCGAACTGGAAGCTGATTGCTGCATTACCGCAGAATATATCTTGATGCGTCATTTCCGCGGTGAGTTGATCGATCATGAATTGGAGCGCAAGTTCACCGTCTATCTCAAGCGCACCCAGGGCGCGCACGGCGCCTGGCCGCTTTTTTTCGGCGGTCCGCCTAACATCAGCTCAAGCGTCAAGGCCTATTTTGCACTGAAGATGATCGGGGAGCCCATGGACGCGCCGCATATGGTAAGGGCGCGCGAAGCCATACTCGCACAAGGCGGCGCGGCGCAAAGCAACGTCTTCACGAGATCGTTGCTGGCGCTGTATGGCGAAGCGCCTTGGCGCGCGGTTCCATTCATGCCCGTCGAGATTATGTTGCTTCCTGACTGGTTCCCGTTTCATCTCAATAAAATTTCCTATTGGGGTCGCGCCCTGCTCGTGCCGCTTCTTGTGCTTATGACGAAAAAGCCGCGCGCAAAAAATCCCCGCGGCGTGACAATTCGTGAACTTTTCGTCACGCCGCCGGAAGCAGTGAAATCATGGCCGAAGGGCGAGCATCAGACTTGGCCGTGGGTCGACGTATTCACAACGCTCGACAGTGTGCTGCGCATCGCTGAACCATTCTTGCCCAAACGTACGCGTGAGAAGAGCATTAGCCGCGCCGTCGCCTGGGTGGAGCGGCGCCTCAATGGCTTGCACGGACTGGGCGCAATCCTGCCGCCGATGATCGCGAGCGTCTTGATGTACGATACGCTTGGCCTTTCCCCGGACGATCCGCGCGTTGCCGCTGCACGCGAGTCCATCGAACGGCTGCTCGTGATCCATGACGACGAAGCCTATTGTCAGCCCTGTGTTTCTCCGGTTTGGGACACGGCGCTTGCGACGCATGTGCTGATGGAGGTCGGCGGAGGCGAGACGGAGGCGCGCGCAAAAAAAGCAGTCGACTGGCTCGCGCCTTTGCAAGTACTGGACGTGAAAGGCGATTGGGCGGCGCGCAGACCCCTCGTGCGGCCGGGCGGCTGGGCGTTTCAATACGCCAATCCCTATTATCCTGACGTGGACGATACCGCCGTCGTCGTCACGGCAATGCATCGCTTGACGCAACGTTTCTCGGGTTGTGATTATGAGAAATGCATTGCCCGCGGTCGTGAATGGATCGAGGGAATGCAAAGCGAAAACGGCGGTTGGGGCGCGTTCGACGCGGACAACGATCACCATTATCTCAATAATATTCCCTTCGCGGACCATGGGGCGCTGCTCGATCCTCCTGAGGTCGACGTGTCGTCGCGCTGCTTATGGATGCTCGCGCAACTCGGCGATACCCCGCAGACCAGTGAGGTGCTGCGTCGAGGATTAGATTACGTCTTGAATGAGCAAATGACGGACGGCAGTTGGTTCGGCCGTTGGGGCGCGAATTACCTCTACGGAACATGGTCAGCGCTTTGCGCGCTGGACGCTGTGCATTTTCCGCATACGCATGCCGCCGTCCGCCGCGCCGTCAAATGGCTCGTCGAAACGCAGAATCCAGACGGCGGCTGGGGAGAGGATCTGGAGGACTATAGGCTCGATTATCGGGGCTACGCTCCCGCGTCTTCCACTGCTTCGCAGACCGCCTGGGCTTTGCTCGGCCTTATGGCGGCTGGGGGTTACGAACATGAGGCGGTTGCGCGGGGCGTCGCTTACGTGCTCAGCACGCAGAACGCGGCGGGGCTTTGGAACGAGGCGCACTTTACCGGGACAGGTTTTCCGCGCGTGTTCTACCTTCGTTATCACGGATATGGAAAGATTTTTCCTCTCTGGGCGATCGCGCGCTACCGAAATCTTTGCCGCAAAGAGGGTCAGGCCCACATTTTACGAGGGGACCCAAGGGGCATGAAGGAGTCGCCGACCCAGGCTGGCGCCTTTGCAACTCAGGAGCGCTCGCGTGTCGCCAAAGTTTATGCCCGAGGTCACTGAGATGGGCACAAAGCTCAAGCCCGGCGATAAGGTCGAATGGAACACGTCGCAAGGTAAGATCCGCGGCGAAATCGTCGAAAGGCTTGCCAAACCGACTCATGTGAAACGTCACAGCGTGCAAGCAAGCCCTGATGATCCGCAATATCTTGTCGAGAGCGGCCTCACCGGCGCGCGGGCGGCGCACAAACCTCGGGCCCTGAAGAAGATCATGAAAGGAACCCGTGATGAAAAAGCATGATGCCTTTGCGCCCAATAGCGCTGTGCCGGAAAGGCTTTTCAGAGATATCTGTCGGAGATTATCCGGGCTGCATACGGCGTGCTGAGGAACTCACCCAATTCTTCATTGAGCTGGGCAAAATTCGATCCCGGCGACCGTGTGGTGCACGCGGGTCACCATTGCCTTCCCCATCCCGGTTCGATATTCGCCAAGTAATTTGGGAGCAGCCAGTTCCCACACAACTGTTCGATTTTTCTCGCGCCGTTTGATCCTTCCGCGCGAACGCAACAGCGTCGAACCGATTGCCGCGCGTGTCGAACCGGGGCGGGTTCAAGCGGCTCATCTATCGCTCCATCATTTCGTTGCGAAGGCTGACCGGTCGGGCGACGCGATGTTGAGAGAGGTTCGCACTGATGCTCTTCCGATGATCGAAAAGCACGGAAGCTATCAAAGCATGGATTATCGACGATACGGGATTTCCTGAGCAAGGCGTTCATTCTGTCGGCGTAACGGGAGAATATGCGGGCAACTCGGCAAGCAAGACAATTGTCAGGTCGCCGTGTCTTTGTCAGTCGCCAACGATCACTCGAGCCTGCCAGTCGAGTTCGATATCCGAAATGCGCAAGAATTAGCCACTCCGGCTTTCGCCTTTTCCCGGCGGCATCGCTGTTTCCTTACCCGCGTTTTTTTGTTCAGCGCGGGGACGGCGGCTGCTGCGCGCCGGCGGCGGGTCTCGTCGGAACCGGCAAAGCGTTTGACGAAGTGTTGCCGCCGCCATTGACGCATTGGCTCGCCGTGCCGGGAGGATTCGCGACATACGGTCCGGCGCCGTTTTGAGTATAGAAATTGTTTTTGGTATAGATGATCGTTCCCGTTCCGTAGCAGGCGGCATTCCATTGAAAATTCCTTAGATCGTTTCCGCTCACCACGTAATTGTAGCCGGGTCCTATCGAATTTTCCATTGACATACCGGCGTATTTCGTGCCGTCGGCGGTGGCGCCGTCAGCGTAGTTGTTGAGAAGCTGTGTGTTGCGGCCGACGTCGCAGACAATTGAATAGGCTTCGCTGTTGCCGTCGCCCGAACCAGCTGAGACGTTAAGCGTATTATTCCATGCGTTCCACCAATTGCCTTCGACAATCAGTGGTCCGTTGCAATCGCCAGCAACAGTCTCGTTGTCCGTAATTTCGATCGCCATGCGATAGGTACCGCTACCGACGTTGTAGGAAACATTCCCGTTCGTTCCCTGGTGCGTGTTTGAGTAGCCGGTATGGCCGACCTTTAACGAAATGTCTTCGTAATTATTACTGAAATGATTGTGGCTTATCGTCAGGTTGTTCCAATAGTAGCCGCCGATTGCCGCAAAAAGCGACCCGTTGTTGCTGTTCTCAAAGGTGTTATAGGTGAAACTCGCCGTCTCTAGCCAAACAAAGAAGACCGCTGCGTTGTTAAAAATATTATTGGTGACGGTGATGTTGTTGGTGCTGCCGTTCGCGTCGCCCATGATCAGCAATTGCCCGTTCTGACTACTCGGATCGTTACCGTTAAATTGCAGATTGCTGATTGTGATATTGGTCGAGGGATTGACGATGGAGAACATTGTCGCCAGCGACGACGCGCCGTTAAGTGTTGTGGCGATAAGTCCTGCAGAAAGGGGCGCCGTATAAGTGACGCCACTCTTCAGTCTGATGGTGGCGTTCAATGCGTAATTGCCGCTTTCGAATTGCACCGTATCGCCAGATACGGCGGCGCGGTTAGCTCTGTTGATTGCCACGGTGTCTCTGGCGGCGTTGCCGGTCGGGGCCGCCACCGTTCGGACGGTGGCTGCCGCGGGCGATGCGCATAACAAACATGCCAGAATATGAAACAGCCATCGCCACATATCAGTCGCCTATGTCAGTTCGGCGTTTTTGCGTTTCGTGCTCACGCAAAAACTGATGAATTACCGCCGTCAGCAGCAAGCCGAAACTCGGTTTCCGACAAGCACCTAAATCGCTACCTTATCTAAAATTACTTGGCGCTTTTAAGCGCCGCAGCCTAAACCCACATCCGCCCAACTAGCGGGCTGTTGGAAAAGTCGCTTGTCGACGGGACATCCAGGAATCGATGCGAAAACGCAACGGAATCGGAGGAGGAACTTCGTTAGCTTTTTGAACAGTCTACTAGGTCACCGCTTTTTGCTCAGTGCGGTCGATAGTGAACCAATCATTCGCGCCGCCAACGAAAACCGGTATCGCGGCTTCAAGTCCGGCTGTTGAGGACTGCCCTCCTGATATTGGCGGACAGCTCATGTCCCGCCCGTTCTCAATAAGCACCTCGGATTCCCGCTGGCGTAGTTGCTATGTAGTTGCTACTTTTGCAGAGCAGTGAGAGAGAGCTTGCATGCCGCGCCTTACCAAACGCCCCGTTGAAATGCTCCAAGTCATGTCGACTCCCGTCCACGCCTGGGGTGACCAGCTCGCTGGATTCGGCGTCAAACTATTGCCAAGCGGTCGCCGTAGATACGTCTGCAAATATCGCCTGGGAGGAGGTAAGGAGTGGACGCGAACGGTGGTATCTGATCGGAACTCACGGCCAACCACGTGAGTCTATGATTGATCAGTTCGTCCTCATGTCTCCATTTGCCGAGCAACAGTTCGTGCTGTTTTCGTAGATCGTCGTTGCTCATAGCATGACTCTTGTCGTCAAATGAACTCCGCCCGCATAATGCAGCCGAACAGCTCAGGCGGCAAGCTTCAGGTGCGTATGCCTTGTCCTCGCGCGTGGCCTCCAATTCCGGAACCGGCACATTCCTTCTACACCTCGATCACGAACGTCTCGTCAAACACGATATTCTCCCGCACTTCGCCCCATTGATTCGGCCCATATCCCTTGGGATTGCTAATTACGCGCGTGGCGCCGACACGATGTCACACGCAGATGCGTGTGACCGTGTAGGGTGACGACGACTGTCGGGCCGGCAAAGGGTTTGACGAGTTGCTCCTCTATGAAGGCGAGGTCGGCCTGAGGGCGCGCGAGGGCGTCACTCGGTTCGAACAGCCTCTCCCCCTGGTAGTCGGCGATCCTGATCATGCGATGGTCCTAGCTGAGTGACCTCGTTGACGCGTGCGCCGGTGTAGGCGCAGATCCACGGCGCCCATCGTTTTGCTGCGGCAAGCTTGGCCGACGTCCGCTTGCTCGAGAATGAAATCGCAGCTTCAAGGATCGTATTGGCTTCCTCATTCGTGAATCCGCGCATCTTCTTGTTGTCCTCACAGCGGCTCGTCTCGACATGCACGTCCGCACAGCCGGATTGTCCGCGAGCTTGTTGTTGCAAACCGCATAGGCAAAAATCGCCCTGATGCAGATCAGACAGTTCTTTTTGACGTTCGTGGGCCAACCCTTTTTTGGATGAGCTGGTCGCGCCACGCTTGGAGTTCCATTCTTCCGCGGTCGGCGCTTCGCTCAAGGTTCTGGCGACGCCCAGTTAAGCGCGGAAAGAGTTGATATTGAGTGAGCAGGGAAAAAGCAGGACCGGTCGCTCAATATGAGATCCCAATAGTAATGCCCCGGTGTTTTCGAAAGGCTCGGTGCTGTCCCAGTTCTTGCATTTGAAGCGCTTGATCGAATAGGCGTCAACCGATCCGCAATGCTTCTGTGTGAGTGCCAATTCTGCGAATGCGCGCTCTGTCGACGGTGGGCGGGCGATACGGCTCGAAACGTTCAGCGTGTAAAAATGTTCCGCTACGGATACGCGGGATAGACTGCTCCGTTTATTGCGGCTGCGGTATCTGCGCTCGACCTATGGCGCTATGGGCGCCCCGCCAGATCCTCGCAAACGACTTGCTTCGAGCGCAGCGCCCTCGGCGCAACGCCACCGCTGTGCGGCTTCCCCACCGCCGATAACGACGTGCTCGGTGTAGCGGTTTATGCGGGTTATGTATTTCCGCAAATCACAGCACCGCGCATGGGCCTCACTTGACCCTCCAGACCTCAGGGTCTGTAGAACTTTCTGCTCCCTCCTCCTCCACTAATTCTCGCCACAACATCATCAATGCGGCCATCACGGCGGGCCCCAGGAACAGGCCAAGGAGCTGAAATGTCTCCACGCCCCCGAAGATTCCAAGCAAGACCCAAAGGAACGGAAGCTTGGTCCTTTCGCCGATAAGCTTCGGTCGGATGAAATGGTCGGCGACGAAGATGACGGCGATGCCGGAGGCGACGATGGTAACTGCCGCCGCGAGTCCGCCATTGCCCAAGATGACAAGGGCAGCGAGGCCGATCACTGGGGCCGCCGCAAACGGGATCATCGCCGCAATGGCGGTCGCTACCCCGAACAGGACCGGATGCGGCAGGCTGGCGAGAACATAGACGACGCCCATCAGGATGCCTTCTCCCATAGCAACAAGGACCAGCCCGGCTACGGTTCCGTGCACGGAGTCGACCATCTGCAAGGCGATGCGCTCGCCCTTCTCGCCGAACAGCTTCTGCGAGGCGCGCCGACACTGAGACGACAGGGTCTCGCCATGCCGGAACAAGAAGAACAGCGTCAACACTGAGACGCCGAACAACACCAGTCGATGCAGAGCGTTGGCACCCAGAGAAGCGCCCAGTTGACGGATGCTGGAGGTGTTGATCTGTTGGGCGATGTCCTTGGCCCAACCCGCGTGAGAAAGATGCTCGCGCCAGCGGTCGGCGACCCATTGGCCAACATAGGGGAGTCGGGGGACGAAATCGGGCACGGGCAGGCCCGACTCTCCGGAGGCTCGACTGTAATCGACGATATCCTGGAGCTCGCGGACGGCGTCGAGCGCCAATGTCGCGACGGGAAGCAAGATGACCATGCTGATCAGCGCAACGAACAGGAGCGGCAAAGCTTCCCGCAAGAGTTCGGGAGGACGTCCGGCTCAAAATGCGCTTGTAGCTTGGCCAGAGCGCAATCACGAGCACCAGAGCCCAAGCCAGGGCATGAAGGTAATTGGACAGGATGTAGAGTCCGGCGCCCAAGAGCGTGGCGGAGAGGACAAGCCAAGCGGCGCTCTGCCGCCAGGACGGAGATTGTGCGCGCTCTTCAATACGGAGAGCTCGCCCGTTGTCCGTGCGCCTGTCGACTTCGTCTTCCATCCCGCAACTCCTCAATTCACTTGGTGCACGGAACGTTGCGGAAGTTGCGACCGTCCGTGCTTTTCCAATAGCTCACTGGATGTTCACATCTTGCTTCTGCCCGATCAAGCCAAGCGCCGACGATTTCTGCGGCGCACCGGGTGTAAATCGAGTGAAGTGGCTCGAAGCAGGAGCCGAGGCGAATGCCGCGGCAGCTCATACGTCATGCATCCGAACGTCGCGGCTACACGGGCAGCTTCCATATCTGGAACGCCTTTTGTCGACGTGGCGCGCCGGCCGCATCGAAAGGAAGCAGCCAGAGCAGCAATATAGAAAGTTCATTGAGATGTCGGCTGTCGATCCGGCGACTGGCTGGCAAATCTCTCCAGTCGTTGTCGCTTCTCTCTGCATGAAGCCGACGAGGCGGCTCACGCCTGTCGAAAACGCCAAGCTCGTCGCTTTGAAGCAGGCGTCCCCCAGCTTCGTCGTGATGCGCCAACTCACGATGCGCTTTCGAAGCTTCTGTGCGGCGATGATCCAGACAAGCTCAATATTGGATTCATGATGCAAAGCAGTCCGGTGTGCGTTCAATGCAGCAGTTTTCGCGAACGTTGAGCCGAGATCTCGAGGCCGTCAGGAACGCAAATCAATCGCCTTAAGACACCCAAGCGCGCCATGTATGGCCGCGCAGGCATTGAGCTGCTGCGAGCGCGAATGCTTCCGTTCGGAACGGCCATATGCACGTAAAGTGACGCACACCCCGCCAAGATGGCCGTCATCAGCGCGATCTGGATGAACTTGACATTCGACCCTTTGGCGACGAATTCGCGCACGATGTCGATATGGCCGCGCGATGCGGCTTGGATAAGCATAAACTTGTCGTCGCCCCCTGCCCAACTGCTCCAGCATGACCACGCGGTCACAAAAACCAACCATGGAACATAGCATGGTTAGCCTTGGCTCCTTTCGCGGTGAGACCCCTCAGGGAATCGAGCTGACCACAACGGAAGGGGGCAGTCACCGCATCCTTGACGCCTATGCCCTTCGCGATCAGCGCTCGCGTAAACATCGAGATGATCGTTCTCGAGGGCGAGTTTAATCGCGCTCTGGCTCTCGAAACTCATTGCGTTGACGCTGGCCTGGTGGGCAAGCAACTCCTGCACGATTTCGATCTGGCCACAACCGGAGGCCGAAGACAGGGGGAACCCAAAATCTTCCACCAAAGCGGCGTTGCGATCTTTGATGAGAGCTTGGAGCCGCCGCCGATCAGCCGGCGAAACGGATATGGATTCTCCCGCGCGCATCGCTCAAACTCGCACGTGCCGAGAAAACGGGAACCCCAAAACGGACTCAACTGTCAGATTTCATCCACTGGTAGCGGGTCCAATTGAAATTCTGCAAAATCTGGACCGGCGCTACCCGTCACGCCTGCCCGAAGCGTGGACCTTACAAAAAGTCGGCGGATTAAAATTCAAATGGACCCACTACCCATGCACTAGCAATCTTTTGTCTAAAGATGGCTCGTGGTTGGGGCCCTCGCGGGCGGCTTCCAGCGCTCCTTCAACCATTGTTCTCGACAGTCTTTCTTTTTCAAGTTGCTCGGTCAAGTCGCGGACGGTTTGTTCGAAATGCGCATGCTGCTCCTCTAAGCATTTAGTTACGCCCGCAAGCCGCTCTCCGGCAAGCTGGGCGCGCTGCTCGGCCTTCTCCAAACGTGTCTTCAAATCGTGAGTATGTCTGATCACAGCCTCAGTTCGATCTGCCAAACGCGCTTGTACAAGCTCTTTGTCCTCGATCACTTGCTTGAGGTGCGTGATTTCCACCGCGTCACTTTCCTGTCGCGCCTGCAACTGATGAAATTTACTTTCAAGGTCTTGAGCCCGCCGCGCTTCCGCGCGAAATTGGTCGGTCATCGCCTGCAATTGCGCGCGGCCGTCAGCCAACAATTTATCCCCCGTTTGCGAGCGAGTAGTGAGCTTGTCGATCTGACTTTCACGCGCGGCGATGGCGCTACGCGACTCCTCGAGCGCCTCCAGATTTTCCTTTTGCGTTAAGGACAGCAGCGCTTCCAGCTCTTTTATCTGGCGTCGCTCACCGTCGACGGTTATTTCCACTTCGCGAATTTTTTCGGACAGATTTTTCACCTGAATTTGGCTTTCCGAAAGCGCGTGGTGCGCGCTTGCCTCATTCTGCTGACTTTCGGCAAGTTTTGCTTGTAACGCTTCCAAACGATTTTCAGCGAAGGTCTTCTCCTCACGTGTTGCCGCCAGTTCGTTCTGCAGCTGGGAAACGACCGTGTCGTTCTTGCGCAACTCTGACTTGACTAACTGAAGTTCGTCTCCCGTCTGAGAAACTTTGTTTCGTTCGACCTCAAGCGCCTTCCGGACCGCCCCCGCCAGCTCCGTCTGCTGTCGCAGCTCTGCCTCAACGGCCTGGATGCGGGTTTCGCCATTGTGCACCGATTCCTTGAGGCGTTCGTTTTCTGCGGTCAAAAGGCTGCTCTCGGCCTTACGTTCCTCGCTTTCTCCTTGGAGCGCCCGAAGCTCTGCTTTCATATCATGTTGCGCGCGCTCTGCACGGGCGAGCATTATGGAGCGTTCGACGAGCGCAAACTCCGTCTGCTCCCTGTCCCTCAGAATTGTTCCGACCCGGTCGAAGAGGCTTGTTAAATTATTGCGCACATTGACCAGTTCATCGAACTTGCGAACGACATCGACAAAATGATTCTTAACGACTTCATTTTCCTTGCCGATTGTGCCGAGATCCTCGCGAGGCAACGTGTCCGTGCCCGGCACTGTGTCCCTTTCGAAATTGGCGGGTTTTCCAGGTGCTGTATGAAGCTCAGTCATCGTTTGTCCTCGAGGCGCTCGCTTTGGCGCGTTTTGAAAGTCCTAAATATTATGTTTCCGCTTGGTTAGGAAGCTGCTGGTTCGCGAACCTGTTATTAATATTGCTTTTTAATCAAGTTATAGCTCCTTGCGTTCCTCTTCGGCAAAGCGCCCGTCAGGAAACAAGCGCTTCACGTAAATGGTCCGATCGAGCGATTGCGTAATTCCGTTCGCCGTGGAAATCGGAGCGTTTGATGCTGATGCTTGCCAATTCGGCTTCCGAAACGACGCTGCCCTTGGGATCACTGTTTTCATCGAGTTCGCAGTGGACCCGCAACGCGCGTTTCCACAAACGCACGCGAGAACTATTGCTGCGCCCATCATGGCTTGCAGACTGGACTCCTACGCCTTCAACAATTCGCCGACAACCGTGTGGCTGATTTTGTGCCCGAGTTTGTTCCATTCGGCGGCTGGGAGACGCAGGCTGTTGCATGTCCAGCGAAGCGGCGACATCGGATCGCCGCGCGCGGCGGGCTCGACACGCGCGTTCAGATCGTGGAGCAATCGGCTGTCCGTCTCGGCCACCGATTTCCGCCCGCCTCCCGGACGGCGAACGCGCCCCAGCGGCAGCGTCTCCGGGCCTCGAATTCTTTCTGTCCGCGCCTGATCGTGTCGCGGCGAATGCGTTACGCGCGTCACCGCCCGCTGTACCGCCATGCCCCGCAATCCTGACTTCCGCGGCGGCGAACAGACACCGCCGACGTTCGTCGAGATGCGGCGACATCGCCGCCTTGCGCTCCGCGAGCGAATCTTCGTCAATCATCCCGTAATGCTACGATCCCGCGGGCTCGCCGGTATCCCGTATTTGTTCCCGAAAAAAACGATCAGAGCATTCCCTGACGGGGGCCGAAACTACCAAAAAATACTGTCTCCCAGAGAGGCGACCACAGCGGCATAAGGTTAAGTTTTCTAAACGACGCCGGACAATTGATCGGCGGAATGCAAAGCGCCGTCAGTTTGAACGCGAGGGAACACCGTTACTTCCCGTTAGCCCGCGCCCATGGCCAGATGAAGTTGCGGATAGCCAAGCCAGGGCTCTGCCCCGAGCGGATCAGGTCATGCCCGAACCCGTGAAGCGGCCCTAAACTGCCGCGGATGGAAGAATTGCGCCTGCGCAGCTGATGCGGGGTGCCGACGCACTTCAAGGCTTGTCCCTGAAGAGATAGCATGGTCAATTTTCTGTGGATATTTGTCGCAAAAATCAAAATGTGGCGCAAAAGCCATAAACCACGACTCCCAATCATATATTATCGTTGTGGATTGCAGCGTGCGTCCCCTCGCCGTGGAATCGTTGTTCGAGGTTCGCCGGGTGGGGGTTTGGTTCGCAGGCCGGAGTCTTTTGACACGGCCGTCTGCCATCGGCGCTTTGGAATGGCATTGTGTGACGAGGTCGCATGGAGTTTAAGGTCGAAATCATCGCGGTCGTCAATTTGGCGAAAGGCAGAGGATGCTCCGCAACCTCATGCCGCAACATCTTCAAGACGCGAACGATCTCCTGCGCGGCGAGCGCAAGCAAAACACAACGCTTTGAAGGAGCGCTCCCTTGAGCGGGCGCCAGACTTCTTGGGGGCACTGCTTCCTGAAGGGCACGAAAATTCAAACCGTGTGCGGGCAGCGCAAGGTCGAAAATTTAGCGATTGGCGACCTGCTTCCGACTGTTTTCGGAGGGACGCGCCCTATTCAGTGGATCGCGCGATACAGGCACCTGCGGAATGCTCCGGTGAAGCCTGGGGCAAGGGATTTATCGCCTGTTCGCGTCGCACGATCAGCCCTTGCCCTTGAGGCGCCGCGCGCCGCTCTGTTCCTGACGCAGGGGCATGCGCTATATCTCGACGGCGTGCTCGTACCGATCGGCCGTCTTGTCAATGGAACGACGATCACGCTCTATCCCGCGGACGAGTTCGATGAACTTGAATTTTTCCATATCAAGCTCGCGGCCCATGACGTGATTTTTGCCGAAGGCGCTCTTTGCGAGACGCTGCTGAAAGTCGATGCGCACGCCGATAATTATTCCGATTATGTTCGAAAGCACGGAACGTCCAAGGCCGATGAGCAGCCCTGCGCGCCTATCCTGTCCGGCAGCCAGGAAAGCAGAGAATTGAAGCCGACGCTCCGCAGCAGGATCTCGCCCCGGCTGGATCGACGAGCCGAGATCGATCTCATTCGCGACCGTCTGGCGGAGCGCGCTATTTCTCGCGCCTGGCGACTCGAGTCTTTTTCCTGATCGTGCGATCGATCGACTGGGGGGCCCGTCTCGCGCCTGAACAATCCAGCTACGCGCTCTTTCAATGCGGTCAGATCTTCAAGCCATGGCAGCGACGCACCCGCCCAATCCGAAACGTCCACATGCACGTGACTTGGAAATGAAAATCCTAAAAGGCGAACACCTGCCCCGGCTCGGGAATCGCGGTTTCATAAATGAACAGGCACGCAATAGTGGCTACTCGCTGCTCGGGAAGGCAACGGGCCTGAGGTGCATTCGAGTGGTTGGGTAAATTCGACATCAAAACTTTTGCGAAACCCCCAAATAGAGCTGCAACCTTGGAGTCGCCGCGGTCAAACCGATGTTCGCTCCGAGATCGAATTGCAGACTGGGCGATTTCTTCCAGACGAGCCATGCGAGCGAGAGGTCGAGCGAAGCCTGTTTGTTTGGTTTGATCGGATCGCCGCTCTCCTGGCCCCAGAGTTCGACATATCCCGTCACGCTCTCCGCCACCGCATGGCTGAGATTGCCGAGGAACTGGATATTGGCGTGATGTCCGAAATCATTGGCGTTGCGCAACATGTCGATCTCGGGATCAAACAGCAGCGTGAAGCCCTGCGGAAGGGCAAAGGAAACCGGCGCGATGAGCCCGCCTTCCACCGACCTGTTTCCGACGCCCGGTAAACCCGTCGGCGCCTTGACGTAGGGGATCATCGCCAATTGGAAATCGCCGCCCTCCGGCCCCGCCAAATTGACCTTGCCGCGGAAATAAAGATCGCCAACGCCCTCGAAACTTTGTCGAACTCGAAGCGCTCCTGGTCACGACGCGCTCAAAAGGCGCCATATTCGCTTCGAGATCGACGATATTCGTCAGACCGATTTTAAGCGTCGGATTGGTGTAGAGAAAGATGTCGGTCGTCGAGCCGCCGGAGACCCCGCGAGTCCAGTTGAAGACGTCGGACTCATATTGGAAATGCCCGGGGTCGACGGTGCAGGGCAGATTGGCTTTGGGAGGCCGGTCGGTGCAAAGGTCGCGCAACTGGTCTTGAGGGGTCGGATTGAAAAAGCTGTAGCTCGACTTGTCCGGCGAACCGGCGCCGTCGCTTGGCGCGGTCTGCGCGAGTCCGGCGGCGGACCCGCTGAACGCCACCAGGATAACGACGGCCGCATTGATGCCGATCTTGAACATCATAGCCAGAGTTTTCCTTCTGGCCGCCGTGAACTTGGCGCGACAAACAAATCCATAGCGGCGATATCGGGGGCATGATTGCGCAGAAAGGCCCGCCAACCCTGTTTCGGCGGCAACCGGCGCTTGGACATGTTTTTGCCGACGCTTGACTGAGGAACCTCGAACCCGAGTTTGCAGTTCGCCATGGATGCGCGGCGCACCCCACAAGGGGTCTCGAAGCTCATTGGCGGTGTGAGAGCTCGCAGCTTCCCCTGAACTTGCGGTAGTCCGACCTGTCGCCCTGACTTCCAGCGCCAGCAATGACGAAAGCCAGCGCGATGCCAACACATCAGCGTTTTGGGCAGGATGATTGCGACGACATCCAAGATTGATGGGAACCATCGATAGAGCCGTACGAAGAACCAACAGTCGCCATTGGTCAGCTGCGCCCTGCCCTTCGCCCTCGGACTCAGCACGATGAGCTGCTGTCGAAGCGCCGCGTTTCCGCTTCAAGCCGACCCCTCGACGTGAACGGCGAGATGAGCATCGCAAACAGAAGCCGGATCAGCGCAATCATAAAGACAGGATAACCGGAATTGCTTCCAGATCAATCCGGACGAGGTTTGCGGCACACACAGGCGGCGCATGTCGGCGTACACCGCGTTGATTGAAGAAGTCGCGATCACGCCGGCCAACATCAATGACGGCAGGGCGGGTCCAACCGCTCTTCCCGACGAACCGGGGGAGGTGTCCGCCAACAGCGCCGATCGGATCGTATATCCATATTCTCGCGCCGCAATGTCCATCCCAGGCGGTCCTTGGCGCCGCAGGAGCGCCAAGCCCGGAAAATCATCCCACGAGACTGGCTCCTCGAACCACCCACTTCGTCCACCTCTAACAGCCGGGCAAATCGCAAGGCCTCCTTCGTCTAGAAAGCGCCATTGGCGTCAACAAAAAGAAGAGCGTCGCCGATAGCCTCTTTGGCCACGCGCACCCTCCGCGGATCTCGTTTGGGGTTGGAGCCGATTTTAATCTTCACATATCTGCAGCCCTCGGATTCAATCCATCCTGATAGCTGCTTGCGCATATCGTCATCACTGTAAGTGGTGAAGTCGCCGGAGCCATATATCGGCGCAGCATCGCGCGCTCGACCGAGCAGCGTGGCGAGTGGCAAATCCAGCAGCTTGGCTTTGAGGTCCCATATCGCCACGTCAACCGCTGAAATGGCTGTGGCGGCCAGCGCCTCGCGCCCGATATTGCGCACCGCACGCTGCATAGCGGACCAAGCTTTTGGTGTGTCGAGCGCGTCGATCCCTTTTATCGCCTTTGCGATTACACCTGCGGCAAGATTAACGATCGAGGCGTCTGAGTAGGTATAGCCCAGTCCAAAAAGTCCGCCGCCACATAGCTCGATCACGACCAGCGTCGTTTCATTCCACGCGAAGGTGCCGTCTGCTTCCGGTCTGTCAGTCGGCGCCGTGAAGGCTTTCGCTCTAAGCGCCTCAATTGGTGCTTCGACGCCTCGCATTTGAACCCTCGTGAGGCTATTTGTCGCCCGGCAGAAACGCGCTCAGCACTTGTCGCGCAGTGTCCTTCAATATGTTGCCTTCGCCTTTCACGAGCATCGACGTGAAGTTACGCATCTGCTCAAAACTGATGTGAGGCGGCAGCGGTGGCACCTCGGGATCGGTTTTGAATTCAAGGACCACCGGAAGGCGAGCTGCGAGCGCTTCTTCCCAGGCGGCAGCCACATCCTCCGGATCGTCCACGTAGAGCCCCTTTAATCCGATTAGCTCGGCGAACTTGTGATAGGGCACATTTGGAATTTCCTGGGAAGCGACAAACTTCGGATCGCCCTCCATAACCCGTTGCTCCCAGGTAACCTGATTGAGATCTTCATTGTTGAAGACGCAGACAATCCACGTGGGGTTTTCCCATTTCTTCCAGTATTTCGCGACCGTGATAAGCTCGGCCATATTGTTCATCTGCATGGCGCCGTCGCCGACGAGCGCGATGACGGGACGGTCCGGATGAGCGAATTTCGCGGCGATCGCATAGGGCACAGCGGCGCCCATCGACGCCAGTCCGCCGGAAAGCGAGGCCATCATGCCGCGCCGCATCTTCAAATCGCGCGCATACCAATTGGCGCAGGACCCCGAGTCACTCGTTAGCACCACGCCCTCAGGCAACCGTGGCGACAACTCCCAGGCGACGCGTTGCGGGTTGATCGGGTCTGCCTTCGCATGTGCGCGGCTGTCCAGAACCTTCCAGGAATCGGCGACATAGCCCTCGACCTTTGCGCGCCAAGCTGTGTCATCGTTCTTTTGTCGCAACAGTGGTTCAAGCGCCAAAAGCGTTTCTTTGGCGTCGCCGACAAGATTGACCTCCATCGGATAGCGTATGGACAGCATGTCGGCTTTGATGTCGATTTGCACGCCGCGCGCTTGACCTTCTTTTGGAAGAAACTCCGAGTAGGGGAAGCCCGATCCGACCATGAAGAGCGTATCGCACTCCATCATCATCTTGTAACTCGCTTCAGTTCCAAGAAAGCCGATCGACCCGGTCACCCATGGCAAATCGTCGGGAAGAGCCGCCTTGCCCAACAGCGCCTTGGCGCAACCGGCGTTGAGCTTTTGCGCAACGGAGATTACTTCGTCGGTCGCCTGCAGCGCGCCCGCGCCGATGAGCATGGCGACCCTCTCGCCAGAATTAAGCACGTCCGCCGCACGCCTGAGATCCGACTCGAAAGGCACGATCTTCGGCCGAGAATAACCCACGCCGGAAAGCACAGCTCCGTGCTTTCGAGGCGGTTGTTGGTAGGGCAAATCCTGAAGATCATTGGGGAAGATCAGAGCGGCGACTGTACTCTGGCTTAGCGCCGTTCGAATCCCACGATCAATCATATGCCTTACCTGCGCTGACGTACAGGCTTGCTCGACGTAGGCGCCGGCCACGTCCTTGAACAGACTTACAAGATCAAGCTCCTGCTGATAGTGCGCGCCGAGCGCCGTGCGCGCCTGTTGGCCGACAATCGCGAGAACCGATTGGTGATCGAGTTTCGCGTCATAAAGACCCGTCAGCAGGTGAGAGGCGCCAGGACCAGAAGTTGCGATGCAGACGCCAAGCTCGCCGGAAAACTTTGCAAAAGCCGAGGCCATGAAAGCGGCCATTTCCTCGTGCCGGGCCTGGATGAACTCGAGCTTCTCCGTCGCCCGATTCATCGCTCCAAACACACCGTTGATGCCGTCACCCGGATAGCCGAATATTTTGCGCACACCCCAGGCTTGCAGGCGTTGGACAATGAAATCGCCGACGGTCGCACTCATCTGGTCACCTTCTTACGCCGAAGAGAAGCTTCTCTGGTCCCTGTTATTGATTCAAAGCAGCTCCGCAGGCGGATATGGAAGCATTAGCTTACTTCGATTCCGATAGTGAGCCTGATCTCGAAACAGGATATCGCGTGAGGATCTTGGAAGGTGGGCTTTCTGTCGCCCGCTGACGAGAAAATATTCTTCGTGAATGAGAAGGCAAGCCGCCTCGAGCACTAACCTGCCACTCGACGATCGCTACAGGTTCCCAAACTGACGCTGAGCAAGAGAAAGCGAAAACAATGGTGCATTAAAACAACGGCGCATTGAAGTCGGAACGATTACGTTCAACTGCGTCACAGCCGGAAACATTTCTAATTTGCGGTCAACATGGCGATGTTGTCCCGCTCGACCGCGTCGCGTCCGCGTCAGTAAAGCAGTGGCGGGGCGAACTCTGCCCCTTGACGCCGGCCGTCGCCAGCGGGAATTCGCTACGCCAAGGGATCTTCTGATCCGTGGCCTATTTTGACGTTGTGTGCTTTTATTTCTTCACGCACAGCGGTTAAAGTAGCCTGCAGCGTCGCAATCTTTTCAAGCGCATCGGCAGGAAGCGCCCCGCCCTTTGCAGCTAATTCTTGTACTGCCTGAAGCCTCTCGGTTTCGAGGTTGGCGGCTAGATGATGAATGGGTAACTGTTCGGACATCAGATGTTCCCTCGCCTCGCCGTTGCGCCGGCCTTTAGCCAATGCCGACCTTGCTGAATCAGATATTACAGCGTTCGAGGGCGGCAAGGAGTTGAATCTTCGACGCGGGCATCCGACCACAGCCCGACACGGTCGGGGCCCTGCATTGCAGCCAAAAGTATCCCGATGATTGCAGCGATGTTCCTGAACAATACCATGAATCCCGACGGATTCTTGCTCTCCACCGCCGCTTCGATCCCGCCAATAGGATCAGGTTGCGGAAAAACCAAAAGCCGACGATGTCATCTTGGGGGAGGAAGCGACTCTGCAAAGCGATGGAAACAACTCCCTTCACGGTAAACAAGGGCGCCGTGAAGGGAGGATGATTAAGAGCACGCCGTCACGTTCGCTCGCGTCTTAGGATGCTACCGCCGACGGCGAGAACGAAGACGACTCCTGCGATTAGGAAGAGGTAGCGCGCGAAAATTGCCACGATAAGCGCGAGCAACGCCGCGATCATCCAGTTGCGGGAATTGTTCATCGCCTCCTCCACGTTGGAGCTAAGTCAAAGGGGAAATATATCGGCACACGATATACTTTCAAGTGGCTGCCGCCGACTCTTTTCAATGCGAGCACCCGTCATTCGCTGGAACGACCGAGCCAAAGTCTACACTTAGAACCCTCGTGTTGCGGACTGGATGACTGCGGAGGCGTCGCTGAATGTTGCAGCGCGAAGACCTCGCGCCACTTGCAAGGCGAGTTCGAAACGCATGGCGACATGAAACCAGTCGAGGACGAGAGTTGCCTCCGGCAAGATCCGAGGAGGCGAACGACGCCTAATCATTACGACCGGTGTGGGCGGAAACTGTCACGCAGGCGCAACATAACGCAGCGGGCGCTCCAAAGTCCGAGCGCTAGGTTTGTGGCGACACCCAGCGTGGGGGAAACAAGAAGATATTTTGCCGGTGGAAGGTTAAGCGCGAGGACTACGTGCACTCCGCTCATGGCGATCAGGGTAAGACCCCATATGAGCGTTATCGTGAAAAAATGCTCGCTGCCCGACTTTTTCGAAAAACGCGCCGCCATGGCCCCCTTCCTTCGGGCTGCCGGCCACAACGGCTTGATTCATCGCAAGAAGAATGATGGGGCGTCCGATGATCGTTGAGGTTACGAACGCTAACCCGATGAGCGCACCTTCGAACGAGCGAACGACGAGAGCCGTAACGACGTCCGCCGTGACCAGCGTGACGGCGATGCGGCCCGTTATCGAGAGCATCGCGATTATCGCTATGGCATCTACGGCGCGCCTGCGCGCCAGGCCGAGGATTAACGCGAAAGCGGGAAAGATCGTACCGCAAAGCAGCGGCATTAAGCTGCCGGAGGGAAAATGCGCCTGCAAAGTCCGATAGAGTAGAAACGGGCACAGTCCATTGACGACGAGGCTGAGCCCAATCGATCTTGCAGCGCGTCCTCGATCAAAGCTTTGACCACGCGTCATTGGTTGGCCAGTCGACATGCCCGAACCTCCGCTTCACGCGCCAGCCGATCGATCTTTGGCCATTCACCACTCCATCGGAGACTATACCCTCGAGATACGAGCTTCATCGTAGTTAAGTTTGAGGATTGGAGAGATACGCTTCGCGCATATCGAGCTCTCGCTCGATGCGCCGCCGCGCCTCATCCTTCAATTCGCCGCTGCGATAGAGGTCGATGATGCGCATGCGCTCGGCGGAAATCAGCAGGTGGTCCAATTCATCGTAATGCTCGCCAAATTTTCTGGCTGCTTCATCGTCGTCGCCTCGTCCCTCTATGCGCTTCAGACGATCCTGGTGCAGAACGCGCAGGGTCTCGAGCGCGTCTGGAGGGAAATGGCGTTCGTTCGCCAACTCGTCGAGCGCGGCAATCACCGCCGTTACGGCCTCGGCGCGTGCTCGGAGCTCCTCGTCCTGGTCAGATTTTCGCTCCTTGCGCCCTCCATGCGCCAGTCCGGTCACGCCTATGATCCAAGGCAGCATGAAACCCTGCCCCACAAGGGTTATAAGGATCAGCGAAAAGGTCAAAAGAAGGATCAGGTCTCGATAGGGAAAGGGTTGTCCCCCGACGGTCGTAAGCGGAATGGCGAGTGCCGCCACAAGCGAGACTATGCCGCGGACGCCAGTGAACGCGATCATAAAAGCCCATTGCCACGGCGGCGCAGGGTCGCGCCTTCTGATGGCGGCGAACAGCCAGCGCGGCAGATAGATGGCGGGAAAAACCCAAACGAATCGGGCAAGGATCGCCACTGCCGTAATGACCGCTAGAGATACGGCGAGCTGCGATAATGGGAACTCGCTAATGCGCGCGGCGATTGTCCACGCTTGCATTCCAGTGATCAGGAACACCATGCCTTCAAGGACGTAGACAAAGAACTCCCAGAAGAAAACGCCCTGCAATCTCGTCGCAGCGCTGATCAGCCGAGGCCCGTTCCAACTGGTGTAAAGACCTGCGGTGACAGTCGCAAGCACGCCCGAGCCGCCGAGCTGCGCCGGCGGCCAAAAGGCGAGGAAGGCCGTCAGCACCGACAGCACGATTTCGACGAGCGTCTCGTTCACCCAGCGTCTCAAGCGAAGCATGAACCAGGCGACGCCGACGCCCCAAATGATTTCACCGACGACGATCGCGGCGAACGCCCCGGCGGCTTCCCGCAAAGAGAAGTCGCCGAAGCTGACGGCCGCGACGGCAAAGCGGTAAAGGATCAGCGCGGTGGCGTCGTTCGCCAGACCTTCTCCCTCCAGCACCACAAGGATGCGCCGAGGGATTTCCATTCTGCGCGCAACGGCGAGAGGCGCGACGGCGTCCGGAGGCGAGACGATGGCGCCCAGCAACAGCGCAGTCGGCCAACCTACGCCCATGAGCCAATGCGCTGCGGCGCCGACCGCAAGGGTGGTGAACACGACGCCGCCGACGGACAAAAGCGCGATCGGCCGCAGATTGAAGTGGAACTCGCGCCAGCTCATGTTGAAGGCGGAGCTGTAGATGATCGGCGGCAGCACGATAAGGAGCACGAACTCTGGCGTGAGCTCCACTGGCGGCAAACCGGGCGCGAGCGAAAGCAGAAGTCCGATTAGCACCAAAAGAATCGCCGATGGCATTTTTAGGCGATTTGCAATGACGGCCACGCCCGCCAAGACAGCCAGCAGCAGGATGAGCATGCGGATGTTCGCGATCATCGGCGGGCCACGTGGTGCGCCTTCCTACAAAAAAACGAACTTCCCTCACATTGTGCGGTCAAGGCCTCTCGCGAGACTGCAAGGCCGCCGCAATCAGCATTTTCGGTTGGCCTCAGCCAGCAGAAGGGGCTGATATTGGGAATGCCGAACATTGGCGGAAACTGGAACAGCTTGATGGAATTCTTGGAGGCGGCAGTTGCGCCTCGAGACGCCCCTTCAGTTCGAAATCCTCTTTCTCGGCTTTTCTATCTGTGGCGTCACGTCCCAATGATCAAGTTGGCGGCCTATATCTCCCGTCCGCGGCGGGCGTTGACGAAGACAAGCCCAACCCCTCCGCCGTAGTTGATCCGGACCAGACCTCGGCTTTCCGCCCTGCCCGCTCCCAGGGATCAGATCGTCGTAACGTTTGGGCTGGGGCATGGCTTCCTCCGCCTATGCCGCAAGAAGATCACGGATCGCCAAAGCAATCTCTTTGGCATGCGCCTCGGTGAAGCTGTCGATCGTTTCCGCGATACGATCGCAGGTGCAGCCCCGCGCCCCGGCATGCCCGAGACGCCAAAGCCTGGCAGATCTGGCGCGATCATGTGGAAACAATCGATCAACAGCGGGATGAGGTCGCGGAACATGTAGCTGGCGCTTGGAAAACCATAAAGCAGCAGCAACTTCGAAGCGCTCTTCGCGCCCGCCTCGCGAAAGCAGACACGGAGGCCATCCACGTCGACGGTTTGATATTTGATGGGTCTCATGGCCCTTTTTCTCTCGAATGCTACGCTCGGCGCGCGCGCCGGGCGATGAGCTGATCGGCCACATCTGGTCGGCGACGACGAGCGTCCATCGCCGAGAACAATCTCTGCGGCGGCCATGGGCGCGGCAGCCATTATAACCGAGCTCGTGCCGCCCCGGATCACAAGGCGCTCGCTATTCGACAGACGCAGCAACTTGAACAACGCAGCCACATTATCGTGGACGGTCGGCCGCGCGAGCGGCATTCGTCCTTTGGCCGCATCGGATTTGCATCTCGAAATGATCATCGTACCAGAAACGACCGCGCGACGCCGCGACATCTCGCATCAAGGCGAAAGAGCCCCCCGCGTGCGGCTCCGTTGCATTTGCCGTTTCGCTCAAATGGTCCGACGCACTGGTGGCGTAAGGCGTGGCGAGGTCCTCGCCCGCGAAGACGGGCATTGTCGGGTGACTAATCGGTAGTTGCATATCGTGATCGACGGAGCCGTCGGGGCGAAAGCGGCGCAGCTTGCCGCCGCCATGAAGCGCCGACCAATAGCCGTCGTCAGTGTCGATCGCGGCGCCGTCGGGGATGCCAAGTTGGGCGGGCACTGTTGCGAAAACCCGGCGGTTCGAGATCGCGCCACTGTTTCCCTCGTAATCGAAGGCTATGATCTCGCCCGAATTGCTATGCGATAGGAAGAAGGTTTTGCCATCCCCGCTCCAGGCCATGCCATTGTGCAACTCGGCAGCAGCATCCGGCTCGTCACGAAGCCCGTCCTCGAGGGTAAAACTGTGGAGCCTTCCCGGCAGAGCGGGCGGCGATCCTTCCAAAGGACCAAACATGACGCCGATCCAGAATTGGCCGTTCGTGTCGCCGGCGCCTTCGTTGAAGCGAAACAGCTCCGAGTCGAATGGCAAAGGCGCCAGGAGGTGTAACGCGCCGCTATTGAGGTCGAGGCGAAATAGGCCTGCCGGAGTTACCTCTGGCAACATGAGTTCCCGGATCTACGAAGTCCGGTTTTTCGTCCGCCTTGGCCCACGCGGCCTTCTCCGCGGATCGGACTCCTCAATAATTCTCGCTCCATTCGACTGCGGTTAAGAGAGCGCCAGAACAATGGGAATCAAGACCATGAGATTTGGTTTCTTGAATCGAACCCGTGATTTGATCGCGGACGCCCTCAAGCTCATTCGCCTCCGATGCGCGCGCCTTTCTCGGCCACGGAGCGCTTCATCAATAGGACGACAGGCGCCAGTAAAAGCATCAACATTGCAAACACCCAAAAGCAGTCAAAATAGGCTAGGGACGATGCTTGCTGCTGTCGTAGGTTTTCCAAGTTTTGCCAAGCCAATTGCTGTGACAAGGCTTGATCCCCGGTCTGCTGGAGTAAAAATTTTCTGGATTGTTCGAGGAATGACTGCACGGCCGGGTTGAATGGATCGAGATACTCGCCGAGTCGAAGGGTGTGGATTTGCTCGCGGTGATCCTGCAGCGCCTGACTGAGCGACGTTCCCACGCTGCCGCCTTCATTGCGGAGCAGACTGAGCAAGCCGACCGCGGTTCCGCGCAGCTCCATCGGCGTGTAGAGATAGGCGGCGACATTTGTGGGAGCGAAACAAACGGACATGCCTACGATCATGACGACACGGGGCCAGACGACCTGCCCAGGGCTGATGTCAAGATTGAGCTGCGACATCCAGTAATTGCCGGCCGCCATGACAAGCAGGCCAGTCAGCATCAACCGCCGCGCATCTGTCTGCCGCCCAAGCAGGAAGCCCACGACCGGAAGCGTAAGGACGGAAAAAATCCCCGCCGGCGACATGACCAGTCCTGACTGCAGAGCATTGTACCCGAATAGCGATTGAAGCAGACCCGGCAATGAGGTGCTATTGCCATAAAGTACCGCATAGGCGCCGAAAATGATGATGCAGCATGCGCTGAAATTGCGCTCCCCTAGCGCGCGGAAATTAACGATGGGGTTTTTTTGGCGTATCTCCCAGAGGATCAGCGCCGCCAGTCCAACAATAAAGAATGTCAATAGTGTCTGGATCCGCCAGAATACGTCGCCAAGCCAATTCCACTCCTCGCCCTTGCTGAGCATCACTTCCCAGCAAACCACGGTGATGATGAGGAGCGACAAACCGATCGAGTCAAAACGGGACGGATGCCCCCTCTGCTGCGCCCGCTGGGTCGTAAGATACTTTGGGTCACGCACGACAGCGTAACAGGCAGCCGAGGCCAGAAGGCCGACTGGGACGTTGATGTAAAAGACCCACCGCCACGAATAGTTGTCGGTAATCCAGCCGCCGAGGGTCGGACCGACGACCGGTGCGAGCAGTGCAGCCAAGGCAAAAAGGGTCATTGCGACCCCTTGTTTCTCTCGCGGGAATGCATCTAGCAGAATTCCCTGGCTGCTGGGCTGCAGCCCGCCCCCCGCCAGACCTTGGATTACGCGGAACAGTATCAGCTGGCTAAGGCTCGTCGCCATCCCGCACATCCCCGAAGCTGCTGTAAATACGCCGATCGACGCGAGGAAGTAGTTGCGGCGGCCGAAGCGGTTGCTCAGCCAGCCGGTGATCGGCAGGACAATCGCGTTGGCGGCGAGGTAACTCGTGAGAACCCATTCGCCGTCGTTGACGGTGGCCGACAGGCCACCTGCGATATAGCGCAGCGCGACCACGGCGATAGTGGTGTCTAGCACCTCCATAAAAGTCGGCACCACCACCGCCGCGGCGATCAACCAAGGGTTCATCGCCATGCTTGGGTCGCCGCGGAGCGCAATCGCTGCCTCTGTCATTTATTGCCGACCTCCGGGGTCCGCAGCTAGAGCGGCTGTAGGCGATTGAGGCACGTAGGGTTGCAGAATCTTCCCGGCATCAGGTCCTGTCGGCGGCCTGTTAAGATAGACGTAGGGGACAACAGAAAGGCCAATGAACAGAGGACCCTTGTTCGGGTCGTAGTTTTGAAGCTCGATGCGCACTGGCAATCGTTGCACCACTTTGACGAAATTGCCGGTCGCATTCTGGGCCGGCAGCAGCGCTAATGTCGACCCGGTGCCGTACGTAAAACCTGTGATCCGGCCCGAGAAGACGCGTCGATCACCGTACAAGTCGACATAGAGATCGACCGACTGGCCGATACGCAGATCGCTCAGTTGTGTCTCCTTGAAATTGGCGTCAACCCAGATTTCGGTGAGCGAGCGGATCGCCATTAGACCTTGGCCGGCCAAGACATTATTGCCGGGATTGACATTGCGGCGCGTGACGACGCCATCAATTTCCGCGATGATCTCGCAATAGCGAAGGTTTAATTCCGCCTGATCGAGATCGCGTTCGGCGGATTGGAGTTTCGCCTCGGCCTGCTTGACAGCCGGCGCCCCTGGCACGAGCGCGGCAAATATTTTGTCAATGTCGCCGCTCCGATCACGCTTAAAGAACTGCTCAAGCATCTGTTTTGGGGTTTGGTTCATTGAATGGACAATGCCTAGCTCGGCCGAACTCTGGATCAATTCTGACTGTGCCTGCCGCACCGAGGAGAAAGTCTGTTCGAGATCAGGCGGCACTTGGCCAAGGTCTTTGCCATTCAAAGGTTCAGCTGGCAGCCCCAATGAGACACGAATTTGGTGTACATCATCTCTGGCTTGGATAACTTCCGCGCGAGCGACCGCTAACGCTGCTGTCCGCTGGTCGTATTCCTCGCGACTCACATACAATGAAGCAACCAATTTTTTCGCCCTTTCGAATTCCACTTCCGCCAATTTCAGCGAGGCGTTAGTCTTATCCAGGACGGCGACTTTCGCATGAAGGAGCGCGATCTGGTTTTCGACGTCCTCCATGGCGTGCTGGAGTCTCCAGCGCTGACTCCTAGCTGTCGCTTCAATGCCGCGCACATTAGCTTTAGCCGCGTCTAGGTCCGCCTTTGCCGTGCCGATAGCTGCTTTCTTGATAGCGACTTCGACGCGATAGGGCTCCTTGTCGAGTTCGACGAGAAGCTCTCCTTTTTTTACGCGGTTGTTGTCATCCACCAGTACCCTCGACACCTGACCGGGCACGCGCGCCGCCACGAACGTGGCGTGACCGTTCACATAGGCGTCATCGGTTGAAACGGTCGTAAGCAAGCGCTCAATCCAAGGAACGCCAAACGTGGCTAGAATGGCCACACCGAAGATAGCGGCCGCACCGATCAATAAATGCCGTCTACTTATAGACTTATGGCCGCCCGGGGCGCTCGCTTCGGCAGACGCGTCAGACTGCGAATTTGACGCGCCTTTATCGTCACTTTGAAGGTTGTCAGTGAGCATCGCCTCACTCCCGCTATCTCCGCTTCGCCTTCAGTGTCAGAAGCAAAAATAGCTTTCGGAGCACAATTGCCCACCCCCATTTTCCAGCGCCCGGCTTTTAGGGCTTCACACTAAATTGTCTAAGCTTATCCGGAAGCGGTTTTTGCTCCCGCCGGATTTTGGATCGCAACTTTTGTATGAGATCGCATTCGGTCACCCCCGAGACGCTTTGGGAAATCGCGTCCGCCTCATCGCAGTCCCGGACAGCGCAACGAGATCCCCTTTGCGCGTGATCTCGTCGACGGCTTCGACGCGGGCGCGACGATTGATCAGTGGGCAACTCGTCTGCTCTCCAGCCAACGTCTTCGACACGTTATCGCTAATGAGATTCGGATTGCATCGGTGTGTCCGGCTCGAGAAGACTGAGGCGCGTGAGATCTGCAACAGGGCGCAGTTGGTCGTCTAGCGTGACTGCCTCGACATAGTGCATTCCGAAAGCAACTTCATCCCCTATGTAAATTCGCATGTCCTCTATCGCCGCATGGAGAACGTGGTCGCGCGCCTCGATTGTAATTACGAGGCGTGCGTCTCGTTCTCTGAAGCGCCCTGCATCGAAACCGGCCAGAGGGCTATCTTCGTCGATCTTGTGCATCAGGATCCACGTCAACGGAAACAGCGAAAGCGTCGCGTTCGATAGCGCGAGGTTGTGAAGTTGTCGAAAACGCTGTCCGCCGATACGCTCTTCCACCAAGATCAGGCCCAAACGCGCCACGGCGTTGGTGAGCAGCGTTAGACGCCCATTCGCTATTTGCACCATCAAGGCCGGGGAGCCTCCTTGGCTCGTAATCACAGCCTTATCAGCGAACACCATTTTGGACTTTGGTCTCGAAAACCGGACGAATAAGAGTCCAGTCATGATGGCGGTGAACACCAGTCCGCAAAGGATCTCGATGGCCGAAACTGCGTGACCGTAGAAGGTCGTTGGAGCCATGGCGCCGTAGCCGACGGTCGCCAACGTTTCGATGCTGAAAAAGAAGGCGTCGGAGAACGAGTTCTGGACGCATGTTGGCGATGCAGCCGGGGCTCAAGAAATAAAGCGTAGCGAATATCGTATTGATGCAAAGCTCTGCTGCCAGAAAAGCGAGCGCGAATTCCTTCGCGCTCAGTTCGATCGCGAAGTGGTAGGGATCCTTGAAATCATAGCGGGCGACGCCGCGCTTGACGATCTCGACCGCGCCAATGCGCATCGTGGCGTCTCGCCGCTCGCGCTTTGCGGAATTGGATTCGGTGGGTTTCAATTCCTGTTACTCCCTTTCCGCAGTCCGGCAGTTTTCGTCGCATGAGCGGCAAAGGCGCTGGCGAGGAGGGTCTTGGTCGGCTTGCATCCCGTGTTGACACAAGTTCCGCCAATGAACCTGCGTTCGATTAGGGTAACGCTCATGCTGCCTGCGCAGAGGCGCCCAGGCAGGAATGGGCCTGCCTGCCCTGCGCCAATGATAATAGCGTCGAACGATTTTTGCGCCAGCAACACTTCACGTTGTCCAAGAGAGACCTTAGTGAGGCGCCGCATGTCGATGAGAATCGAAGATTACGGACTCATCGGCAACTGCGAAACCGCGGCGCTTGTGTCGAAAGCGGGTTCTACTGGTTTTGCGCGCCAAGCTTCGACTCCCCCGCATGCTTCGCCGCCCTGCTCGGAACACCCGATAACGGCCCGTTCTTGATCGCGCCAAGAGATTAGTCCGCGCGCGTCACTCGTAAATATCGCGACGGCACGCTGACCCTGGAGACGAGGTTCGAGACGAAGGACGACGCGGCGACGCTCATCGACTTCATGCCCATGGCCGAAGGCTGCGATCTCGTTCGCCTTGTCGTGGGCGAGCGTGGCCAAATGGATTTTTACATAGAGCTCGTCATTCGTTTCGATTACGGAGTCAGCGTACCTTGGGTGATACAATTGCAAGATAAAGAAGCGATCTTGGCGGTCTCTGGTCCTGATGGGCCGGTGCTTAGAACTTCGACGCCGCTTCAAGGCGAGGATTTTTGTAGCATCGGCGAATTCTCGGTAAAGGGAGAGAGCCGTCCCTTTCGTGCTGAGCTATGGGCGCTCCTATGGACCTCCGCCCGCGCAATTGGATCCGCAGCAGGCGCTCGCAAAAACGGAGACATTTTGGCGCAGCTGGCTGCACCCATGTCCGAACGTAGACGACTGGGGTTCCGAGGCTAAGCGGTCTCTACTGACGCTGAAGGCGCTGACCTATGAGCCGACGGAAATGCGTTCTCCCGGCCGAGCTGAAGCATTTTGTAGCGTGACAGGAACAGGGGCCGCCGCACCCACCAGAGCAGCCAGGCCGAGCGGAGCGCGATCCAGAATGCATGCCATGCAACCCCATTGGCGAGGCCGTAGCTCTCCATGTAGATCATGTCACCATTGAGCGTTTTCACTTGATTGGTGAAGGCGGCGGATCGCCTGCGACTTCAAACCACTGCCCCGGCCCCATGACAGAGCCGGCGTCACGCAAATTGAAGAAGGGATGGAGATGATATCGGCCGGGCAGACGCGCCTTGAGCACGATTTTGAAGTCGTAATCGCTACTCAGTTTCAACTCGGCGGAACTGACCGAAGATTGCCCGTTCAGATAGCGCTCGGTGCGGATGAACACGGGTCCGGGCTACGAGACGTTGAGATAGGCCGCATTGGGTTGGGGCACGCCGCGCGGCCAGTCCTCGGCGACATGAAACTTGCCGGTGATCATCACCTCATCATTGACGTTCAGTTTCTCAGGCGACCATTGCACGTCGTACCACTGGATGGTGCGCATGCGAATGAACGGCTCCAGCGCCTTTTCGCCATGCGCCGCCGCGTTGTTGGGGGCAAGTGTCACGCAGCACGCGCCTAAGCCGAGGAGGCCGAGGAATTTCTTGATCGCTTTCAGCATGGCCGCGCCCTCGCTCAGATTTTCCGGACGAAACGGGTCGTTGCGAACGATTTGCCGATGAGCCACCACGCGGGGTACATCAGCGTGCACAACAACGCCGAGCAAAACGCCGGACAGCGGCGTCGCGACCTGTCCGTAGGTCCTCAGCGTTCCTCTTTCGATGAGCCGCAGATATTCGGGCGTGCCGGCGCGGATGTATTCGAAGCCAAAGAGATCAGCGACGGTCAGTTGCGCGCCGCCATATTCGAGCGGCACATGAAACATGCCGAAAATCGGCCAGTTGCTTGGATAGAATAGCAGCGCGAACGCCATGCCGCCGAAGTTGCTCGTCACCGTCAGGCTGTTACTCAGCATCAATATGGCGTCGGGCACGAGAGCGCTCGGCAGCATGGTCGCCGGCAGCACCTCGTTGATCGGGAAATAGTTCCACAGATGATAGGCGAAGATGCCTGCGATCCAGGTTCCGATCAGAAGGCAGGCGATGCACAAAGTCGCGCCGAGCGGCAGACGGAATTTGATCAACGCCGAGGAAGAGTTCGTCCCGACGACAAGCGCGCGGCGCTTCGTCATCGCGGCGACCGACTATATGGATTTTCTCTTCGTTCCGGCGCTCGTAGAGCGCATTGCGCGAATAGCGCTCGGCGTCGACATTCACATCAAGCGAACGGAAACGCCGTTTCCCTAGAGGGAACTGGAATATCACCATCTCGATTTGGTGCTCGGGTTCGAGGCGATCTTGAACCCGCCGGGCCATATGATCGTCCAAAAGCTGTTCAAGGATCGCATGACCTGTCTGGTCGCTCGCGATCATCCCGCCGTTCGAACCGATCTCCTGACGCTGGACGAATATGTCGCGCTAAAGCATATGCTGATTTCGCGCACTGGGACACGCATCGGATTGATCGACGCATGGCTGGCTGCGAAGGCGCTGGAGCGTCGCATCGCGCTCATCGTGCCGCACTTCCTCTCCGCGCCCTTCATCGTCGCCAGGACAGACATGTTGTTGTCCCTGCCTGAACGAATTGCCCAGAAATTCATGGACCTCGCGCCGCTCAGTATATTGTCCGCCCCGATTGATCTTCCCGCCTACGAATTGGTGATGGTGTGGCATCCGTTGCGCGAGAAGGATTCCGTTCATCGATGGCTGCCGCAGGCCGTCGATCTTCTCCTTGATGCGGGTTGTCTTTGCCTCGGACACGTCGTCGTGCCGCCGGTCGGCGTGGTCCAACGCTGCCAAGTAGCGCGCGATGCTGGCCTCCACCTGCTCAAGGCGCTTGGCGACCTTGGCCACCGTGAAGTTCTTGTCGCGGGTGTTGACGCTTGAACTTGCTCCCGTCAACCGCCACGACAGACCGGGTGAACAGATTGAGCTGGCGGCACAGCACGACGAAATGTGTGCAGGCCGCGCGGATCGCCGGCCCATTGTCGCTGCGAAAGTCGGCGATCGTCTTGAAGTCCGGCATCAGGCGGCCGGTCAGCCACATCAACTCGATGTTGCGCTGGGTCTCCCGTTCGAGCCGTCGGCTCGATTGGATGCGATTGAGATAGCCGTAGAGATAGATCTTCAGCAGCGTGACTGGATGATAAGCCGGCCGTCCCGTCGCTTCCCGCGCAACACCGGCAAAGCCCACCGCCGCCAAGTCAAGTTCGTCGATGAAAACATCAATGACGCGGACAGGATTCTCGTCCGTCACATAATATTCCAAACTGTCAGGGAGCAGTGACGCTTGCCGCCGGTCTTCGCTCTCGATGAAACGCTTCATTCCGCCCCCTCAGCGGAATTATTTCGAAACGGACTCTCGCCACCGTCTTGCTTAAGACCCGGCACTATGCTGCTTGGCGTTCTATGTCTCGCGCGGTCTTCGCAATGCTCCAGACACTCCCAACATCATTGCAAGCCGAAAACTCTTAGCGCAAGCGAAGCGCCGTGGTCACAGCGCGCGGGCGCCTGGAAGAGCGCTTTGGACACGCCGATATTCATTCCCAGTCGTCCCCCTCGTCGTAAGACGGGTGTCCATCCTCTTCGTCGGTGACTGCAAACCCGAAGCGCGAGAGCGCCCTTGCGGAGGCGACGATTAGGGGTTCAGCGCACTCGCTAATCACAGCACCTCACGGATGATGATGACCCGTTGGCGGCATTCGTTGATCAACTTAAAAAGTTCTCGATGAGCAGAAAGCTGACGTTTCCCTTGCTCAATGCCGCCATAGCTCTCCGCGACGCTTAACACCAGGCTGTCAATGTGCCGCAGCCTGGCGTCGCCGAAGACGTTCCGCAGACGCGCTTGCTATCGTTCTCTCGCGTCAGTCCACCTTCACCCAGTCATTGAGTTTGAAGGACTTGTCGAACATTTCTTGCTTGGGTCCATAAAAGCGGACGAGAGTGAAGGGCTGTTTCCCTCGCGTCGGAATCCAGTTGGATTCCAAGCCTGCCGGCGCTTTTGGACCCATGTAGATTGTCACGCTGAGGTCGCTATTGAGCTTCATCTGGTCCAGTTGATAGGAGGACAAGCCGGGGCGTTCCTGCGGCGTCGAGATGAATGCGTATGTCGCGGCGTCATAGACGACCACGGACCAGAACTAATGCGTATCCCGGCACCTCCTGACGTTCGGTCGCGGTGAGCCGGCGCCAGTGGCTTCATTTCTTAAATTTTGAGTGTCGAAGTGACCTTTGCAAACTAAGCCCACGGTTTGTCTCGAAGCGGACAGCGCCACGCGCATGAACGAACGAAAGCAATCGCTGTCAGCTGGATCTAGTGCCGAAGAGTCGCAAATTGCGCAGCGGACGCGATAGTCCGATTCCATGGATTTGCAGTTCTGCTGCCATGGGCGGCTTGGCGGTCAGGGGGCACCTTTTTGCGTGAACAACGAAATTTCTCAGATGTTGTCCATAACGTTGTGCAAAAGCACAACGAACTTCGTTTTGATGTTCAAATATGCACATAAGTATTTGATATTATTGGTGCCGGTTGGAGGATTCGAACCCCAGACCTACTGATTACAAATCCGTGTTCTTACATTTCTGCATGTCTTTGATAATGACGAAGCTTTCTCTCTGATACGCAAAAGCAACTGGAATACAAAGGTGTTTTATTGCAGGCAAAGGAATTTCGTGGCACGCTGCGGCGATGAAAGGCCCTTCGCGACACTGACGATTTGCGAACGTGTCGGTAAGCCTCGGCCGGAAGGATTTTCTCATGCCGACCAAATTAAGCGAGCGCGCCGTGAAGGCGATCGAGGCGCCATCGTCCGGCGCGATTACAGTCTGGGACAGCGAGGTGACTGGCTTCGGCCTGCGCGTATTCGCGCCCAGCAGCCGACGACCGCAAGGCGCCAGATCGTTCTTCGTAAATTACCGCATAGAGGGCGCCGAACGGCGCTTCACGATCGGAAGCTTTCCAGAATGGTCTGTCGAGGCCGCCCGCAACGAAGCCAAAGAGCTACGCCGTCGCATAGACCGCGGCGAAGACCCTGCGAGCGAAAAACGCGAACGGCGCGAGGCGTCGACGGTCGCGGATTTGGCCGAAAGATACAAAGCCGAACATCTGCCCAAGAAAGCCCCCCGCTCGCAAAAGGACGACTGGGCGATGATCGTCAAGGAAATCCTTCCGCGCCTCGGCTCACGCAAAGTCGCCGACATTCATCATGGTGACGTCGAAGCCCTGCACCGAGAGATAACTTCGCGTGGCAAGCCGGTCCGCGCCAACCGGGTAATGGCTGTTCTCTCGAAGATGTTCAGCCTCGCGTTGAAGCCGATGCAGGGCGAGCCCGCGCCATGGCGCGATCGCGCACAGGGAAATCCATGCCAAAGCGTCGGGCGCAACCCCGAAGAAGGTTGCGAGCGCTTCTTCAGCGCAGCTGAACTGGCCGTGCTGAGCGACGCGCTCGCCGCCTATGGTCCGAAGCCAGCAGGCGATTGCATCCGTTTCATCATGCTGACCGGCTGCCGTCCCGGCGAAGCTATGGCGGCTACATGGGCGCAGTTCGAGCTTGAGCCGGGCTTCTGGGTCAAGCCTTCGTCTCATACCAAACAAAGGAAAATCCATAAGGCGCCATTGGGACCTGCCGCGATCGAACTGCTCGAGCAAATTCGCACTCGCCAAGCGACGCTGCGACATAGCGGCAGCGCTTTCGTCTTTCCAGGCCAAATATCCGGTCAGCCCCTGAGGCACCTCAATAAGGTTTGGAAGCAGGTCACCGATATGGCGACCTTCGCCTTGTGGTCGGATTCCTCGGAGCCGAAAATTGCCGCCTTGGTCGCCGAACTCGAGAAAGGACTCGGTCGACGCCCTACCATGGCTGAATGCCGCACGATCGCCGGCCTGCGCGACGTGAAACTGCCGCCTGGCCTGAGCGACGCGCGGATTTACGATCTTCGCCACACATTCGCTAGCGTCGGCGCCGGCGGTGGACTCAGCCTTCAGATTATCGGACGACTGCTCGGGCACACGCAATCTAGAACAACTCAAAGATACGTTCACCTTGCAGATGATCCGCTACGCGAGGCGGCAGCGCAGATCGCGACTACGATCGCCGGCGCAGGCAAACGCACCGCCGAAGTTGTGGTTCTCGACAACGCAAAGCGGTGACTCCATGCGCAAACGACGGCTTGCGCGCCTTGCGAGCGCGAAGTGGACGCCGCATCGAAGCCCGGTGATTGATTGGAGCCTATTGGAAAAGGCGCTGGGTCATCAATTAGCGGAAATGCAGCGAGAGGAAATTTCAAAGCTTGTCGCTGACTTTCTGATGTTTGAAGGCATGGAACGCGCAGCCCCCTTTATTCACAATGAAAAAGATTGGCTTGCTGACCTCCGCGCTTGCACCCGCGAGTTGAACCGGATTCTGGTTACGAGTTCGAACAAAAGAAGCTGCTGCGCGCGAGGGGCACGCGGCGGTCGAAGTCGAATTTGCCAAGCTTTCTCGTGCAGTCTTTGGATCATCCCCTGTTTCTCTCGGGGGCATCGCCAGCATTCTGGAAGCAGCGATCGACGCCGTCATCCGAAGGGAGAATCCGCCGGGAATAATTGAAGGAGAGCGCTGGCGTCGTCTGGTCGCCGGGCTCGCCATGAAATTCAAGGAGTGGGAACTCCCCACCGGAGTTCGGAAAGACAGCGACAAGCGCATATCTGGGGATTCGCCATTCGTCGCATTCTTCAAAGAACTGCAAGCCACATTTCCCAAAGAATGCCAACGCAGCCAGCATAGTTCCGTCGCCCTCGCCAAAGCCATGAGGGAAGCTATTCGGGACATTAAGTCGTCGCCTGGCGACGGTTAAAATACCGCCGCCAGTTACTGCAACACGCTCTAATAGCCTCGGTTTTCCGCCAAGGAAATCAGAGGGAGCGTGATGACTATGCAAGATTCCGCAGAAGTCGCTGACGAAACCCACGAGCGAAAGACGCCGCCTTCGAGTGCAATCCTCGAAGGCTATCTCCATGTCCGGGATTTTTGCCAGGAATTTGGCGTTACCCCCCGCACCGAGCGCAACTGGCGCCGGCGCGGCATCGGACCACCTTTCGTCCGGGTAGGACGGGAAATTTTAATTTCCGTCGAAGGCATCCGGTCCTGGCTCAAGCGACGCGAGATTGATCCCGGCCGTCGACCATGCACGCCCAAGCGACACCGCCCGACGATTTGGCGCACACCATAGCTCAAGGCGTAATCGCCGAGATCGGTATTCGGTCTGAAGCCAAGCAGATCGCTGCGGCCGCGCCAAAAAAAGCCGGGGTTCATCAACGTACCCGCACTCAAGACGGATGGGGAGATTTCTCTCGTCCTCGCGCCCAAAAATCCGAAGCCCACGACGGAGTGATGACCATGCGTAAAATGAAGCCTTGGATTTGCCCGACGCGTCTATCTCGCATCGTGCTGCATGCAGATCGTTTCCGTCGCTTCGTTGAAGGGTTCGACGACGCGTGCAATGGCTACCATGCCGACTTCGACCGAATTACCGGCGAAACCAATCTCTTGACGATCGTGCCTGCCGCCGACGTTGCTGATCCTGAGATAATGCCGGGTGACAATGATTGGTGGCGGATTGTCAGCCTTTTGCGGGCAACGCTGCCTGAGGAAGATCCTGCGGCAATTGACGAAGCTGAAGGCGCGTCAACGGTCGTGTGGGCGCCTCGCCAACCGATGCTTCGCGTCGTCTTGGATAGCTTACGCAACAAAAAATCAACCCGACATTAGGGGGTGGAAGTGACTGGTTGCGAGGACGGATCCGACCAGCCGCGCGCCAACAGAATCGGTTCGAATTTGGCGCCGATGGATAATAACAGCATCCCCGAAATTTCAGCGCCAGAGAAAGAAAATCAAGAATCTGTTTCTCAGTGTTTCAAAACGGGGCTGGGCGTCGAGCTTGATATCGAGATCACGCGATTCCAAAAAGAACACGGCGTTATATCGAAAATTATCGAACTGAAAGACGGAAAGCCGAAGTCTGATGGCTCGCCCTGTTGGATTTCGAGGGGATTGGCAAAGCGTTGGCAGATAACCAGCCTGCAGGCATTCGCCGACTTAATCAGCGAGATGCCGAGCAACCAAGCGATCGCCCTCGGCGCGATGCATGAGGACCTCCCGGCGCGGGTGCAGTTGCGGACGAAGGACGACCCCGAGAGTCAAAAGCCCGGGTTCATGGCGCGTACCGGGGATATGCTCTCATATCGGCTCGAGCGCCCAGCCTTTGTGCTGCTCGACTTTGACAAAAAGAGCATGCCGGAAGCTGTGAGAATGCGTCTCGAAGAACTTGGCGGTTTTGATCAGGCCATCGAGTTCCTGTGTTCCGGAATCGCGTCGACCGGATACGTGAAGCGAGCGTCGACCTCCAGCGGCTTATTTCACTCAGAGACTAAAGAACGCTACCCAAGCAGCGGCGGCCTGCATCTTTATCTGCTCATCAACGACGGCTCTGACGCGGGACGCTTTCTGAAGGCGCTGCAGGCTCGCGCGTGGCTCAATGGCCTTGGCTGGTATATGGTCTCGAAATCTGGCGCGCTGCTCGAACGCAGCATCATCGACATCTCCGTCGCAAACGCCGAACGCCTCATTTTCGAAGGCAAGCCCTTACTGGTTTCGCCCCTGGCGCAAGACGAACGGAAAGCCGAAGTTCGTGACGGCTGCATGCTTGACACTGTGACGGCGTGCCGGGATTTAGACGCCGCCGAGACGCAACAGCTGAAGGCGCAAAAGGCGCAAGCGGCAGAAGCTCTTGGCCGGGCCTGTGGCGAGGCGCGCAAAACCTTCATCGAGACAAGGGTCAAAGAAGTCGTCGACCGTGGCGTTGATCCCGTGAGGGCGAAGCATGCCGTTGAAAAGTGGTGTGAGGGTGAGCTGCTCCCAAGCGCGACGCTCGTATTCGACGACGACCAGATCGGAACGAAAAGGGTCGGCGACATCCTGCTTGACCCGGAACGTTATGTTGGCATGACGCTCGCCGATCCAATTGAAGGCGTCGATTATGGGAAAAATTGTGCGATCGTTCTTCGCCGTCATGATACGGACGACCTTTATATTTACAGTTTTGCGCACGGACGCGCTGACTACGCGCTTCGTCATGATCGTGAATTGGTCGAGGCAGCGATCAATGCCGCGAGCAAAGGCAGAGTAGCGCAGATCTTCTGCGAGACCCTACTCGCTGGCGGCGTCAATTATTGTCTTAACCCCGTCGAGACGAAAGTGCTGACCAAGCAGGTTGCGAAACTCGCCGGCGTCGGCATCCGCGAAGTTGAGTCCTTGATGGAGTTCGAGCGCGCGACGAAATTAGGGAAACGCGCTAAGTCCATGAGGCAAGCGGCTACCGCCCGCGATAGGCGCAAGGCGACATTGAATGCGCCGTTTCCTGACGCGGAAGCTCTTCCGGTAATGATGGAATGGGACTCCGTGATGTGCGCCGTGCAGTCGCCGGAGCCTCCGATGCGCAACTTGTCTGGATTTCCAGTTTTTGTGCTGGAGAGGGAGCCTGCGGGCGAGTTGCATGAATTAACATCATCAGGCGCCAACGACGACGAGCCAGAATTGTCGCGCCTCCCGCCGCCGAAACAAATCCTCCTTACACAGCACGACCTCTATAGTGTCGAACTCGAACTCGGCGATCACATCACCCTCCTCAAAGAGACGGAGATCGGCGTATTCCGTGTCGCTCCTCCCCGTCGGTTTATCGACCACTGGTTTCACCTGCGTGGCAGGTCGCGACTGCCGCGCGTCACTTGCGTGCTGACGATGCCGTTGGTGTTGTCCGATGGAACGCTTCTGGCGAAGAACGGCCTCGACCGCCGCCGGCGCTTTGTGATGCGATGTGAAACAAAGCTCCTGTCATTCATTCCGGAACGGCTCGCATGCGACGAGACCGCAGTGCTCAAAGCCTTTGAGTTCGTAGTCGACGAGTGGCTGATCGATGTGGCAGCGGACCTTTCGTCAAAGTGCGTCTTACTCGCTTATGCCCTAACCATCCTCGAGCGCGTCCTCTGCCCAGCTAGGCCGGCATTCCTCGTGACCGCTGGACAGCGCGCTAGCGGCAAGACGACGGTTTTGACGATGCTCGCCCTGGCTGTGCTCGGAGAAACTCCGCCGGCAGCCGCCTGGGCGCGCGATGAGGATGAGAGGCGCAAGGCGCTATTAGGCTATCTCGCTGACGGTTTGCCAACAATCGTTTGGGACAATATTCGCAATGGAACAGTGATTTCGAGTCCGGTCATCGAGCAGCTCTGCACTGCCGAAACATACTGTGATCGTAAACTCGGAGCGACGGAGACGCTGACGGTCCCCGCATATACAGTCAATGCCTTTACGGGCAACAATGTTCGGACGAAAGGAGACCTCGCGTCACGCTGCCTTCAAGCGCGGCTCGCAGTCGATCGTCCGGACCCGCAGAACCGGTCCTTTGTCCACACCGACCCAATCCAGTGGACGCGCGACCATCGCGGCGAAATCCTGCAGGCGCTCTACACTCTCCTGCTTGGCAATCCGCAACTCGACCCTGCACGCGCTATCGAGCCGAAGACGCGCTTCAAGACGTGGTGGTCGATCGTTGGCGCGGCCATCGAATTCGCGTCGGACACATATCAAGGGCATCATCCGTCGGTGGCCTCCGAGCCTGTCGACTTCTCGAAAATGTTCGATGTCGGCGATGAAGAAGACGAGGACGCCGTTGAAATGAGCGAAGTCCTCGAAATACTGGAGCGCTTTTGGCCAAATGGAGCGGAGTTCAGCGCTGCTGACCTGTTTGGACGCTTGGGGACGCGGGCTGACAACGATACGCCGAACCTCGCAACGTTGCGGCAGTTCTTCACGCCGAGAGTGGCGGCGACCTGCAGCACCAAAAGCGTCGGACGCGGGCTTAAGACTATAGTGGGACGGCCTTTGCGCGTGGGTGAGAACGGAGTCCTGGTCCTCAGGAGCCGCACCCTTCACAAGCAGAGCGCCTACTGCGTGGAGCGCAAGAATGAAGGCTCCAACGGCCTGTTCGACGAGCGGTGAGACACAACTTCCAGAGTGGGGATTTGGGGGATATTGGGGTTTTGTTCCGGCCGTCGTCGCTGGCAGCTCGATAAATTAAGCGGTGAACCATACGATTATAGTTTAGTTCTAGCTTAAATTAAATGATCCTCGCATGAGAGATGGCCGGTACCAAATCCCAACAACCCCCAAATCCCCACCCACAAAGTCGTAAATTGTAACACGGGTGAATGCGGACTGAACTGAGCGGCGCAAACAGCGTGTGCCTAGCAACAAAGGCCTGCACAGCACAAACGCTGCTACTCACTTTTTTTCGCGCCCAAGCTTTCCAGCTCATCCCCCTAAAGAACTAGTAAAGGACACTAAATCCTTTATCTGATTCGGAACAATGTGTTGACTTTCATATATATTATCGTATTTCTAATTCATAGAGTCAGTGTTTCGTCAGCGTCGCCCCTCAAATGTATCTGAATGAGGACTGCAAATCGCACATGGCTAGTCCCGTTGTCGCAACGTTGAAGCCCACCGCTCGCAGTCGCGTCGGCAATGGCGCGACTTTGTGGCTCGACGAAAAGGCCGTCGACGCCCGTTCCAAGGCCGCTCGGCGCTTTAAGGATATCCTCGGCGAGATTGTTATTGATCTCGGCGGCCATGATCGCTTATCCGAAGGTCAGCGCCAAATCGCCCGCCGCTGCGCCATGCTTTCCATGCAATGTGAACTGCTCGAAAGCCAAGCGATCGCTGGCGAAGATTTCGACATCGAGACATATGGGGTGTTAACCGATCGGCTTGGGCGCGCCTTCCAACGCCTTGGCTTGCGTCGCGCGCCCAAAGACGCGACGGTTTCCCTCGCCGACGTTCTCGCGCTTCATCGCGTTGAAGGCGCGGAGACCGACGAATGAGGCCGCTTGTCAGTCTTCGCAAGGCGTTCGCTGATCCTAATCTGTTGGCGCCAGTCATGAGTGGTGACACTCGCGAGGCAATGCGCGCGATCTTGCTCGCGAGCCAGGGCGAGGCGCTGACGACCAGTGAACGCGAACACTGGAGGCGTCTGACGGGGCGCGATGCCGAGCCGCTAGCGCGTTCAGAGGAATGCCACATCATAGCTGGTCGGCGCAGTGGCAAATCTTCTGGTTGCGCAGCGCTAGCTGCCTATACGTCTGCGCTCTGCGACTACTCCGACCGTTTATCGCCCGGTGAGCGCGGCGTCGTTCTGCTGGTGGCCGAGAATCAGCGCCAAGCGCGAGTGCTGCTCGGTTACATTGCGGGCGCCTTCGAAGCGTCGCCTGCGTTACGTGGGCTCGTCGTCAATCGCACGGCCACGATGCTTAGCCTGAACAACGGCGTCGACGTCGAAGTTCGAAGCGCTGATTTTCGTGCATTGCGTGGGCTCACTCTTATCTGCGCTATTGCCGACGAAATCAGTTTTTGGCGAAGCGATGACAGCGCTAATCCCGACTTCGAAATCATCGACTCGATCAGACCCGGCTTAGTGACGACCCGAGGCCAACTGTTCACCATCGGCAGCCCCTATGCTAAGCGCGGCGTCGCTTATCAAACATTCGCGAAGCAGTACGGCCCGACTGGCGATCCTCGCGTCATCGTCGCCAAAGGCGCAACGCGAGAGTTCAATGCGACGGTACCGCAAGACATCATCGACCGAGCGATAGAGCGTGATGCGCAGTCCGCCGCCTCCGAATGGCTCGGCGAATTCCGAAATGACATCGACGCCTTCGTCAATGCCGACATCGTCGCGGCGGCGGTCTTTCCTAGCCGGCACGAACTCATGCCGCTCGACAACATCGACTACGCCGCATTCTGCGACGCGGCTGGCGGCAGCGGCGCGGATTCATTTACGTTGTGTATCGTGCATCGCGGCGAAAATGATGTTGGCGTCGTCGATTGCATTCGCGAATATCGGCCGCCGTTCTCGCCCGCCAATGTGGTGAAGGAGATTGCGATGATCCTCGAATCCTATGGGATCGACACGATCACCGGCGACAGATACGCAGGCTCATGGCCCGCTGAACGCTTCAGCGAGTGCAGCATTCGCTATGAGCCGAGCGAGCGAACAAAGAGCCAAATCTACGTTGACGCGTTGCCTTTGCTGAACAGTGGCAAGGTCGAGCTGCTCGACAATCGCAAATTGGTCTCACAACTCTGTTCATTAGAGCGCCGCGTCGGTCGCGGCACCGGCCGCGACAGTATTGATCATCCCGTCGGTGGCCATGACGACATCGCGAATTCAGTTTGCGGCGCGCTGGTGCTGGTCGCAAACAGCATGGATCGCAGTCGCATTTGGGAGTTGCTGTGATGTTGTATTCCGTTGATAGCCATAGTGCTGTGACCGATTTCGCTCGGTGATATCACCCATCGAGGCACGGTCTGAAATTCATAGTGTGCGCTAGAAAACTATTATTTTTCAGGTGACCTATAGGCGAACGAGGATGCCTGTGTCGAGCACTACAACCATCGCCGCTTTCACGTGAGCCTGAACAATCTCACACCCGCTGACGTCTGCTTCGCGCGCGGCCAAGAAATCCTCATGCAACGAGAAAAGATCAAACGCATCACAATCCAAAATCGACGCTTGCAACACCAGCCGCATAAAATCAACCGGCAGATGAGCCGCGTCCTCCGTTTTCTCCGGTTGCGAGGCCGCCCCATCCCTTCTGGAAACCTGGCTGCATTAACTGGACAGGAACGCTTCATGACCTCGTTCCGACGGTTGAAAGAGGACGCCGGCATGGCAAGCATGAAGATCCCTCCGTAAGGCCGCCTTTCGCGGAGGAATTCGACACGCCTGCCGCCTACTTCTTGGAAGTCGCGAACCTTCGCCCCTCGACAAGCCGATTCCGCCACCATAGCACGTTTGGCCTTCCAGTTGCGGTGCAAATTGTCGATGTGGCAGGTCATGTGAACTGCCCGGCGAGTCTATCGGTGCGATCGCACGCTTTAGTCGCTTCCTCGTTAGAATGGATTTCGGACGCAAGAATTTCCCGGAGCGCAGTCCGATGACTGCCAGTTGCTGGAAATAGCTGCGACAAACAACCACAGGATTGGCTCTTCGCATGGTCTTCTCGGATCAGCGAACGGACACCAAATCTCGATTCGAGAAAGCTGCTTCTTCGATAAGCAGATTGTGCGTGTAGCACCCGAGTCGGGAGCGTCGCATGTCGATGGCCGGAATGGACGACAGGAAGGACTGGCGTGCGAAAGAGAACCGGCGGCGGGAAGATCCGGTCCGCGAGATCATTGCGTGCGGGATCAAGACTTTCACAAAGCGACATCAAAGAGGTGACGGGTAAGTTGTGCGTGAGCCGTGCAACAGCCTATCGAATAATCAAGACCTTTCCCGCTTGTGGCGCGGTGACGGATCCCACAACTCGGCCCGTCGGCAGCCCCAAAGGCACGCGCGTTCTTGACCGGTGCGTGAATTTTTGATCCGCGAGGTGATCCCGAATTTCTATTTCGTGCCTTCGCAGCCGAAGTTCAGCGAATTGGTAATCGAAATCAAGAACCGCTGTCAGAAGCAGGCTGTCCGCTCCCAATTGGCGGACGATCAAGGCACGTGTTCACGATATCGACACCGAACTTCGCGTGCCGCTCCGCGAAATAGAATAAGCTAACGCAACGAATGTGGATGCCGACGAACCGGGAGCCGGACTCGCCGACGCGCCATTTGGCTGCCACACCGCGGGCGGGGTTCACCGGGGTCGAAGGTCGCTAACCAATGGCGCTCACGGGTCGAAGAGATAGGGATGTCCTCGGGGCTGCTGGCGTTGCGCTTCGCTCTCTTCGTTGGCGAATTGATCTGGGTTGATCCCGAACCGGCGATGATTGCAGCCTCACGTGCGGCCTCGGACGCGCGGGTACGCGCCTTCGCCTGATCGAAGGCAGGGCTAAAACTCTGGACGCCTCTAGGAAGCACTGCTTGAAGCAGGGCGTCCAAGATCGCCCGGAGTGCGTGTGCGACGCAACGATCGGGTCGAGCGCAGCGCGGGCGCCCTCAGGCTCCATCCAGTGGAGCGGCGCGTCCGGTTGTGACGACGTCAAATACGTCAAGATTTGCGGGCGCCTCATCCGTGAAAGGCATCCAAAAAGCCATCCGGCGTTTTAGGGCCGGCATCATAACTTCGCCTCGGTCGAAGATTAGGCTTAGGACCCATTAAATGTCTTGCGGATTAAATGATCCGCTGATTCATTGGCGATGCAGGGAGGCGTCGCCATGACTGATTTGTTTCTTCTCTCCGAGGCGCAGATGCGCCGAATTGAGCTCTATTTTCCTTTGTCGCACGGGATTGCGCGGGTGGATGACCGACGGGTGATCAGCGGCATCATCTTTGTCATCAGGAACGGCTTGCGCTGGCGCGACACTCCCGTCGATTACGGTCCTCATAAGACCATTTATAATCGATTTGTGCGCTGGAGCCGTCTTGGGGTGTTCAACAAGATTTTCGCGGAGTTGGCGAGCAAGGCCGGCAAGCCTGCTCGGTTGATGATCGACGCCACGCATTTGAAGGCCCATCGAACCGCCGCGAGCCTTTTAAAAAAGGGCCTGTTCCCCGACGTATCGGGCGCACGAAAGGCGGCTTGAACTCCAAGCTGCATGCGGTCTGCGACGGCCAGGGGCGGCCACTGGTCATGCTGCTCACCGAAGGCCAGATGAGCGATTTCAAGGGCGCGGCGCTGATGCTGCCCGTCCTGCCGAAGGCCAGGGAACTCCTCGGCGACAAAGGCTATGACGCAGACTGGTTCCGGGGCGCCCTCGCCGAGCGCGGCATCGAGGCGTGCATCCCATCAAAATCCACCGCAAAATCCACCGCAAAATCCGTATCGACCATGATCGCGCCCTCTATCGGCAGCGTCACAAAATCGAGAACATGTTTGGCAGGATCAAGGACTGGCGTCGTATCCATACCCGCTACGACAGATGCGCCCACACGTTCATGTCAGCCATCTGCATCGCCGCTACCGTCATATTCTGGCTCTAATCAATGAGATGGGGTGGTTGCCGCTCTCCCAGACGGCATCGCGACGCGCCAGAACAGCGGTGTTTACAGCCACTGAGCGAGAAGGACATCAGCCGTGATGAAAGATACGATGATTGGGGTAGATCTCGCAAAGACTTCTTTTCAGATGCACGGTGCGTCGATGACCGGTCAGCCAAAATTCCGCAAGAAGCTGTCACGGCAAGGATTCGCCCAATTCATGGCTGAGCAGCCTCCTGCGGTGGTTGTGATGGAAGCGTGTGGCAGCGCGCATTATTGGGCCCGCGAGATGATCCGGCTGGGCCATGAGGTAAAGTTGATTGCACCGCATTACGTGAAGCCGTTTGTGAAGCGGCAGAAGAACGATGCAGCAGACGCAGAGGCCATCGTGATCGCAGCCCAGCGGCCGGAAATGCGTTTCGTCGAGCCGAAGGGCGCCGAGCAACAAAGTCGAGCAATATTGTTTCGCGCTCGAGAACGGCTCGTCCATCAGCGCACCGAATTGGTCAACGCATTGAGGGCGTGCCTTTACGAATACGGTTACGTTGTTCCGCAGGGAATTCATCAGCTCAAGCGGATTGAAGAGGTACTGGCTACGCCGCAGAGCGAATTGCCCGACCTGGTGCGCGAAGAGTGCCGCGATGTGATGGCGCAAATTGGCGAAAAAACAGTGCGCATCAATGCTCGGACCGGCAAGATCAAGGCGCTGGCTGATGAAGCTGAGACAGCGCGGCGTTTGCAGACCATCCCCGGGGTCGGCCCATTGACTGCTCTGGCCGTAGAAGCCTTTGCCCCTCCGATGGAGAACTTCAGCTCCGGTCGGGACTTTGCCGCCTGGCTCGGCCTCGTTCCACGCCAGTTCTCCACAGGAGGCAAAGAGCGGCTTGGGCGCGCTTCAAAGGCTGGGCAAACGGATATCCGCAGGCTGCTGATCATCGGCGCGATGTCGCGACTGAACTGGATGGGCCGCAAATCAATCCCAAGGGATTCATGGCTGGCGCGCATTTCAGCGCGAAAGCCACGGATGTTGGTCGCGATCGCTTTAGCCAACAAGATGGCGCGCACGATCTGGGCGTTGATCACAAAGAATGAGGATTACCGAGTTCCGACAAAGGCGGAAACAGCATGAACAACATGCCGCAGAATCCGCCTAACGTCGGATAAGGGAGGTGTGAGAAGGCGACGATCCGAATGGGCAAATTGATCGAACAGATCTGGGTCAGAAAACCAGTTCAGGACTCTGAGCGATACAGCTCGCCAATGAGATTTGGATCTGATCCGCAGATCACCATACCGGCCAGCGGCTTCTGAACATGCCGCAATCAAAGGCCTTACGGAAGACCGCACTCGATCACCAACCCGTAGGGTAAGAAACTTCTTGCATCATGGGCGGCAACCACAGAAGTCCTGAGCCTAGCAGACGGCAGTCCTGAACGTTTCTGGCGTGTCGAAAAGCAATTATCGATTGGCTCCCGCGTAGGTTAGGATCGCCACGCCGAAAACCGGCTAAAGATGGTCGTCATACACGCATCCATCGATGGAACGATTCGTCTTGTCCCATTTCGGTGGTCGCTGGTTTCGCTCGGATTAGTCTATGTTTTTATCGTCATCGCCTTCGGCACTTTTCAGCGCAGGCTTCAATATTTTCCTCATCTGACGCAAACCGGGATGCGCAACGGCGAGGAACTGCGTCTTGCAGCCACGAATGGAAGAGCGATCGGTCGTGTGCATGTCCCGGTTCTTATGAACTCATGGAGAGGAAGACGAGGTCATTCCGATAAGTTCGGCGAAGCGGCTATTCGAACTCGCCAATCAGCCGAAAACCTTTACGAGCGTTCCAGGCGGCCACTTCGTTCTTGAATAGGCGGATGTCTTCCCCCGCATGTGCGAATGGATCGACAATAAAACCTTGGCGTTCCATTCGCAGATTGCGATCGTCCGGCGCGCGAAGCTCTTAGTTTCTATCGAAGCGAGAAGGTCGTTATTCCGATGGCGTCAGGGACTCATTTCGGGAGACCCGAGACGAAATTACGCCATTGTTGCTGAGGTTCGGTGGCGAAACTCGCGTGAAACGAATCGCGAAAGGAATCGCCGTTCTCCACGCTCTGCAAGACCTTGGCGAAAGCGTCCGGATCGCGCTCTCGCAGCCATGCGACGAACATTCCGGCCTGTCGATAGGCGAGGCGCTGGCGGAAGGTGACGAAATCGTCGTGGGACGGATCGTTTGGCGGTTCGATTTCGAAGCGGATCGAGGCGAAATCGCGCCACCTGCCTTCGTCCGTCACCACGATCGCGTAGCCCTTGACGATCGCCGCGGCGGCCTCCACGTCGTTCACGCCCTCGGCGCCGCCGCCATCCGAGACCATCACCGCCAAGCCTTCCGTGAGCCAGCTTGGCGGACGGGCGGAGATAACCGAGGACCGCCAGCCGAACAAATGCGCGTGAGACAGTTCGTGCGTGAGAACGCCGGGAAGCCGCGCGCGTTCTCCGGCGCACAGCGTCGGCGACAAGAGGATGCGCCCGGAGCGGGACACCGCGGCGATGGCGGGATCGTCGAGTCCGTTCGCCCGCGCATAGTTCTCGTAGGAGGCATAGACGCCGATCGTCGGGCTTCCGGCAAAGCGGGCGGCCCTGCACGGCCTCGACGCGCGTCACGGCAGCGGTTAGCAGCGCGGCGACCTCAAGGGCGCAGCGCTTCGCTTTGGGCTCGAAATGAATGCCGCCGGCACCTTCCAGCGCGGGCAGGTCGTTTGGATCATTGAAGAGCGCGACGAGATAGTGGCGCAGCATCGGGACGACCGCGAGGGCGAGGCAACCCGTCGCGACCAGCGCCTGTGTCGAGACGGCGGCGATCTTGAAACAATGCGCCTTCATCGGTCACGTCGAAGCAAGGGCTTGGTCCACTCAGGCGGGAACCACCTTGCTCGCAGGTCCATAGCGCCTCTCGTCGAATTGATGAGCGTTGCCAGACGGCAGGTGGGAATGCCGAGCGCGCCACATCCAACTCTCTTGAGGCAGAATAGCGTCTTTGAGCCCGTATTGCGATGTTCAGGGACCAGCCTGCGAACGACCGCGTCGCATCTTTCCGTGACCGGTAGAACTCCGATTGTTTGCGCGCCAAAAGCTCCTACCGAGCATGTTCGTCGAGAAACCGATGGCACGCGTCGAAATCCCGCCGATAGCCTTCTGGCAAGCTTACTTTTTTGCCGCGCGCCAAGCTTTGCGCATAAGCGACCATCTTGGCGGTCGGCGCCTGGGAATGAGCAGATACCCGGCCATGGGCGCTGGCGGCTGGCGCCGCACGTTTCCTTGTCGCCGACTACGCCGTCTTGCTCCAGGACGGGTGCGGACCGGCTTAAAATCTTCCGGTTTGGCGCGATTGCCTGCCTGCCCCGCAATGCGCCGTCGCCCTGACCGGCAACGCGCCGGAGCGGCGGTCGTCAAGTCGACTGTTCCGCTCGAGCGCTTGAGCAATGCCTCGATCAACTCATGTGCGGCGGCGCACGTGCCGACGATCACGGCGCGGAAATTAGCCTTCCCGGTGACAACCTCGTCGTGACGTATCTCCCGCAAAGCCGTGGTCCCGGGATCGACGAGCGCTGGCGCCGCGCCGCGCAAAAGCTCGAACATTGAAGCGCTGCCGCGGTCGGCAACACCAGCTTGCGGTCTGCGGCCAACTGGTTGTTCCGCTTCGGGCCTTTGATGATTTCGGCGCGTGTCGCCGGCGTGCCGATGCCCTGGCTTCCTTCAATCGTTCACGCAAAGCGGGATCCCGACGAAGCGCCAGGCGTTCTGCATGGCGTCCACCAGCGTGCCTTCCGTTGCGGGACGGTGTACATTCTGCAGAACATGCACCCGTTCCAGGAACGGTCGTCGGTCACAGGCAGGATCAGCTCGCTTGGCGAGCGGTAGGCGGGTTCGACATAGCGGATGGGGACTTTGGTCATGTGTATGCGATAGACTTTCCGGAGTGGGCGAAGGGACGAAGACAGAGTTTAATGCAACGGAAGCGATAACCGAGAACCTTCACCGTCCGATTGTTGGCGGCGAAAGCAGCGTCAAACCGGCTGAGCTTTCCCAGCGCGCCCGGGCTGTTTTCTTGCGCTCAATTGTTAAGTCGCCTTGTTCTGCCGCCGGGCCGCTAGGCAATCCGACTCGCCGCTGGGAGCAGGCTCCCCGCCGAACATGCTCCGGCCCGCGAATTCGAGCGAGCGCAGCATTTCCTCGGCGACGAAGTCCGGCAGCGAAGGACCCGCGACGCTACGCTCGATGCGCCTTGCCTGCTGGTCAAGCCGGCGGAGGGCTTCGAGCCTGTCTTCATTTCCGAGCTTGGCCCTTGCGACCGCGCTCTTCAACACTTCGATTGTCTTGTCGTACACCTTGATCGGAACCGGATAAGGATGCCGGTCTTTGCCGCCATGAGCGAGCGCGAAGCGCGCTGGATCGATAAAGCGGCAAGGGGCGCCATGCACGACCTCCGCCACCATGGCCAAGGACCGAACCGTGCGGGCGCCGACGCCAGGCGCGAGCAGCAAATCCGCAAAGTCTTTTGGCCCGCGATCCGCCGCGGCGGCGAGCGCGCCGTGCAGCCTGCGGAGCATCACGTCCTTTGGGCGGATGTCGTGATGGTCGGGCATAATGAGGTGGGGGAGCAAGGGCTGCGAGGACGGGCGCTCTGTTTTGCCCTCAACCGCAGCCATCTCACGAACTATTCCGTCCGGTCCAAGATCACGAAGCAGATCGAGCTGGCGCACCCGCGAAGCTTCGGCCCGGCGGTCGGTGAGATTGACGATCTCCCCCTGGTTTGCGCCGTCGATCGCTGTGTGTGGCGCCGTCGATCGCTGTGTGTGGCGCCTCGACGAAGCTTTTCAGCCCTTCCGAAAGCCAATGGTAGCGGCGGGCGAGTCGGGTCTCGCCATTCAGCCTTGCTGAACGACAACCCACTTGCCGTCGTCTGTCACGATGAAGCCATGCAAATACAGATCGAAACCGTCTTGCACGGCGGCGCTGTCCACCTTGGCGACCAGCCGGCTGGCCTGCGCAATAACCTCTCCGTCGAAGCCGACGCGCTCGCCGATGGTCTTCAATTCCAGCGGCGTTTGGCGGGAATGCCGGCCGCGGCCGCCGCAGACATGGATGCCGAGCTCGCCCGAGAGCGGTTCCAGTCCGCGTTTGAGCGCGCCGATCACGCTCGTGGTGATCCCGGAGGAATTCCAGTCCATCCCCATCACGGCGCCGAAGGACTGAAACCAGAAAGGATGGGCGAGACGGCGCAAGAATTCGTCGCGGCCGTAATCGTGTGTGATCGCCTCGGCGATCACCGCGCCTAGCCTTGCCATGCGCTGGCCGAGCCATGCCGGAACCCGGCCATTGTGAAGAGGCAGATCGGCGCTGCCTGACCGTCGAGCCACGAAGCCTCCAGAAACCGGATTGAAAACCAAAATGCGCCCGCGCCGGCCGGCGTGCAATGCCACGAGCGATGAAAATGGATCAACGAAATCGTGAGACCAAAATCGGGACCTTAACAGCTACACAAACCCAATTTGCGGGCGAACAATCCGCTATCATGTTTGTATTCAGCGATAAAAGAGACCTGCCGACCAACCCGCGACCGGGTAGTCTATGGCCCCAGGCGACCATTGCCAACCTCCACCTCCAACAGAACGCGAAAACTTCTTCGCCGGCGCGGGATATGAGCCATAATGACCGGAACCGGCCGTAGGGCGAATGACCATGGCCGGTTCAGATCGCTTTCGCGGATTTGTCTGATGATCAATGACCACGATCTCGAGGTCCAGCTACGCTTTGTGCATGCGCACGCGGCCGGGTCCGTGGCGGGCGTATTCGGGCCGGATTCGGTGACCTGGAAAGTCGATAGGGAGGCCGCAATATTTCTTGGCGCAGGACGCGCCCTATTGTTGCAACTCGCCCATCCTTGGGTCGCCACGGCCATCGCTGAACACTCCAAAGTTCTCAACGATCCCATCGGCCTATTTCACTGCACCTTCAGGGCCATGTTTATGATGGTCTTCGGCACATTCGATCAAGCGGTGGCTGCGGCGCGGCGCCTGCACTTGCGTCACGCCGCGATCACCGGCGTTATGCCGAGGGCGGCGTGACCTTTTGCCGCCGGCTCGCGCTTATTGGGCCAACGAGACTTCCGCGCTTCGCTGGGTCCATAGCACGCTCATTGAGACAGCGTTTCCGACGCTCTCGAGCGAGGACCGGGCGCGTTATTACGCTGAAACCTGCGTGTTCGCCGCGCTGTTTGGGATTCCGCAAACCAGCCTGCGCTCGAATTGGGAGGATTTCGCCAGCTACAATGAAATGATGTGGAAATCCGAGACCCTGATCGTGATACCGGAAGCACGGGCTATAGCGGCGCAAGTCCGGGGAGGAACTAAGGTCTACCTCCGGGCGCCCGGATGGTACAAAGCGGTTACGGCCGCGATACTGCCGCCCCGACTGCAAACAGCCTTCGAACTGCCTTATGGCAAAGCCGAACAGCGCCTTGCCAAATCGGCGATTACCTGGATCCAACACGTTTATCCTGCCTTGCCGGAGCGGCTGCGCTATGTGGGTCCTTATCAAGAGGCCACGGCTCGACTATCAGGGAAAGCGCACCCCGACCTCTTGAACCAATGGTTAAATCAACTCTGGATTGGGCAGCGAGCGCTGGATGATTTTCGCGGCGTGGATGCTTCAGGCTGAAGGCACTCAGATTGGCTTGCGTCGTCGCGCCTGCTTGGACAGGGGGGAGAAAAAATGGCGATCGAAGACACCAAATTCGGTAGCATCACAATCGATGGGAAGACCTATGAACATGATGTGATCGTTCTGCTTTCCGGAAAAGTTGAGAAGCGGAAGAAGAAGCTGTCGAAAGAACAATATGGAACATCGCACATCATATCGAAAGACGAAGCGAGGTTCATTTTCGAGGATGGGTGTGATTTGCTGACTGTTGGAGCGGTTCAGGAGGGGAACGTGCGTTTGTCTCCAGAGGCCAGCGATTATTTCAACAATAAACGGTGCAAGGTTCTGGTTCAGCCAACGCCCGAGCCATTAAAGACAACCGCCTGAGGAGCCACATTGAAGGTCTGCAGACCGCCGATAGCGTTGAGAAACCCCTCCATTGATCGGCTGTGGATAAACCGTTGCCTCTAAGCTGAAATCCTAAACTCAGCCATTTGGAGCCCAACGAAACACTTTTAGGATAAGTAGTGGCTCACTCTCAGCATGCTTGGGAAATTTACGAGCGAGATAGATTTTGCCAAAAATCAAAGTTCGGCGCATTCTGCAAAATTGCTATGTCCTTAGCGCCCCATTTTTGTATCCAAAGCTTTGCATTGATTCAGGGTCGCTTGGGGAAGAAATCACAACCAGCCGCAGCCGATTGAGGGTGACGACCATGAACCTCATCACCGATATTGATTTTGGCACTCCGGAGTCTAAATCGGACAAGATGGTCACGCTGACGATAGACGGCATGCCTGTCACCGTTCCGGAAGGCACGTCCATCATGCGTGCGGCGATGGCGATTGGAACGGAAATCCCCAAACTCTGCGCTACCGACAGCATCAAGGCCTTTGGCTCCTGCCGCCTCTGTCTAATTGAAATTGATGGTCGCAACGGCGCTCCCGCCGCCTGCACGACGCCGGTCGCCCCGGGAATTTCCGTGCACACGCAGACACCGCGCTTGGCCGCCATCCGTCGTGGCGTGATGGAGCTTTATATCTCCGATCATCCGCTGGACTGTCTGACCTGCGCCGCAAATGGAGATTGCGAATTGCAGGATATGGCTGGCGCGGTCGGCCTGCGCGACGTCCGCTATGGCTATCACGGCATTAATCACGTGTTCGCGCGCAACAACGGCTCCGTTAACTTCGACTGGCGGCCCAAGGATGAATCCAATCCCTATTTCACCTTTGATCCAGCGAAATGCATCGTTTGCAATCGTTGCGTGCGCGCATGCGAAGAAGTCCAGGGCACCTTCGCCTTGACCATCAGCGGTCGCGGCTTCGATAGCCGGGTTTCGGCCGGCATGAGCGAGGCCTTCTTCGAGTCAGAATGCGTTTCCTGCGGCGCTTGCGTCCAGGCCTGTCCGACGGCGACGCTTCAGGAGAAGTCGGTCATTGATATCGGTCTGCCCGAGCATTCGGCGGTCACCACCTGCGCCTATTGCGGCGTCGGCTGCACCTTCAAGGCGGAAATGCGTGGCGAGGAAGTCGTGCGCATGGTTCCTTGGAAGGACGGCAAGGCCAATCACGGCCACAGCTGCATCAAGGGCCGCTTCGCCTATGGCTACGCCAACCACGGCGACCGCGTGCTCGCTCCAATGATGCGCGACAAGATCACGGACCCCTGGCGCGTAGTGTCCTGGGAGGAGGCGATCGCCTTTACCGCCCGACGCTTCAAGGAGATCCAAACAAAATACGGCCGCAGTTCGGTTGGTGGCATTACTTCGTCGCGCTGCACCAACGAAGAGAGCTATTTGGTCCAGAAGCTCATTCGCTCTGGATTCGGCAACAACAATGTCGATACTTGCGCACGCGTCTGTCACTCGCCGACTGGCTATGGCCTCCACCAAGCCTTCGGCACTTCGGCAGGCACGCAGGATTTCGATTCAGTCGACGAGGCCGATGTCATTTTGATCATCGGCTGCAACCCGACCGATGCGCATCCGGTGTTCGCCTCACGCATGAAAAAGCGCCTGCGTGAAGGCGCCAGGCTGATTATCGTCGATCCGCGCCGCATCGACCTCGTGCGCACGCCGCATGTGCAAGCGGATTATCATCTGCCCCTGCGGCCTGGAACCAATGTTGCGGTCGTTACGGCGATGGCCCATGTGATTGTCGCCGAAGGTCTCGTCGACGAGACCTTTGTGCGGGAACGCTGTGACTGGGATGAATTCGAAGACTGGGCAGCGTTTGTGTGCGAGCAGCGCAACAGTCCCGAGGCGACTGAGCAGTTCACCAGTGTCCCGGCCGCGGATCTGCGCGCTGCGGCGCGGCTTTATGCGACGGGCGGCAACGGCGCAATCTATTACGGTCTAGGCGTGACGGAGCACAGCCAGGGCTCCACCACGGTTATGGCTATCGCCAATCTCGCCATGGCGACCGGCAATCTCGGCCGGCCCGGCGTTGGCGTCAATCCGTTGCGGGGTCAGAACAATGTACAGGGCTCTTGCGATATGGGCTCGTTTCCGCATGAGCTGCCTGGCTACCAGCATATTTCCGGGGACGCGACTCGCACCGCCTTCGAGGTCGACTGGGGCGTCAAGCTCGACAAGGACCCAGGTCTGCGCATCCCCAATATGTTCGACGCGGCCGTAGACGGCACGTTCAAGGGGCTCTACGTGCAGGGCGAGGATATCCTCCAATCCGATCCCGACACCAAACATGTCTCTGCCGGCCTTGCTGCGATGGATCTGGTGGTGGTGCAGGATCTGTTCCTGGTGGAGACGGCCAATTACGCCCACGTCTTCCTGCCTGGATGTACCTTCCTGGAAAAGGACGGCACCTTCACCAATGCAGAACGTCGCATTCAGCGCGTACGCAAGGTAATGAGCCCGAAGAATGGCTACGGTGATTGGGAAATCACCCAACTCATCGCCAACGCCATGGGGCTCGGATGGAAATATTCTCATCCCAGCGAGATCATGGACGAGGTTGCGCGACTGACGCCGCGTTTCGCCAATGTGTCCTACGACAAGCTGGACAAGGACGGCTCGGTGCAGTGGCCCTGCAATGAAGCTTCGCCGGACGGGATGCCGATTATGCACGTCAATGGTTTCACCCGTGGCAGGGGCAAGTTCGTCATCACGGAATATGTGCCGACCGATGAAAAAACCGGGCCCCGTTTCCCGTTGCTGCTGACCACGGGGCGCATCCTATCGCAATACAATGTTGGCGCACAGTCGCGTCGCACCGAGAACAGCCAATGGCATCCAGAAGACCTGCTCGAAATTCATCCGCATGATGCAGACGATCGGGGTGTGCACGATGGCGATTGGGTCAAGGTCCAAAGCCGGGCGGGTGAAACAACCTTGCACGCCAAGATTACCGACCGAGTGGCGCCTGGCGTGGTCTACACCACTTTTCATCACCCGATGACGCAGGCCAACGTCATCACCACCGACAATTCGGACTGGGCGACAAATTGCCCCGAATACAAGGTGACAGCAGTGCAGGTGTCTACCTCCAACGGTCCGAGCGAGTGGCAAAGGCAATATCGCGAATTGTCGGAACAGAGTCGCCGTGTCTCGACGAGCATCGAAGCAGCGGAATGAACGACACGGATTTGTGACACAAAAGGCGCCGAGCTGCATTAGTTAAAATGCGGGTTGCGTGCATCTAAAACTTCGTCCGGGCTTGTGCTGGCGATGGAAATCTCAAGGATAGTTCGGACGTCCACAAGTTCAGGCGGAGGTTGCGGGCGCTGATACTGTGAATGCGCCACGAGAAGCCGTTGTGGGGCGCGCCTCGCATCCATGTCGAACCGCTCAAGCTCGGGTTCGAGACTTCTCAATCCAGTGTCGCTAAATACATACCCAAGTGACAGCTACAAACCCAGGCGACGGCGACTGCCGAGTTAGGGATGGCCCGCTTTTCTGCGCAATCACGCCGCGCATATCGCTGCGATGGATTTGCTCGTCGTTCCGAGCATCAGTTTTGATTGCTCTACGCCTTTGTCATTGTCCCGCTCGACCCGGAGGTCTTATGTGGAGCGGTGTTACAAAACACCCGACGGCTGAATGTATTGCGCGCCGGATACCGGAGACCTTTCCTCGGAATGAAGCTCTGCGTTATCTCATCCGCGATCGGGATCGCATCTTCGGCGCGATAGTCAAACATCGATTATGCTATGGGCATAAGGGACAAGCCGATTGCCCCCCTCGCCTTGGCAGAACGTATTCGCCTAACGGCTAATTGGGTCGATCCACCGCGAGTGCGTGGACCATGTCATCATTTTTGATGAGGCGCATTTGCGTCGGATCGAGCCAATCTTATGCGCATTACTACAACGAGATAAGAACTCATCGGTCGTTGAAGAGAGATGCACTACATTTTAGCGCGGTTCAGAGGCTGCCGCGCCGCCGCCGGTACATCCGCGGTCGGGGCGCGATCAGCAATTATGGCTTCAGTCGGTCAGAACCCAACGCGCCGCGAAATAGGCGGCGGCGGCAATCGCCACCACAGCGAGCATTCCAACGGGGGTTGCTGCGTAGGTTGTCAGCTCAAGAATCGCTCCCATAACTTTCTCCTTTGGCTAAGTGTAACGCAGACTCAATCTGCAACCTGCAATCGATCTGCGGAGGACTTCCCGCTGCGGCTATCGGCTACAACTTCGAACTCAAGCTTCTGTCCCTCGGACAAGTCGCTAAATCCAGCCCGCTCTACCGCGCTGATATGAACGAAAACGTCGGGCCCGCCCGATTCCGGTTGAATAAATCCGAAACCTTTTTGGGCGTTAAACCACTTTACAGTACCAGTCTGCATTAGATGTCCTTTCCAGTAACAAGTTTTTGGACGCGTGCAAAACGCTGCGCCTCATTCTTATCGATGTTCAGGAGAGGAAGTCGTTTGCGAAGGCACCACGAGTGGCGCTATTACAGGGTCATTCGACCGAAAACTCGATCTCGAGAATGTAAGACGTCACCCTAAAAAATACAAGCGCTGCTATTCAAAGTCGGCTTGAAGGAACTTTGTGTGCGCCGAAAATATGATGCGAATTTCGATTCATCGATCAAGCGTCTCGATCGGCGATGGGACACTTTCATTAATCTGAGCTCTGATAATTGATCCAGTGACACGCCCGCACTCAGGTCCTTGAGCAGCGCCAATGTCCGTCTGGACTCCACGAATGATCGTCCATGTCCAGTTCGCAGATTACCAAACACACCTTGAGAATGGGTCAGTGTCGCGGTCGGATTGTTCTTAACGTCATTCGAAAGTAGCCGCAGGTCGCCGCTTTCTCACGGCCGTAACATCAGGCGATGCGGCCCCAGGCTCACCTGTCACCGGTATCAATACGTTGTCTTATGCTGGATCTGGCGCTTGGTCACAAACAGGACTTCAGCAGGATCGGAGCGCGAGTGCGGCATGACGGATCGGGCAGTCGACATTAGCATCTGCAAAATGGTGGGTGTCGCCTGCCGTATAGGGCAAAATGACAAATGAATCTCTTTAGCGGCGCGCCCGTCGTCGCATTGGTATAATTCCTTTCATCCCTTGTTTTTTGTCAGCACATCACCACGTTATAAATAGACTGCCGGTTTGATTTATTTTCGAATTTAGTTAGCGCGAACCGTCTCAACGATTGTTTTCCAGCCCGCGCGTCGCGCGACATTGATCAATCCGATTAAGCGCCCGGCACATATAAAGGTCCATGTATAGATGAGGGGCTTTTAACTTTACGCGACCGCACCTTTCGAGGGCGTACAATAGGAGTCCGGCATGGCTAAAGAACGAAAACGGGGTAACCGCGAGGCCAAGAAGCCGAAGACGATCAAACCAGCTGCCGGTGCGAATTTGCCCTTGATGGCGACCGGCAGGCTCACGCCGATCAAGACGCCGAAGACAGCTCGCTGAGGAAAAAAACATGCCCATGCCCGCAACCGAGGCGACCGTATCGTTCAAGCGCTCCTTCACTGATAGAAACTTCTGCAGCCGGAAGGAAGATATCGTGTGGTGATCGACGACGAGGAGATTCAGGGATGTCGTTTCTAGCCTTTCGCCGCGTCGCGACAATGTTGCGCCTCCTTTCTGTTGCAACGTCTGGCGGGCGAAAGCAGATGGTTCCCATCGACGCCGACGACCTTCGTGCAGCGTTAACCGCTGACCGCGAAAACTGATAAAATTATGGCCTTTAAGACAATCCAGTGCACTATCTCGGCCTCGGCGGAATTTCCGGAGGCGGGATCGCCACGCAAAGCGGTAAGAGGATCGTGCAGGCGACATTCGATTTCGATGGCTATTTTCGACCGCAGCTCGGCGTCGCGGCGTGTGGCGAAATCCAACGGCCGGCCGAAGTCCTAAAAAGTCTATTGGGTTGCACTGACCTTAAGCTTTTAACCGATCACGGCCCCTCCGCAATCTCAGCAGCCTCCTGCAAGCGACGTTGCTCATGTTGATGTGAGAGGCAATTGCCGACAGCGCCTGGCGGTTGGCGTCAATGATAGACGTGGATAGAAGACGAAACTCAAGATCGGAGTGAGCGTGTCGCATGCCTTCCCGCCCCTCGGCCAGGAATACGAGTTATTCCTCTATGCGATCGTATGTGATGAGGGGAGCGGGATGCCGTTGACGGTGATTTCGGCGATTGCGCGCTCTGGAGCCGATCCCTGGAAAGAAGCCGCCCGCATCGCGAAAATGCCGAAAACTGTGGCGCTCGATGCACTGGCCCGCATGATCCCGGAGCGCTGCGGCACTCATGACGTCGCCACCGCCCACCGCTTATACTCGCTTCTTCCTGTCGGACGTGAAAATAAGATCATTTCCATTGTACGCGCCAAGAACGAGGCTCCTCACTGGAGCCCCGTCGTCCCTGTCGTTCTCGTGCTGCTGCTTGGTTTGCTGCTCGTTTTCACTTTCGGGAAGACGTCACATCGGGACGTGGACCAGCACGAAACAGCTTCATCCGCGGCGATCGCCGACAAAGCCGATCCGTGACCGCAAGTGCATTTCCAAGCGAACTTCATACCGGTTCGCGTCAAGAACCGAAGGTCCACGAAACGAATATGCGTCCGAAGAAAAGCCTGGAGTCCGGACGTTCATTGGCGACTGGCGCGACTTTCTTGCCTTCAACTCAACGTCAAAAGCATGGAGACATCGAGCGTCCCTGGCCAGAGGCGCTTTTCCGCCGCCAAAAATGCAGTCGCCAATTATTGAATCCATCGCTGCTATTCGGGTGTTTGCCGACGCTCTTGGTGAATGAGTTGCAGAGCGGCGTAGGTAAAAGTACGAGATTGACCCCAAAGCGCCTTAAATTGACTATCATGGCTTACCGTCCTCCAATTCTACGCTCTTGACGTACAATAGTGCGGATCACGGCGGCCACTCGATGACTCACACCTGGCTGGAAGCCCAACACCATCTGAACCGTTTTATTAAAATATTCTTGGTTATCGACGTGGGCGGGACGCTACTTGGAATTATGCATCATGACGGGTGGTTTACCGTTGTTTGGATAGTTTCAGGATTGATCGCTGCGGTGATTTGGACTTCGGTTAATCAAGGCTTCATTGCGGCCAGCTCGCCCGAAGACGACGAATTCGTCAATGAGTGGGAGCTTGCCCACGCATATGCTTTTGCTCACAAATTTGTGAAAATTAGCAATCTACTTGCTACCACTGTGTTCGCGGTTGGGATGGTGCTGGGAAGCCCTTGGTGGAGCAACCTGCTCGTCGCCATCTTTTCGTGGTTGGCAGGCTTGCTGGGAATTCCGATGCTATGCGCCCCTCGAGAATCGGGGATACCGAGGACACACGACTCCCGTAGCTCAGACCAGAGGGACGTCAGTTTACATTAAATCTCGCATGCGGAGATGGCGCGATGAATCCGACCCAATGGGGGCGAGATATGGCGAGCTTGCCGACCTCGGCGCGATCATCGACATTCGCAGGTGTGACATGCAGCGCCAACAAATGCCCCAACGTATCGACCGCCATGTGTAGTTTCGAGCCGCGTTTGCGCTTGCCGCCGTCATATCCGGCGCGTGGGCCGCTTTCCGGCGTCGAGCGCAATGTGCGGCTGTCGATAATGGCCGCCGTCGGTTCCTCTTTGCGTCCGGCGGCAAGACGCAAGGGCGCCCGCAAATCCTGCGCGAGGTATTCAAACACGCCCGCCGCCAGAGTCGTGAAATCGCCTACCTCACGTTATCACTGAAGCGCACTTTATTAACGAGAACAGGTGAATGCGCGTCGCCAACTCCGCCCCAAAAAGCTGATTATCTATCGGAGCCCGCTTCTAAGGAGGTTGAAGGCGGCGTGTCGCGATCATAGAAAAAAAGTTAAAGGAACAGCCGAGCAATACGGAGATGCAGCGATGGCGAAACGGACGCAGGCCGAGGCGGAAGAAGCTGTAAGAGTGCTGATTGAATGGGCGGGAGACGATCCCAGCCGTGAAGGCCTGATTGATACGCCAGCGCGAGTAGCACGCTCTTATCGCGAACTGTTCGCGGGATACGCCGCTGAGCCCCGTGACTATCTGGAGCGCACCTTTGAGGAAGTCGGCGGTTATGACGAACTGGTGGTGTTGAGGAACATCCGCGTGGTCAGTTTTTGTGAGCATCATATGTTGCCTGTGATTGGCCGGGCTCATGTGGGTTACTTGCCGACCAACCGTGTTGTAGGCATTTCTAAGCTGGCGCGCGTGGTGCATGGATTCGCCCGTCGGCTGCAAATTCAGGAGAAGCTTACCGCCGAGATCGCCGCGGCAATTCAGGATATACTCGAGCCACAGGGCGTTGGCGTGGTGATCGAGGCAGAGCATAGTTGTATGACGTTGCGTGGCGTGAACACGTTGGGTTCCACGCTGACGACCAGCCGCCTGCTCGGCGTTATTCGCGATGACCCGCGTACGCGGGAAGAGTTCCTCGGCATCGTGCGTGGCGTGTAGTGGACTCGAGTCGAAACGAAAATCCGCGACTGGGGCCCAGGGTTAAGCCCGGATCACTTTTGCCAGCAGCACCATTCCAACGGCGACACAGCCCGGTTCAGTAGATCACAAAGCCCCTCATAATCGTCGTCCCGCCGGTCATCGACTGGCGCGATGTCAACATGGCTGTCATGCGGATCCCAGCCATATCTTGCGCAAAGTTCCATGAACCGTTCGTGTTCGGCGAAACTCAGATGATGGAGGTCGTAGATGCCATGAGGTAAAGAACCACCAGAGCCGTTTATCCGGGCGCGACGCGACCTGGTTGGGAGGAGCCGGCGCGCCACCTGAGTAACGACAGCGGGGTTGGGATTTGGAGCGCCGAAGGGGCCGCGGGCAACGCCCTTGGCAACATCCCTATTCCTCGTCCAAAATGGCTTCCTACTGGCGAGTTTATCCTCACCCCGCGTCCAAGTCGCGAAAGACCTCAAACTGGTCAGGCAAAAAACTACGGAAGGCAAAATCCGCGTCACCGAAATAGATCTTGCGCCAAGTTTTTCCCGTGGCGAGCTTGAACGCGAGCTCGAAGTTCTCATAGGGGATTTCATCGAAGCTGCTCCACGTCGAATGAAGCGCACGCCAGTGTATTCGTAGGTGAAGTAAGATAGCGGCAGGGGCAAAGCGTTGGAAGAACGTCTTGGCCAGCTCGAGCGGGCGGCAGAGCGATAGGGCCCTTTCAACTGCCTTTGGCGCTACCTGGGGCGTCTCTTTTTCAACAGAGTTGGCGGCGGCCTTCATGGCTCTCCTCCATTGAGCAGGCGGCGCAACCTTCTCAGCGTCCTCAGGGATCATCTCTGCTTCTTGGACCCCGGAACGTGCCACCATTTGAACCGTCATAGAAGCCTCCAACACGGGGCATGCCTTTTGGATAGAAGGAAAGCGGCAATCGGCAGCATGACACAGACCCCTTATTATTCGAGCGGGTTGCGTGTTCATGGCAAAAAGGAAGCAAACGACGGCGAGCATTTTCTAACGACTTTGCAACAACCCTCAGCACAGCCAAGCTCGAAGGCGCAAATCGCTTCCAGCCAGTCCTCCACCCAGGTGTCCGATATTTCCTCGCCAGGCGATTTCTGTCCGTCTCCGGTGTTCGCATCTTAAGCTCGACGCGCTGAGCTTATCGGACATTGGGGCCGCGGAATGCGACCCTGTAAGACTTCCCCCCCAAGCGATTTTTGGCATGGCGTCGATCTAACAGTTGTCGCACCGGCGTCAAAGCCAGCGGCTCACCGCACTCGCAAAACCAACATGCTGACGTCGTCATGGAGCGGTGCATCGCAGCGGAACTCGCGTACATCGGCCAGGAGCTTCTCGATTGTCGCCTCTGGCGACAGTTCCCGATAGGCGATAAACAATTCGCAGAGACGCTCCGTGCCGAAAAAGATCCCATCCGCATTTTGCGTTTCGGTAATTCCGTCCGTGTACAGTAATAATTTATCGCCGAGCGCCAAACTAACGCTCCGTTCCTCAAACTCGACGTCGCGCTGCACGCCTAGCACTAATCCCTCCGCGTCGAGGGCCATGCAGCTGCTCTCGTCGCGCCGCAGCAGCAAGGCCCAGTTATGGCCGGCATTGGCGTATTTCAAAGTGCGACTATCTGGAAAGTATTTCAAATAGAACATCGTGATAAATAATTCAGCCTTATTAAGATCATCAAACAGGAGCTGGTTTAAATCACGCAAGATAGTCGCTGGACCCATTGGGGCCTCGACCACCTTGCGGGTTTCGGCGCGCAGGGTGCTGCGTACTTCGATCATGATGAGAGCGGCTCCGACGCTATGGCCAGAAACGTCGGCGATGACGATGTCGATGGAGTTCGTCACGGCAAAAAAGTCGAAGTAGTCACCGCCCACATGAGTGGCGGGCACGCAGACTCCCGCGAGTTCCAGAGTCGGCAAATTCATCGGAGCGTCGGGCAATAGCGAAAGCTGTATGTTTTTTGCGATCTCCAGTTCGTGCCGACTCTCCTCCGCTCGCCGCCGCTCCGTCACGTCGGTCTGGATGCCGATGTAATTCGTGAGCTTTCCTGCTTCGTCATAGACTGGCGAAATTAGCAGTTCATTCCAGAACGACGCTCCATCCTTGCGGTGATTCTTCAAAACGATTTCGCAGCTCTTCCCATTTTCCACGGCCCGTCTGATTTGCTCCAGCGCTGCAGGATCGGTGTCTGTTCCCTGGAGCAAGCGCATGTTTTGCCCGAGCAGCTCGTCCTGCGAATACCCCGTGATGCGGCTCAGGGCCGGGTTCACGTAGATATTGGGATTGCCTCGCGACTGGGCGTCGGTGATAACGATGCCAATGTGAGCGGCTTCGATGGCGCGATCGCGCACGCGCAAAGCGTCCTCGAAGGCTTTGCGCGCACTGATGTCGTGATCCACTCCGCGCCATTTGATGAGTTGGCCCTGTTCGTCGAAAATCGGCGCTCCTGTGGATTCTGTATAGACTTTGCGTCCACTCTTGTGGCGGTATTGATTGACCAGCCGATGGAAGGGCTGATGGTTGACGGCGGAGGAAGCCACAGTCGTCCAATGTTCCTGATCGTCCGCTGTCAACAAATCAAGGTAGGTCTTGCCGAGAATTTCCTCAGGCGAGAAGCCGAGGATACCGCGTACCCCACCGCTACTGTAGGTATAGCGTCCTTGCGGATCTTGCTCCCAAAGCCACTCGCCCGTCATGTCCGCTACTTGGCGAAAGCGCTCCTCGCTTTCGGCGAGTGACTCCTTGGCGCGTTTCTGTGCGGTGACATCTTGCTGAATCGCCAAATATCGAGTGACTTCGCCATTCGCGTCGCGTAGCGGGGTGATGGTTTCCTGGGCCCAATACAACTCGCCGTTTTTCTTACGATTCTGAATCTCACCTCGCCATTCCCGCCCCTCGCGCAGCGTCTCCCATAAGCGCCGATATTGTTCTGGGGTCGTATGGCTGGACTGAAGGACACCCGGCGTTTCACCGACGAGTTCGTCCCTGGCGTAGCCGGTCAGGCGTGTAAAAAATTGGTTAACATACTCAATTTCGCCATCCGTGTTTGCGATCAGGATCGCTGACGGACTTTGATCTACGGCGGCCGACAGGGTAAGGAGCCGTTCCTCGACGTGTTTGAGCCTGGTCAAATCATGGGTCGCTCCGACAAAATATCGTCGTCCCGCCAGCCCTATTTCGCCGATAGACAAATACATCGGGAAAGTCGCGCCATCTTTGCGTCGTCCGACAACTTCCCGTCCAATGCCGATGATCTTCTTGACGCCGGTTTGACGGTAGGCCGCGAGGTAGCCGTCATGCGCCTCCCGGTATGGCGAAGGCATGAGCATCGTGACATTCCGCCCAAACGTTTCGCTCCGATCATAACCGAACAACCGCTCGGCTCCCGAACTGAAAAACCTAATCAGGCCGTCTTCTTCGATGACGATGAGGCCGTCGGGCATGGTGTCGAAGACGACGCCGAGCTTCGCCTCAATGTCCTTCAAGGCGATGGCTTCGACCGACTCACGCTCTCTTTCCCGGAATGTCAGCAAAACTGAGCCAGCGTCGTTCCGCTCGAGCGGATGGAGCGTGCAGACGACGTCGACAAAATTACCATCCTTGCGCCGAAACGTGGTCTCCATCGGACGCATGGAGCACCAATCAATCGCCGTCGCAACGCCGTCTCCTGACGCATATCGATCTCGCATGATCTCGCGGTTGGGCTGGAACGGGCCGCCGACCAGCTCATCTGCTGTGTAACCCAAGAACTGCTCCGCCGCCGCGTTGATGCCCCGAACATCGCCAGTCTCGCCTAATAGGCAGGTGCATTCCGAGAATGTGTCGAGAAACGTTCGGAGCGATAGCGGCTCTTGCAAGATGAGACCCCTCGATGTGTTATGCGGCGCTTCGGCGAGGGGCATTGTCTTCTTCTTGGAAATGGGGTTCAAGCAGGCTTCGAAAGTCCCCGGTTGACGATCTCCTCGAGAGGGGAACCCGCCGCTATTCAAATATGCGGTTCGTCTCCGCCCTACGTCTCGCCTCTCCATGTCTTGGAGCCACTGGCCAACGTCTCGCAGTGGCACGTGTCTTTGAAAGGCGCCGCGATTCGAGCGAGGGTAGTCGTTTTCTGCCTGCACGGACAAAACATACTCAGCGCCGGTAGCAGCAGCTTTTTCAAAGGTAGCAGGTCTACAAGGCCGTCGAGCATCGGCTCGAACGAAAAAACACGGATGAAAAAGCGATAATCCTCGAGCTTGACCTTGAACTGGATTTGATCGAGCACTCGCAGACCAAGGTTTTGCAAAAGCGGCTTCATTTCGTCGAGGCCGCGTTCGCATGCGCCATAGACCTTGACCTGGAAAAGCGCGCCGCCTCCGGATCTGCGCATATCGATCGCCTCGCGGCCGCTTCGCGTCACGGCTTCGAGTTGAAAGACGTCGCATCGCAAGCCGCGGCGGAACGAGTGAGCGACATTAATCAGAAAACCCGCGCTCACAGAGAAGGCCTATTTTTCCACGCGCAATCGTCGAACTATGCGATCGAGTAAGATTCGAAGCCAGTCTTCCCAAGGCATGGTTCGATCGGGGTCGAGGTCGCGACTTCGACGTGTCGGAGAGGACGATTAACGCTTCGGGCGAACGCCGCAATGCGCGCCGAGGCTTAAGCAAATTTCTTGCGCATCTCCAGCACGTTGCCATTCTCCATCTTGCGGTATTCGACCGAATCCATCAGGGAGCGGATAAGAAAAATGCCTCGCCCGCGTTCGTCGAAATCGGCGAAATCAGGCGTCGGCACGGCTTTCAGATCGAACCCCTGTCCGTGATCGAACACCTTGAGGCACAAGCTCTTGTCATCGATGGAAAGACAGACCCGCACGGATTGCTTCGCGTCGGTCGGACAACCATATTGGATGGCGTTGACCATGGCTTCGGTCAGCGCCAGATCGAGATGATAGGCAAGCGTGTCACGGTCCCCGTCGCCGGTGTCGAGTTGCTTGGCGATCTGCTCGGCGATGTTGCCGATCAAGCCAAGGTAGCGGGTCTGGTTCGGGACCACGATATCCATGTTTATGATATTCTCGGATGCGATGCACATGAGAATCTCCGCGCTTCGGCCGGTTCACATTTCATCGGGATATGAAACGACTCCAGAATATTGTCTCAACGTAATCCCTTCGGCGAACCGGCGCCCATTTCGGCGGCAAACACCTACTCGCTCAGGGTCCTCTAGTTTGGGATAAATATCAAAGACGCGGTGCAACCGGCTGAGTTCGAACATCGATTGAACTCGAGGCTGAAGCCCAGCCAGATGAAACCCCGCGAGCGCAAGCCCGCGTTCTTCAGCCCTGACAGTAACGCGCCCAATCCTGCACTGTCGATAAATTGGACTTGATCAAGGTCGATGATGAGATCGCGGCCATCTGCTCCCTCCAAGACTTTGAGAAAAAGATCCTTCAACTCGCCCGAGTTATGCGCGTCGACGCGCTCCTCCTTCAGGCTGAGAACCACTTTTCCTGCAAGCTTTTCTCTCAATATATTCATTTTTTGGAGTCCAGCGCGAGAATCGGTTTCGATCAATCAATGCAAATGACGACCCGTTCTCCCCCGCGTCGAGAAGACAGTCGAGGCTGTTGCTTTGACGAGAGCCCACCCCTCAAGGATCTGGCAGGATCTGGCCGCATCTGGCGTGCGACGGCGGCGCTCTCGAATGCTTTCGGCGTCCAAAGATAGCCCATTCACAGCAACAAGCAACTTATTAAGTTACTGTCCCGCTTAATGTTTATGCGCCTCCCTCAAGTTCCTGTTGCTGTCACTCACGCTAGGCGGGACGCAGCCAAAAAGGGGAACCGGTAATGAGCGATCCGACCCAGCGCCCCGAATGGCGCCACCGGGCGAACGGGGCGTCACGTGACGAACCCACCCCGTGGTCATTCAAGCTTGTCGCATTAACTCCCGCGAAAAGAGGACGCCAAAAGTCATTTGGGAGGCGCCGACTGACGCTGAATGGTGGCGGACGGTACGGGTGGTCGCCAAACAAGTGACGACGCATATCACTGGTTACCTCGACCAGCTGAATTCGAGCAAGACGGCTGTCTATTTTCCTGAGACTCTTCGAGGCGCCCTCCCCAAAAACACGCAGCGATCACTAGCGTCTGAAACTCGGAGAAATAGGGCACGGTTCGACATCCGTGTCGTTCACAACTTTCATGGCTATCATCCCGTCAAAGCGACGGCGCGATGCGCGCATTTTTGTTGACACGATCCGGCAAATTCACAGTTCGTTCGAACTGTTGAACATCAAACCGACACCTCCGGGCTGAACCGCCCATCTTGCCGCAGCCAAAGCTCGATGTGGTGGAAATCTTCCCCCTATAGAGCTCACGCTAACCGCCGAAGGGGTGAGAAGCGCAGGTGATCGCTCCAATCGTCAGAACGAGCCGACGGAGCTGTTTGAACGCATCGCAAGCGGAGCCTACCCTTCCGCTTACAAAACTAAGAGGTGTTTATATCGTCCGCCGCACCTATTGCTGCGCACTAAGTAAACGCCGCAATTTCAATAATCGTTAGGACGACGTATTAAATCATAAGCACGACAAATCTTCGCGGTAGGTGCTCGTTAACAAGTGAACGTAATGGTTACCCTCAAGCAATGCGCAGCGTTCGCCGGACTCGCTTCAAACGAAATGGTCCTGGGCGCTACCCCTTCCCTCAAACATCGTATGCAGCTTTCCGGCTATCTTCTGAGTCTGTGGCGAGGCCCAAAAGCCGTCCGCAAAATGATCGTCGCCGACATCCGTATGTGGATCGCTCTTGGAATGGTCAAGCACGCGGCGGACTTGCTGATCGTATTGCGGCGATTCCTTGCGGATTACCCGGAATCCAGATTCGAGTCTCCGGTAGGACACATCCTCTCACTCTCCCACAGCGGTAGGTAGCGGATCAAGCGTACGCAGCCCCAGTTTATCTGGCGCGAAAAGGCGTTGTCACGCTGTTGAATACTAATCATCGCCGTCAACTGCGAGGCTTTCTGGGGCTCAAAAATGAGACCGGGCACAACTGCCGTCCACTACTTCGCTCAGCATCAGCTGATGCTTGCTTTGGGCGGCAGTTTCGCTCGGGCCTTAAGTGACCTTCTCCAGAATCTTTTCCATTTCTGACGCCGTGAAGGCGCGCAGCGTTTGAGCGCGGAGGTTGCCCGCCTTGAGCAGGTTTAGCAGAAACGCGTTTGCCGCTGTCTCGTCCGGTCCTTCTGTAATCACAATCATGTCGTATCGTCCTTGCGTCCAAACGACTTCTTTTATGCTAATCCCAATTTCCGATCCGGCTTTCTTGGCTGCTTCCGCTCGCTTGACCGTATCCTTGATGTTGCGAAGTCCTTGCTCAGTGAAATTAAAGAGCTGGGATAATCTCCGGCAGGTAGCGAGACAAAGCTCTCTCATCCGCAATAGCCTGACGGCCATTGGCCAGGCTGGAGGAGAGCGATCATGAGCTACTATGTTGGATTGGACGTCTTCGTGAAACTGACGGCGATTTGCATCATCGACGATGCCGGAAAAGTTGTAATGGAGCGCGTTGTCGCCAGCGATCCTGTCGACGTAGGCCAATGCATCGAGGGAATCGACGGCGCTATCAGCCGCATCGGATTTGAGGCTGGCCCTCTTGCTCCCTGGCTTTTTGGCGGCCTTGCCGAACGCGGACTTCCCGTCGTCAGCATCGAGGTCCGCCAGATGAAGGCTTTTGCAAAAGCCTCGCCGATTAAGACGGACCGGCGGGACGCGCGATTGATCGCGCAGGCGATGCGCGCCGGTCTGCTCAAGGTCGCCCATGTCAAGACGGATTACAGCCAGCGCATCAGACTGCTTCTGCGTCATCGCCAGGCGATGGTTTGCCGCAACAAGGATCTGATCAAGCCTGCGGATGCTGGCGAAGCTCGACGAAATGGTGCTGGCGATCGCCAAGAGAGACGCGATTTGCCGCCGCCTGATGACCGTTCCTGGCGTGGGGCCTGTGGTGGCGCTCACATTCCGCACCGGCGTCGATGTCGCCTATCGCTTCGACAAATCGCGACTTGTCGCGGCCGTCTTTAGCCTAACTCCAAGGGTGCATGCTTCCGGCGAGGTCGAACGGGTTGGGCGGATCACCAAATGCGGCGACGCCATGGTCCGCGCGCTGCTCTATGAAGCCGCCAATGTCATGATGACACGCTGCCGAGCCGAGAACTGGCTGAGATCCTGGGCGCTCAAGGTCGCGAGACAGCACGGAGCACGCAAGGCGAAAGTGGCTCTGGCTCGGCGTCTCGCCGTCGTCATGCACCGCATATGGGTCGACGGAACCGACTTCTCCATGGAAAGACCGGCGCCGATGACAGCCTGACGATTTTCACCCCTCGCGCTCGTCGTGAGCATGCGGAGAGCGTGTGGGCCAGAATGACTGCGTTGGACACCTTGCGCCAGAAAAGCGCGCTTTAGAACCTGCAGAATTCAAACCCGCTGATCGAACCGCCCAGAATGCGGCACCCTCCGCGGTGACCGCGGACAGAAGCGTGAAACCCCCATACGACGACAATCTCAGGGAGAGCACGTTGACCGATTACAGAAGGTGGACACAGGTAGCCATCGCGTTTTCCTCCATGACAAAGTCCGGTTGATTCAAAAATTGCATCACTGACCGGTCTACTAACGACGGCGCTCGCCCACGAAACGACGACATGGCCCGCTTTGGATAAATAGGCGGCGCGTTTTAGTTCAGACTTCGTTTGTGGCGCATTGCGTCGCTGCAGGCTCGTTATTATTTCGCTGGCGCTACGTTCAGACGAGGATCGTCTTTCGGGTCGAGATAATCGATACTCCATGGCCCTAGCGAATTGATCTGCACCACTGCGTCCTCATCGATAAATACATAATGGCCAACGCCTGGCGGCATCGACGAGAAACTCCCGGCTGGGAGAGATTCGATTTTGGCTCGGTCCGCCTTCGACCCCATGCCTAAGCTGAATTTGCCCGAAATAACGGTGATGACCTCGGGTTTGGGATGCGTGTGCGGGGCTATTTTGTAGCCTTTCGGCATCTTGACCCGAAGCGCAAACATGCCCTCCTTGGTCGGATCTCCGTAGAGCACCGCCGCCTCCGCTCCCGCCGGAAGCGATGGCGGAGTTGTTCCCCATTTAATGTCCTGAGGCAGGAAAACTTTGTGCGTATCCACCATCTCCGCCATGGCTGCGAAGCCGCAAACCATGCCGACGCTGGCCAGCAATACCGCCCATTTCTGTTTCATGAAACTCCTCCCGCAACCGCTCGATGGAGCTGGCGCTGGTTCTTCGGCCAACGCCAAACTTGCTTTGCCGCACAGCGCCGGACCGCTTCTTGTGCATCGTTCAACCTAGATGTAGGGCGCGCGCAGCTGAACGTGTCCATGAAGACGGTTTTTTGATCCTTCCCCCCCCCAAGAAAGCCCCTGCGAGAATGTTCCCTCCCTGGATTGTGCCCCTTGGGGCGGACGAGATCACGCTGCTGATCTGCTCCCGTCAAATTGGACCGCTTTTGGTTAGAGTTTTCCGTCCCAAGTTTCCTCGGCTGGCTGAAGCAGAAGACGATGAAGGCATCCAATTCTTCGGACGCGCAGAAGGCGTTCATTCTGAAGCAGGTCACCTCGTCTTGACTATGCCTGCGTATTTGCCTGCCTCTATTTCCTTTTTCAGCGCATGTCGACCAGCATGGGCAACCAATCGAGTGCAGAGCTGGTCGTGAATTGTGCCCGGCTTGCCAGGCCAGCGAATAACCAGCGGCGCCCGATAGCCGCCTTCCCAGGCCGCCTCGCCTGTCTGAACCTTGAATGGCGTGCTGCCGCCGTCGGCAAAGGTCGTCGTCTCGGCGCCATTGTCGGTGGCGAAAACGACGATGGTGCTGTCAAGCTGGCCCGTGTCCTCCAGCTTCTTGAGCACATAGCCGATGTTGTCGTCCAACTGCTTCATGTATTTTTCGATACACACAGCCATCATCCGCCCATAACTTCGACGACGACCTGCTATTTTAGGAGACATCAGCATGACCATAAACGCTGCCCTAGACCGAGCCCGAGACGCCCTTCGTGGCTCCCATGAAACTATTATCAAGCCGGTCCACAGCTTCATGCATGACGACGAGATAAGCGAAGTCGCGCTCGCTAAAGCATTGAGAGCGTTCGAAGCCACTTTAACAAGCGCTGGCGCATCGAAGGTGCAGGCCGACAATGCCAGCGAGTATCTTGAGCATTTCGCCAACAACGACCAATGCGAAGAGGTCAGCTCGGAAGACACGGCCGCGCAAGTCATAGACATCGCAGCCAAGGTTTTTCTGGGAGAGTTCGACGCCGGCGCCGCACATGATCGACAAAACCACCGCCTGGCCACAGCTCGCGATTGCGCAGCAAGTGTGTCGATCTTCACGCGCGATGCACGCCACCACAACCCGCCGCACTGGCTCAGGCGGGGAGCTTCCCAGAAGGCATCGATCGAGATGCTTAGTCATGCGGTTGTAGTCGATGACCGCAATCAGACCCTATTAAGCGACCTGTTCGCGGATGTGGCGAAGGGCCGTTTGCAGTTGGATGACGATGATCGGGTAGTGACCTAATTTGAGTTACCCTCTTCAAATGCTTCCAGTTGTCCAACGAGAGTCTTAAGCTCGGCTTGGCATAACTCTAAATGCATGCGTATCTCTCTCCGCTCCTCCTCCCTGAGAGGGTTGGAATATAATTCGGCCCAGTCGATCTGGATCGACTCCCTTAGCGCATGAATATCTCGGAGCAATTTCGTGATCTCACTCATTCAGCTTCCCTTTTCTTCGCCACATTCGCCGCCGTCAACGCCACGCAGGACATCAACATGGGCGCGATTCCAATGAACTCAAGTTGTTTCACCTTTGGCGCGCCCAATGGAGTTTGCTTTGTCGGTTTTGAGGGTGTCCGAGGGCGCGCCAGCAGTTACGACCTGAACGCCAATAGTAATTGCGACCCAAATTATAGCGACGATCAGGAGATATTCATCAACGGTGACGCCAGATTTGTTCTTTAAGAAATGGGTGAAGAAAGCCTTCATAGCCTCGTCTCCCGATAGCTGGCGTTTTCGAAAAAAAAGAAATATGGGGCAGCTCGTCAAGGTGACAACCGATGTCGAATATCCCTCCTCTCATATGATTAGCACCATGCCGCACTTGAAGTTGTCGGGTGCGGCGCTGAGTACTTGGTGGTTGCCTGCATTTCCCGGCCAGTGATGGTCGAGTTTTTTTTTGGCGTGATAACCAACTCATTCCGCCACTTTATGCCAGCGACGACACGTCAATGCGCCCGGGCCGCACTCCTAGCAGACGAAGCACCCGACTCAGGCAACTACCTGTTAAGCTTGAGAGTTAGATATCTCGCCCCAGGTTGCATAGCTGGTGGCTTGCGTCATGAGGCCAGGTGAGAGGGAGGCAACAATGTATAATGTAAGTCTCCGTCGCATTGCTCCCCCGGCGATGTGCTGCGCGAATCAACACATACACCCTGCTGTCGTTGGAGCTTGCCTTGCGACTTTCGGCGATGAACAGACACCTGAAATGGCAATTACCCACCGCCATTTTCGGAGCGGCGATCGGGGTGAGGTTTCTGAGGGAGGTTGGTGATTTCCGCGCTCCCTTGCCACTGAGCGCAATCTCTGAATCCAAGTGCCCATGGAACGAACTGATTTGCAGCGCCTGAGCAAGGACGAACTGATTGATCTGGTGCTGCGGCTTCAACGACCGGACAAGACGTCTCGCACGTCGTCCAAGCCTCCGTCCACCGACAAGAAAGAGAAGCGCGAGAACTCCCGTCCTGGCGGGGCGAAGCCCGGGCATGAGCCGCACAATCGTCGGCTGGCCGACAATCCCGATGAGTTCCGCGATCACAGACCAACCCATTGCAAGCTATGCGGCGGGTCCGTGTCACCCGACGCCGAGATGGAACTGATCGGCGAATATGATGAGGTCGAGATACCGCCGGTTAAACCCTATGTCGTCCGCCATCGGCGCTTTGCCTGTCGCTGCGAACATTGCGGTGCGGGCATTAAAGCTCCAGCGCCCGTCGTCGCCACGGCGACGCCATTTGGACCACGTATTCATGCTCTGGCGATTTATTTGAAGGGCTTACAAGCGATTTCCTATGAGCGTTTGCGCTTCCTGTTCCGCGACGCCTTTGGCCTGATCGTTAGCGAGGGCGCGCTGATGAATATGTTCATCCGCTCCCACGCCGGGTTCAAGATCGAGGCCGAAAAGGAGAAAGCCGTTCTGCGTCAGGCGAAGGTCGTCGCCAGCGACGAGACCGGCGTGCGGATAGAAGGGACCAACTCTTACCACTGGGTGTTTCACTGCAAGGATGCGGTCGTGCATCAGCCCGATCATTCTCGCGCCGCCCGCGTCGTCGAAGAGACGATGAACGGCCATACGCCGCGCGTCTGGATCTCGGATCGTTACTCCGCGCAGCAAAGGCATGGCGCCGTGCATCAAACTTGTCTCGCGCATCTGGCGCGCGACACGGCCTTTGCGTTGGAGCATGGAACGGACGATCTGCCTCTGCGGTTCAAGCTGTGGTTCGGCAGGGCCTTCGATCTGGCCAGAGATATCGCCAGTTTTGCCGCCTCGACGATCGCCAGCAAAAGCGCGAGCTTGAAAAGCAACTTGCGGCCCTTCTCGCCACAGCGACGGGATGCGACCTCGCACGCCAGTTGCAGGCCAAAATCGGGCGGGCGCGAAACCAGCTTCTGACCTTTTGCGATTATCCCGGCGACGTCGACGCGACCAATAATGGCTCGGAGCGAAAGCTGCGGCCCTACGTGATCCAGCGAAAAGTTACCAACGGCTACCGCGCAATGTGCGGACGTCCGAACAACCGTCGACACCGCAAGGCTAAAGGGCGCAAATCCCTTCCAGACAATCCTCGACACTCTGGCCTGAATTCGCAAAAACCACACCCTAAAAATAGGGGTGGGTAATTGCCCTGAAATGCTATGGGAGCCGCCGACCGAGGACGAGTGGCGGCGGGCAGCATTGGCCATTGCTAAACAGGTTGCGCTACATATCGCGGGATACCGCGACCATGTGGAGTTCTCGCGCGACGGCTGCCGATTTGCGCGGGACGTTTTCGATAAGCTCCAGCCAACAACGCGTCGCGATCACCAGCGTCGCGCGGACGGGAGATAGGGCGCGCCGCCACGCTTGAAGTCGGCCGTGGCGGGGGTGAGTTTTTGCGACCTGCGGGCGGTTTCCCGCCAGCAATTTCTCAGGTGTCTGCATAGCCTGGTCTGCAGTGGCCGGGCTTTTTTGGCGCGATCACCGCCGCGTTTCCGCCAGCTGACGCTCGTTCCACTCCGGCATAAATGCAGCCGCGCTGCTGTGAGGGATAAAAATGCAACGACGGGGATTGACGTTACCGCAATAATAGCTATTGCCGCCAGGAGCCTGACAAGATCGCCCGTCTCTCGACAACTCTGCAGTTAAGCCTCCTCACAATCTACTTCCACGTCACCTAACTAACGAAGCTTTGCGCCCGTTGGTTTGAAGCACAACAAGAGGTGAGTGCGTCACGATAGCGCGGCTGTCGCGGGAAAGCGCGAGCGCCTGCCCTGCGGCATTCGCGCAGGCCGAATTCGCGTCGCCCAATGCCCGCTCCAGTCCGGCGACATGCCAATGCCCGGCAACCGGCATGCGGAGCAATCGAAGCGTGGAAAGTGGATAACGCGGAACTGTCGTCTTCACGGCACAAGCTTTGAACATAATCCGCCTTATGGGCCGCGTGTTCTATTCTGGAGCATCAGTGTATTGCCCCTGCCGGGAGCGAGCCATGGGTAGATGCATCACGTTGGTTGATGACCGCCATCCTGAAGAGCCGCTCGAGGTGGAAGTTGTGCAGTTCGGTAAGTCGTTTTTGCGGTTAGTCGTGCCGAACACGCTTGTCAGGTTCGAACTGAAACGCCACGACGCCGATACGCCGTTCGAAGGAGAACTCGGCGGGCGATAGTTTAGGTTCGATCCGAACACAGATCGAACCGAAGTAGAGCGCCCTTATGTGAGCTCCATAGAAAGGTGCATAAGGTCTGACTTGACCTGACAAACGGCATTTTCCGCACATCGGGCTTGAGCCGCGGTGGGCCAAAGGAATAGCTTCCAATTTCCGCTTTTAAGCGGGTATTATGGAGGGTCAGAGCCCCGGCGCGCGAATGAAGCAGTTGGGTGCAGTCGGATACTGATTACAGTTCATCTATTATCCCCGCGGCCCGAGAGCGGATCTAACGACGAGAGTGTCTGCGTTTGGGACAGGCGAAGCCAAGCATCGGGCCGGGTGTTGGCGAGATAAGGTACTCTGGAAGCGAGATCGCACGAGCTTGGCTTTTGGCTTTCCCGAATTCCGGAGGCTGCAGTGCTCAGCCTTGCCGAAAGGGTTAAACAAGGCCAATCTCGGCATTCTCGACATAGGAGCGACGGCTTTGGACAGTCTAGCCGACGATCTGTTTCGCTTGCTGGTCGAATCAATGCCTGCGGCGATGATCATGGCCGACGGCGACGGCACGATTTAATTCGCCAACGCCGACATTGAAAGCATGTTTGGATATGCTGACCAAGAATTGGTCGGCAAATCAATCGATGTGCTCGTCCCACAGCGCTTTCGCAACAATCACGAGGCGTTTCGGCAACACTTTTTCGCGAATCCGATCAAGCGGCCCATGGGATCCGGTCGTGATCTGACAGCGACACGGTGTGATGGCAGCGAGTTTCATGTCGAAATCGGCCTCGCTCCGGTCGAAACCGTCAATGGGCGCTTCGCCCTAGTCATAGTTCTCGACACCTCAGCTCGTAAGGAAAGAGAAAACTCTTCGGAGGCGCGTGCTGCCGAAGGCGAGGCGCGCGCGCAAAAATTGAATGCTGATCGTTTGACCATAATGGGAAACATGGCGATCGGTGTGTCGCATCACATCAACCAGCCGCTCTCGGCGATCGGCGCTTATCTTGCGAGCGCCCGTCGATTACTCAAAAAAAAGCCGGAGCTGCATCCGGTTGGCATCAAGGAGGTTTTGGACAGCGCCGCTGAACAGGTCTTCCGTGCGGGTCAGATCATGAGCCAGCTGCGCGGGTTCCTCATGCATGGGGAATCCGACAAAACTGTGCAGAGCCTCCATGATCTGATCGGGAGCGCTTGCGCCTTAACCGACGCTGTCGCGAAAAACAAAAGTGTCAGAGTGACGCTGCAGCTGAACGCCGAAGCAGATCGGGTCGTCGCCGATAGAGTCCAAATCCAGCAAGCCCTCATTAATTTGAAGCGCAATGCGCTCGAGGCCATGCAGGCATCTAAAAGACGGGAATTGTTGATATCGACCTCCTTGATTGATGGAGGCATGATCCGAACCGACATTGCGGACACGGGGGCAGGACTGCCGCTCGAACTGAGAGACAATCTGTTTGAACCGTTCACCACGACGAAGACACAGGGTTTGGGGGTTGGTCTATCTATTTCGCAATCGATCATTGAGGCGCATCATGGGAGATTATGGGTTGAATCTAATCCCGAAGGAGGCACGATTTTCAGCTTTACGCTGCCTCTCGCTGGCCAAAAAATTGAACCGCTAACGGATGAAGGAGTTAAAGTGGGTGCAACCCGAGAAGTCCAAAAATAGGTAGCGCGACACCCACAGGCAGTAACCGCCTCGGAATCGCTTATACGCAACGGGAGCGTGAGGGTGGACTAGACGGCCTTCGAGCCGGGCGTGTCACCACTCTGATAGGCGGTACCGAACACATAGTCCCACCAGATGGCATGGACGCCGAAGCCTTTTTCGGCGTCGCGGAAGTGATGTAGCATGTGCAGCCGTTTCACCCGCTTGGCGAAATCGGATTTCGGCTGGCCGTAATGTGTCCAGTAATGCACCCAATCGTAAATCCCATAACCCACCATGAAGCCCGCGAGCACTGGCCAGGCGAAACTCGCGCCAAAGAGCAGGCGTATGATCGTCAACGCGATCAGCATGCTCGGTACCGACAAGAGCGGCGGCATCACGAGCCGCAGCGGGTCGTTGGGATAGATGTGATGCACGCCATGGATGAGGAACTGAAAGCGCGGTCCGAGCCCGAAGGGCAGCGAAAAGATTGTGTGGAAGAGATAACGGTGGCTAAAATATTCGGTCAACGTCCACGCCAAGTAACCAACGACGAGGCCAAACAGCATGAACGGGACACCGTTCAGCATCAGCGAATAGAAGAGCAGCCCGACAATGATCGGCGCGTTGATCATCACCGGCGTCAGATGATGCACGCGCGACAGCTTATCGAGCAGATCGCTCTCAAAAAGGCGCGGCGAGGCGTCGAGCGCTTCATCGGTCTGAGACCCGAGGTCTTGTGTCATGCGCTCACTCCACAGACGCGGCGGGGGGCATCGCGCACTCGGCCGCTTGTGTCACATTTTCCAAGCGCTGCCGAGCCAATAGCTGGGATAGAACATGAAAGTTGCAACCAGCACGAACTCGGAATCGCTGACATTGCAGCTCCGTCCCGGTTAAAGTTACGGACTGGCGAGACACGCTAGACGACGCAGCGGCACTGAAACAAAAAATCATCGCGCCTTGTCGCTCTCTATCAGGCCCTTGATATTCCATAGGCTGTGTTCAGCACCTTTCTGAACAACTGCTTGGACCAGCCTTTCGAAGGGACGCATCATAAAATCAAGTTCGGGAACCTCGAACGTGAAGGCGACGAAGGTGCAAGTCTCGGAAAATGGCGCCTCGTTTAGGTCGTAGACGCACCGAAAGGCATTCATGCGCAAAACGTCGCCCACATGGCCGACCCCGGCGCAAACGAAGCGCCGGTATTTTTGAAACTCCAGCACCCGGAAATCGGACTCCGAACGGTGCCCGAAATCTACCCGGACTTGCCTTGCCAAGGTCCCGACTCTGACCGGGCCGTCCGACAAGGCCGACAATTTCTTCACCTCGGGGGACCATTTCGGATAATTTTCGAAGAAATCATCGCCGATGAACCGAAATACTTCTGCCGCAGGCTTACAGATGATAACGCTCGATCTGCCTACTACCGGCTTGCTGGAGCTAAGGAACATTTCTTCAAGCCCGCGCTTCACTCACCTTCTTGAGGATTTAAAGGACAGCGGCCCTGCGAACGTGGCGTGAAGCCGTCGCTGCAGCGTGAGCCCGACGATTTGATAGATGCTCCCTTTGGCAAGGTGACGATGCCGCCCGAGCTATTGACAACAAAAACGAATGAACCTGACTCAGGGCCCTCCCACCCCTGCGCAGGGTCTCGTCGACAGAGCAGTTAACTCCCTATCTAGTGATCCGCGCGGCAGAATAAAGATGGCGCTTACCTGGCACGCCATTCTACACTTACGCATTGTGACGTTCGGCGCTTGCCAACCCTAACCTCTGGCTCCTGTCCTCGACGATGACCAAAGTCAACTACGCCGGCTAGCGCTTCTCACCCGTGATCATTCAACACGCGATCTGGATATTGGTCAGATTAAGTTTGAGCTTCTGTGACGTCGAAGATTTGTTGGCGAATCGCTGGATCGTGGTCTCCTACGATAAACCGTGCGTCGCCGGCTCAATTATTCCTCCGCGTAAGCGGGAGAAGATCGACCGACCTCTGGGTTGTGATCGAGATAATGGGGAACAACTGCTGCGATCGGTCGCGGCGCGATTCCAAGGCCTTCGAATGTCGCTCTGCTCGTTTTGGCTTCATCTGAAACGACGTTGTCGCGGCGGCGCAATTCAACCTGATCGGTCGTCATGCATAGCAATTTCGGGAACACTCCGAGGGACAGCTTGCTGCCAATTTGTGTGGTGCTCGCCATGAGCTTCCCCATTTCGAACGAGAGCGGCGCCAAATACGGGTGGCGTCGTGTGCCGTCGCAGACATACTGAACGAGCTCTCGAAAGGTCTTCACCTCTGGTCCACCCAGCTAATAGATTGCTCCGGGAGTTGCCTTGCCGTCGAGCGCGAGAGCCACCGCGTGTGCGATGTCATCCACGAAAACCGGTTGGAACCGCGTGCTCGCGCCGACGAGCGGCAGAATCGGCATGAACCGAGCCATCGCTGCGAACCGGTTGAAGAAATCATCCTCAAGCGCAGCGGCGATCGACTGCAGATAACGGCAGTTAGCCTGAACCAGATCAATTTGGTTCGGCTCGCCGAGTGACTGCAGATCGAAGGCGCGATCGTCATAGCGGAAGCTTCGTCCAGAAGCGACGACGACGGAGTTACTGTTAATCGGCGTGCAATTTTGGCTCTGACGCAGATTTCGTGAAGATCAGTTTGCGCCGAAGAGACGCGCTTCGAGCAGGTCGAGTTTCGCGCGTCCATACGTTTGGCGTTTCACGAGTTTCAGCTTGGTAATCTGCCCCTCGGTCATGCGGACCATTGCGTGGAATGCGGCTATCGCTTCGCGCGCTTCGACGAGTAGAGGGGCGCCGCCTTCGATCGCCGCGACGGTCACTGTTTCCGATTTTGATAGAATATCGCGACCGTTCGTCATGAGGCGCGCGATCGTTCTGGCTGAGGGCGTGTGATGCAGGCTTTCAACAGCGGGTTTTTCAGCGCGCCGGCGGCGGCCGGCCCATTCGGAAACAACCCGCAAACAACCTCGAAAACCTCGGCCCCCGAGGCGCCGCCAAAGTTCGCAGTCGTTGCGAAGGCCCGCGGCCCATTGAGCGTCAAGCCGCGGAAGATAAGGATCTAGCGAACTTTCGCGCGTTCCAAACACGTCCGACCGTTGGCCTCGGAGCACTTTGCGCACCGAGCCTCGACTATGGCCGGTGTTGCGCACGATCGCTTTGATCGAGGCTCCCATTTTGGCGTGCGCAAGAATGGCGGCGTTGGTTCCTTCTCGACGCACATACCCTTCGTATTGGAGGCGCTCGGCGGCGGCATGAAATTCGGGATCTACGGTCGCAGCGCCGATCGCAGTGCGGATTTGGCGCATCGACTTGCGAACGGCGTCGAGGAAAGCATGACTGGCGTTCTCCATCAAATGCCAACGATCGGCGACCTGGATGGCCTGTGGGAGCGCCTTTGCGGCGGCCAAAGCATAGCCGCCGCCACGATCTCGGGACACGATTTTGATTTGCGGCTGCGTCGCAAGCCAGGCCTGCGCGGTCGCGGGCTCACGATCGGGCAAGAGGCGGATCTGCCGACGGCGCTCAAGATCGCAAATGATCGTGCCGTAACGTTGATTGCGTTTCCATGCCCAGTCGTCGACGCCCACGACGACTGGCGGCGCCGCGCGTGAAAAACCTCGCCGCCGTGCGCCTCTCAGAAGCGGGTCGTTGCTCACCGGCGACATCAGACGACGGGCGACCTCGCCGCTGGGCGACCGCCCAGGGCGAGACCGAGATAATGAAAGAGGCCATCGAGCCGCTCCGTTCGGCGAGCCCACGGCGCCACAACATTGGCGCCAAAGCGCTCGGTGAAAATGCCGCGTGGACAGGCGCCTGCGTCACAGAGAAAGCGACGAGCGACGCGCCGAAGGAAAGATTTACAGTCAAATCGGCGTCGTCCTGTTTTCGATTATCGCCATGCTGAGCGGCGCTCAGCCGTATCGACAAATCCATGCCGTGATCCGGGGCGTGACTTTGCGCGCTCAATACAGCTTTCCCGGACGCTGCGCTGCGACGAGCGCTAGCTTACACCTTCTTGCGCGGTATCCTGCAACAACTCGATCCGAACGAACTCGAGCAGGCGTTTCGTCGACATGCGGAAAGCTCGACAGTGCCTCCGCCGCCGCGCCGTCCCGCTCCATCGCGATCGACGGAAAGACATTGCGGCAAAGCTTCGACGCTTTCGCCGACCGCAATGCCACGCATGTGCTCAGCGCCTTCGCCGATTCCGCAAGTGCGGATGCTGGTGCCTGCGCCTCGGACACGAATCCAGTCGCGGGGTAGACCGAGCCGGACGTGCCGAACGCAACGAAGAGATCTGCTTCATTTAGGGCCGCGATCCTATCCGCACCATCTCCGCTAACCCGCGCGCATCGTTGCGGTCGGATTTGGTTGGACAGTCGGACAGAGCAGTGTGCATGGCGCGCGTCTATGCACATCACCGGCAAGCGAACTTTTACCAATGCCACAACCAACGTGAAGCGGGCCTGCATTGCAGCTCGTCCATGAAGCGACTATCAATTGACCGATGAGCGGACGCGACCAACCAATCCGTCCGCTCGACCCTCTTCGCTGCTAAAAAAACGTCGAAGACGATCATACAGGCATCAGCTTGCAAAATGCACTGTTCCATCCATTGCAATAGGTTTGGAGGCTGTCTGAGAGATTGATCTTCCTGGACCGACCACCTTCAATGAGCCGCCGGCCGTTCCAGGAGTTACCAAGAAGCTCGCTCTTTCATACGACGCCGTAAGGAGTCAACGTTGCGGCGCGCTCAATTGTCTCGCCCGCGGATTGACAGGCCTTACGCCTCTATTGTTTCCGCTTGTTGAATGGCGCCGGACGTTACGAATCCCAATAGACGTAGCCTGGCGTCGATCCCGCCTCATGAGCGCCGCTTGCGACTAAATCCTCGGTGGTTCCGCCTGAGGTTCGGACCAGCGACACCGGCACGCCAAGCAATCCAGCGGTTTCGGTTCCGGCAGGGCATCGGGCGCTGGGGGCGCCTTGCACGATGAACTGCGCCCCGGCGGCGCCGAGTGTTTGGTAGTCGAAGTTGGTAGCGTTCACCAGGTTCGCCGAGAACAACGTCCGAAGGAGAGCTTGGCGGGCGTCATTTCAGCTTCGATCCGAATAGCAGTCCAACCGTAGTGGAATGCATGTCCGTAAACCCGATAGAAGATTGGGTAAGATCGGACTTAATCTGACAAGCAGCCGCTGGGGTGGTTATCGCGTGAATGCAGCCGCACACATAAGGCCGAGCCCGCAGGCGAAGGTTAGCAGAGAGAGGACATTCACCATTAGAGGCTCCCTTTTGGCACATAACGAGGCTTTGGGGTGCCCCTGAGCGAAAGGTCTGCCACGACGCGGTGCGCGGGCGCACGACGTAAAGAAATGGTTACTGATGCGTTGACCCGCCCCGAAGGCGGATGCGCAAACACGGTACTGTCTCTAGACCGCTGGCCGACTAATGGCTCCGGTGCTCACGCTGTAAATCGATAAGATCAGGTATCAGTCCCGTGGTCGATCCATAGCCCAAGCGGCGCAGCGTATGGCGACCGTAAGTTCCAAAAGGACAAAAGCGCAAAGCTCCAAGCCGATGACTCCGATTCGCTGCTTCACTCGGCGACTGATCGCTACGCCCACTCTGTCCCCCTCTGCGCACATATCGTCCCCGGTTCCCAAAGCGCAAGCCGCCGCGAGAGTCGCGCCTATTGCCGTCTATCGAATGGAGTTAGTCGCTCGCAGTGCGATGTTCGACAATCCGGCTCATGTGCGCTCCCTCCAACGCTATCAGATCGAAATGACCCGAACGAAGACCAATTATACGATCACCTGGAAGGGATTGCAGCTCGTCACCCACGCCCCGGTGCCGCCTCGGGATTGCAGGCCGGCGATTGTGAGGCGCGGCCGGCTGGGAGGAAACGGAAACAAACCGCCCTTGGATCGATTGCTGTGCATGTGAATTTCCGATTTCCGATCGCGGCTGGTCTTCGCCAATCCAGCATGATTCAAGACCGCCTCAATCCGCGCTGATCATCAAGCAAGATCGACGTCACCGTCAGGTCGGGCGTGGCCCAAAACGACACCGCTCAAGATGGCGCTCGGACGGGCGATATTATACTTTGCATACCCACACTCAAATGCTAGAGGTTAGCGGCTAAATCATGGGCCTACTGATTCACAGCGATTTTGCGCGGGGCCATGATGGCGAAGCGTCCGGGTTGTCCGGTCGCCGCCTATGGAGCCTGTGGGATATGCTGAAGGAAAACGCTCTCGATTTTGTTGAGCTTGGAAGATCGCTGTATGATGTAACGGCACTTTTCGGGTGGAAAGAATATAATGAAAAGGACTCGGAGACGGGCAATAGTGTATTAAATGTCGATGGTGAAATATTCGTAAAAAATGAGATAAGAAAAATAATAACTATGGCCGAAAGGCTTAATCTCGTTGTGTCCAAGACAGTCGCGAGTTGTCTGCTTGTCCCTGGTGCATTACCTCAAAATGATGGTCAATTTGGTGTTGTAGTTGATATATTCAAGAATGAGCTTCGCGCGCAAACATTCCTCTTTGTCCCTCCGCACTTGGCTAAATTCTATGAAAAAACAGATATCATTAGCGACAATGTTAGAGAGAGATTCCCATCTGCATCGGAGGAAATAGTTACTGCTGCAACATCTTTGGCTGTCGGCGGATACACTGCTTGTGTATTCCATAGTATGCGAGCCGCGGAGATCGGCCTCCGGGCGCTCGGTTCGGAACTTAAAGCGAAAGTAAGCACAACCATTGATGAAGCAGATTGGATGGAAATAATAAACGGCCTAAGCAAAGGAATCGCTGCGATAGAAAATCTTCCTAAGTCAACGCCGCATAGGTCAGATGATCTTCAATTCTTCAGCGAGGCCGCAGCGCAATTTAGATTTTTCAAGAATGGATGGCGGGTGCGGGTTGCCCATGCCCGCGCCTCATACAATGAGAATCAGGCAACCGACGTCCTTGAACATATTAGGTCTTTCTTTGAGGTCTTGGCGACGCGGTTGAGCGAATAGCGTCTGCCTTGGCAATCGCGCGGATTGTTTCTGCAAGATGCTTATCCGTTGCTGCCGCGCCAATTTCTTTCGCCGCTTCAAGGAATCGTTCGAACTGGGGCTTTTCGTCAGGTTTAGGCGGTGATTTTCGCGGCATGAAGGGCTCCAAGATGAATCGATGCGTGTGGCCTCCGATAATAACACTTAGGCCGTTCCCTCTGGTGGTTCCTGTTGAAGTCGCCGGAAGTTTTGTCGATGCTGTGACCTCTCTGGATCAAGGACGAACTTTCGAAGAAAGTCGAGAATTGCTGCGGCGTCCGCGCGCTGAGCGCCGCGTTGCGCGTCGCACTGAAATCGAAGGGATTCTCCGAGAGCTGATGGGTCAACCCCAATCGCCAAAAGCGTTTCCATAATCGTCGTTATGGCGTCGAGCACTCCGACTTCAACATCGGAAAGCTCTTTGTAATCACTCAATTGTGTTTGTTCCTTTTCTCAGTGACGAGTTGTTTGATATGTCAGTCTCTTGCCTTTGACGCCTTTTAGTGCGCGGTCTGCGCGTTCGGTATCATCGCAGCCGAGTTTAACGCGGTTGCTGTAGCGGAAATCAAACTCTGCGAGATAGCGGTGAAGGTGCTTCTCGGAGCAGTGCTGATAGACGCCCTTCATGCCGCGCTTGAAGATCGAATAGTAACCCTCGACGGTGTTGGTGTGGACGATGCCGCGAACGTATTCGTTGCGAGCGTGGTTCACGGTCGAATGGCTGGCGAAGTCGGCGCCCACAACGGGATACCAAGCGGCCTGATCGCTCATCATGGCGGTTTCGCGGGCCACGTTGGCTTCGACGATCGGCTTAATGGTGGCGATGCTCGCACCGTCGAGATGGAAGCTGCGAGCCGATCCGCCGCGTTGGACAAGGGTAAGGACGACGTTCTTGTGAGCGCTGCCGCCGCGCTGTTTCGGAACGTCGGCAAGCTTTCCGATGTAGGTTTCATCGGCTTCTACAATGCCACCCGCGCCGCCCATTGGGTCAAGGGAGCCATCGCGCATGGCTTCCCGGATGCGGTGGCATAGAAACCACGCGGTTTTCAGAGTAACGCCCAAGGTGCGGTGAAGCTGGTTTGAGCTAATGCCCTTTTTGGACGAGCAAAGCAGATGGATCGCTTGCAGCCACAGGTGAAGCGCCACGTGCGAGGATTCGAAAACGGTCCCCATGCGCACGGTAAATGGCTTGCGGCATTGGTAGCACTTATAGAGCCCGACGCGGGTGGATTTGCCTTGCATCTTGGAAATGCGATCGAAGCCGCCGCAATGCGGGCATACCGGGCCTTCCGGCCAAAGAGCCGCCTCGACATAGGCGAAAGCGGCCTCTTCTTTTTGAAAGTGTTGAGCGGTGAGAATTGGATTAGCCATAGCGGAAGCTCCTATGGCCAGAAATCTAGATCATGGGGCTGGGTATGTCAAGTATAATACCGCCCTCGGACGGACCAGGCGGGAGGGGCGCCGCCTCCCTCCTGGCGCGGCATTTGCGGTAACCCAGGCATTGCCTGGTTTTAGTGTGGGAACGAAACAATTTAGCTCCGTTCTGATACGTCAGGACGGAGCCCCTTAAAAGAGCGGCCCGAGCGCGGATCTAGCGACGGGCCGTTTTGCGTTTGGAGTGGAGGGCGTTAGGATTTCCGCCATGTGTGGACGCTTCACACAGAATTTCTCACGGGGGAACTCCAATGCTTGGCCGATCTGATCGGCGGCCGCGCTATCTAGCGCCTCGGTTCAATATCGCGCCCACCACGCCGATAGAGGTATTCGCGCTGGTGAAGGCGGCGATGAGCTTGTCCCGATGTATTGGGCCTTGTGCCGCACTGGTGGAAAAAAACCGCTTAAAGAACTTCCCGCCACATTCAACGCAAAGGCAGAGACGCTCGCCGAACGGCCGTTATTCGCGGCGCGTTCAAATATCGTCGCTGTATCATCCCGCGTCCGGATTCTATGAATGGACGGGAGCGAAAGGGGCGAAGACGCCACACTATTTCACGTCATGAGATGGCAGGCCGTTTGCGTTGGCGGCCCTATGGGACCATTGGAGCGGGCTCGATGGCGGCGACGACCTTCCGAACGCGACGATTATCGTCGGTGGCGCGAATAATTGGATGCAGCGCTTTTCATGACCGGATGCCAATCATTCTCGATTGGCGCCACGCCGAGGCATGGCTGAGAGGCGACAGTCCAGGCGCATTGCTCCGCTCGCCCCCGGAGGATGCTTTGCAGGAACGGACCGTCTCGACGCGAGTGAATAAGGTCGGCGTCGGCGATGACGACCCCGCGCTTATCGAGCAAACTGAAAATGCTTGAAACGTGTTCCGACCCCACGGCTTTCAAACGGCGACGCACATCCTTCGCGCGCATCGACGGCGTGATCGAGGCCGCTGAGGTCGATTGGTCGCTATCCATGATGGTGTCCCCGGTGGTGGAGTGGGGCTGGAGCAAGACCGCCCGCGCCGCGCGCTTTTGATAGCGCGTAGCGAGCGGGCGGCGGTCATCGGCGGTTCGCCGGTATGGTTGGGTTGCGAGACACAACGCAACCGAGGAACCATCCAATGACCGACGACATGATGAACCTGCGCGCGCTGGTGGAGAAGGCCCCCGACTCGGATATTTTGCGCGAGATGATCGGCTTTGCGGCCCACCGTCTGATGGAGTTGGAAGTCGGCGCGCTGACGGGAGCCGGCCACGGCGAGCGTTCGCCCGAGCGGGTCATCCAGCGCAACGGCTATCGCGACCGCGATTGGGAGACGCGCGCCGGCACGGTCGAGCTTCGTATTCCGAAGCTGCGCAAGGGCTGCTATTTTCCGGGATTTCTCGAACCTCGCCGCATGGCCGAGAAGGCGTTGACCGCCGTTATTCATGAAGCCTATATCCAAGGCGTTTTGACCCGTTCCGTCAACGATCTGGTCAAGGCCAGGGGGAGGAGCGAGGTTTCGAAAAGCCAGGTATCGCGCCTTTGCGAAGAGATCGACGAACCGGTCAAGGCCTTCCTTGACCGCCCCATCGAGGGCGAATGGCCCTACATCTGGATCGACGCGACCTACGTGAAGGTTCGTCAGAACAATCGCATCGTCTCCGTCGCCATCATTCTCGCCATCGACGTCAACAACGATGGGCGTCGCGAAGTGCTGGGCATGGATACAGGCCCCTCCGAAGCCGAGACCTTGTGGACGGCTTTCCTGCGCAAGCTCGCCCGTCGCGGATTGCGTGGCGTCAAACTCGTCACGTTGGACGCCACGAGGGCATGAAGGCAGCCGTCAGCAAGGTGATGAACGCGACATGGCAACGCTGCCGCGTCCACTTCGCGAGCAACGCGCTGGCCCATGCCGGCAAGAGTGGGCTCCGCGTTGTCTCCGCGTTTATTCGCCACCGCCTTCGCGCAAGACGACGCTGGAGTCGCCAGAACCCAGTGGCGCAAGGTCGCCGATCAATTACGACCAACAATTAGCAAGCTCGCCGCCTTCATGGACGAGGCCGAGGCCGATGTGCTCGCCTACACCGCCGTCCCGAAAGATCATTGGACCAAGATATATTCCACCGATCCAATCGAGCGGCCCAACGGCGAGATCAAGCGCCGCACCAATGTGGTCGGCATCTTCACCAACGAGGCCGCCATCTTCAGGCTCGTCGGCGCGATCCTGCTCGAACAGAAAGACGAATGGGCGGTCCAGAGGGGACGCTAAATGACGCTGGAAAGAATCGCTCCATTGAGCGATACTCCGATCGTCGGATTGCCCGCCGTGGCAACCTGAACAACCCGGCCAACGCCGGCGAAGATGGTGTCAACCCCGGCTTGCTACACCACGGCAAGGGACACGATCCTATCCATCGACGGTTTATCCGCGGCGCGCTTCTCTCGGGTGCGCGGCGGGCCCCGTGATCCGCGATGGTTTTGGGCTGTCCAGATCGGCCCTGATGGCCTGTGCCGCTCAACAGCGGCACGGGCCATGCGAAGGGCAGTCGTAAGGAACGCGAGACTTGCGAAGCCATCTTGCGGAGAATGACGAAAACCTGATCCGCTCGCCTCTCACGCCAGCGCAGGAGGCGCGCGCTATCTTCCACCACAGGGCGATTTACGAAGATCTGCACCTCGAGACCCGGAAAGGCCGTTCGGACGCCATTCAACGGCGTCATCAGACGAGCATGCCGAAGATCGTAAAAAGGACCGTAAAAACGACGACCGAAGGAGCGATGGTATCGGGGTTAGCTCCCAGCCAAAACCCAAGAATTAGACCAAGCACCCAGCCAGCCGCTCCCCATACGAGGACATGATCCCATCGCCTGGTGTTGAATTCATTCATGGGGGTGCTCCGCGACGCGGATGTTCTTCGTTTCGGGCTGCGCTTGTGACCAAAGACACATGAGGCTGCGGACTCGAGGAGCGATCCGCACGGCGATGACCCCAAAGCCGTCGCAAGTGACAAGGATCGACAAGGGCCCGGAGTGTGACGCGCTGGCGCTATTGTTTATCCCATAGGCCCATGAAGAGGTCGATCTTCAGCATGAAGTTTATGACGCTGAAAACTAGGCCGAACCACAGCGCCACGACAAACGCCCAGAAACTTGCATTTTCATGCATCCGCCTTCTCCGAGGGCCGAGCCGCTGTCGTGGCAATTATCGCTGAGTCCTAACGCGTCAAGGTTCGTGCGTGATTTCGCGTGCTTCAATTTATTTTCTCATCCTCACGCCTGCGACGTCTCCGTTATTGCCATCAATGCGAGGCCTTTGAAACTAGAATTTTTCCAAACTGGGAATAGTCGCGGTGCTGTTGGGATTGTGACCCATTTATTATCTGGGAACTGAATTTAATTTGAGCCCGGAGGTAGTTATGACTGACGGTGAGTGGAATTCTACGACTCTGCCCGAGGAGGGCGCGGTCGTTTACGTGCTGGCCGCGGATCACCACGGCCGATATGAGGTTCCGTTCCGAGTCATCTTTCGCGAAGATCGTTGGTGGAACGTCGATACGGGACAAGAGCTTGAAGCTTTTGCCGCCGGATGCCAGCCGTCCAACTGACGGGGCGCGCCAAAGAACGCTAATTTCTTGTCGAGCGTCTTTTCGAGCCATTATCGGCGTTCAGGTTTTCAAGCGAGGTCGGAGCCGATGTCAGCGCCTTCCGCAACTTGGCTTCTCAACTGGCCTTCGTGTGGGCGATCGCGCGGGAGCAACGGGCGCTGGTCCGAATGAAGTGTGACGATTTTGACGTGAATGATACGACGCGAGCCCTGATGCATTCATTAGGCTGTCGTCAACCATGGCGAGATTGCTGCGACCCCAAACTCCAAGGGGTTGGGGGCTGAAAAACGCTCGGTCCTTTGGCGAAGCGGACGCGGCCATGTGTCGATCATAATGACGCTATGCGGCGGCGTAATTCATGGGAGATAAAGATGGAGTACCTCATTCCCGGTTGTATGATCGCCATCGTTGTCATAGGCGGTTTTGTCCTGACGCGGACGATGTCACAAAAAAACTCTTAATCGGAGATGCTTGACTCGTGGCGGGCGCGGATGTTCCGCGTTCGCACTTGACGCTTCCGAATCACGCCGCATGTTCTTTGAGCAAGCGAACGGGTGCACAAGCAGATGCCATGAAGCGGCCCCACCTCGGATGAACAGGCGGCCGTTTTTGAGTTCGCTGTCGCGGGCCGTGGAGATTTACTTCGCGTCCACGGTCAAAGCGGCATGGCCGGTCGCTATTGAGCTGTCCCCTTCGCAATGCAGCATCCACAATGGGGTAATCGCGGAAGCGGATCACCCCGATGGCCAATATCATTCGCAATTTTGAAGGTGGTTGCTCCCCGATAGGATGGAGTCACGGGCTCACGACGTGGCGTCAGGCCCAGCATCGAACGGAGAGCAACCATGGATGAATATATTGGTCTTGATGTTTCGTTGGAAGAGACTGCAATTTCCATTCGACGCGACGGCCGGCGGATCTGGCGTGGCAAGTGCAAATCCGACCCGCATGTGATTTCGACTCTTGTGCGCAAGCGCGCACCTGGCGCAAAGCGAATGGTGTTCGAAACGGGTCCATTGTCTGTGTGGTTTTATCACGCGCTGAGTGCGGAAGGCCTCCCCGCGATCTGCATTGATGCGCGACACGCCAAGGCCGTTCTCAACATGGCGGCGAATAAAACCGATGCAAACGACGCCGATGGATTGGCCCAATTGGCCGAGGCGGGCTTTTACCGCGAAGTGCGCGTGAAAGGGTATGACAGTATGCAGACCCGCGCGCTTGTGGCGGCTCGGACAAAAATGATCAGAATCTGCACCGAGCTTTCAAATCAAATTCGCGGGCTGATGAAAACGTTTGGACTGGTTGTTCCTCCGGGCAGAGGTGGCGCATTTGAACGAAATGTGCGTGAGTTACTGGACGGCAATGAGGCGCTTTCGCGGATCATCATGACGATCTTGGAAGCTTGGCTCGGGATACGCAAACAAGCAGCCAAGCTCGGTAGGCAGTTGATAGCCACGGCCCGACAAAGCGCGCCATGCCGTCTTCTCATGTCGATTCCGGGAGTTGGCGTAGTCACCGCAACTTCGTTTGTGACCGCTATCGAAGATCCAGAGAACTTTAAAAAGTCGCGTTCCGTTGGGGCTTGGCTGGGACTAACGACACGTCGGTATCAATCTGGCGAGGTCGATTACAACGGTCACATCTCACTGCGTGGTGATGCGCACTTGCGGGGACTGCTCTATGAAGCCGCCACTGTGATCTTGACGCGCAGCTGCGCCGACAGCAACCTGCGCAGTTGGGGGCTCAAGTTGAGGGAAAGGGTCGGGTTCAAACGTGCGGCTGTGGCCGTGGCCCGAAAGCTCTCCGTCATTATGCATGCAATGCTGAAGTCAGGCGAATTCTTTGAGCATTTCCCAGGCTCCACTGCCTGAGCTGGTCGAACAAGGCGCTATCAAAGAAGATTTGACCAGCAGACCTGTTAGCGTCCAACGACTGGACGCGCGAAGACGTCCCTGCCGGGACGTAGGCAAGGCGATTCCGTTTGATGGTGTGCAACCGGGGTTAACGCCCGCCGATTGCGTCGTCCACATTGGAACGCCGAACCTGCGAAGCCCCATCATGCGGCAGCTTTGTGCCGACCGCGAAGACGACCCTGCTTCCGGCAAACGCCTACGGACGCGCGTAGAGGCTCAACTAACGGGATAGATAACACGACTTTGGGCTCCCGCTTCGCAACAGCAACCAGGAGAGGCTGTTGCCTTTGAGAAAAGGCTTGCAAACCGGGTAGCGATTAGACGACAGCCATCAGAAGCTGGATGATCGCCTGCTTTTCAGTCTCAATTAGGTCGGAGACATTTTGTGGTTCGTGCTTTTCGACATATTGGATTGTTCCAAGCCGCCGATTCAAGATCTCATGAAGGGCCAACGCCGCCTCGTGACTGAGAGTCGCCTGGACCTGAACTTCAGTTATCATGCCGCGGACTCATTTAGCTGCCCTCTTTCGACCAATCACCGTCGAGAAAACTCTGGCTAAAGCCTATTCACCGGAGTGAGTTCACCCCGTGAATCCGTCAAGATGCGTAACATGCATCCGACTTTCGCCTCCTCTTCTCCAGAAATAACGATGATTTGTGCGGGAGGATAAGACTCGACAAGCGGAAGCTGTATCGTGATGCGATCATGCAAAGATGCGTTGCGTTTATAATACGAATTTGGTTGGCTAGCTCATGAGGAGCGGGCACCGAGGATTTCACCGGATACCCACCGTCTCTCGCGCTGATGAGCCGCAATCGCTAAACAATAGCACTGCTGAATCATTCCACAAGTCAGCAGCGCCTCTGGGTTACGAGGCGACGAGTTAGAACAGCGCTATGGCGACAAGCCATCGCCAGCGGCTTTATGGCGTAGAAGCAGCAAAGTTTGATTTTTGATGACTTCTTGAAGAGTTTCGCGGCGCGCTTATTTCCAGGTTTGCTCCTCAAAGCCTTGGAAGGTGGGCCGTGAATCTCTTCGTCAAAGTCAAGGACTTGGGCGGCGCCGCGCATACGATTCTCTGTGATAATCCCAAACGCGCCATGGAAGTTGAGAGGGACAAAAAAGCCACGGGATGCGAAGTCTGGGTGGAGGATGCCAATGGGAAGCGGATTGATGACGTTGACTTGAACGATATCGCCAAGCGCCCGCCGCCGGCAGCATACGTCGATCGCCTTGGCAGATAACGTCGCGCGCGCAGCCCCGTAGTGCTGCCGCAAAGCAAAAGCGGTGAGCTCAGGATCTGTGGGGGACGAGGCGCTAATATATGGAATGTCGACACACCTGTCCCTAATCGCGCTGGTGCAGCGTAGCGGCGATTAATGCGACAACCAGCCCACCATTCTCGGCGTCGTCACGCAGGATTGTCGCGGTCCAAGCGTCGGCTTGTGCAGCTTTACGTCTGGCGCATTGCCGCGAAAGGCTTGCGCCGAACATCGCGCCGCCGAGAGGCGCGGGCAGGCCTGGAGCTTTGCGCGATGTCTCGCCTTTGTGCGGGAGCAGCGGACGCGGATCTGCAGCGGGGAGGCGTATTGCCGGCGAGCGGCTTGAAGAATATTGCGTGCGCTCCACAATGATCTCGCGGGTGGGTTTGCTCGCGTTGATCCGCCCACACATCCTCCACTTTTCCCGGTTCGCGGTCCCCCGGGTTTTTTCTTATGCGCTCGACTTATCTGATGCGAACGTCTCTTGAGGTTGCCGAATCGCTTTGCATCTTCTTTGAGCAAGCGAACGGTTCCCAAAGACCAGACGCCACTAAGCGGCTCGACCTCGGATGTAGCGACGGACGGTTTTATTACCAGATTGCTCCGGTCAGCAGAACGCCACCGAGCGCCCCTATAGCTGCGCTTGCGACAGCTCCTACGAATCCTACGAGAGCGAAACCGATGGCTCCTCCGATCACGCCGCCGCCGATCGCGAAGACGACTTCGGTTGTTGATAAATGATCGTCGTCATAAGTTGAGACCATGACGCCCCTCCTCGCATTCATGCGGGCGTCTCCGCATATTCACAAAGTCCGACCCCTTCCTGGCCTAGACGTAGGGCGCTCTGCGGTTCTTGGAAGTTCGGGCCCGAGTTCTAGCCCCGACAAATAGCGGCCTATCCACCGCGATGGATGCGTCACGATGGCGCGCAGCTGTCTGCCGAAGGAACGAGTTTCTCCTCTTGAGCGTTCGGCTCAGCTTGCTGTCTCAATATCTCGCTCTATCTCCAATAGACCGTATATTGCGGCGGGGGCTGCGTTTCAGGGGAGGCGACCATGAGTCATTTAGTCCTCCATCGAATTGCGGCAACTCATCCAGCTATCGTTCAGGCGTGCCTCACGAGCTGCACTGATAACGAGACAGCAGATGTTCTATGGGAAGCGCCAACCGAGAACGAGTGGCGGCGGGCGGCGCTCGCAATTGCTAAACAGGTTGCGTTTCGTGTTGCTGGTTACCGCGACGAGGATGAGTTCGCTCGCGACGGTTGCCAATTTGCGTGGGATGTTTTCGAGGCGTTTCAACGGACGAGCTGTCGCGGTCACTAGCACAGCAGGCCCGAACAACGCCGGAACGAGCATAGGGTCGCTGCGAGGGGCTGCGACCCGTCTTACATTTGAGGCTGAAAGATTAACTGAGGCCGCCGTTCAATGCACCCCACGTTTTATTGGCCCGTAAGATTTGCAGGGCAATCGTAACTACGATCCAAATCAGAGCGGCAATCAAGAAGTATTCCTCTACAGTGACGCCAGATTTGTTCTTTACGAAGCGGGAAAGGAAAGTCTTCATTGCCTCGTCTCCCGATGGCTTGCGCCTTCGAAAAAACAAGTCATATGGGTCCGTTCCACAAAGTGACAACCGCTACCAAATATCCTTTCTCACTCTTACTATCAGCACGCTGCGCACTTGAAGTCGCTGAGCGCGGCGCTATCCACATTGATGTACAGCTGGTGCAGCCGCATCAGCACACCCTCCGAGGGGTTGCGCCCACTTCCCGGCCAGCAGTGGTCGGGATTCTTCTGTTGGACGATCACCGCCCCATTCCCGCTACTTGTTGTTACGCCAATTCGGGGCCAGGGCAACGAGTCCAAGCCCGAGTTGGGTGCGCTTGAAGTCGTCTCTTGCTGGGATAGCTATTCATCGAGGGTAGGCGGTGGCGCCGGCCTAACCTGCGTAAGCGTACAGTGAGTGGGCCCGGTCAGCAATGGCCGGGCTTTCGTTTGGTGCGCTGAAAACGGCACGACGACTTTTGGACAGCCGCGTCGATTGAACTTCAAGCACCGGCTAAGTAGCCACCGCTTTTCGGATCAAAATCTAGGCTTTCGCCTGTGGCAACGAGGCTCCAGTACTGCCCGAACCCCTCCGGAACCCAGCAATCAGCGTTTTCGCTCCACGGCAGGCGATGCAGGTCGCAGCGACATTCTTCGATGAATTGCTGCCACGCGGGGCATTTGCTCTTAGGGGCGACGGCGTTGTTATAACTCTCCATCATGCGCGCCAGCGCGATGAGTGTGGTCATTTCCCCCTCCCTTTTTGCGGATTGTAAATAAACAACTTTCGAGCTTCAAAGGTTGCACAAGCGGGGGCGTGACACAACGTCGCGGTATGGCTCGCATAACCACGCAGAATATTGCGCTAGGAGCTCGTCAAAGAAAAACGAGCTCGGCAGTCCTGAAAAATTGCAGGTCGGCGATTGTCGGCGGGGCCATGGCGACAAGCCCTCACTAGTGGCTTTATTTTTCGTCCTTGAGTGGCCAAGCGATTCTGGGAAAGTAGGCCAGCGATCTAATCGGATCGAACCGACCTTCGCGAACTAGTGGATCGAATCTAACGCTTGGTGCCCACGTCTGACGGCGGCGATGATTTGTCGGGGTCAGCAGTCCAAACGAAGGGTTTGGACTGAGCATTGTGCTCTTCAAGGAAGCGATTGATCGACGCTTGTAGGTCAACGATGGAACGGAACACGCCTCGTTGCAGCCGCCGCTTGGTCAAGATGGCGAAAAAGCCTTCGACGGCGTTGAGCCACGAACACGATGTCGGCGTGAAGTGGAATGTGAAGCGTTCGTGTCGATCGAGCCACCGGCGCACCGCAGGATGCCTGTGGGCGGCGTAGTTGTCGAGAATCACGTGGACGACCTTGCCAGCAGGAACCTCCGCCTCAACTGCGTTGAGAAAGCGAATGAACTCCTGGTGTCGATGACGCTGCATGTTACGGCCGATCACCGTGCCGTCGAGAACATTCAGCGCGGCGAAGAGCGTCGTTATTCCATGCCGTTTGTAGTCGTGCGTCATGGTTCCGGCGCGGCCCTTTTTCATAGGAAGACCGGGCTGCGTGCGGTCGAGCGCCTGAATCTGGCTTTTCTCGTCAACAGACAGAACAATGGCGTGCGCTGGCGGGTCGACATAAAGCCCAACGACATCGCGCAGCTTGTCGACGAACTTGGGATCGTTCGACAACTTGAACTGTCGCACCCGGTGCGGCTGGAGGCCATGGGCGCGCCAGATGCGCTGAACGGAGCTGACGGAGACGCCAGCGGTCTTCGCCGTAAGCGCTCCAGTCCAGTGCGTCGTCTCGCCAGGCGGGTCGTCGAGGGTCATGGCGACAATGCGCGCTGCGACGTCCTCGCCAAGCGGCTTGATGCGGGAGGGGCGCGTCTTGTCCCGCAATAGGCCGTCAAACCCTTCCGAAGCGAAGCGCTCCTGCCAACGCCAGACGCACGTCTTCGATTTTCCTGTCCGGCGCATGATCTCGTGCGTGCCGCCGCCATCGGCGCTGAGCAGAACGATCTCGGCCCGCCAGACGTGCTTCTGTGGAGCGTTGCGGTCGTTGACCAGCGCCCGCAAGCGGCGACGGTCAAGTGGAGTGACAGTGAGGGATATTCCAGGGCGCATCGGGCAGACTCGCACACAGCCCGCCCAACGGGAATCCCAACCCGGATTCAAATGTAAGATTTAATCCACTAGTGTCATGAGAAGCGGAATGTAATCGTCGTCAACTAAAACGAGCGCCCACACAAGATCGACGATACCCCCGCCAATGAAGCGGCGCGAATCCCGACGCAAGAACGGAGGAACCGTCCTCGGTAAACGGGCTCCGCAATGAGCCTGCGCGAGGAAATGGCTTCCCTGAGGTGCTCGCTTGAAAATTCTGGATCATCGGTCGGCGATTGTGGGCGGCGCGACGGTCGGGAGCCGATCCGGCGCGCTCCTGATGATTAGTTGATGCGAATTAGCCAACCCTTACCACAGAACTTGCAGTTTGGATCCGGTGCTGAACGATCCAATCTTCTGGGAAAGTCCCAGGGCATTCCTTGAGTTTGCGATCAAAATTTGAGGATCGCTTGTGCTCGTCGAACGCGCGCCGAGCGCTCTTTCGCAGCTCCAGTAGCTTTCGTCGGAAACATCAAAGTCGACAACGGCGTTCTTCACTTCGCGTCTGGCTTCGTCCAACTTCGACTGGATTGGCGCAAGCATGGCTCGACACACCAAGGGGCAAGGAGACGCTTGGCATTCCAGATGCCCACGTTGTCGTCGCTCCGATCATCGTCGGAATTCAAGGAACGGTCGCATCGGCGGTTCCTCAAGAGGCTCCCGAAGTTCGTTGGATCGATTAGTGCGTTTCGAGCTCGGTGAACACTGAGGCGGCAGCGTTTCTCATTTCCAGCGGCCCCGTCGTGAATCCGCATGGAGACACGATGTATTTCGCGCGAATCCGCAGCCATGAAGAGCATTGGAGAGCTCGAGGTCGTAGGGGCATTTATTCGAGGACGAGTGGATTCACTGGAGCGGAGCGAAATGAGCAATTTCGCATAAGCCGTGCGATTGAGCGTGAACTTAAATTTCCAATCTGCGCAGGCAGCAATATTGATCGCCGGTCATCAAAGCGAGACACGCTTTTGGCAAAAAGCGCTGAGGGGGTGGGGATTGTTTAGTCTATGCTGCAACGCAATATAATTCTTGACTTATTTGTGCGCCGCACATAAGCGATAAGCTTGTAAAGCGCCAGGAAATACCCTGCACGCCTCCACCAAAAAAGGATATTCCATGTTCGCTAACTTCACAGATATCAGAGCGTTCGGCAAGGCTCCGTTCGAGGCGTTTACTGCGGCGACCGCCTCCTCGACCAAGGGTCTGCAAGCCATCGCAGCCGAAACGACGGACTATTCAAAGACGTCCTTCGAGAAAAGCCGGGCGCACTTCGAGAAGCTGATCAACGTGAAGAAGATCGACGAGGCGGTCCAGCTCCAGTCGGACTTCGCCAAATGCGCTTACGCGGATTTTGTGGCCCAAGCCGCCAAGATTGGCGAGATGTATTCGAGCCTCGCCAAGGAGGCTTTCAAGCCGATTACGGTCGCGTCATCCGCGAAGCCGTCAGTTCCCGCTGAGTCGTGGAAAGCGCCCATCGCCGCAAAGGCGCTGGTCGCCGCAAAGACGCCCATCGCTGGAGAGCAGAACTGACATCTTACAAAGGTTAGCGCATCGCATTCAACCAACGTAACCCGCTCGATCAGCTGAGCTGATCGAGCGGGTTTCTTTGGAGCGTCGGTGGTCCTGGTGAAGAATTGGGACGTCACCCACTGCGGGGATCGCGTCAGCAGAGGCCTTCAGTGCAGCGTGAATTCTGCCTCCACCACTGAAATTTTTGCGGGGCGGATAAGCGCTGCATGCGCCACCAACACCGAGTGAAGCTTGCCTTCGAGGCTCCTCGTCCAGAAGTCGAGAAATTTATGCAGTTCCGGGAAGTGCGGATGCAGATCGTATTCCTGCCAAACATAGGATTGAACGATCGCCGGGTAGTCGGGAAGACGGTAGAGGATATTCGCTGTCGTTAAGCCGTAGCCTTCGACCATTTGACGAAAATTGCGCGACACCATCAGAGCCTCCTTCGCTGTCGGAAATAATGAAGCGACCGGATGGCTCACGCAAGTCTAATGCCACTACTCGTCTTAAAAACAGTATCTTATCAGCAACACCCCACGAGTGCTGATTTTTTGTCGCAACTTTTTGATGGGGAAGAACTCTGCGTTCCGCGCAGTCGAGATCGGTTTCACGGGCTCAATTCCTGCGCCGCCTTCACTGTTTCTATCCGCGCCGCCCGGGATTTAGCGGCACCCGCCTTGTAAATGTTGGGCAGCGCCCCTACGTCCGAACCAGGTTCTGGCAGTCGCTATGATAGAGTGCTAGTAACTTTTCTGCTCATTGCTTTGGTGGAAGACGCTTCCCAATGCAGTGGGTCCGCCGATATTTAAGGAAAAAACAGCATGGCATTTCGTCCCCTGCACGACCGGGTGGTGGTTAAGCGCCTCGAAGGCGAAGAAAAGACGAAAGGCGGCATCATCATTCCCGACAGCGCCAAGGAAAAGCCCCAGGAGGGGAAGATCGTCGCTGTGGGCCCCGGGGCTCGCGACGAAAGCGGCAAACTGGTTCCGCTCGACGTTAAGGCCGGCGACAACATTTTGTTCGGCAAATGGTCCGGTACCGAGGTCAAGATCGACGGCGAAGACCTGCTCATCATGAAGGAAAGCGATGTCCTCGGCGTGGTTGGCTGACGAACGCCGGATTCGCGCGATCCCCTATGAGCAATTTATGGAGTTCTAATACAATGGCTGCCAAAGACGTACGTTTCTCCACCGACGCCCGGGACCGCATTTTGCGCGGCGTCGAAATTCTCAACAACGCAGTGAAGGTCACGCTAGGTCCCAAAGGCCGCAACGTCGTGATCGAGAAATCCTACGGCGCGCCGCGCATTACCAAGGACGGTGTGACCGTCGCCAAGGAGATCGAGCTTTCCGACAAGTTCGAGAATCTCGGCGCCCAGCTGGTGCGTGAAGTCGCCTCCAAGCAGCACGACGCCGCCGGCGATGGAACCACTACCGCCACGGTCATTGCTGCCGCGATCGCCCGTGAAGGCGCTAAGGCCGTGGCCGCAGGGCTCAACCCGATGGACCTCAAGCGCGGCATTGACCTCGCGGTCGAGGCCGTCGTCGCCGATCTCGCGAAGAACTCAAAGAAGGTCACTTCGAATGACGAAATCGCTCAGGTTGGCAGGATCTCGGCCAACGGCGACGAATTCATCGGCCGGGAAATCGCCAAGGCGATGGAGAAGGTCGGCAACGAGGGCGTGATCACGGTGGAGGAGGCCAAAAGCCTCGAGACCGAAACTGAAATTGTTGAAGGCATGCAGTTCGACCGCGGCTATCTCTCGCCTTACTTCATCACCAACGCCGAGAAGATGATCGCGGAACTTGAAGATCCCTACATTCTGATCCACGAAAAGAAGCTCTCCTCGCTACAGGCCTTACTGCCGATTCTCGAGGCCGTGGTTCAGACCGGCAAGCCCCTGTTGATCGTCGCCGAAGACATCGAAGGCGAAGCGCTGGCCACGCTCGTCGTCAACAAGCTGCGCGGCGGGTTGAAGATCGCCGCCGTCAAGGCGCCGGGCTTCGGCGATCGCCGCAAGGCCATGTTGGAAGACATCGCTATTGTCACCAATGGTGAACTGATCGCCGAAGACCTTGGCGTCAAGCTTGAGAACGTCACCTTGCAACAGCTCGGCCGCGCCAAGCGGGTGAAGATCGACAAGGAGACGACCACGATCATCGACGGCGCAGGCGAGAAGAAGGACATTCAGGCGCGCATCGGCCAGCTGAAGGGCCAGATCGAGGAGACCACATCGGACTACGACCGTGAAAAGCTGCAGGAGCGTCTTGCCAAGCTCGCGGGTGGCGTCGCGGTCATCCGCGTCGGCGGCGCGACGGAAGTGGAAGTGAAGGAAAAGAAAGATCGCGTTGACGACGCCCTAAACGCGACCCGCGCGGCGGTCGAGGAAGGCGTTTCGCCAGGCGGTGGCGTGGCGTTGCTGCGTTCGATCGCCTCGCTCGATGGTGTGAAGACCGCTAATTCCGACCAGAAAACCGGCGTCGATATCGTCCGCAAGGCGATCCAGGCCCCGGCTCGCCAGATTGTCGACAATGCCGGCGGCGACGGGGCCGTCGTGGTTGGCAAGTTGATGGACTCCAAAGAATATAGCTTCGGCTACGACGCCCAGACAGGCGAGTTCGGCGACCTCATGAAGCTCGGCATCATTGACCCGACCAAGGTCGTGCGCACGGCTCTTCAGGATGCGGCCTCCATCGCCGGCCTGATTGTCACCACCGAGGCGACGATCACCGAACATCCGAAGAAGGATGCGCCTCCGATGCCCGGTGGCGGCGGCATGGGCGGCATGGACTACTGACGGTTCCATAATCCGCCGAACACCAACTAAGAGGCCCTGGCGAGCTTACCCAGGGCCTTTTTTGTGTTTCAGCAGAGGAACAGCGAAGATTTTTCCATCAATGCAAGTCGATTTAGGCCTGCCAAACCAAACCGCTAAATGTCTGACAAATCGCTGACGAGGATTTACGCCCCTTGCAGAATTGCACATAAGTCATTGATTTATTGGTGCCGGTTGGAGGATTCGAACCCCCGACCTACTGATTACAAATCCGTTTCGGCGGGTTACGCTTGAGTGCGAGGATTTGCGATTACATAGTATATTCAGACTATTAGACCGAAATCGCGTTGCGCCAGATTACGCCGGAAAACGACTGAATTCGCCTTCAAGTGGTGACAAGGTGGTGACACGAAATCGGGTCGCTGCTACGCTCGCGCGTGGCGTGGAGCGCGAGATATGCCGAGTGATCCGCTAAGATCGTCCAAGCCATCCAAGTCGGCGGTGGGCGCGGAAAATCAAGAGAAGAGCAATGTGCGGCTTCCTTCGGAGCCGTCCAAAGGTCGTCAGACTTCCGCGCGAGGTCGTCCAAATCAGCGGCCGCCCGTCAATCTGACGAAGCGCTATATCGACGCCCTTTCCGATGTCTCAAAGCCGGTCCTCCACTGGGACAAGGCGCTGACGGGCTTCGGCCTTCAGCAATTCAAGAGCGGCGTGCTGACGTTCGTGCTCGACTACCGCAACGCCGAGGGCCGAAAGCTCCGCGTAACGATAGGCCGCTTCGGCGCGCTGACGGTCGAGCAGGCGCGTGACCAGGCGCGCGCGCTGCGCGGCCGCGTCGCCCAAGGGGGAGATCCTGCGAAGGAGGTCAAGCAACGGCGCGAGGCGCCGACCGTCAGCGATCTCCTCGACGCCTATGTCACGAAACATCTGGAGGCAGGGAACGCGCCGCGGACTCAGCGCGACAACAAGGCTCTCATCAAGCGTCATATCCGCCCAGCGCTCGGCGCCCTCAAGGTCGCCAGCGTGACGCGCCAGGACATTCTGAAATTGCGCCGGCGGCTGGAGAAAACGCCGCGCCAGGCGAATTTGGCGCTGGCTGTCTTGTCGAAGGCCTTCAATCTTGCCGAGGAGTGGGCATGGCGGACGGATGGATCGAACCCCTGCCGGCGCGTTCCGCGCTTCGAGGAGAACGCGCGCGAGCGCTTCCTATCCGCCGAAGAACTCGCTCGCCTCGGCGCTGCCCTTGAGGAAGCCGAGACCACCGGCCTACCCTGGCGCGAGCGCAGGGGCGCTCAAGCGAAACACCGCGCCAAGCCTGAGAACAGCCGCACGATCCCGAACCGAGCGGCGCTCACCGTCGTCAAGCTGCTGCTGTTCACTGGCGCGCGCGCTTCGGAGATCCTCGGCCTTGCCTGGGCCGACATCGACATCGACCGCGGGACTGTCGCCCTGCCATCGCGCAAGGGCGGAGCGCGGCGCCCGCATCCTGTTTCCGCTTATGCGCTCGACCTGCTGGCCGAGCAGACGCGCAAGGAAGGCTCTCCGTGGGTCTTTCCCGCTCCGATGGACGCCGGCCGCCCGCTGTCCCTATCGGTGCTTGAAAACGCCTGGCAAGCGCTGCGCGCGCGGGCCGGGCTCGACGACGTGCATCTGCACGATCTCCGCCACACCGCGGGAACATACGTTTCGCAAACGGGCGCGAACGCGTTCTCCGTGCGAGACTTTCTGCGCCACAAAACGCTTGCCATGACAGGGCGATATGCGAACCGTGACGCTGATCCAATCAGGCAGGCCGCGGAAGCGATTGGCGAGCGACTCCATCGCGGGCTGACGACCAAACTTACGGGCCGGGAGACCGAGTTCGGCGTGATTACTATCGGCGATGAGATTTGCGGTCCTGACGCGCTCACGAAGCCGCTTCGGCGCGGCAGAGCTCTTAACCTAAAGCAAAGGCGAAGGTTGGTGCGCCAATGCAGAGGGGTGTCGCCACTAAAAGAATCGATTTGGAACAGCAACTGTGGAGCCGGTTGGGCGGCCCAAAATCACGGATCTAGCTCCCATGCCAACGGTTCCCAAACTTGCCAAGGTTGGGGTCGAGGGTTCGAATCCCTTCGCCCGCTCCAGTTTCTCAAATTAAAATCAACGAGTTGCATGATGCCCTTCGGGGCGTTTTTGCTTACCGTCAGCGCAGCCCGGCATCGGGTAAGCAATGGGTAAGCATGCGAGAGCTGATTACGGGCTGCGGGTCCCGCCCGGCAAGCGTTAGACCCGCGGCCTGTCCCCCATAGACGGGGCGAAGGCGATTGAGTGGCCGAACAGGATTGGCGCCAGCCGCCGGAAGCATGCCCGACTTGTCGCCGAAGGCGGGCGTCAGGTCCGTCGTGATTATCACGGCGATGATCTTGGCGACCGGTCCTTCGATCGATTGCAGGATCCTAGAGCCGGCTATTCAACCGATCGAGCCAGAGTCGCCCATCTGGGTTGAGCATGACCTCGACGACGCCGTCGTCATCGAGCCACCCCGCCACGCAAAATTACGGTGAGCGGATCGTCGATCGCGTCCGGCTGAACCGTTACGCCGCCTGCGTCACGCCGTCATCACCCACTTTCCGCCATCACTCCTCGCCGCGCTGGAGGAACTCGCCGACGGCTCGGAAAACACTTTCAGGCCACACTGATCAGGTTAATAGCGCCTCGACGATTATCGACTTGGGTTCCCCCTTCGAAAAGGCGGCGGAATGGATGTCGGTCTACGAGATTTGAGATGGGCGGTCATTTCAGCTCAGCATCGTAGCCTCCGCAAGGCTGCGGAAAGCTTGAACGTGCGCCAATCGACGTCGAGTTCGGACGCTCCGCAGTCTGGAAGATCGCGTGGGAGCGGAGTTGTTCGAAAGAACCAATGGCGGAACCCGACCGACCGCGGTCGGCCGCGACTTCCTCCAAGCGGCTCGGCACATCATTGAAGAAACCGACGCCGCGTTTGCAAGACTCAAGGACATGTCGAACGGCCAAACGGGACGACTGATGATCGGCGTCTATGTGTCGCTTGCCGCAGGAAACCTGCGAGCCACGCTGGCCGAATACCATAGGCAGTTTCCGGAGGTCGACATCCACACCATCGACGGCGCTCAGGATCGGCTACTTTTCGACCTGCCGGCCGGCATCGTCGACGTCGCGATCATGACGGCCTCTTGCCCGATTTGGGAAGATCGGAAGCTGCCGCTCTGGAGCGAACGCGTGATTGCAGCTTTGCCGGATGGACATCCGCTCTGCGAGAAGCCGGCGGTCCAGGGGGCGGACCTTGCCGGACATCCATTGCTCGTCAAGCAGCGCGGCTCGGGCCCCGAGATGGGCGGGCTCATAGCTGCCAAGCTCGATGCATTCGGCGCGCAGCGGGTTCTACATCAGGATGTCAGCTTCGATCAGTTGCCGAGCCTGGCCGGCGCCGGGATCGGCATCAGCCTGATGCTCGAGGGCGCCACCGGGGCCAAATACGATGGCGTCGTTTATCGTGAGATTCACGACGCCGACGGTCCTACCAGATTCAATTTCGCCGCCTATTGGTGTGAGGCCAACAAGAATCCGACGCTTGGCCCTTTTCTCGACATCTTGCTCGAGCGCTATCCGGATCTCTCGCCACTTGTTTCTGCTGACTGAACATGGTCCGCGCGGCGCGCTTTCGAGAAGGCTCGATCGGTCGCCATGAAGCGCTCGATCATCGGCACGATGAGCTTTGCAGGCTCCGCGACTGCTTGCCCGTTAACCTCTGCATAAGCGACGAGGTCCCGATGAACTGTCGCCGGCAGTTCGACAGTGACTTTAAACGGCTTGTCGTCGGCAAGCGGTCCGAGCTTCAATTTCGTCATGGTTTCGCTCCCTGTCCGTAGGGCGCCAACAACAGATCGCGCGTAACGACGACGCGGACCGGGAACCCCGGCCGGATGGTCAGGGTCGGCTGGACGTTGAGCTGGCGTTGAATGATCTGCTGGCCGGTCTGGCTGATCGAGTTGGAAGCGCCCGAGCGGATCGCCTGCACCAAATTATTCTCACTCTGACTCGTGCCGGCTTCGGCGCCGACGCTGAGGAGCGTCGACAGCACGGCGCCCTCGAACAGCTTGTCCCAATGATTGTCGACCTCGTCCTCGAGCCCGGCATAGCCGCCCGTGTCGGCGCCGGGTTGACGCTCCAACACGATCGAGGTCCCGTCCGGCATGATGAGCCGCGTCCAAACGAGCAGCAGGCGCGACTGACCGAAGGCGACAGAGCTATCGTATTGGCCGATCAGCTTCGCGCCTTGGGGAATCAGCAGATATTTGCCGGTCGGACTGTCATAGACCGCTTCGGTCACCTGGGCGGTGATCTGGCCGGGCAAGTCCGAGCGAATGCCCGTGATGAGCGCGGCGGGGATCACCGTGCCGGCCTGGACGACATAGGGCGAGGCTTTGGTCTGGAGCCGATCGGCGCTGACCGTTCGCCGGTCGGTCGAGGCGTTGAGGAACGCCGTCTTGCGGTCCTGCATGTTCTGCGCCGAGCCGGCGTCGACCGGCGGTGGGGTCGTCGCGCCCGTTCCGATTCCGGGCGCCGTCGCCGGCGCGACGGCAGCAATAGTTTGAGACGGCTGACTTGTCTGCGCGAACAGCCGGCTGACCCGCGCCGCCTCCATCTCCTGGGCGACGCGCTGCGCTTCCGCGTCCGGGGCCGCTCCCACAGTCGTTGGCGCCGCGCCGGCGTTCAGGATCGGCCTGCCGAGATCGCCGGGCAGAGGGGGGCCGAGCTGAGGAACCTGGCGCGGCAGGCCGGTATAGTCCTTCGGCAGTCCCGCCAAGCCCTCGGCCGAGGGCCGGTTCTGAGTGCTGAGCAGCTCCTCGCCATTCTGAGACTTGTCGTGCGGCTGAAGCGCGTAACCGAGTGCGCCGGCGATCGCGAGCGCGGAAATCCCGCCCAGGCTGATCAGAACCTTGCGCGATAGGCGAGTGACGCGCGGTCGCTCACCGCGCAATCGCAAATCGGGCGGCGCGACCGACGGAGCCGCACGATCATTCTCTTCACCGTCCACTGCCATGACCGCGGCCTTCCATCGCTTCGAACGATGCGGACGCGCCGCTCGCTGTCTTTGTCGCCCAGCCGGAGTTCGGCGGCGGCGAACAGGCGATCGACGATGTAGTAGTTGGACCGGACGCGGTAGTTGACGAGCGCCGAGCCGCCGGCGGGTCCAATGACAAACAGCGGCGGCATCTCGCCCTGCGTTATGCCGCGCGGGAACTCGATGTAGACCTTTTGTCCGTCGTCGAAGGCGCGCAGCGGTCGCCACGCGGGATTGTCGCCTTGGATCGCGTAGCGAAAATTAATCGCGGCGAGATCGACTCCCTTGTCGATCGGCGCGGCTTCTTGCGCCTCCTGATTCTGGCGGCGAAGGGCGATGAGTTGGTCCTCCGGATACTGCCAGGAGACCGACGCCATATAGGTCTTCTCCGTCGAACGCAGCTCGAGGAGATAGGTTCGTCGATCGGTGTTGATGACGAGATTGGTGGTGATGTCCGGCCGGGTCGGCTTCACCAGGATGTGGATCTTCTTCGTAGCGCCCGCGCCGCTCTCCGTGTCGCCGATGATCCAGCGCACCGTGTCGCCGGCGGCGACCGGGCCGGAGCCAACGAGCTGCTCGCCCTCCTGTAACGCAGCGTCGGTGATTTCTCCCGGCGCGGTGTAGACCTGATAGAGCGCGCCGGCGGCGAAGGGATAGACCTGCACCGCGTTGATGAAGCCATTGCGCACCGGCTGCACGCGCGCGGCGGCGTTGGCCTGATTGACCCGCATCGCCGGATCGGTCGCTTCAGGGACCGGCTTGCCGTTCGCGAGCGGCTTCAACTGTCCGGGAAGCGGCAGGAGTTTCGGCAGCTCGATGACCTTCACTGGCAGCGGCGGACTGGCCGCGAGTTTCGCCGGCGCGGCGTCGTCATAGTCGATGTCGGGCGGGATGAATTTGTGGGCGCAGCCGGCGAGCGCCGTCGCGCCAATCAGCAAAGCCGCAATTCCGCATCCACGGAAAAGCGTGATTGCGCTTCTGCGCTTTTGAGGATCGGCGGCCTTCCAGAAATCCGTCATCCCGGCTTTACGGCGATACTGAATTGCGGAGATGCGTGAAGCCGGATCGCCGGCGCCTGAGGAAATCGGCGGGGTCATTGTCCCAGCTCCTTCGACCAGTTGATGGCGTTGACGTAGACGCCGAGCGGATTTTTGCGTAGGCGATCGGCGTCGGTGGGCGTCTGGATTGCGACCGAGAGGATCGCGGTCCAACGGGTGGTGTCGGCGAGCGCGCCGTCCTCGTAGCGATGCTCGACCCACGCGACGCGGAAGCTCGAGGGCGAGGCGCGGATCACGCTCGAGACGTCGATGGCGACCTGTTGCTTGCCGAGCTTCGCGAAGGGGTCGTTGGCGCGCGCATATTCGTTCAGCGCCTGCGCTCCTCCCGTCGTCGTGAAGTCATAGGCCAGAAGCCAATTCTGCCGCACGATGATCGGATCGGCCGGCAGCGAGCGAACCATTTCGATGAAATGGGCGAGATACCAGGCGATCTCCGGGTCGGACGGCGCGTAATCCGCGGTCGCCGGCGCCACCGCCTGGGCCTGCCCAAGCTTGTCGATCTGCACCACCCAAGGGACGACGCTGCCGTGGGTCGATTGCCAGACCAAGCCGCCTGCGAGCCCCGTCGAGAGAAAGAGCGAGCCAAAAGCCATCAGCCGCCAGTTCTTCGCCTGCACCCGCGCTGAGCCGATGCGCTCGTCCCAGGCCTGTGCGGCGCGCTGGTAGGGCGTCTCCGGCTCGGGGGTGCGTCCGTAACGCACCGACGATCGGCGGAAGATCGACATCTCCTATTCTCCTCCCGAGAGATCAATGGAATGGCCGCCGCCATGGCTGTCGCCGGACCGAAGGGCGTGGCCGGCGGTCTGTGCTCCGTGGATCAGCGCTTGCTTGCGTTTCATGCGCTGGGCCCAGGCGGGCATGCCGGAATCGATTGTGGTCACAACCTCTCCACCGCCGGCGATGTCGCCGCTCGTGGCTCCCATGGTCGAGGCGCCGCCGGTCGCCGCGAAGCCGGAGCGCGCGCCAGCGGCGAAGTTTTCCTTGAGCGAGGCTGCGGTGCGAGACGCAGCGCAGCGCATGGGCGTAGCGACGGTCGCGCCCGCCGCACGCCCCACTCCGGCGAGCCCCGACGCCACACCCGAGGCGCCGGACTCGCCAAGAGAAGCGAGGCTGTAGGCGGAGGCCGCTCCGCCGGCCATCGCCGCCCCACCGCGCGCCGCGGCGGCCGCGCCGGATGCGGCGCTGACCGCTCCCCTTCCGGCCAGACCCAGAGCCGCTCCGCCGGCCATGGCTGTGCCGGCGACGGCGAGGCCCGTGCCGACGACGGCGCCCGCGCCGAGCTGCGGCGCGCCGGAGACGAGACCCGTGGCGATGCCGGGACCGAAGATGCCGAGGCCCAACATGGCGAGGGCTGCGAGCACGACAGAGAGCGCCTGCTCGATCGTCGGCTGGCCGCCGCCGTAGCCGGTCGTGAACTGCGAGAATAGGCCCGTGCCGATGCCAACGATGACGGCCAGCACCATCACTTTCACGCCGGAAGCCACGATGTTGCCGAGCACCTTCTCGGCGAGGAAAGCGGTCTTGTTGAAGAGGGCGAAGGAAATGATGATGAAGCCCGCGAGCGTCGTGAGCTTGAACTCGATGAGGGTCACGAAGAGCTGCACCGCCAGAATGAAGAAGGCGATCAGCACCAAGAGCCACGACATCATCAGGACGGCGATCTGGACGAAGTTCGCGAAGAAGCTCGAAAACCCCATCATCTGGCTCGCCGCATCAAGCAGCGGCTGACCGGCGTCGAGGCCGACCTGGGCGAGATGGCCAGGCTGCAGAAAGGTCGCGGTCGAGATCGACGAGCCGCCGGCCTTCAAACCGAGTCCCGGCGAAGCTGTTGAAGACTAGCCCCGAGAGGTTGTTGAAGTTGGAGATGATGAAGGCGAAGAAGCCGATGTAGAGGGTCTTCTTCACCAGCCGCTGCAGTATGTCCTCATCCACGCCCCAGGCCCAGAAGAGCCCGGCGAGCGTGATGTCGATCACGATCAGCGTCGAGGAAAGGTAGCCGACCTCGCCTTTGATCAGACCGAAGCCGGAATTGATGTAGGTCGTGAAGGTGTTGAGGAACGCATCGATGACGCCGACGTTGTTCATCGCGCCCCTCCGGATTGAGGAGCAGATGATTGGGTGGCCGGCGCGGTCGCTTCATGCGCGGGAGGATTTCGCAGTGGCCGCGCCGGCCTGCCGAAGAACCGCTGACGGTTTTCTTCCCAGACCGCCAGGCAGTGCGGATCTTCGGCGTCGCTTGGCCCGAGTGCGTTGCAATGGCGCAGCTCGGCCGATAGGTCGTCAGAGGTCGGCGCCGAAGGCAAATCCACGACCAAAGGCGCCGGCGCACGCTCGTGCGTCGAGATCAGCGCAGTGATGATTGCGCCGATGAGGATGCCGATCGCCACGACGCGGAAGCCGTCCAGGCGCCCCATGATCTAGCCCTCAGTTGCCGCTGAACATGGTGACGCTGCCTGGCACATAGCCCGTGCGCGTCGAGAAGGTCTTGTACTGTTGCTGTCCCTGCGCTTCTGCCGATGCAGTTCGCGCCTGCTCCAGCGCATCGGCCCGACTCTTGGCGGAAAGCACCGCCACGAGATCGGATAGCTGCTGGGATTGCAGGGCGAGGAGCTGATTGCCTGCCTGGGCGGCCTGAAGCGCACCGGTCGCGGACTGGCTCGCCGAGACGAGCGAGGACATCGCGCTCGAATTGCTCGAGATGTTGCCGACGACGCCGGCCTGAATCTTGAGCGAGTCCTGGAAAGCGCCGACCGAGTTCTGCCAGCGCGTCTGGGCTGACGCGAGCATGGCGCTGGTCGAGCCCGTGCCCGCGGCGGCGCCGTAGTTCGTCGAATAGGCTTGCTGGATCTGCTGGACGTTGAAGGCGATGTTCTGCGCCTGGCCGAGCAGCGCCTGGGTCCGAGTGATCGTCGACTGAAGCTGGGTCAGCGTCGACATCGGCAGGCTCGCGAGATTGCGCGCCTGATTGACCAGGCTCTGAGCCTGGTTGTTGAGCATCTGGATCTGGTTGTTGATCTGCTGCAGCTCGCGCGCGGCCGTCAGCACGCTCTGCGCATAGTTGTTGGGATCGAACACGATCAATTGCGCGGAGGCCGGCGGCGAGGCGATGGCGAGCGTGATTACGGCGAAGGCGCTTGCCGCGGCAAGGGCGCGGAGCTTGTTCATGGCGAGGTCTCCAGGTTCGAAAGATTGGGGATGAGATCGGCCGCCCAGGCGAGATCGCGGTCGAAGAGCCAGGCTTCGACGAAGGCCGCGCGCCCGTGCTCGGCGAGGAGGCGCTCGATCGCGGCGTGATCGCTCTTCGACGATGCGGCGCAGAAGGCGAGCGCGACGGGGCCGAGGCCGAGCTCGAACAGGCGGTTGCCTCGCCGGGATTGACAGTAGTAGTCGCGCTTGGGCGTCGCGCGGGCGATGATCTCGATCTGTCGATCGTTGAGACCGAAGCGACGATAGATCGAGGTGATCTGCGGCTCGATCGCTCGCTCGTTGGCTAAGAAGATGCGCGTCGGGCAGCTCTCGACGATGGCCGGCGCGATACTGCTCCCGTCGATGTCGGACAGCGACTGCGTGGCGAAGACGACGGAGGCGTTTTTCTTCCTTAGCGTCTTCAGCCACTCGCGAAGCTGCTGAGCGAAGGCCGGGTCGTCGAGGACGAGCCAGCCCTCGTCGATGATGAGCAAGGTCGGTCGCCCATCGAGACGTCCCTCGATGCGGTGGAACAGATAGGTGAGGACCGCGGGCGCGGCCGCGGCGCCGATCAAGCCCTCGGTCTCGAAGGCTTGCACGGAGGCGAACCCGAGCTGCTCCGCCTCGGCGTCGAGCAGCCGGCCGGAAGCGCCGCCGACGCAATAGGGCTGCAACGCCTGCTTCAGCGCCGTCGACTGCAGCAGCACTGCGAGGCCAGTGATCGTCCGCTCCTGAACCGGCGACGACGCCAGCGAGGTCAGCGCCGACCAGACGTGTTCCTTCGCGCTCGGACTGATCGTGACGCCTTCCTTGGCGAGGATGGCGATCACCCATTCGGCCGCCCAGGCGCGCTCGGCCGGATCGTCGATCCATGCCAGCGGCTGCAGCGACGCGGAGTGTTCCGATCCGGCCGAGAGGCTGCCGCCGAGATCATGCCAGTCGCCTCCGCAAGCGAGCGCCGCCGTTCGGATCGATCCACCGAAATCGAAGGCGAATATCTGGTTGTGCCGATAACGACGAAACTGCATCGCCATCAGCGACAGCAGCACTGACTTGCCGGCGCCGGTCGGCCCCACGATCAACGTGTGGCCGACATCGCCGACGTGGAGCGAGAAACGGAACGGCGTCGAGCCCTCGGTCTTGCCGAAGAAAAGCGGCGGCGCCTTGAAGTGCTCGTCGCGCGCTGGCCCAGCCCAGACGGCCGAGAACGGGATCATGTGCGCCAAATTCAACGTCGAGACCGGCGGCTGGCGGACATTGGCATAGGCGTGGCCCGGAAGGCTCCCAACCCAGGCCTCGATCGCATTCACCCCTTCCGGCATGCAGGTGAAGTCGCGCCCCTGGATCACCTTCTCGACGAGGCGCAGCTTTTCGGCGGCGAGCGGCGCGAATTCGTCCCACACGGTGACGGTCGCTGTGACATAGGCCTCGCCGACGTCGTCGGAGCCGAGCTCCTGCAAGGCGAGATCGGCATCCGCCGCTTTGTTGGCGGCGTCGGAGTCGACCAGCGTCGACGCCTCATTGGTCATCACCTCCTTGACGATGGCTGCGATCGACTTGCGCTTGGCGAACCACTGACGCCTTATCTTGGTCAGCAGCTTCACCGCTTCGGTCTTTTCGAGCAGGATCGCGCGGGTAGACCAGCGATACGGGAAGGCGAGCCGATTGAGATCGTCGAGAATGCCGGGATGTGTCGCCGTCGGGAAACCGACCACGGTGAGCGTGCGCAGATGACGGTTGCCGAGCCGCGGCTCGAGGCCGCCGGCGAGCGACTCATCCGCGAGCAGCACATCGAGATGCATCGGCGTCTCGGGGACGCGCACCCGCTGCTGCCTCGTCGAGATGGTGGAATGCAGTTAGCTCAGCGTCTCTTGCGTCTCGAGCCAACCGACCTCGGGCATGAAGCCTTCGACGAGCCGAAGGACGCGGTTGGTCCGATCGACGAAGCCGCGCAGCAGCTCCCAAGGATCGACGCCGCTCTGCGCGCGGCCTTCATAAAGGAAACCCTCGATGCGCGAGGCGTCCTCGGCCGGCGGCAGCCAAACGAAGGTCAGGAAATACCGGCTCTCGAAATGGGCGCCCGCCTCTTCGAAGGCGTCCTGCCGTTCGAGGTCGACCAGCGCCGACGCGGCATCCGGAAAGCTGCTGCGCGGATAGGTCTTGGCTGCGATCCGCTGCGCTTCGACAAAGATCGCCCAGCCGGAGCCGAGGCGGCGAAGCGCACTGTTCAATCGCGCCGTCACGCCCACCAACTCGGCAGGCGTCGCGCTATCGAGATCCGGTCCGCGAAAACGCGCCGTGCGCTGGAACGAGCCGTCCTTGTTGAGGACGACGCCTTCGGCCACGAGCGCTGCCCACGGCAGGAAGTCTGCGAGGCTCGCGGGGTGTTTCCTATATTCGGCGAGATTCAGCATGATCGCCTCACACGCCGAAGTGTGCGGGATAACGCAGATGCAGACGCACCACGTCGACGAACTGCGGGTCGCGCTTGGCTGCCCAGACGGCGGCGGCGTGACCCACGACCCAGATCAGCGCGCCAGGAATCCAGAGGCGAAGACCGAGCGCGATCGCCGCCGCGAGCGTGCCGTTGGCGATTGCGACGGCGCGCGGCGCCCCGCCCATCAGGATCGGGTCGGTGAGTGCGCGGTGGACCGGCGCGAAGAAGCCGGGCACGTCCGGATCGACGATCGCGGCCATCAGATCAGCGCCCCGCCCGAGAACGAGAAAAACGAGAGAAAGAAGCTCGACGCGGCAAAGGCGATCGACAGGCCGAAGACGATCTGGATCAGTCGCCGGAAGCCGCCCGAGGTATCGCCGAAGGCGAGCGTCAGGCCCGTCACGGTGATGATGATTACCGAGATGATCTTGGCGACCGGGCCTTGCACGGATTGCAGGATCTGATTGAGCGGAGTCTCCCACGGCATGGAAGAGCCGGAGGCATGGGCCGCCGGCGCGTAGGCCAGCAACAGTGGAGAGAGCGCTATCAGGGCGCCGACACGGCGACGGACGCGATGGGTGGCGGACTGCAATCGGATCATGACGGTTCTCCCGGACGTGATAGGTCGCCGCCCGCCACGACGGAGAGAACGCGGTAGTCGCCGGTGGCGGGATCGAGGCCGGCGACGTTGGCGAGCTCGGCAAGGCGGCGTTCCGCGCCGCGGCCGCGCAGCACCGCCACCACGTCGATGGTTTCGGCGATGAGCGCCTTGGGAACGGTGACAACGGCTTCCTGGATGAGCTGTTCGAGACGGCGCAAAGCGCCGAGCGCCGTTCCGGCGTGGATGGTGCCGATGCCGCCGGGATGACCAGTACCCCAGGCCTTCAGGAGATCGAGCGCCTCGGCGCCGCGCACCTCGCCGATTGGAATGCGATCGGGCCGCAAGCGCAGCGAGGAGCGAACGAGATCGGAGAGCGAAGCGACGCCGTCCTTCGTGCGCAGCGCTACGAGGTTCGGCGTGCGGCATTGCAGTTCGCGCGTATCCTCGATCAGCACCACGCGGTCGGTCGTGCCGGCGATCTCGGCGAGTAGCGCGTTGGTAAGGGTGGTCTTGCCGGTCGAGGTGCCGCCGGCGACGAGGATGTTCTTCCGCGCGGCGACCACCTTGCGCAACACCGCCGCCTGATCGGCAGCCATGATGCCGGCAGCGACGTAGTCGTCGAGGGTGAAGACCGCGACCGCGGGCTTGCGGATGGCGAAAGCCGGCGCGGCGACGACGGGCGGGAGTAGCCCCTCGAAGCGCTCCCCCGTCACGGGAAGCTCGGCGGAGACGCGCGGTCGCTCAGCGTGAACCTCGGCGCCCACATGGTGCGCGACCAGCCGCACGATCCGCTCGCCGTCTGCGGCGGACAGCGTCCGCCCGCTGTCCTCGAGCCCGCCCGACAGCCGGTCGATCCAAAGCCGGCCGTCGGGATTGAGCATTACCTCGACGATCGACGGGTCTTCGAGGAAAGTCGTGATCGCGGGGCCGAGCGCGGTGCGCAGCATGCGCGCGCCGCGGGAGAAGGCCTCGGAAGAAGCATGTGTGACCGCCACGATCGTCCCCGTCGAAGGCCAATCGGGAAAAGCGATCGGCGACGGGGATGATTAGAAAAGGCAGATAATGGGGTAGTTCAACAAGGATTTACTCGTCGTAGTGGCAGGGCGTAGAGAAGAGAAAAAATACTTGCTGGGTGCGATTGCGGCCTTCGCTGCTGGCGCCTAGGGAGCAAAAGCCGCCGCGGCTCTATCGGGCCGGGCTTGAACACTCGCTCAGCAAACGGGAGTGAAATGGGGGCGCTTGGCATGAACATGATTTCCACAAATTCGAACTTTCCCGCTCATGGGCCAATAGCCTGCCGTCGCTGCTTTGGCGGCTCTACAGACGAGACCCTCACCATCGGCCGCTGGCAGGCGGTCAATGACCCGGGCGCATGGGGCTCAGCGGCGCCGAAGGTTCTGGTGCTCGGTTTTTCAAAAGGATTCACGCAGGCAGGTGCCTACAAGACCGGGAAATTCGAGGATGTGCCCTTCAAAGGCATGCGGCCACGGCTCACCGAAATGCTGCAAGCGCTCGGGCTGTTGCGACGCGACGAAACCGTCGATCCGAAAATGCATGCCTGCGAAAAGGACTTCGCCTTCGGTTCTCTTGTCCGATGCAGCCTCGCGCGTCGTGATGATGAGGGACGGCTTGGATGCACCGGCGCAATCATGCCAAAAGCCTTTTCGGAAGAGATCGCCACGGTCACGCGCGCCTGCGCCGAGACCTATCTGACGCGCCTGCCTGCCAGTGTGCGCCTTGTTCTTATGCTCGGCACGACGGATGGCTACATCAAGAGCTGCAAGAATCTGATCCGGTCTATCCAGTCGACTTATGCCGACCTCAACGAGGTCAGCTATCGCGCTGGCGGGACCGTCTTCGTCCACGTCAGCCATCCCTCCGGACTCAATGGCCATCATCCGAAATGGATAGCGGGCGATCCGTCCACTCCTTCCGGCATGAAGCGCAGAATGGCGGAAGCTGGAATCGCCGCCGCGCTGAACGCCGTCTGAGACCCTGAGAAGAAGCGAAAATGAAAGTCTTCATCGCCAATTTTGGACGCGAAAATTACGAATGGCCGGTTTGCCACGAACGCGGGACGATCGCCACCATGAACCGCGTCGATCTCCAAAAGCTCTGGGCCGCGGGTGACCGTGCAGCCTATATCGAGCTGCAAATGAAGGGCAAGACGGCGGCTGGGATCACGCCGACAAAGGCAGTCGCTTCACGCTGGTTCAACCTGATGAGCATTATTGCTCAGTCCAGTGGCGACCTCTGGGTCCATCGCGAAAAGGACCAAATCTGGTGGACAATGTCGCGACCTGATTCACCGAGTTTCGAGCCGAAACGCGAAGCGGTCGGCGAGAAGCGCGACGTTATCGTGTGCCACAAACCTTGTGACCCGTGGTCCGACAAGAATCGTTTAGGCAATCGCCTCGACTGGAACGGTCTTCATCCCAAGGCGCGAGAATTTCTATTCACAGAAGGGACGCTGCAACAGCTTAACGAGGACCACGCTGGGTATGCCCTCGCGTTGATCGCCGGCGACGATCTGACGCCTTGGCATTCGCGCGCTGAATGGAAGGCGAAAAGCGAAAAAGCAAAGGGCAAGAGAGGCGTTGCGACCATTTTCAACGCCCGCCAGCGATCTGCAGTTCGCATGGCGATGACTGCAATGGGAACCGTCGCGGCCGCCAATGGACAGAAAGCCCTTCACACTGTCAAAAACAAGGACATGGGTTTCTCGTCGCAGCAGGAGTTAGAAAAATATCTGCTCGATTTGCTCGATCTGCAAGAAGGGCTTTGTGCAATTACGGGCCTCTCACTCCAATTTGACGGAGAATCCGACGATGTTGAGATGCTCTGCTCGCTCGATCGGATCGACAGCAACGGCCACTATGAACCTGGCAATCTGCAGATCGTTTGCCGCTTCATCAATCGCTGGAAAGGCGCTGATGGGGACGACGGATTCAGGCGGCTGATTGGAGCCGTGCGGTCCATCTCAGACGTTTAGAGGTATCGACAACGAAACGTCGGCAAGAGCTATTGCCAGCGTCTTCCCAGGTGGTCGCGCTCGCAGTACCTGTCGGGAGGCTACGCCCAAATCTCAAGGTCGATTCTCGCCCGTCTCCTCAGGAATTTCCTGCCTCAGCTTCGGCCCTCGGCTGAGCCGCCGTCCCAGAGCAGCGACGAAATTGTCATACCGCGTTCCCGCCTGCGCCCGCGCCGCCTTGGCCGCGGGTTCCGGGAGCGCAGCTGTCGTCGTGAGCCAGAACCGGATGAACAAGGCGAGCGTCTCGACGGCAATACCGACATCGCGCTCGAGCCGCGCCAGGCGCCGGTCCTGTTGATCGAGCCGCTTGGCGACCGCCGCTTCGCACCGCTCATCGGCGTCCGGCGACAGGAAGGAAGCGATCGCGGCTTCGGCGATGAGCGACATCGACTGCTCTCGCCGGGCCGCATAGGCTGACAGGGCCTGCATGAGCGCGGGATCGAGATAGACGGAGATCTGGATCTTCTTCTTCGGCGCGGCCATGCGGGCCTCACATTCCGAGATCGTCGCTCGGATCAAGTGCGGCTTGCTGGGCGAGGCCCCGCATGAGGTCGTTCATCCGGCCGATCCGTGGGGCGTCCTCGTCGAACTCATCGAGTTCATCGAGCGCAAATTCGTTCTCGATCGGTGCATTCTTCTCGGCGTCGCCCTTACCGAGTTCGGGTTGCCGCCGGCGATCCGCGTGCTTCGGGTCTTCGTCGTCGATCTGTTCGCCGTCCCGTAAGGCCTGCGTCGGCGGACGCGGCGGCAATGGACGGGAAGTCCAGTCGTCGGGCCGCGCTTCTTTGTGCCGCATCGGCGCAGGCGGCGGCATGATGCGCTCCTGAAATCGCCCGTCTTCATAGTAGCGGGCCTTCTTCGCGCGGATGGGATGAACGCCCGACACCATGACGATCTCGTCGGTCGGCGGAAGCTGCATCACCTCGCCCGGAGTCAGCAGCGGACGCGCGGTCTCCGAGCGGGAGACCATGAGATGCCCCAGCCAAGGGCTGAGCCTGCTGCCGGCATAGTTCTTCATGGCCTTCATCTCGGTCGCGGTGCCGAGCGCGTCGCTGACCCGCTTGGCGGTACGTTCGTCATTGGTCGCGAAGCTGACCCGGACGTGGCAGTTGTCGAGGATCGAGTTGTTGGGGCCATAGGCCTTCTCAATCTGGTTCAGCGATTGTGCGATCAGGAAGCTTTTGATGCCGTAGCCCGCCATGAAGGCGAGCGCGGACTCGAAAAAGTCGAGCCGGCCGAGCGCGGGGAATTCATCGAGCATCAGCAGCAATCGCTGCCGGCCGGCCTTGGCCTGCAGGTCCTCGGTCAAGCGCCGGCCGATCTGATTGAGGATCAGACGGATCAGCGGCTTGGTGCGGTTGATGTCCGAGGGCGGGACGACGAGATACAGCGTCGTCGGCCGATCGCCGGCGACGATGTCGCCGATCCGCCAGTCGCAACGCCGCGTCACCTCGGCGACGACTGGATCACGGTAGAGGCCGAGAAAGGACATGGCCGTGCTCAACACGCCGGACCGTTCGTTGCCCGACTTGTTCAGCAGTTCACGCGCGGCGGACGCGACGACCGGATGGACGCCGGCCTGGCCGAGATGCGCCGTCCGCATCATGGCGGAGAGCGTCGACTCGATCGGCCGCTTGGGATCGGACAAGAAGGCCGCGACGCCCGCGAGCGTCTTGTCTTCTTCGGCGTAAAGGACGTGAAGAATGGCGCCGACGAGCAGCGCGTGGCTCGTCTTCTCCCAGTGATTGCGTTTCTCCAAACTGCCTTCGGGGTCGACGAGAATGTCCGCGATGTTCTGCACATCCCGCACTTCCCATTCGCCGCGACGAACCTCGAGCAGTGGATTGTAGGGCGATGACTTCGCGTTGGTCGGGTCGAACAGAAGAACCCGACCGTGCCGTGCGCGGAAGCCAGCGGTGAGTTGCCAATTCTCGCCCTTGATGTCGTGGACGATCGCAGACCCCGGCCAGGTCAAGAGCGTTGGGATAACGAGGCCAACGCCCTTGCCGCTTCGGGTCGGCGCGAAGCACAGGACATGCTCCGGTCCATCGTGGCGGAGGTAGCTGCGCTGGTAACGACCCAGCACCACGCCGTCGGGTCCGAGCAGGCCGGCTTGCTCGATCTCCTTCGACTCCGCCCATCGCGCGGAGCCATAGGTCTCGACGTTCTTCGCCTCGCGGGCGCGCCAGACGGACATGCCGATCGCAACAGCCGCGGCGATGATGCCGCCCGACGCCGCGATATACGCCCCTTCGTCGAAGATCGACGGCGCATAGGCGTCGTAGCCGTACCACCACCAGAAAAAGGCCGGCGGCGGGTAGAAGGGAAAATGCAGAACCTCGAACCATGGGCGTCCGAGCTCCGGCTGAAATCCGAGGCGCCAAGCCGTCCACTCCGTCGCGGTCCAGATCGTCAGCAGGACGATGGCGAAGACGGTGATGACCTGGTCCCAGAGAATTTTGGTCGCGGACACCAACAGATCTCCTATCAGATAAGCGAGATCGGCATTCAAATTCGTGCATCGCAAGCGAGACTTGCGGCGGTTCGCACCCGGTCGCACAGGCGCGAAAAACTATTTGAGAGAGCGTAAGCGCGCTCTGGATCAATTGTTGACAAATGCAGCGGTGGGGCTCGGGGCAGCAGCACTCGATCGAACTTCGCCGGCTCCGCCGATTAGGAAGCAAGCAATTCGCGGAGTTTTTCGAATTCGTCAAGCACCGACTGTGCCGGCCCTTCGGTTTGGTCCGCCTCGCCTCCTGTGGAAGGAGGCAGTTCGGGGAATAGCAATCCGGAATTCACCGTGACGCTCGTCTGCGTCTGATGCACGTCCCCCTTCGAATCCGATCTTACAGATTCACCTTCGAAGCACCTTAGGATGCTGGCGAGCCCGTCATCATCCGTAATGAAGTCGGTCCGCAAAAAGCTTGCCTTCCCTTCGCGCCCCAACTGCTCAATTTCTAATTTCCGTGGAAGGAACCTCGAAATGATCATGATGTCGGCTAGCGCGTTCTCAGCATCGAACCGCGCGGGGTCTGCCTTGAACTTCATCACTTTCCTAGCGGAGGAGTTGCCGTATAGACATCTGAGCGTCACCAGAACCACCGGATGCTGCCTCCCGATAGATAGCGCATCTGCCTCCCTCAGGATTTCCTCGGCCTTCTGGAGCCGGAGTGGCCTCCCTACGGGGTTCCCGAGCGCGAACCGGTCGTTTACGACCCGGAGGAACTGGATATAGGCGTATTGCGATAACTCATGCGGCGTCCCGCGCGTTATCTGAGGACCGCGACGGAACTCCTCCGCGGACTCGGGCAATGCCATCACGTGCTCTCCTTGTCTTCGACAAGACTAATACCAAGCAGGCCGTTTTGATGGCACATTTTTTTTGCCAATCCATATCGTTCATCCCTACAGGCCGAGCCCCCGGTCTCGCCCAAAGCTCCAGTCGACGCCGCCGTCGCCGCGTGCGACGCCGGAGACGTGGCGGCCGAGCTGCTTCTCGAGCGATGGCGTCCAAGGCACGAGCTGGAAGCCAAGGCCGTCATCGATCATGGCGAAGCGTCCGGAGGCGAGCGCGAAGCGCTGCCGGTAGGTTCCGGCGACATGCTCCCCGGACGCGGCGGCATTGAACGGCTGACCCGTTTCGGCAGCCAACTGTTCACCGAGTGACTCAACCTCCCGGCGCCGGAGTGTGCCGATCAGATTCTGGGAGAAGACGATTGCCTGCGCCCGGCGCTCGGCCAGCCCCTGCTCGACGAGCTGCTCGGCCCGGCGCTGCATCGCGTCGCGGACTTCGGCGCCAAAGCCGGACTGGCCGAGCGCCGCTGGATCGCGCGTCACGGCTTGCCGGTCGAGCCACGTCGCGCCGCTGGCCGTCACCTGATCTTCGATGGCGAGGTCCGAGCGCACGGCCAGCGCGACGCGTCGCCGCCCCTGCGCGTCATCGAACTTGCGCAGCTCGACGATCGACCCCGGCGCGCCGTCGCCGACGGCGTCGTGGTCAGGAAGCTTGATGTGATGGGTGCGGCCGTCCACAATGGGGTAATCGCGGAAGCGGATCACCCCGATGGCCAATATCATTCGCAATTTTGAAGGTGGTTGCTCCCCGATAGGATGGAGTCACGGGCTCACGACGTGGCGTCAGGCCCAGCATCGAACGGAGAGCAACCATGGATGAATATATTGGTCTTGATGTTTCGTTGGAAGAGACTGCAATTTCCATTCGACGCGACGGCCGGCGGATCTGGCGTGGCAAGTGCAAATCCGACCCGCATGTGATTTCGACTCTTGTGCGCAAGCGCGCACCTGGCGCAAAGCGAATGGTGTTCGAAACGGGTCCATTGTCTGTGTGGTTTTATCACGCGCTGAGTGCGGAAGGCCTCCCCGCGATCTGCATTGATGCGCGACACGCCAAGGCCGTTCTCAACATGGCGGCGAATAAAACCGATGCAAACGACGCCGATGGATTGGCCCAATTGGCCGAGGCGGGCTTTTACCGCGAAGTGCGCGTGAAAGGGTATGACAGTATGCAGACCCGCGCGCTTGTGGCGGCTCGGACAAAAATGATCAGAATCTGCACCGAGCTTTCAAATCAAATTCGCGGGCTGATGAAAACGTTTGGACTGGTTGTTCCTCCGGGCAGAGGTGGCGCATTTGAACGAAATGTGCGTGAGTTACTGGACGGCAATGAGGCGCTTTCGCGGATCATCATGACGATCTTGGAAGCTTGGCTCGGGATACGCAAACAAGCAGCCAAGCTCGGTAGGCAGTTGATAGCCACGGCCCGACAAAGCGCGCCATGCCGTCTTCTCATGTCGATTCCGGGAGTCGGCGTAGTCACCGCAACTTCGTTTGTGACCGCTATCGAAGATCCAGAGAACTTTAAAAAGTCGCGTTCCGTTGGGGCTTGGCTGGGACTAACGACACGTCGGTATCAATCTGGCGAGGTCGATTACAACGGTCACATCTCACTGCGTGGTGATGCGCACTTGCGGGGACTGCTCTATGAAGCCGCCACTGTGATCTTGACGCGCAGCTGCGCCGACAGCAACCTGCGCAGTTGGGGGCTCAAGTTGAGGGAAAGGGTCGGGTTCAAACGTGCGGCTGTGGCCGTGGCCCGAAAGCTCTCCGTCATTATGCATGCAATGCTGAAGTCAGGCGAATTCTTTGAGCATTTCCCAGGCTCCACTGCCTGAGCTGGTCGAACAAGGCGCTATCAAAGAAGATTTGACCAGCAGACCTGTTAGCGTCCAACGACTGGACGCGCGAAGACGTCCCTGCCGGGACGTAGGCAAGGCGATTCCGTTTGATGGTGTGCAACCGGGGTTAACGCCCGCCGATTGCGTCGTCCACATTGGAACGCCGAACCTGCGAAGCCCCATCATGCGGCAGCTTTGTGCCGACCGCGAAGACGACCCTGCTTCCGGCAAACGCCTACGGACGCGCGTAGAGGCTCAACTAACGGGATAGATAACACGACTTTGGGCTCCCGCTTCGCAACAGCAACCAGGAGAGGCTGTTGCCTTTGAGAAAAGGCTTGCAAACCGGGTAGCGATTAGACGACGCCATCGACCACGGCATAGGCCGTCCCCTTCAGTTCGTCGTCGAGGCCGTGATCGACCAAGCGGCCGATGATGGGCGCGTCGAGGCTCTCGCCGGCGAGGACGTAACTCGCGGTCGCGCGCTCGATGCCGCGTTCGGTCAGGCCGCGATGAATGCGCTTGATGATGTCGCCGCGCTCGCCGAGCTCGCGCAGCGTCGTCTCCGCAGCCTCATCCACCGTCCATTGGCCATGGCCGATCTGGTGCGCTAGGCCGAGACCTTCTAGACGGCGCAATCGCCCGACCTTGAGTGCGTGGAACGGATCAGGATGTCGTTCTGGGTCCGGCGCAAGGTCGATGACGCCATGCCGGTCGGCGTCGCGAACGAGCTGCCGGTCGAGCTGCGTTCAGCGTTCGGCCTCGACCTGGCGCTCGAGCGCAAGCTGGATGTCGCGATCGGTGCGCGGCCCCAGCTCTTGCGTCACGAGATCCTGAGCGCGGGCGCGCATGCCTTCCTTGATGTAGTCGCGCGATATGACCAGGTCCTGGCCGTCGTCGGCGACGCCGCGCACGATGATGTCGTCTAATCGCTACCCGGTTTGCAAGCCTTTTCTCAAAGGCAACAGCCTCTCCTGGTTGCTGTTGCGAAGCGGGAGCCCAAAGTCGTGTTATCTATCCCGTTAGTTGAGCCTCTACGCGCGTCCGTAGGCGTTTGCCGGAAGCAGGGTCGTCTTCGCGGTCGGCACAAAGCTGCCGCATGATGGGGCTTCGCAGGTTCGGCGTTCCAATGTGGACGACGCAATCGGCGGGCGTTAACCCCGGTTGCACACCATCAAACGGAATCGCCTTGCCTACGTCCCGGCAGGGACGTCTTCGCGCGTCCAGTCGTTGGACGCTAACAGGTCTGCTGGTCAAATCTTCTTTGATAGCGCCTTGTTCGACCAGCTCAGGCAGTGGAGCCTGGGAAATGCTCAAAGAATTCGCCTGACTTCAGCATTGCATGCATAATGACGGAGAGCTTTCGGGCCACGGCCACAGCCGCACGTTTGAACCCGACCCTTTCCCTCAACTTGAGCCCCCAACTGCGCAGGTTGCTGTCGGCGCAGCTGCGCGTCAAGATCACAGTGGCGGCTTCATAGAGCAGTCCCCGCAAGTGCGCATCACCACGCAGTGAGATGTGACCGTTGTAATCGACCTCGCCAGATTGATACCGACGTGTCGTTAGTCCCAGCCAAGCCCCAACGGAACGCGACTTTTTAAAGTTCTCTGGATCTTCGATAGCGGTCACAAACGAAGTTGCGGTGACTACGCCGACTCCCGGAATCGACATGAGAAGACGGCATGGCGCGCTTTGTCGGGCCGTGGCTATCAACTGCCTACCGAGCTTGGCTGCTTGTTTGCGTATCCCGAGCCAAGCTTCCAAGATCGTCATGATGATCCGCGAAAGCGCCTCATTGCCGTCCAGTAACTCACGCACATTTCGTTCAAATGCGCCACCTCTGCCCGGAGGAACAACCAGTCCAAACGTTTTCATCAGCCCGCGAATTTGATTTGAAAGCTCGGTGCAGATTCTGATCATTTTTGTCCGAGCCGCCACAAGCGCGCGGGTCTGCATACTGTCATACCCTTTCACGCGCACTTCGCGGTAAAAGCCCGCCTCGGCCAATTGGGCCAATCCATCGGCGTCGTTTGCATCGGTTTTATTCGCCGCCATGTTGAGAACGGCCTTGGCGTGTCGCGCATCAATGCAGATCGCGGGGAGGCCTTCCGCACTCAGCGCGTGATAAAACCACACAGACAATGGACCCGTTTCGAACACCATTCGCTTTGCGCCAGGTGCGCGCTTGCGCACAAGAGTCGAAATCACATGCGGGTCGGATTTGCACTTGCCACGCCAGATCCGCCGGCCGTCGCGTCGAATGGAAATTGCAGTCTCTTCCAACGAAACATCAAGACCAATATATTCATCCATGGTTGCTCTCCGTTCGATGCTGGGCCTGACGCCACGTCGTGAGCCCGTGACTCCATCCTATCGGGGAGCAACCACCTTCAAAATTGCGAATGATATTGGCCATCGGGGTGATCCGCTTCCGCGATTACCCCATTGTGGACGTGCGGGTGCTGCGTGTTCCAGTGATCGACGGCGACCCAACCGAGCTTGGCGCCGAGATCCCTCTCCATCTGGTCGACCAGCTCGCGGGCGAAGCCTTTGAGGTCGGCCATCTCCGGCGCGTCCTCGGGCGACACGATGAAGCGGAAATGATGGCGGTCCTTCTCGCACCGCTCGGCGAAGGCCTTGGGGTCCGCGTCCTCCGTCTCGGGGCCGAACAGCTTGGCCTTCTCCCCGTCCCGGGTGACACCCTCGCGCCGGAGGTAGCCGAGATGGGCTCCAAGCGGCGCCGAACGCGCGGTATAGCGGACGACGCGCGCCTTCACCGTCACCAGGCGGGATCGGCCGGTCAGCAGATGGTTCGCCCGCACGCTGGCGACGCGTCCACGCCCGAAAGTCGAACGGCTTCCGGACTTCAGCATGCCTTGTTGCGAGATGCTGCCGCCGGCGCGTTGCGCAGAGGCGAGCGCCTGAGCGATGAAGGGTTTGGTGCGCTGGCTGCGCGAGGAACGGGTGCGGCCAGGCCGGGGGCGAAAGTCGCTCTCGTCAGCCATCGCCGGCCTCGGCAATGTGCGGAAATGACGGGCGCAGCAAAGTGTTGATAATCGCGCGCACATTGCGCGCCGAGGCCGAACGTTGCCGGATGAGCGAAAAACGAAAGCAAAAACAACCAACCGACCGAGCCGCACCTTGCGGCCTTTTATCTCGCCCTCCTTCGGTCGGATGTCCGGGATCTCGCCTGTCCGCCCGCTCATGTTCGCTCATCTGCGCCAACACGCGCTCCAGCGAGGCGAGACGAGAGAATGGGCCTTTCGGCTTCAGACGAGGTGGAATGCGCGCAATCATGGCCTCCGTCCTGAAGACGAGAGCGCAACGAAAAGGCCTTTGGACTGCGGCGCGATTGCCGACACGTCACGCACTCCGACGTCGTCAGAGGCCTCGCGCGAGGATCGATCCGAAGCTGTAGATCTGACGCCGGTGCGCCCTCCGAGCGCATAGCGAAGAGCGGCGCCTTGGCCCAAGCGAGCCGAGCGACGGGAGCGGTGATAATGGCGGGGTCGACGTCGCCGCCGTCGATCAGCGGCAGCAATTCGGCTACATAGGCGATGGTCTCCGCCGGTAAGGGGCGGCGCCGATCGCGGTAGTCCTCGTAGCGGCCAGGTCCCGCATTGTAGGCCGCGAGGAAGCCCGGCGATCCATAGCGGTCATGCATCTCGCGTAAGTACGCGGCGCCCGCCAGGATGTTGTCGCGTGGATCGTATGGATCGCGTCCGAAACCGTAGCGAACGCGCAAGGCCGCCCAGGTGCCGGGCATGAGCTGCATCACGCCCATCGCGCCCTTTGGGGAGATCGCGTGCCGATCGCTGCGGCTTTCGACACGCATGACCGCCCGAATCCAGGCCGCCGGAATGCCGAAACGCTGCGCCGCCTCCGTCACGAAAGAGCTGAACGGATCGCTCGCCGCCCGCACGCGGGTCGCCGCCATCTGCGCATCCGCTGGCGTGACGGGAGCGATGACCAAGATCACGCCGGCGATAATCAGCAGCGCAGTGCGAGCGCATGCCCGACTTCCGCTCCGGCGCCAGCGAGCCATCGTGCTCGCCGCCGTCAAGGGCAAGGCGCAAGCGCCGGCCGAAGGCCACCCTTGACCGCATCTGCGCGCGACGGCCGAGGCGTCCCCGAGCGGGACGGAGGGATGAGACGGTCTTTCCGCGAACAGAAGGATGGAGCTTGGGCGCGCCATCCCGCGCGCGATCAGGAGCTGGAAGCGCATGAGTTCAATCCCGCTCGCTGCGCTTCGGCGGTCGGTTCCAGTTCAGGACCCACGCGGACTTCTCGTCGCCCGACTGAAAAAGATTGGCGCGGATCTGCTGCGTCAGCGACGGATCGTCGATAACGAGCGACACATACTCGCCAGCCTTTTCGCCGGTGCGCTTCCACCCCGCGCCGATCTCCGGGCCGTCGGCGTCGCCGAGGTGGATGCGATAGTCCGGCGCATTCTCCGCGTCCGACGATTCGGCCGGGACGAGAGTGAGATCGCGGTAGACGGTGAGCGTGTGGATGCGCCCGGTGAAGCCGGACTTGTCGCGCGTGAACTGACCGATCTGCGCCATGGGAAACCTCCGTGCTTGGCGGTTGGAAAGCCAGTCACTCGGTGGCGGCGCGCCACACGAAGCGGCCGTCGCCGGCTTCATCGGTCCACAGCGGAACCGCGCGAGCGACGATCGAAGTGACGGGAAGCGGACCGAAATACCGGCCATCCAGGCTGTCCGGGATGGTCGGGTTCATGAGGAAGACTTCGCCCGGCAAAAGCGTGCGGCAGCCGCTCCAGCGCGGCAGCGGACGACCGAGATGGTCGCGGGTCTGCGCCGCGCCGACCTCGACGTGATCTATCGTGACGACGTCGCCCGCCCGACATACGGTCTGCCCTGACATCGCCATCACATGTTTCAGGAGAGGCACGCCTCTCGGCAGGAAACTGCCGCCGGCGAGGTAGCTCGCGATGGGTTCGGGCGGACGCAATGCGACCAACTCGAGGCTGCGAAGCGGTCCGACCGGGCGCAGCACATAAAGCCCAACCGGCGTGCTGGCGGTGACGTTCCAGATGAGCCGTGGCGCAGGGGAGAAGAAAGCCAACCCGCCGACGGCGAACGCGGCGAGAGACGTCGCCATGACGTAAGTGAAGCGGCTCATGGCGTGACACTCCGGCGTTTGAGCCAGGCTGCGTGCTGCTCGCGTGTATAGGCGCGCGGCTCGTGGCCAGCGGCGAGACGGTTGTGGAGATGACGCCAGTAATCCGGCGCGACGTCGGCCGGCTCGATTCTGAGCGCCTCGATCGCGTCGATTGCCCGCAGCACGCGCTCGACCTTCGGCCAGCTGTCGACGCGCAGCAGGATCTCGCCGCCCGGACGAACGAAAGGCAACGTCTGGAAGCGCACGCCGGCCTCGACCGTGCGCACGATGTCCATCCGCGAGATGATCGTGCCGTAATCGTTCGAGGCCCAGCGAACGAACGCGAAGATGCTGTTGGGGGCAAAACTGGCGATGCTGCGACGGCGGTCGAGAATCTTTTCCTCGGCGCGGCGGCCGAACCGCAGCCAGTGCTCGATCTTCTTCTCGATCCAGGTCAGCTCGACATGGGTGAGAGGTACGGTGCGCCGAAGCGCCGGCGGCATGGCGTGCTGGGGTGAAGGCTCATTGTCGTTCATGAAGGCTCTCCGGGGTCGGCGGGGAATTCGCGCGCGAGGAGATCGCGCAGCATGTCGGCGACGGTGACGCCGCGCCGAAAGGCGGCGACCTTGATGCGACCGCGCAGCGTCGGGGTGACGTCGATCGTCAGCCGCGCGGTGAAGGCCGAGGCGTCATCGGCGCGACGGGCATGAGCCTCGGGAGCTTTGATCCAGCTCTCCGCATCGCCAGGTCGGGAGGCGAAGCCGCGTCTGGTCGAGCGCTCGGTCATGGCGCGATCCTCGCGACCTCGGCGGCGAGCGCCGCGATCTCGCGGGCGGCGGCGCCTTGCTCGGCAAGCTCGAAGACCAGGCGGCCCGATTGCGCGGCGTCGGCGAAGACGACGCGCTGGCCGATGGTGCTGGGGAGAACCGGGGGATTATGATCGGCCAGGGTCTCCGCCGTCTCGCGGGCGATGACGGTGCGTGCGCCGCAGCGGTTGAGGACGAAGCGTGCTGCGAGCTGCGGGCGATAGATGCGCGCCTCGCGGAGCAGGCTGAGCATCTCAACCGAGGCCCAGCCATCGAACGGCGACGGCTGCACCGGGATCAGCACCAGGTCTGCTGCGAGCAACGCCGAATGCATCAGGCCGGTGACGCGCGGCGGTCCGTCGATGACGATCATGTCCGCGGCGCGCGAGAGTTCCGGCGCCTCGCGATGGAGCGTGTCGCGCGCCAGGCCGACGACGCCGAAGAGACGAGAAATGTTTTCCCGTGCGCGCTGCTGCGACCAGTCCAACGCCGAGCCCTGGGGATCGGCGTCGATCAGCGTGACGTGTTTGCCTTGCCGCGCCCATTCGCCGGCGAGGTGCAGGGCGAGCGTCGTTTTGCCGACGCCCCCCTTCTGATTGAGCAGAGCGACGATCATCGCTTCCCTCCCGGCTTGCGACCGAAGGGCAATGACGGATGTTTTTCTGGATGCTTGGAGACCGGCGCGGCGGCCCTGGTTCGTTTGTCCCCAGATCGCGTGGGCCGATAACAAAAGTTAGATTTTAAGTTAGACTCTAAGTTACGCGCCGAGATTGCTGTTTCAGGCCAAAGTGTTAGCTGCGGTTCGCACTCCCGAAGTCCCGATACCCTCACGCCCGAAATCCCGATAGTCGGAACGCCCGAAGTCCCGAGGCTGTCCACAGGGTTATCCACAGGGCCTGTGGATAAGTCCGTGGGCAGGATGCGCAGCAACTCGCGGCGATCTTCGCGTTCTATGAGCAGCCGATAGCCCGGAAGGGGCTGGCGGGCGGCGATCCGGCGCAGGTCGAAGGCGAAATCAGCGAGCTTGGCGAGGCTGCCTGATTTCTGGTGAAGATGGGCGATCTCGAACAGCCAGCCCTTGGGCTGGCGGCCGGCGTGCTTGCGGGCGACGCGATAGAGCCAGCGCTCGATGCCGCCGGTGAGCCGAAAATAGGCCGGGTCGATGGTGAGGACGAGCGAGCGATCGACGACGCCGCGGTAGAACCAATCGGGGAGAACGAACTCCATGCCCTCTACGCGGCCGTCGCGCGTCGCGCATTCCTCCCATTCGTTGATCCAGGAGAACTGGTGGCGCCGCCAATGCTCGCCGTTGCGGATCGTGGTGCGGATGACGGTCGCCTGCAGCCGGGAGAGCGCGCCTTTCAAGAGCTTGTAGTCGCGGGCGCCGGTCTGCCGGCCGATCGAGGTGAGAAGCTGGTAGGGCGTGAAGCGGAGAAAGCGCGAAGTCCTCAATCCAAGGTTTTCGGCCTCGACGAGCTGGCTCGCGGCCCAGATGAGCACATCGGCGTCCCAGATGGTCGCCATGCCGTGCTCGGGCACGGCGTAGACCTCGACCCGGACATCGCCGGCCTCATAAAGGATCGGCGCGATGCGCCTGGCCTTGGCGAGGGAGAAGAACGGACGCTCCATCAGGTCGCGCTGGTCGCGCGGGCTGGGGTCGCCCGTGGCGACGACGAACGGGTCGAGCTTGCTCCGTTCGCTGACAGTGATGGGGCGGCGCGACGACATGGACGATGTTGTCGCTTCAGCGGGACGCGTGGCCGACGGCGCGGGCCTCGACATAGCGAGTATCCGACGTCGAGCGGCAGGCCGCCTGGTCCGCCCAGGCCTCGAGATCGTCGATCGCATAGACGACGCGACCGCCAAGCTTGCGGAAGGTCGGGCCGCTTCCGTGGCAACGGTATTTTTCCAGCGTGCGCGGCGAGAGGCCGAGAAGACGCGCGGCTTCATGTGTTCGAAGGAAGCGCGCCGCGAATTCGGCGAGTTTGGCGGACATGAGTGATCTCCGTGTCGGTCGCATGCGCCGCGGGCGAAGCCGCGGCGTTTCTGGACCAGAGTGGCGGAGAAGCCCGGCGCAGGGGGTGGACGAAGATTTGAGTTCTTTCCGTGTCCCCCTTCGGGGAGGGACGGGCCGCGTGTCGCCTTGCGGTTTTTGCGAAAGGGCGCGCGGCAGACCCGTATTCACCGGACGAAGACGGAGCCTCGCCGGCTATGAGGACGTGAACGACGCCGAGCGGCTTCGGCATGATCCGGCCATCCGCTGGGTCGTCGGCGGCAGGGCCGCGATTTCCGGCGCGGCGTCGCCAAGCCAAAGGCCGCTTCGAGATGCGCTGGCTTGCCGCCGAAGAGAACCTTTCGGCGCTGGCCAATTTTTCAGGTCAATGGATCGAGCGCGTCCACAGCGGCCGACCGCGAAGAGACATCCGCCGTTCTATGCTTCGATGGCGATTTCCGCGACTGCGCGAACTGCGACTGCGCGAACTTGTCAAAAAGGCCAAATCGTGTCTTTCTTTCATCTTGATCGGGGCCTATCCGGCGAATCTCGGTTAGATGCAATTTTGGACAAATCGCGCAGCAATCCCCCACAAGACTTCCTCGCGCTGGTGGCGTGTGAGGGCAGAAGGTGATACGAATAATGCTCAGCGAGACACGTATTGTTCAGCTAAGGGGGAACGCGCTAAAGCGCTCGACAATATATGCAACGTTTTTTGTCATCTCCGCGTTTGTTTGTGCTAACGACGCTGGGGCACAAACTATATATTTAACATGCACGACTGAAAAGTCGATACGCCACTCAGCGGACAAACCACCATTTGAGCAAAGAGAAAACTTCATAATTAACTACGAGATATCCGATGGAAAAGTCATTTCAAGCAATGTGAACGGCACGGCTGATGAGAAAGCAGAAGATATTGTAATTGCCCGCGATGGAATCTCATGGAAGAGCAAGAAATATGCTACTCTTAATTCGATAGCATACATGCAAATAAATAGGAATACTGGGATCTTCGTACAAGAAGAAAGAGACCCAATCCATCCGATGTCGGGCTACGTTACAGGTGGAAAGTGTCAGAGATCATCTGATCAAAAAAGGGCTATAGAGTAAAGGAGAGGTTTGGCGGTAGGGCCTCGCCATCTCAAGACCAAAGAATTGTTTGAGACTGGCTTTGATGCGCTTCGTGGTGTTACGGTGATACGAATTGCGGTATTTTTATTGCGCGTTTTCCTCCGCCGGCTTGCGACCGCGCCGGCCGGGCTGCGGCTTCTGAACGACCTGGCGCTCGGTCTCGGCTGGGTTCGGCTAATCGCCGCGGAGCAGCTTCAAGTAGCCGCGTTCGACGAGAACAGTGGCGTCCTGGATCAGGCGCGTGGCCTTGCGGCGAGCCGCCGAATCTTTCCATTCGACGGAAGGAAGACTCGCTTGCTCTGAGTTCAAAACTTCATGGGCGACATCGCGCCGGCCGCCGCCGTCGCGAAGAATGTCGAAGGTATGCAGTAGCTGGATCAGCCGCGCTTTTTGCAACGGCGTGAGGCGCAAGCGCGCCGGAAGCAAGTCGACGTGCTTTTGGCAAAGGCGGCGAACGAGGCTCACGGCGACGTCGAGGCGCGACTCGATCATATCGTCGAGCGGCAGAAGGATCGCCGGGCGGCTCTCCGCCTCGGTATGTCTGAGCGAAACGTGAAGTTCTCCCGACGAGTCGCGTATCACGATCTCGCGACCTTCGGCGTCGGTCCGGTCGTCGTAAACCGGGCCGATTGCCGCTGCAGAAAATGGCGCCGTGACGAAGACGGACGGCGCCGCCGTCAGCAGCAATGCGCCCGGAAAGAACTGGGGCCGCCAGAGAACCGCGTTGTGCCCGGTTGGGACGTCGGGATCATAGGCGAAAACGCAACCCCCATCGTCGGGCAAGGTCAGCGCTCGCCTCGTCGGGATCGACACGGCGGCGCGCAACGCGCCGCTGCATGCGGGCGTAGTCGCCACGGTACGCGGGGTTGCGTCGAAGGAATTCGAGAGCGAAGCCGGCGCGTTCGAGGTGGTTCAGCTGCGCGACCGCGTTCTGCCGATCGCCAGAAGGATCTGGGCATGGGCGCCTCCCTCACAATGTGGCCCTTGTTCGAAGGAAGCGCCTACGATTCCGAAAAGCTCAGCTGTTCGATAGACCTCAAGGTTGCATCACGTGCTTCTTCGCGGCGCGCAACATCTGCGCGGCCGCTCAGGGACGCCGCCGAGAATTACTGCATTCTCGGTTCCACCAAGTGGCGGTATCCGCTCTCGGTCATCCAGCGCGCGCGAGCCAGGTGGCTGTCATGGACGGTTTTGGCGCGCTCGGGCTCGCGCGCCGGATCGAGACCGAAGACGATCATCACGACTTCACGCCAATCGGCGCCCTCCGCGTCAGCGTCGAGCAGGCGCAGATAGGTCACGAGGTGCTGCTCGTCATAGGCGTTCACGCGCTCGGTCACGGGTGGCCGATCCTCGAAAGCCTGTATGCTCATTTCCAACCTCACGAGTGCCGCGCGGAAGATTTCTCACGAATCTATTACAGATTTTGCGGGGTTTGAGCTGACGATGCGCCCGATGAGCGATACGAGCCGCGCATCACGCGCGCCTCGGACATCGCAAACGCGGATGTCGCGCGTGCCTCAGGGTAGCACGGCCTTGGACGAATCGGAACGATCGTTCCTGGAACGTTTGTTCCGACGCGGGCTCCATCGTCGCCATGGATCTCAAGGAGGTCGTGGCGGTCAATCTGCGTCGGTTGCGTCATGCGAAAGGAATGACGCAGGAGGAACTGGCCGGGAAGGCTGGGCTGAGCGCCCGCTACATCGGCGCGGTCGAGCGCGCAGACGATTCAGCGAGCGTTACAGTTCTCGGTCAAATCGCCGATGCCCTCGAAGTGGACGCGAGCGAGTTGGTGCGCGCCCTTCCGTCGAGGGGCCGAAAGTAGATGCCGCCCTCGAGGGTGTTATCAGCTCACCCCACGATTGCATTGCCGGATGGACGAGCCCGAATGCGGCTTCTCCTCTCGACCCATCTAAGACGCTCAGACCATTGGTGCGACCGTCTCGCGCCTCGGCGACGAAACGATGAACTCGCCTCAGCCCTTTTCCTTCGCACCTCGTGAATGATGCGTCTCTGTAACGAAATCGATAAAGGCTACAGCAGCGCCAACAGCAAGTCTCGCGTGGCGAGGCTCCAAACCGCGATGTTTTCCATCGCGCCCATGGCCGGAGCCATAAAGTCCGCGAAGCTCTGCGAGATATTGAGTCAGGGCGGATAGATTGCGGAGTATCAACTTGATCGTCTCTGCGCCTTTCGCTTGATCGGATATGCCATCAGGAACGAGTTTCAACTCTTTGGCCAAGAGCTTGGTCAATTCTGGAAGGTCTGCGTTTCGAGAGAATTGAACTTCTCGCTTCGTCAGAATGCTTTTACAGCACGTTTCGATAAGCTCCTTGGCGGTCCCGATTGCAAGTGCAGGATCGCGCTCAATGGAGTTTTCGAGACGCGAAATTTCCTTTTGCATCCAGCCGGCGTCCAGCGCATCGGCCACGGTCCGAGCGCGAGACGTGGACCGCCCTTCGCCCATTCGAATGCGCTTGCCGATGAAGCGTGGTCTGCCAGCGATTTTCTCTTCTTCGACGAGAGTCCAGCCGTCAATTTGCAGTTGATCGTTGAAATGCTGCACAAGCTTCAGGACTTCATTGCGCTCGGGACGCACGACGGGATGAACCATCTCAGCGAGGAAGCGAAGGAACGTGTCTGTCGGGCCGTCAAGCAATGAGAAGCGATCATCGCCGTAAACCCAGTCGTCATCCCAATCCAGCGGATTGTTGACCCGGTGTTGCCATATATCTCCCGCGGCGTCTTTGAAGCGACTATCCGTTGACGGCAATGCATTCAATTCGTAGAGGCGCTGTAGGAACTCGACTTCTTCTAGACGACCGCTCCAGCGCACATTTTCGAGTCTCAGTCCGTCTATGATGTTCTGTCGAACTTCGCGAGAAAGATCGCCTTTGGCGTGTCTCCAATCGGGCCGCGCCTCAACTCTCGGCGTAATCTTCACGCCGAACCAATCGTGCGTAAACCGCTCCAAAATCGCCTTCAGGCGCGTATCAATCTGATCTTCGAGGGTTTCTCTCTTGGAGCCAAGAGCCACGTATTCCATGGCTTCAACAGCGAGATAAATCGTCCACATTGTCGTTCCGCCGTTCCAATTGTCATAGCCCGTTTCTTCAACCTTGGGCGCAGCAGTTCGCAGAAGATCTGCGGCTTCGGTCATTCCCTCGGCCATGAGCATCTCGCTGGCGGTCGCGAGATATCTGTCGATATTATCGGCCACAGACTTCAATGGTTCGCTCCCGTGCAGGCGGGTAGGAGAGATTGGCAATCCGCTCAATTCCCACGCCCAGGCGATGCCCGGCAAGATGGGAGCGGCTCGCAGTTATAGGGCGGTTGGCGTGGGACGCCATATGCCGATAAACAGCGGTTTAGACATTGCTACTGATTTGACTTCTTTAAGTGCATGATCGCAGTGTGTGATGACAAAACCGCTCCCGGTGGAGAAAGCGTGTATTGCTTTCCATCTTTAAAGAAATGCTGTGTTATCCCGCCGAAACTATCGGGCGATAAGGGACGCTTTGCATTGGGGTTGTGAAATATCTGTAGCTCATCGGACCAAAACTCTTTGTAGTCGTCGGCGGCAACCTCTTCTGAGAACGGAATGCCGTGCACAGCATTTGGGTCAGGATTTTGGCGAAGGCCATAGCGCAAATATCGATGGTGTTTGGGCGCGAAGCCAGCCACAACTCCCATCCTGTCAAATTTTGCCAGTGTTCCGGCATTCGAGAAAATGACGGCAGTGATGTTTTCGGCTCCCGGAAGATCGAAAAAACCCGATGGAATGGTCTTGTCTCCGAACGTATGACATTCGTTTTTCACCGCGCGTGTTATCAGCTCTCCGTCGACAACTTCCCACTCAATTCTATGCCCATATAGGTATGGCCACAGAGCCGACTGCGTGTAGGTCATCGAGCCGGGCTCTTCGTCGCTGCTGGGCTTATGAAAGTCAGCAATTGCAATGATGAACGGCGTGTTCGCCGTTTCTCCACGCTCCCAATAATTCTCGCCGTTCTTGTTCTTTTTGTTCAGCTTGCTCGTGAGGGCCGAACCGAACTTCATCGGCATGTAGTCTGCCAAGAATGCCTTCATTTGTTCCGGGGTTTTCGGATTCGGATGCGCAGCGAGCGCTCCCGACGTCGAAGGTGCCGTCGTGGTCGCCTCGACCGTGAAAGCAATCCCGGGCGCGGAGCAGAGAAAGTCCGGCGCTTCTGGTTGCTCGATGTCGAAGCCCAGCTCTCTGAATGTCGCCCACAGATAAAGTTCCCAGAGGCGTTGATCGAATGCAGTCCCCTGGAACTCTTTGACGAAATGCGGGTCGCTCGGGGTCAGCCATGGGCCAATTTCTTTAAACACTGCACGCGCTGGCGCTCGCCCTGGCGTTTCGATCAAGAGCTTGAAATACGGATGCAGGACGGCTCGGTCCGTTCCCTCGGGAACCCGCAACAGATCGATCGGGTAGTTTGTCTCGTCGCCTTGATGTCCAAGCGCAACGAAGTCGCCTTCCTGGACGGCGCGCGCAATCCGCTCTCGAAGCGCCTCGGTGGCTCGGGGCTCAGCTGGGATGCTTACGTGAATGTCGGCGCAACGAAATCGTCCAATTTTGTCCCTGGCGAAGAGCGCCCAGCCGAAGTCGTTGTCCACGCGGTCTCGGAACACCAGGCCCAGCACTCGCTCCTCTGGATCGCTCCAATAGGAAATTTCGTCTGAGATCAGACGCACGGTAGCGAGGCGCGCCCCGATCGAGAAGAGATCGAACCGGGCCGACTTCATCGGTTGGCTGAACTTGGCTATCTCGGCGAGACGCTTCGCGCGCCGCTGCGCTTCTCCCATAATCTCACCTGATGAGGCTTTTGTGTCTGCGGACATTCGCCGTGGTTCGCCAAGGCCTTTTCGCGATCCCCTTCATCAACTGATGGAGTGGATATGAGACGAACAAGGCGTCGCACGCAAGTATTACGCGCGGGACCGACGCGAGGGGATAAAAAGCGCTCGTTCAGCGTATTTCCGCTTCCCGCTCTAAACCGGCTATTAGGCCGCCCCTCTCACGCAATCTGCGGCTGAACTCATGACGCCCTACGACGCTAGGGCCTAGCGCGAAGAACGCAGGGGCCGGCTCACCGTCAGCGTCATACGAGCACCGCCCCGCCCGGATTCGCCAGGCGGGGCATCGTGAGCGATTCAGTCGCCGCTGCGGCGGCCGTTTGGGCGGGACCAGATCAGGCTGTAGCCTTCGCCGTCCTCGTCGGCGAAGAGGTTGGCGAAGATCGGCGCGGTGAAGCTCGGATCGTCGAGCTTGAGGCTGAGATAGTCGCGGCCCTCGTTGGAGCGCTTGGCCCAGGCGGCGCCGATCTCCACTCTGCGACAGAAGACCCGGTGGCTGGGGCTGTTCTCGCCGGAGCGGCTGGTCTCGGGGACGATGCGGACGTTCTTGGCCTGGACCGAGAGGGTGACGATTTCGCCGGCGAACTCGTTCGAGCCGGTCTTCTTGAAGGTGCCGATGGTTGCCATGGTAGTTCTCCTTGATCTCTGTTTTCGAGCCCGCACCATCGCGGCCTCGATGGTGATCGAAGGGCCGGAGGCGACCGACGGCGCACCCTTGGGGCCGAAGCAGAGCGGAGGACGGGGAAGAAGCAACTTTCTTGTTTCGCGCGGAATGACGCCGCAGGCGTCAGGGGAAGAAAGTCGCGCATTCGCCGTTGCGCCATAGGCGGTCGAGGCTTCAGCCGGCCTTCGGCCAGATCAACCCATCGAAGAGGCCGTTCGGTGCGCTCGATCCGAACAGAGACGCATCAGGGAGAACGCGGCGCCTCTCGTGCCGCCGCAAGGAACAGCGCGAAGGAACTCTGTTGCGAAACGCCTGACCCGATCTCGCCGTCGCCCCGCAATGTCGTCATCCCCGCGCTACCCCCTGTCCGGACCGTCCGGGAGCTGCCATTCCCGTGACGCGGACAAAGGTCGTGACGCTGACTGCGATGGCGCCGATCACCGAGAAGATTATCTGCCAGGTCGCGGAGGGCATGGTGATCTGAGCGATCCCATGCGTGGCGTTGTAGCCGGCGACGCTGGCGGGCGCGACGAAGAGCAGGATGATCAGCAGTCGGAGCCATGCCAATGGAAGGAAGGCCAAAGCGGTCTGGCCGAGACCGAAGGTCACGCCGCCAGTGACGGCGCCGACGATGATGCCGCCAAGCGCTCCGGCGCCGGTGTGGAGGGCCCATATGCCGACTGTAAGACCGACGAAAACTGGGAGCGCAAAGGCAGCGAGGCTAAACAGCAGCCAGCAGAAAAATCCGATGGCGGCGAGGACGAGGAGAGGTCCGAGGACGATCATGGCGGCGGTCTCCGTGAGATCGAGTTCTGACGGTCGCGCCTTCCACCACCACCCCGGCGCGATGCCGAGCATAGCCGCAAACGGCCATAACTTGGAGCGGAATCCCGGAGGAGTTCCGTAGCCCCGACATTCAGGCGCCAGCGGTCCAGGGGTCGATCACAGTGAGGCCGGCGGCCTTGAATGCGCTGGCGTCGCGGGATGCGACGACGAAATCGTGCGACGCGGCTATGGCGGCGATATAGCCGTCCGGTGTGGGGAAGCCCTTGCCGGCCGCGCGCGCATTCACCGCCAGAACGGAATAGCGGCGCGCCGCGTTCGTATCGAACGGCAGGATGCGGTTCGCGAACAGCTCCAGCACGCCCTCACACGCAGCGGCCAGCTTTTCCTTGCGCTTGCCCGTAGGAAGCGCGCCAATGCCGAACATCAGTTCGGCGATCGTGACGCTGGAAAGATAGAGCGTCTCCGCCGCCTGTTCATCGAGCCATCCGCGAACCGCCGGGTCCGGTTCAGGCTTCATCGCCTCGGAGACGACATTGGTGTCGAGCAGGATCATTCGAAGCGCAGCGGCTCTGCGGGCTTGACGTCGCGGGCCTGTTCGAGGGCTTCGACGTCGGCGTTAGTCAGACCGATCTTCCGGCTCATTTCCGCTAGTGCGCTGCCAAGGCGGATGCGATTGGCCGGGCGCACGGCGGCTTCCAGGATGTCGCGCATTTCCGCTTCCGTGCTGCGGCCGTGCTGCGCCGCTCGGACCTTCAGGGCGCGATGCGTCTCTTCGGAGAGGTTGCGGATGGTGACGGCGGGCATGATGGCATTTCTGCATAGAATGATGGCGCCGCTATCAATATAGTACCTAGCGATAGCATTAAGCAAGAGCGCCGAGGCGGCGCTTCAGGCCAGTCCGTGCGAGACGCGCTATCTGCTGTTCGAATCCGCGACCACCGCGGCCTCGATGGCTTTTCGTCGGCCGAAGGCAATGGCCGACGCACCCGCTGGGAGCGATCCCTCTGCCCGGAGGAAATTCTGGGCATGCCGGTGCGCTCCCTTGTGTCAGGACAACGCGTTCAGAACTGGGAAAGACCGAATTCGTTGTCTCCAACTGCAAATGCTTCTTTCCCGCATCGAGCCGAAATCGTCTCATTGATAACTGAAAGCTGTTTTTTCACTTCATCAGCGGTCACGCCCCAGTGGGAAGCAGCTTCCGAGAAGGTCACAATTCTTCCACCAACCGATACGGAAAGTCTGGCCAACCACTCTGCTTGCCCTGGGTATTGCACAAGTAGTTGAACGACTCCGCCCTCATTCATTTCGTTAAGGACGCTTTCTTCTTGCGGGACACCGTTGTCCCTTCCTAGTGCAAGGTTGGAAAAGAACTCATATGACTTCGCTTTAGCGCGCGCTCGTAATTTGGAGTGGACTTCGTCCGCCAAACTACCACTCCGGAAATGTACCTCCTCAGCGATCTGGACGGCTGCCGCCTCCAACGCCAAATATGATGATAGCTCATCACATGCCTCGGCGGCCTCGGCATCGTTAACATTTCCGGTCAGCGCATCAATCGTTGCAATGAGTTCATGTCCAAGAAATACGCAGAGCACGGGCCTAGGGTCCAGACCCATAAATTGCTTGGCTGATTGATCTGGTTGTGATTCACGGTTTCCGAAAGGAACCGCCGATGATTCTGGACCAGTTCTGGCTGACGGACGCGCAGTTTTCGAAGATCGCGCCGCATCTTCCCACCGACACGCGCGGCAAGGCGCGGGTCGACGACCGCCGGGTCATCAGCGGCATCGTTCAGGTGCTCAAATCCGGCGGGCGCTGGATCGACGCTCCGCCGGAATACGGACCGAAGAAAACTCTCTACAATCGCTACGTCCGCTGGGCCGCGAAAGGCGTGTGGATGGACCTGTTCCACGTGCTCGCGCAAGCCGGCGGGCCGCCCGTGGAAGTCCTGATCGACTCCTCGGCGGTGAAGGCGCATCGTTCGGCGAGCGGCGGTAAAGGGGGGAGAAAAATCAGGCGATCGGTCGCTCGCGCGGTGGACGCACGACCAAAATCCACGCGCTGACCGACGCGAGCTGTCGCCCCATCGCCTTCATGCTCACGGGCGGCAACATCGCCGATTGCACGGCGGGCGCCGAACTTCTCGCACGGCTTCCTCCATGTGAAATCCTGCACGGCGACAAGGGTTACGACAGCAACGCGATCCGGCGGCAAGTCGAGAAAGACGGCGCGATGCCGAACATCCCGCCCAAGGCCAACCGCAAATGGAAGAACTGCTTTTCGCCGTTCCTCTATCGCAATCGCAACGCCATTGAGCGCATGTTCTGCCGGTTGAAGGACTTCCGGCGCGTCGCCACGCGCTACGACCGAAACGCCGCCAACTTCCTCGCCGCCGTTTGCATCGCCGCCACCGTCAGCTACTGGTTATGAGTCTGGACCCTAAAAGTCCTGGGGAGCAATACGGCCTCTATAGATCCAATACCTGCGACTTTCTCTTTTGAAATAGGTCGTGCAGCCTCAAGTATTATACCCTCGATCGGCCCCTGAGAATCAGAGCAACGCGCACTAAACTTTCCCGTCTCGTCAATCTCGACATCGGCAGGTGTCACGAAAAGTCTCAATATGTGGCGCCCCGAAGCAAAGCTTGGCCACATGATATGCATCGAACGAATTGAGGAATATGCGAGGCTCATTTCGATCCCAGCAGCGACTTCTTTTGAAAAGTTGTGATACGGTGCATATGCGGTTTCATCTCTGGCAGTCGAGAGGTGGCCGGGAGTAACTTTTGTCGCGTAGCGTTCGTACTGATCAACTAATTCACCCACATTCTTAACCAATTCGTTTAGGCGCTCCCCAAAGACGTAGTACTCGATCGCCTCAATATAAGTTTCGAGTGATGCTTTCGTGCGCAATGCATCCTCCATTCGGAATAGAAGTGATGCCAGCCGGAAGTCCCCAAAGAAATAGTCAATCAAAAACCCCATAAAGAGATCCGTGTCTAACAGTTTAGGGCATCGACCAATCAGGATTCGCCAAAGTGCCTTAACCGAAAGATACCCAAGTAAATAACCATCTTCAGATGACAGCGAGCGCCTTAGGAGTGCTAGTTTTCTTTCAGATACATCGGTCTTTGCTCTGTGCTTGCTGATGTAAAATCTCAAAAAATCGTAGGGGCCAATACTTTTTCCTGTGGCCCAAGCGGATCGTACGTGCGATTTGCAAAATACGCTAAAAGCGATGGAGCTTACTGTAGAGGCTACCGGTGAATCTCCCGACAATGCGTCAAATTCGCAAAAAAGTGCAAGGCCCTCTAGAAGAGGAGTAAAATAGAGAGATAGTACATCTGCTTGGATCATCATCCTTGCAGGGCCCTCGACGTTATCTTGGTCGGTAATTCGGCCGATGGGATCGGCCGTGTGCGCTGCCATCAGGGCTCCAAGGACATACCCTACTGGCGTTATGAAGGTGCTATAATGCGTGGTCTCATGAAGCACTACATTTAGAAATTTTGGATCGAGTTGTCCGAGAGCGAGGTCTTGCTGCACTTCAATGGGGCTCGCGGCTGTATTCGTGACAGCGTTGGATATTGGATCTGTATAAGCCCTTCGACCGCCGAGCGGACCGGCAAGATGAATTGGATACAAGTTACGCTACTCCCTGGTTGGGGCTAAACGCCTGCAGTACGCCATCGACCGTCGGCTCCCTTCCAGACTAAGGAAATTTTTCCGCTGCGGCTCGGGATTTCGCCAAGTGCGGCTAGACGCTCGCGTACTTGGTCGATTGTCCAGTTCGGCTCGGAGGTCGACAACCGGTCAAGAATCTCTTGATCGGTTAACCCGCCAGATTGAGCGAAAAGCACTGCGATGACCGAATAGTCGGGCACGCTCAACGTCGCCCCTTTGCTTAATGCATTGTAAGCGAGCTTCAACATTCCGGCGAAAATTGCAGCGGCGGCAGCTGCAGTTCCGGTCACAGTAAGTCCACCGAGAATGAAGAAGCCGGCACCTGCGGACGCTTTCATTCCGTCGAGGATGGCATCCAGCAGCTTTAGATCGTCGTCGCGGATCACCCACCGAAGAGCTGCAATATGAGCGGGCCTACCGCGTACAGGTTGGACAGTTTCAGCCTGCTGAGCCCAAATGGATAACAGGTCGCGCGCAGCGAGCGGAAATGCGGAGGACGTCGGGTCGGTTACTGAAAGCTGTCGCCGTAGAAGGTCTGAGATGTGAGCTGTTGCTTTGTCCGCGCTATCGAATTCAATCTGTCCCATCGCTAGCCCCTCGCGCAACATATTCCGCGATCGCCCGTTGGTACCCGATCAGCTGCTGCGTTTCGGGTGACGGTGGTTGTAACATGTTCGCTCGAGTTTGCGCCAGTCATGCTGCACTTCTTCTGAACCGCCAGACCGGGAGGCCGAGCTCCTTCGCCTTGTCAGCAAGGTTTGCCGAGATGCCCGAGCCCGGAAACACGACGACGCCAATCGGCATAGCTTCAAGTATCTGATCGTTGCGCTTGAACGGCGCCGCCTTGGCGTGGCGGGCCCAGTCGGGCTTGAAGACGATCTGCGGGACCTTGCGGTTGTCGGCCCAGCACGTCGCGATCCGCTCGGCGCCTCTTGGGGAGCCGCCGTGGATCAGCACCATGTCGGGATGCTTGGCAAGCGCCTTGTCGAGGCGGTCCCAGATTGCACGATGATCGTTGAAGTCGAGGCCGCCTGTGAAAGCGATCTTGGGTCCGGCGGGAAGCAGCGGTTCGGTCTCGGCGCGGCGCTTGGCGGCGAGGAAGTCGCGGCTGTCGATCATCGCCGCGGTCAGCGCGCGGTGGTTGATTTTGGAGCCGGCGCGCGGACGCCAGGATGAGCCGGTCTCGCGCTCGAAGGCCTCGGCGGCATGGTCGCGGAAGAGCTCCATGCTGTCACGGCGCTCGATCAGCGTTTGCCCTTCGGCGACGAGGCGCTCGAGCTGCACCGAGCGGACTTCAGAGCCGTCCTGCTCCTTCTGGCTGCGCCGCTGCGCCTGCTCATTGTCGTCGAGTTGGCGCTCGATGCGGGAAATCGCGCGGTGGAAGAGATTGACGGTCGACCAGAGCAGCTCTTCGAGGTTGGGCTCGAGGCGGGTGTCGCTCAATGAGGCGACGAGGGCGTCGAAGATGTCGGCGACGGCGCCTGCGATCGTCCGCGCGAGCGGCAACGGCCTCGGATCGGGTTCGTCGCAGAAAGGCCGATAGCCATAGAGCTGGAGTTCATGGAGGACTCGGTCGGTCGGGGACGAGCTATCGCGGGGCTCGAAATCGTCGCGAAGGTCGGTGGTCATAGCGGCTTTCCCTCGTCGGATCGGCCGCGCCCATCGCGGCCTTCATGGCGACGAAGGCGGCGGGCGGCGCGGACCTGCACCCGCAGCGAAGCGAAGGGCCGGAGCCGTGGCGGAGGATGGCGAAGGCCGGCGATTTTGTTTCGCGATGGAAAGCGGCCTTTAGGCCGCGCCGGAAAATCGTCGGCCGCAGCCATTGCCGGTCCGAGTCGCTTGCCGCCCGATCGCCCTCTGAGAAGGCTGTGGGCGCGGTCCTCTCCAGCGTGGAGGGGAAGCATGGCCGCCGACTTCTTCGCGACGATGCTGCGGCACCCCGCGTCCCCGATCCAGCTATACCGCGAGCTCCATGAAACGGGCGACGTCCTGCGCCGCGATCTGCACCCGGATCGCGGCCCGAAGCGCGTCGATTCCCAGCAGCCGCAGGTCCTCATTGAAGTCGCTCAAGGCGGGCGAAAGAACGAGCGCCTCGATCCCGGCCGACTGCGCCCGGTCGATGAGCGTCGTCATCGCGCCATCGCCGGCAGGATCATTGTCGCGGGCGATATAGAGGCGTCGCAGCGCGTCGGGGAACAGAATGGCCGAAAGATGCGCCGCCGAGAGAGCTGCGACCATCGGCATGCTGGGCAGAACGCAACGAAGCGAGAGCATCGTCTCTATGCCTTCACCAGCCGCCAGGATTTCGCTCGCAACGCCGAAGCGCACGGCGTGACCGAGCAGGTCGCCCATTGCGCGTCTTGGCGCGTCGATTGGCGCCTTGCCGAGCGTCGCCTCGCTGAACTCGCCCGGATCGAGCCATGTACGATGCGCGCCGGTGATTTTGCCCGAGAGATCGGTAACGGCGGCGATCATGGCTGGCCAGGTCTCGGTCGGGCTATGCTCGTCGGGCCGGTAGTAGCAGCGCGGGTGGAAGCGCAGACTGCCGGTTCCGTGCAAAGCCGTAATGCCGCGTCGGCGCAAATACGCTTCTACGGGAGTGCGCTCGATCGGCTGCGACATGGCGATTAGGCGTCGCGCGGCCTCGGATGAATTCGTTGGCGCATCTGATCTCCAAGACGGGCGGCACGGCACAGTCGGTTGTGGCCCTGGACGCGGCAGGTTGAGGAACGAACGCGCTTCGTCGGTGACATCCTTGAAATCGACGAGGCCCTGGCTTTCGCGGATGACGTCGAGCAAATCGCCATATTCGCGCGATGCCGCATCCAGCCATTTTCCGGCTGGACCCCTGCTGGTGTCCTTAAGTCGCACGAACATGGATCGGCCTGGCGTGTTGCGGACATCGCTGACAAGCCAGTAGGCGCCTTCGCGGCGCCCATTGGAGAGATAGTAGCGACATACCGCCTCGGCCTCGCGCGCGAGGCGGACCGCCAGTTCAGATGCAGAACCGGACACGACGCCCTCCAAAGCAAAGGGACCCGCCATTGCTGACGAGCCCCTTGCGGTAGGCCTCTGGGAGGCTATTCGGCGGCGACTTCCTGGGCTTCGTCCGCCGAGGCATCCTCAGCTTCGCCCTTGGGATCGATTTCGTCGATAGCCGTTTCGCTCTCGATCGCCTCCGTTTCTTCGACGGGGGCTTCGTCCTGGGCGGAAGTCGTCACCGTCTGTGATCCATGCCGCGCACGGCGGGGCGTGCGCAGCGGCTCGGGCAGCCATCCCGAGCCGGCAAGCAGATGCTCCGCCTGAGCGGCCATGTCGCCTTTCTTGAGCATCTCGATGCGCGGCGCCTGGTCCTCGCCGCGCGCCTCGCGAACCGCGTCGAGGATGCGCGCCTTGGTCACGCGGCCGAGGAAGTTGTCGACGTTCGGCGCCCATCCGGTTTTGGCGATGTCAAGCGACAATGCCTCGGCGAGTCGATCGGCGTGAGCGATGGCCCTGGGTCGGCGATTGTAGGCCTCGTTGACGGCGTTGACGGTCAGCGAAATGCAATGCGCGAACAGCGCCTGCTGCTGCTCGGCGTCGAGCGCTGCGAGCGCGTCCAGGTCGCCGGGCTCGCCGGGAAGCCGCTCGGACCATTCGCGATGACGCGCATCGACGCTCGCCGCGAGTTCTGTGTCGCCGAGGCCAGGAGCGAGGCTGCCGAAGGCCGCGGTCTTCGGCTCGATGTCCAGGCAGGAGTTCGCAGCCATAGCGATAGAACAGCTTGAGGCAGAGAACATGCAGCGCCGCCTGGAAGGCGACGTTCGAATTTCTGCCGAGCGCCTCGCGCAGCGACAGCGTGCGATAGGCGGTGAGCTCGGTGAGCAATCTATCGGGCAAGGGCCGCAGGCCTTCATCCTCTTCTTCCTCGGCCGGCGCGGATTGAACCGCGGCGTCGATCGGCGCGGCGGTCTTGGCGGCCGACGACATCGGCGAAGGATCCGCGTCGACGCCTTCGTCAGTCGCGGCGACCTCGGCGTTCTCAATCGGCGCTTCGTCCTCTGGGCGGACATAGCCGCGCTCGATGCGAAGACGTCCGGAACCGTCGACGCTCACGAAGGCGCCGGCGCGCGTGACATCCTCGGGCGCATAGATGACGGGGCGTTGCTCGAAGGCCTCCAGCGCCGTCTCGATCTCGGAAAGACGGGCGTCGATCTCCTCCGGAAGCTCGTCTGTTTCCGAATAGGCCGCCTCAAGCTCATCAGACTCAGAACGCAACGACTCGCGCGCGGCCAATGTTCTGCTGCACTGCCTCCGTCACCCCGCCGCAGTACGCGAAGAACTTCTGCGACTGTTCGATGCGCTGAAGGAATTGTTGTGGATTCTGTACCAGGTTGGGCTTGAGTTTCATCGCAATCGTCTGGATGTCGAACTGGGCGCGCAGGATGCCTATGACGCATTGATAAAGGATCAGGAGGCGGTCCTTGAGAAAGCGCGCGAGAGGCTGCGTCAGCTCCGCGCCCACCCAACGATCAGCGTAGCTAAGGAACTCGCCGCGCTAGATATGTTCGCCGGAGATTTTCGCGGTCGGATGATCGCGGCGCAGGCGGCGCACCCAGTTCAGGAAATCGCCGACGCCGTCGCTAAGCTCACACAGCTTTTGAACGGACGAATTGGTGACAAGTGGAAGTCCGAGCAACTCGCTGCGATGAAGAAAGAGGGCGAGGATCGCTATTCGAAGAAGATCCCACCTGGATACAAGGACGCCAAGAAGGACAATGGGGAGTTCGACAAATTCGGCGATCTCATTATCTGGAAAGACATGATCGCGAAAGCCAAATCCGACAAGCGGCCTATAATATTTATATCCGACGACGCCAAGGAAGACTGGTGGTGGATTCACAAAGGTCGGAAGCTCGGCCCTCGCCCGGAGTTGATTGAAGAGTTTCGAGCAGGGTCAGACCAGGATTTTCACATCTATGAGTTCGGCCAGTTCTTGCGGTTCGCGGCGGAGCGCTTCCCAGAAATCCAAGCCGGTGTCGATCAGGTGGAGAAGAGCTTGCAGGACGACGAGCGTGCCCGTCGAAGACAGAGCGAGGTAGCGGAGGCAATCGAGACACGGGCAAAGGTTCGAGAGCTTGAGGATGAACGAGATCAGATCGTTGCCGTGTTGTCGGGCGCGCCTGGTGCATCGATGCCGGTCGCGCCAGTCGATAGGGTCGCCCTTAGAACACGGCTGGGCGAACTTACTGCGGAACTGGAAGCCCACCAGCAACGACCAGATGACGCGGTCTTAGCAACGCCGGGCGGCGATGATTTCGTCGCGGCGGAGGAACGCACACCATGAGCCGCGCTATGATCGCTTGTGCCGTCGATTCCCGTGGGTTCGATAGGTAGGAATCCAGCCATGCACAAGATCGAGGAATTCGTCGACGAACGGCAGAAGTCGTGGTGCATCCACTGCGCGAGGCCGCTCGCGGGCCTTGAAACCAACGAGGATCATGTCCCGTCAAAGGGCCTCTTGGCAAAGCCGCGCCCCCACCACCTGCCGATTGTGATAATCTGTAAGGAATGCAACACCAGCTTTTCATTGGATGAGCAGTACGTGGTGACGTTTCTGAGTTGCGTCCTGGCGGGTTCTACCGACCCGGAGAAGCAGTCGAACGCGAGCGCTGCACGTGCCCTTGTCGATAGCACCGCGTTGCGCGCGCGGATCGAGCGATCGCGGACCGAGTATGTGACGCACGGTGGCGAGACGCGCGTCCTATGGAAACCGGATTCGAGCCGCATCGAGCGGGTGGTACCTGAAGAATGCGCGTGGGCACGCTTATTTCGAGTACGGCGAACCGATGTTGGATGCTCCGGCCCTCGTGTCGATTGTCCCGCTGGAATGTATGACGGGGAGGAGCGCCAGGACTTTGAGGGGCTAAGCGACCAAGGAAGCCTCGCAGCCTGGCCGGAGGTCGGGAGCCGCATGCTGACACGCCTACTTACGGGCGAGGACACGGAAGGCGAATGGGTCATCGTCCAAGAAGGAATCTACCGTTATTCCGTTCAGCAGGACGGCGGCCTACGGGTGCGGTCCGTCCTGTCGGAATACCTCGCCACCGAAGTTCAGTGGGAGCATTAACTGGGTGACCGGCGGAGTGGCATGCCGAAGGTCAGATTGAATCGGTCAGGGCGGGTAGACTGTGTTGATTGCGTGTGCGCAGGAGTCCAAGACCGTCAGCGCCATCCAGTGCCAGAGGGACTTGGAAATCCTGGGCCGCCTTCCCTGGTACGAATTGGCGGGGCTCACGTCGCGGTGGACACCATGTGGACACCAAGCCCAAGGCGAGAAAGGCTGCCTTGCGGCGGCCTCCTCATAATGCTCTGATTTCTTTAAGAGAAACTGGAGCGGGCGAAGGGATTCCAACCCTCGACCCCAACCTTGGCAAGATCTGGGTTAGCTTTTTTTGGGGGCGATGTTTGGTGACAAGGTGGTGACTTGAACGCGCGCGCCGACTTATCCTTCGGCCATACACAAGATATTATATATGTTTTTCAAGTGTTTATTTGGTGCCGGTTGCAGGATTCGAACCCGC
>CAVOON010000002.1:0-113794 GCA_963697595.1 uncultured Alphaproteobacteria bacterium | reverse complement strand
ACCTACTGATTACAAATCAGTTGCTCTACCGACTGAGCTAAACCGGCCTGAACGCTGAGCGCCAAACTCTTCTATTCCCCAAATCGGGGCGCGAGGTCAATCCCGGAAAAGTCGACCTTCCTTCATCTTGGCGGCGCCTTGCGGAACGCGGTCAGGGGTTCTGGCCGAGGCGGCGATGCAATATGCTGAGCGCGACGGCGCAAGCATTAGACACATTCAGACTCTTGATGGCGCCGGGCATGTCGAGGCGCACAACGGCATCGCAACGTTCACGGGTCAACCGCCGCAGACCCTTGCCTTCCGCGCCCAGCGCCAGAACGATCGGCGCTCGCATGGACACGGTTTCCAGCGACTCGGCGCCCTGTGAATCGAGCCCCACGATGCTGTAGCCACGCTGCGAGAGATCATCCAGGGCGCGAGCGAGATTGACTACGGAAATTATGTCGACGTGTTCGAGGCCGCCAGAAGCGGCCTTGGCGAGCGCGCCCCCAAATTCGGGAGAATGGCGCTCGGTCACAATCAGCGCGTCAACTGCGAAAGCCGCCGCGGTGCGCAGAATGGCGCCGACATTGTGCGGATCAGTGATCTGGTCGAGCGCCAGCACGATCCCGCTGTTCTGCGTGATCTCGCTGACATCCAGATCCGGCAGGGGCCGCGCCTCCAGCAACAATCCTTGATGGACGGCCTCCTCGCCAAGCCTTCGCGTCAGTTCCCGCGCTTCGACAATGCGAGGGGTCAGTCCCACCGCCGCCGCAGCGTCGGCAATGCGTGGCAACGCGTTTTCAGTCGCGTGCAGCGCCAGCAGCTTTCGCCTGCCCGTGGCGAGCGCCTCGCGCACTGCGTGGGCGCCATACAGCAGCGCGACGTCGGGCAAAGCTGCTTGAAACCCGTGTGATCCGCCGCGCTGGTTCTCTACTCTGGGGTTTTGGCCGCGCGTGTCGCTGCGGCGCTCGGACTCACCGCCCTTTTTGGCGTGCCGGAAAGGCGGCTTGCGGCCTTGAGAGGACATTTCTAACCTGTAAGCGAAAGTGATCGGACATAGCAAATAGTAGGAAGAGGCGTCGTCAGCGCAGCATAGCGGCTTTCACCCACCAGTCCGGATGTTGGGCCCGGATCACGGCGGCGGCGTGCGAAGCCGCGCGACGCGAGACGAACAGCGCGAAACAGGTGGCGCCGGAACCTGACATCCGCGCCAGGCGACTGCCCTTCGCCGCGCGAAGAACCGCTAAAACATCAACGACCACTGGCGCAAGAAGGCAGGCCGCGTCTTCGAGGTCATTGCGACCCTTGGCCAGTGCGCTCCACAAAGCCTCTCGCTCCATTCCCACGGAGATTGCCGGATGCGCCGCTCCCCCGGTTCGTTCGCCCGGCGCCAGTCCAAGCCGCGCAAATACCGCGCGGGTTTCAACCGCGACGCCGGGATTGACCAGCACGGCTGGCAGCGCGGGCAGCTCGAGCGGCTCGCTTACGCTTTCTCCGGCGCCCCTCATGAAGCGCGCGCGCGGCTCAAGGCAAACCGGCACGTCGGAGCCCGTGGCGCGCGCGGCCGCCAACAGGCGGGGGTCGCCCGGAGCAAATTGATTGGCCTGCGCAAGAAGCCGCAAGGCGGCGGCGGCGTCCGAAGAACCACCGCCGATTCCTGCGGAAACCGGTAAGCATTTGTGCAGCCGGAATTTCCCAAGTCTCAGATCGCCGCCATGTCCCGCCAGATCTTTGGCCGCACGCAGCACCAGATTGTCTTGGCCCACGCCAGCGGCTTGCGCTGTCGGGCCCGAAACCTCAAGCGCCAGCTCGGCGTCCGGCTCTAGCGACAGGACATCCCCCGCGCCCGTGAAAGCGACTACGCTGTCGAGCTCATGGTAGCCGTCTCCTGCCCGGCGACCGAGCACATGCAAAGTGAGATTGATTTTCGCCGGCGCCCGCGTCGTCAACATGCTGCATACGCCGTCAGCGATGGCGTGAGCGACCTTAACCTAAGAGTCATGGCTTTGGTTCGCTTTCTCAGGATAGGCGGCCGCCCGCGTTCCGAGCTTCCTCACTACGCAGACGCGGCTTACCGCCTCGTTCTCTAACGATGCGCGGCTCTTCGTCGGTTTGGAACCAGAGTATGGCGTCGGCGAGGGTTTCACCATAAGGCCTTGATTTATACCCGAGCTCTCGCCGCGCCTTGGAATCGTCGAAAAACATCGGCGTGGCCGCCAGCCGCAGACCTTCGCGATTCAAAAAAGGCTCCCTGCCGGTAATCCAGGCAAGACATTCGTTGGCGAAGGCTATGGGCAAAAGCGGCCCACGCGGCAACCGGATGGTCGGCGGCTTGCGATTGAGGAGCAAAGCTATCTCACGCAGTATCGTCGCCAGATCAACATTCTCTCCGCCCAGAATATATCTCTCGCCGATCTGCCCGCCTTTTAGCGCCGCCAGATGCCCTTGCGCCACGTCGTCGACATGGACCACGTCCAGCCCGGTATCAACAAAAGCAGGCATATTGCCGCGCAAAGCCTCCACAATGATCCGACCGGTCGGCGTCGGACGTAGATCCCCGGGGCCGAGCGGAGCGGTGGGGTTGACGATCACCGCAGGGAGTCCCTCCCGCATAATCATCTGCTCGACCAGATTTTCCGCAAGGATCTTGCTACGCTTATACGTGCCGAGGCGCGCCTCGCAGGGCATGCGGCGGGTTTCGTCGCAAAGTCCCTCGCGATCCGGCGCAAGCGTCGCGACGCTGCTGGTGTGCACCACCCGCTCGACTCCCGCCCGGAGCGCCTCTTCCATGACGATGCGCGTTCCCTCAACATTGGTTCGAAGCATTTTTGAAGGGTCGCGCGTCCACAAACGATAGTCTGCGGCTATGTGAAAAACGTAGCGCGCGCCGCTTATCGCTTCCTTCACGCTGGCGCGATCAGTGACGTCGCCAATGGCCAGTTCAAAGGCATCGTGTATATGCGTGCGGGGGCTGGTCGCGCGGGCGAAAGCACGAACCTGAAAACCTGCGTTGTGCAAACATCGAGCGACGGCGCCGCCAATAAATCCGCTCGCGCCGGTAACAAGAGCCACATCCGCTTTGCTTCCCGCTGGACGCTCGCCGCGGATTGTCTCGCTTACGCTGTCAGTCACGTATCGTCCGTCGAATTTTGCCAGTAATACAATTTGATCCACGCATAATTACGAGATCAGGCCGCTGCGCGCCAGCGCCATTATCGATTACCCGCAAAAATCGAACTAAAACAAAATTAGATTACCGCAAACCGAAGCCTGAACCGCAGCGAGTACGATTCTCAGCGAGGCTCCGCAAAGTCGCAAAGCGCGCTATGGGTCGCCGCGTTATTTGAAACGTCGCCATCAGTCGTCGATGGTTCAGCCACTTGTTGTGCGACGCCGTTGGAATTCCGCAATCTGATGACGTTATGCGCATTCGCAGACGGCTTATTTTCTTCCGCATCAAGCCGCTCGAGATCCTGCCTAACCAGAAAGACAAAAACGACATAGGTGCAGAGGGCGAGCAGGGAGACTGCGACGTCGATGCCGGCGAAACCAAAAAGCTTTCCCGAGACGACGCCTGGTCCCAAGGTCAAAGGAACCAACGGCCACGCAGCCACCATCATGCGAAATTCCGTCGCTCCCAGCCCGCCGTATGAAAGCCGGTGGACACCCTCCACTGCGGCGCGCAGATAAGTATAGGAACTCATCAGAAGATAAAGCGAGAGCACCAGAAGAGCAGAGCAGAGCGTGAAATAGGGAGAGCACCCCAAGCCAATGACAATCATGCTTTGAGCTATAAGATCGCTCGAATGGTCAATCAGAAAGCCGTATTTTGGCCGCTCGATTTTGCGATGCCGCGCGAGAGAGCCGTCGAGCGAATCTCCAAACCAGTTGAGCGCCAGCCCCGCAGCGACAACAAAAAGAAACGCGGGGGATAAATTGCATAACATGAACCCGACGCCGGTTATGCCGGCGCCCCAAAGCCCTAGGGTGGTCAACTGATCCGGAGTAGCCCAAACCGGCAAACGCCGCACGATGTGATTGAGCAAAATGCGTTCGTGCGTGGCCACAAAGCTTGTGTTTAGTCTTGATGTGGGCATCGGAACTCCCGCTTATCGCACTCGAACGTCAAGACTTTAGCGACGCTCGTGACATGAATTGATGACAGCCCGAATCAAAACTTTTCCGTCTCGATCCGTCCGCCAATCCCCTAAAAAATATCCCTCGCCACTGATGCAGTCCGGCATACCACTGCATGGCCGCTCCTTGCGTCATATGAAAGCGCAAATGATCCGTCTACCATAATTGTCATCAGCTTTCGTAGCAAGCGATATGCCATCAAGAGATCGCTGCCCAGCGGGTGTCGCTGCTTCCAAAGTTCAGATACCTTTCGCGACAATTGCGACGCCAGCCCCTTGCACCACGGGCGACGTCAGCATCTGGAAGAGCTGGAAATATTTGCCCAACTCGGTGAGGGGAGCATTTGAAACGAACAGTATGTCCTTGTCGCGCATGGCGAATCTTCTCGCAAGGAACAAACTTGAGGGATCGCGCATGTTGAAGTGGTAGGCGACCGGCGTTGAAGCGCCGCGGGGCAGCATCGGCGAAGCCCCCGGGAACTCCTTTATAAGGTCCGAGGAACTCATAGCGCATGACGAATACGCCGTCCGGATCTGCGCGCATGTCCTGCAACCCGCCAGCCTTGCCCATGGCTTCTTCCAGCGTAAGACCGCGAGCATCGAACGGAATCATCGCGTTCGCGCCGGCCGCGCCAGCGACCGTGTAGGTCTGCGGGGTCCGCTCGAGGGTCAAAACATCGCCCGGCCGGACAAATATGTTTTCTCGTGGGTCGGCGAGCAGCGTTTGCACGGGCACTCGCACCGTATGGCCGTCGCGCGTGAGGCTGATGAAGGTCTCATGGGTGGAAGATCGGAATCCACCCGCAGAAGCGATCACATCCATAACACGGTCGCCGCGCAGGGAAAGCGGCACTCGCGCGCCAGCGGTCACTTCTCCGGTGACAGTCACAGTGCTGCTGGCGTTTTTAGAGACATTGACGACGGCTTGAGGTTCGATCGCCTTGCCCTTCAGGCGCTCGATGATCGCCGCTTCGACTTGCTGGGGCGTGCGTCCGGCGGCTTGGATGCGTCCGCCATAGGGCATTGTAATGGAACCGTCTCGTCCGACCATCTGATCAGGAATTGGCGAAGCGCGCGATCCGGAACTGGCGACTCCTGTCAGGGCGGCCGAGAAAAGACCTCCCGAGGCCGCCTCCCAGACCGTGACTTGAACGCTGTCGCCGATCCCGATCACAGGCGAACTGGGTGGGCGGTAATCGCCGAACCGGCCGCGCAAGCTTGTTCCTCCGCGACGCGCGAGGATGGATATGGTGGATGGGCCAACCTCAACGAGCGTAAATGGGGGATCGATGTTCTCCTGAGTGGTCGTCCCGGCTTCCATTACAGAATCACGGGAGGGGCCGCTGCCCGGCGCCAGAGAACAGCTCGCCAAGCCCAACGCCAAAAACCCCGGCGCAATCTGTCGAACGAATCCCAATATCACGGTCCTTTTGATGTCGATGGCGGCAACGCCTTTACCAAACGAGAGCCCTCGACCGCAACACGGTTAACCCCACGCCATTTAGCAGATACAGGAGGGTCATCTGGGTAGCAACTCATAGCGCGAGACTTTGGCCCAAATGTTGCGGTTACGATTAATCTTTCGTTAAGTTTAAGAATCTCCAATTCCTTTGAACTGCGGGGTCGTTTTTTGGCCTCCCGGGGGGATTTGAGCTTCAACTTCCCGCGCGCTGCCACGGCATGTTGGACGGAAAGGCTGCTTGCGCTGACAAATGCGGCAATTTACCATCGGACTGGTTGATCGCGACGAGCGGCTTGGGCAAATCGCCTACAAGTGAGGCAGTATGTCGCAGGGACCAGCCTTTGCTCCCCGGAGGGCCGATGAACGAAGACGTCGGAACGTTTTTCGCGCCGATCACTCTGTTGATCGGCGGCGCCCTGGTGGCGGCGGGCCTGCTATCCTTCCTGGATGTCAATTACTTCAAAACAAAGCTGCAAGCCAGAGCGGCGCTTGCCGCAGGACTGGCGTTCGTCCTCGCCACAGAAGCGCTTTTTCTGACCAGCAGCAGCGGCAGCCGCTATTTCGCGGGTCAGCGGCTGGATGTGACGGACTGCGAGTTCAAGACCGAAGAGGCCTTTCCGCTGGAGCGCGGTAAACGCGGCAATTTCATCGGAGAGAAAATCAAAGAATGTATGGACGGGTTGGGGTATGAATGGACGCTCGAGCATCCACATTGCCAGGAGGCGAAGCTAGCGACCAACACCTTCTGTTACCTCCCAAGAAACGCGTTTGGTCGCACAATTGTCGCATTTCAAATGAAATTCGAGTGACTAGCTCTGCATATTGGACTCTAGCCCGTCTCAAAAAAGGAAAGTTTGAATGACCTGTTTCCGCCGCCTTTTGCGCCGCTTCGCTTTAGTCGCCCTGGCCGCTGCGCTCTCCGCCCCTGCCCTTGCGCAGTCGGCCCAGCCGTCTTCTCCGGGAATCTCTGCGCCTGCGTCAAAGCCTTCGCCTGCGACTCCGGCGCCTGTCACAGGCAAAACACCCACGGCCGCTTTGCTGGACATCAACTCGGCCACTCCGGAAGAACTCGATGCGTTGCCGGGGATCGGAGCCGCGCGCTCCGACGCCATTATCAAGGGTCGCCCCTACAAAGGTAAAGACGAACTGGTGCAGAAGAACATTCTGGCCAAGGGCGTCTATGACAAGATCAAAGACAAGATCATCGCAAAACAGAAATGACAGGGGGTCGGGCGCAGCCCAAATGGCCCGGGTTTCCGTCAGCCGCCAGCTAACGCGAGAGCCGCCTCTTCCCGACATGGAAGAGGCGCGGCGCTTGCGGTTTTCGCGCAGCGCCCAACGCCCCGGAGCCGCTCCTGATGCGCGAATTTGCCGACCGGCTGCCGATCGACGCTGTCCTCCCAGAGCTGTCTAAATCTCTCTGCACGCAGGGAAATCTTGTTCTGGCGGCGCCGCCGGGCGCGGGCAAGACCACGCGAGTGCCGCTTGTCCTGCTCGACGCGCCCTGGCGCCGCGACGGCAAGATAATCCTCCTGGAGCCTCGCCGACTGGCTGCCCGCGCCGCCGCCACTCGCATGGCCGCCTCATTGGGCGAAACTCTCGGCGAAACGGTCGGCCTGCGCATGCGGCTGGAATCGAAAATCTCGTCGAAGACACGCATAGAGGTCGTCACCGAGGGCGTGTTCGCCCGCATGATCCTGGACGACCCCGAACTTAAAGGCGTCGCTTGCGTGCTGTTCGATGAATTCCACGAGCGTTCCCTTGACGCTGATCTTGGTCTTGCGCTGGCGCTGGATGCGCAAGGCGCGCTTCGCCCGGACCTGCGGCTGGTGGCGATGTCGGCGACCCTGGACGACGCTCGGGTCGCCGGACTGATGGGCGGCGGGCCACAAAAAGGCGAAGTCTCGGCGCCCGTTGTGAAAAGCGCCGGCCGCGCCTTCCCTGTTGAAACGATTTATATCGGGCGCGATCCCGTTCGGCGTCTGGAGGAGACCGTCGCGCGGGCGGTGTTGCAAGCGCTGGCTGAGCAGGAAGGATCGATTCTGGCGTTTCTGCCTGGCCAGGCGGAAATCAGGCGCGTAGCGACGTTGCTCGCCGAACGGCGGTTGCCCGCCACCGTTGAACTTGCTCCGCTTTACGGAGCTCTCGAGCGCGCCGAGCAAGACCGGGCCATCGCCAAAACCGGGCCGGGTGTGCGCAAGATAGTGCTCGCGACCTCAATCGCCGAAACCTCGCTGACCATCGACGGCGTTCGGATCGTCATCGACTGCGGACTGGCCCGAGTGCCGGTGTTCGAGCCAGATCTCGGGCTGACGCGGCTGGAGACCGTGCGCGCCTCACGCGCCAATGTGGATCAAAGGCGCGGAAGAGCTGGCCGCACCGAGCCAGGCGTCTGCTATCGCCTATGGGAGGAAGCGGCGACTGGCTCTTTGCCCGCCTTCGCCAGCCCGGAAATTTTCGCCGCCGATCTTTCCGGCCTGGTGCTGGATCTGGCCTCCTGGGGTGTCAGCGATCCCAAAACTTTGGCCTTTCTCGATCCACCGCCGCGCCCCGCTTGGGCGGAAGCGGTCGCGCTGACAAAGGAGCTTGGCGCGCTGGACGCGGAAGCCCGACTGACACCCAGAGGCGAAGCGATTCGGGCTTTGCCTTTGCCGCCGCGTCTGGCCTGTATGGTGATCGAGGCGGCGAATCACGAATGCGCCGCGCGAGCAGCGCAACTCGCCATGCTGCTGTCGGAACGCGGCCTCGGGGGGATCGACGTGGATCTGTCTGCGCGGTTGGAACGGCTGCGCGGCGATGCGGGACAGCGCGCGCGCGACGCGCGACGGCTCGCCGCAAACTGGACGCGCCAAGCCGATGCGGCGAGCACAACTAGGGCAAAGGCGCTGCTCTCGGACGGCGCGCTGCTTGCGCTGGCTTTCCCTGACCGCATCGCCAAAGCGCGCGGCGGCGGCGAATTTTTAATGGTCAACGGGCGCGCGGCGAGTTTGCCGCCAGACCATCCATTATCGCGCGAAGCCTTTCTCGCCGTCGCTGAAAGCGCCGGCCGAGCAGCGCAGGCCCGTATTCTGGCGGCCTGTGCGCTTACGCTCGAAGAGCTGGAGACGCTGGCTTCCACCCGGATTGAAACCCGCGAAGAAACCCTCTTCGACCCCGCGAGCGCGTCGCTTCGACGGAGGCGTTTCCGTCGAACTCGGGGCGATCCGACTGACCGAGCAAAATCTCTCGGTCGAGCCGACTTTAGAAAACGCGAGAATATTGGCGCGCGCGGCCGCAGCGACGGGAATCGATCGCCTGCCTTGGAGCAAAGCGCAGTCCCAAAAGCGTGACCGCGTGATCTTTCTTCGGCGCGCCGAGGGAGACGACTGGCCCGACCTTGCCGGTTCGGCGCTTGCGACAAGCGCCGAAGAGTGGCTGGCGCCATTTATCATCGGCCGCACAAATCTGGCGAGCATAGGGTCGGAGGACCTCGATGCAGCTTTGGCGAACCTCCTGCCCTACGAACTTGCGCGTCGACTCGACTCGGAAGCTCCGGCGTTTTTCGATACGCCAGCCGGTTCGCGCATCGCGCTGGATTATGCAGCTCCCAATGGGCCGCTCTTGTCGGTGCGCGTCCAAGAACTTTATGGCCTCGCGCAGCATCCGACGCTGGCGCGCGGACGGGCGCCAATAACGCTCGAACTACTGTCGCCGGCGCACAGGCCAATCCAGACGACGCGCGATCTTCCCGGTTTTTGGGCAGGGTCCTGGAACGAAGTGAGAAAGGAGATGAAGGGGCGTTACCCGCGTCATTCATGGCCGGATGATCCCTCTCTGGCCACGCCCACCACCCGCGCCAGGCCACGCAGCTAGTTTTCGGGTGACCAATACTGACGTTTGAATGAGGCTTCTTAACGCCGCCGCAAACATTAACGCTGTAAAATGCGCCGCATTAGCTTTCCGACCTGCGAGTGGCGCACGCGATCGGCGTCAAAATGGATATGCGCCAGGATTCGCCGAGATGTTGAGCAGCACGCTTAAATACGGGGGCTTTGCGCTGGTTTTTTTCGTCGGAGCCGCGCAATTCGGGCAAAAGCTCACTCTTCTTTCGGCGAGTTGGCGCCCCTCTCAAGCGGCGGCGATTACACCGGCGCCATCAAATTCCTCCAAGCGCCCTGCCGCGCCCATTATTAGCCCGACGCCTTCCACGCTGGACGAATATCGCATCGCTGCGAATGACCAGGGACACTATATAACCGATGCTTTCATCAATGGTCAGCCGATCAGGGCTGTCGTCGACACCGGCGCTACCTCCGTGGCTTTGAGGCAAGAAGACGCCGAAGCGCTGGGAATTTTTCCCGCGCCTTCCGACTATAAGATCTCGGTTCAAACCGCCAACGGCATAGCCCACGCCGCTCCCGTGACGCTGCGCGAGGTCAACATCGGCTCGATCCAGCTTTTCGATGTCGAGGCGCTTGTCACGGAACGCGGCGCCTTAAGCGTCAATCTTCTCGGAATGACTTATCTGTCGCGTCTATCACGAGTCGAAATGGTCGCAGGATCGCTGCTGTTGCGTCGCTAGTATTTTTTGGGAAAAAGCACGGATTGCCGAAAGGTGCGTCGACACATTGCGCCGGGCGCCGATGCTACTGCGTTCCGCCCCAACCAGCCAAACAATTTGTGCCCGCCGTCGCGGCGCTCGTCAGATCCTGGATGTGATTATACAAGGGATACAGCGTTGGCTGGGTCGGATTTGCAGGCGTGACATATTGATTGCGCACAGGCGCGTAGCTCGTGCGCAGAAGCGTCAAGACGCCGTTGGATGTCCACGGAATCGGGATAGCTGCAATACCCAGCGGATAACCATAGCTGACGTCCACGACGATAACCGGACCCAGCGCGGGACTCTGTGTGGGGTCGGTGTAATTGGTCGGCATGCTGGTGGGGCTGATAGGAGATGCATTCTGCGCGAGAAGTGCACTTTGCGCAGGGCCGCAACCCAGTGCGCTGCGCGGCGTTCCACCCTGATAGGTGTGCGTCCAGTTCACATTTGCCTGATAAGTGGTGGACGTCGGTTGCCAGATATTGACTTCACTGATCGTTATTTGCAGCGACGTTGTTGGCATGGGCGACAACAACACTGTGGCGGCCATGAAGATCTGCGTGAAATCCGCGTCGGCGAGTGCGGCTTGTCCGCTTCCAACGCCGCCGGAGAGCTGCTGTCCCGCCAGATCCGCAATCACATGCGCGACAAGATCGACCCTTTGCGCCGCGCGCAAGCCGCGCGATAGATAAAATACCCCGAGATAAATGAGCAACATCAGAGGAAGAATGAAGGCGAACTCGACCGCCGCAATGCCTTTTTCGTCGGCTCCAAACAAGCGGGTAGCGCGATGCCGGTTATCTGTTCGCCGCCTCGTTCCTATCATGCTTACGGCTCCACCTTGAACGCATAAATCCCCATCAGCATATTCACCATGGTTCCATTGGCGTTCGTCAACCCTGCGGTCACCGTCTGGATGGGTGCGCCGCCGCCAAAGGCTCCGCCCGTCAATATGCCGACGAAAGGGGTCATCGGATAGACGATGCGCACTATGGCAATGTGTCCTGGCTGCGGCATCGTAAACACGGTGTTTGGGTTATAGGCGGTCGAATAAACGTTGTTTTGGGTGTATGTGCTGGCGGTGTTCCATGTACTGCCTGCATCATTGATTTCAATCTGCAGATTGGCGCAACTGATCATCGAAGACAGGTTTGGACACACGTAGCTATTGAGGAACGTCTGATAGGTTATGCCGTTATTCGCGGCATTGGTCAGCACGCTTCGGCTTGCTATTTCGGTGACTTCCTGGAGCTGCGCATTCTGGAAATAGACGAGGCCCGTCTCGAAGATCGCGGTGATCAACCCGAAAAACGGAACTGCGATCATTGCAAATTCGATCGTGGTGGCGCCACGGCGGTTTTGGAAAAACGGTTTGCCGGCGAGTCTTGCGCGCAAGTTTACCAAGCGCGAATGTCGATTCAACTCAACGCGGTTCATTTTGGAGTTTCCTTGCAAGCGATCAGGAGCCGCGCCATGCTTCACGCACGGTATTGCGCCGCAAACCATACATTAGACCCGCTCGAAACCTTCGAAAAGATGAATGTTTGGAAACTATCAGGTTAATCGCAGCGGCCCGTTCAAGCTAGTTCTTGCATTCCCCTCCAACTGAACCGACGCGGCTTGTCAGTGCTTGCCCACCGACAAGGTGCCATCGTGCAGTTTAACTGCCGAGATTACTTCGCCCATATAGGCGTGATCGTCGCCAAGGTCGACGCTTGGCATGCAGTCCGGATTACAGGAATAGGACTCCCGGTGCGGGCCACGCATGACGACAAGTTTATCGTTGGAGGAAACAACGGTGATCATCGATTCGCCAACCTGCGCGCCAGAGCCATCGAGCACAATTAGATTGGTCGTCCCGAAGCTTTTACCTGTGATGACCACCAGCTGATTGTTCTTCAGCATGGTCACATCGGCGATAAGCGGATTGCCGATCACTAGCGTTTGAGCGCCTGCGGGGATCTTTACGACGCGAGCGTAATCGAGATCAACGAGAATGGCCCGTTCAGCCGCGTGGCTTGCAACGCACGATCCGCAAAGGAACATGGCGCAGGCAAAGGCCAGACGTAGAAGCTCTCTGGAGCGCGACGGAAAAACCTTCATTCGTCTCACCATGACAAATTGCTGTTGGGCCCGGGAAAGGCGCGAATCTGGAATCGGAAGCCGCGAAGCAGCCATAACGCAGACTTTACGCAGCTAATGGTGAATCATTACTAAAATTTGCGGAAGAATGTGCGCACCGGCCGTCTCTCCCTGTACGAAAGAACCAATATGTACTATAGTACGTGTCTTGCTGGCGCCGCCCGCTTTTTTTCCTCAACTCACCCTTCGAGATAGATCTGTCCACATATTTTCTACTAAAATCGAACGCAATTTCGCTTATCGTAAATAAAATCTCCACGTGAACCCGCCGCGAGAAATATTTGATCAAGGCCAAGTATTTAGCGATGAAATCGGTCTGCCGGGGCTGTGCTATTTGAAGCATCGCGAGCCAATCCTTTCCCCCAGCCGGCCCGACTTTTTCCGTTAGACCCCAGTTTCGAACAGTCAATCAACTCCTTTGTAAGAATCTTGCACTAACTTCAAAATTGTTCTGGCGACCAAGAGCACTTAGTCGAATGCGGAACAAGAGTGACAATGCACATCGGAGCACCATCATGAAGAACTTTTTCTCGCGTTTTGCCAAGGACGAATCGGGCGCCACCGCTATCGAATACGGCCTCATCGCCTCCTTGATTTCGATCGTCGCCATCGCCGCCTTCAAGAGCGTCGGCAGCGGTCTGCAGACAGTGTTCAACCAGATCTCAGCGAACCTGATCTGAGGAATTTTCCGACGACGGTCGAATGGCTGTCGACTGGACAGAAGCGGTTCCGGGAGCGGAACCGCTTTTTTTGCGTCGAAGCGGCGTTGCAACGATTCGTCGCTCGAGACGCCAAGCGTCCGAAATCCAGTTAATCCGGCTGAATCTGGTTAAGAATCGATAAACCATTTGCGCACAGACTGCGCTACGTCGCCAAGCAGCGCTGATCCAACTTCGCCTGTCTTCGACTTATAGGAATTTCCAATGCTCGACTCACTGGCGCTGACTTTCTTTCCCTTGGTGATGATCTTCGCGGCTCTGGCGGATCTCTTTACCATGACAATTCCCAACAGGCTTTCGCTGGCGCTAATGGGCGCCTATTTTCTTATGGCGATATATCTGCGTATTCCGCTTGAGACCATGGCGCTGCACGTGAGCTGCGGTGCGGCGATGCTGCTGCTGACCTTTGTAATGTTCCATTTCGGCTGGATTGGCGGCGGAGACGCCAAACTCGCCGCTGCGACATCGCTCTGGCTGGGATGGGGACTGCTCTTCGACTATGGCTTGACCGCTTCAATCGCCGGAGGCGTGCTGACTGTCATCATAATAGCCTTGCAGCGCCACGACCTGCCAGAGAAGATGCTGAAACTGAAATTCCTCGCGCGACTTTCACAAAAGGGCGGCGGCGTCCCCTATGGAATTGCGCTGGCGCTCGCCGGATTGGTCATTTATCCCGAAACAGGGGTCTGGATGCGGCTTTCCGGTCTCTAATAATAAGGGGCGGCTATAGCCGCCCCTGTTTAAGCAAATTGACTAATTGTTTCGCCGACTTTTGATCTTTGTAACCGCGCTGCGCGTTACGCTCTCCTTTACGCCAAGAGACCTCTTGCCTGAGTGGTCTTGGCGCGGTCTAATACTCTGGCGCGCAAGAACAGTTGCACCCTCCCTCTCGCATGTTTTGACCGCGCCTCCAAAAGACGCGTTCGCTGCAAACTTGTCTGGCTAAACGGCGTTGTCATCGTTCGCCTGTTGACTATCTCAACCGACTGATTCGAGAGCCGTTAACAACCCTTCTCCACCGAGTCTCAATCACCAGTTAATTCATATACTTGCAATTTATAAGATCTGATTAACCCTAATTTGACGTTTATCTCGTTCAATTTGCCATGACCTCGATTGGGCGAGGCGTTTGGAAGACCGAAAATGAACAAGGCACAGATCGTTGTTGGGGCCGTCGCCCTTATCGCAGGCGGCGGCGCGTTCATCGTGATGAACAAGCAACAGGCGCCCATGCCGAAACTGCCAGCTGTCATAGCGCCGATCGTAGCAACGACCGACCAATTGCTCGTCGCCAAGCGCGACCTAACATATGGCACCTCCCTGACCGCCAACGACCTGACCTGGACCGAATGGCCGAAAGGCTCTCTGCCTAAGGGGGCCATCGTAAAAAGCGCCACGCCGAATGCGACGGAAGAACTGAAGGACTCCTTTGTTCGCGCCCCTATCGCCAATGGAGAACCGATAAGGCGTGAACGCCTGGTCAAGGGCGCTACGCCGGGCATGATGTCGACCTTGCTCGGCTCCGGCAAGCGCGCCATCGCTATTGACGTTTCGGCCAACACCACGGCTGGCGGCTTCATTCTCCCAAATGATCGGGTGGACATTTTCAAGCTTTATCGCGACCCGGAATTGACCAAGGAACGCGGCGCGGACGCCATGGCGACCGAACTTGTGGTCTCCAATGTTCGCGTATTGGCGATGGGTCAGACGGTCGAAACGAAAAATGGCGAAGCCGTCGTGACAGGCGCGACTTCTACTTTGGAACTCGATCCTCATCAGGCCGAGCTTGTACTGCTCGCACAGCGCACCGGCTCTCTCTCCCTGGCGTTGCGTCCTCTGGTTGACGCCCATCCAAAAGAAGACACGGCCGAAACGACACCCTCGCAGGCCGATGGCGCGATGACGATTGTGCGTTACGGCGTGTCGACAAGTCTGCACGCGAAATGAACGCGAGAGCACGGAAGTCGACCATGCATTTCACAAACTACTCCAGCAACAGTCAGGGAGCGCCGGGCATGAGCCGCTTGAGACACAGAGTGATCGGCGCCGTCATGGCAGCCTCGGTTGGCGCGCCATATTTGCTGACGCCGGCGCTGGCGCAGCCGGCTTATCGAAACGAATCAGGTAAACTCACGCGCAGCGTCTCGATGGGCGTTGGCAAATCCATCGTCATCGATTTGCCCCGGGACGCAGCTGAGATCGTCGTTGGCAATCCGGCTATCGCCAACGCCGTCGTGCGCACCCCTCGCAAACTGTTCATCATGGCCGCCGGCCAAGGACAGACGACGGTCTTCGCGTTAGACAGCGAAGGTCGGCAATTCGCCAATTTTGAGATCAGCGTCGGCCGCGATGTCGGCGAGTTGGGTCCGCTGCTCAAGGCGGCGCTTCCGAAATCGGAAATCTCCGCCCGCACCGTTAACGAGACGATCATCCTCACGGGCTTTGTGAGTTCTCCCGGCGAGGCGCAGCGCGCGGTCGATATCGCCAAGGGCTTCGCCTCCCAGGTCGCCGCTGGAGGCGCCGCCGCAGGGATGGTGACCAGCATCGGCGCCGGGGGAGCGCCAATCATTAATGCGCTCCAGATTCGGGGCGAAGATCAGGTGATGCTGAAGGTCACCGTAGCCGAAGTTTCGCGCACCGTACTTAAGCAGCTCGGCGTTTCGACGGGCACCGGTGGCGAGAGTATGTTGAAAGGCGCATGGGGCACATTCACGAATAATAACCCTTTCGCCATCAATCCGACGCTCACTGCAACCGCCGTCAGCGTGAACGGGCCAACCGGTTCCGGCACTTCTGCGACTTTGCAGGCCTTCGAGCGCTACAATGTGGCGCGGGTACTCGCGGAACCCTCAGTTTCCGCGGTTTCCGGCGAGATGGCGAAAGTAGTGGTCGGCGGCGAAATCGCCGTGCCAGCCCAGGGAAGTTGTATAACAGCTGGAACGGCCGGCGCCGCTGCAGTTTGTACGCCGGGCATCACCTTCAAGCCCTACGGCGTCTCGCTGTCGTTTACTCCCGTTGTTCAGGCGGAGGGACGTATCCAGATCCATCTCACCACCGAGGTGACGGAAGTCGATCTGGCGAACACCTTCTCCTATCTCAATGTTTCTGTGCCGGGCTTTAAAACCCGCAAGAACGAAACGACCGTGGAGCTTCCTTCCGGCGGCTCGATGGCGACGGCCGGCTTGCTCACTCAGAACACCGGACAGGCGATCAACGGCATTCCTGGTCTCATCAATCTGCCTGTGCTCGGCGCTCTGTTCCGCTCGCGGGACTACCAGCGTCAGGAAACCGAACTGCTGATCATTGTCACGCCTTATGTCGTGAAGCCCGTTTCATCGCATGAGGTCGTTCGTCCCGATGATGGCTTTAACGACGCCAGCGATCCGCAAGCCTGGTTGCTGGGACGGGTCAACCGTCTTTATGCGACGCGCAATAACCCGGAACTCAACAAGAATTATAAAGGCCGTATCGGCTTCATTCACGACTAAGACTTAGGGCCGAGAGGATGGCGCACATGTCGGAACACTTCAAAGCCGCTCCAGGAGGCGTCGGCGTCGACGCCGAAAATCGGTGGCGCACTTCGCGGATTGCGGCGAGAGCCCTTTCGCTTGCTTTACTCCTCCCGCTTGGAGCCTGCGGCCTGAACAAGGTTTCAGCTCCGCCGGAGGTCGCATATGACTATCGCGATCGCCACCCTGTGGTGCTAGCGGAAGCGGAGCACACTATCGACGTGTTCCCGCCGCCTCTTGGGCATCGGCTAGACACGGAATCATATGCTCGCATCCGCGATTTTGTCGCGCGTTACCGAACATTGGGCCGCGGACAGATCACGCTTCTGGCGCCCGTGGGCGGCGACCAGCGCAATGGAATCGATGAAGTCCGCCACGCCCTCGCCGCCGCGGGCGCAGAGCGTTCGGTTTTCGTTGGAACATACCCCGTTGCGGATCCTTCTCTCGCTGCGCCGTTTCGGTTGTCGTTCGTCGGCATCAAGGCGAAAGTGAAGGGCAATTGCGGTGAATGGCCTGACGACCTCGCTTCCGGAGCCTCTCTGGAAGGATGGCAAAACAAAACCTACTGGAATTTCGGTTGCGCCAATCAGACCACTCTGGCGGCGCAAATCGCCGACCCCCGCGATCTGGCGACGCCGCGCGGAGAAACCCCGATCGATATCGAAACCCGCATGCGCGCGATCAGCGAAGTTCGTAAAGGAGTCGATCCGAGCACCAAATGGGCGACCAAAGCCGTCTCCATTAGTGACGTAGGAGGAAATTGATGACGGACGCCATCATCGAACACACTGGCGCACCGGCTGAAGCCGCAGTCCAGATCGCACAGGTTCCGAGAATATCGATTCAAGCATTCTGCGAAACGCAGGATGTGGCCGAGGTCATAGAAGGCGCATCGGACGATCGCCGTATGTCAAAAGCGCATGTGAAAGTTCACATGGGCGGCGTCATCGCGGCGATCGAAGCCTTTCGGTCGGCTCCTACTCCCAATCTGATCGTCATAGAATCAACGACCGAACGCACGCAGCTGATCGCCCATCTCGAGATGCTCGCGGAATTTTGCGACGCCGGAACCAAGGTCGTCGTCATCGGTCATGAAAACGACATCGCATTGTACCGCGCCCTTACTGCGCGCGGCGTCAGCGACTATCTTGTGGCGCCCCTGCAAATACTGGGCTTTATCCAGCATGTTTCGCACCTTTATAACGGCGCCGACGCAGAAAGCCTGGGACGTATTATCGCGGTGGTTGGCGCAAAAGGCGGAGTGGGATCCTCAAATATCTCTCATAATCTGGCCTGGTCGATTTCTCGAGTTCTCGAATACCAAACGGTGATCGCCGATCTTGATCTCGCCTTTGGCACGGCTGGGCTGGATTTCAACCAGGACCCTCCGCAGGGCATAGCCGAAGCGGTGTTCTCACCCGAGCGCGTCGACTCCAATCTTGTTGATCGACTGCTTTCGAAATGCAGCGAAACCTTGAGTCTGTTAGCGGCTCCGGCGACGGTTGATCGCCTGTGCGATCTTCCCGAAGGCGCGTTCGACCCACTGTTGGACGTCTTGCGCTCAACGACGCCCTGCACAGTGCTTGACTTGCCGCATACCTGGACCGCGTGGACTCGCCACCTCCTGATCAGCGCAGATGAGCTGGTTATTGTCGCCACTCCCGATCTGGCCAATCTCCGCAACGCCAAGACTCTTTACGACGCTGTGAGAGTGGCGCGTCCCAATGATCGCGCGCCAAAACTGGTTCTCAACAATGTCGGCGTGCCCAAGCGCCCCGAGATTTCGGTTGCGGAATTCGCGAAAGCGATCGAGGTCACGCCAGTCGCGATCATCCCGTTTGAGCCAAAGCTTTTCGGCACGGCTGCGAATAACGGACAAATGCTCGCGGAAATCGAGCCAGGCTCCAAAATAGTCGAATCTTTCGACAGCCTCGCGCGTCTCGTCATGGGACGCGCGGATGTGCGCAAGACCAAAAAAAGCCTGTTAGGACCGTTGCTGGAGCGCTTTTCGCGCAAGAAGGCTAGCTGACAGCCTGTCGGCGCGTTCGAGAAAACCAAGGATAGACGGCAATGTTCGGAAAGCGTTCAGATGTTGGCGACAAAGGAGCGGCGCGGGCCCAGAAGGCGCAGCCCGCCCCCAGCTCTGCTCCCAAGGCGCAGCCGGCCGTTCCGGCGCAACATTCGCAAGTGACGCAGTCGATGCCTGTCGTCTTGCCGACCGAGACGAAAAAGTCAGAAGAATACTACATCACAAAAAGCGTTATTTTCGGCGCCCTGATCGAAGCGATCGACCTCGCGCAGCTGTCCAAACTCGACCCCGAGAATGCGCGCGAGGAAATTCGCGACATTGTGAACGAGATTATCTCGATCAAGAATGTCGTGATGTCGATTTCCGAACAGGAAGAACTGCTCGACGACATTTGCAACGACGTGCTCGGCTACGGCCCGCTGGAGCCTCTGCTCGCGCGAGACGACATCGCTGACATCATGGTCAATGGAGCGCTCAAGACCTACATCGAAGTCGGCGGCAAGATTCAGCTCACCAACATCCGCTTTCGCGACAATTCGCAACTGATGAACATCTGTCAACGTATCGTGAGTCAAGTCGGCCGCCGCGTCGACGACTCGTCACCAATCTGCGACGCTCGCCTTCTCGACGGCTCTCGCGTCAATGTGATCGCGCCGCCCTTGGCCATTGATGGTCCAGCGCTTACAATTCGTAAGTTCAAAAAGGACAAACTGACGCTTGATCAGCTCATGCGCTTTGGAGCCATTTCTCCCGAAGGCGCCGAAGTGCTCAAGATCATCGGCCGCGTCCGTTGTAACGTGCTGATCTCCGGAGGCACGGGTTCCGGCAAAACCACCTTGCTCAATTGCTTGACAAACTACATCGAACACGACGAACGCGTCATCACCTGCGAGGACGCGGCTGAGTTGCAGCTGCAGCAGGATCACGTTGTCCGGCTCGAGACGCGCCCGCCCAATCTTGAAGGGCAGGGAGCAGTCACTATGCGTGAATTGGTCAAAAACTGCCTGCGTATGCGACCGGAGCGGATCATCGTCGGCGAAGTGCGCGGACCTGAGGCTTTCGATCTTCTGCAAGCCATGAATACGGGTCACGACGGCTCGATGGGCACGTTGCACGCCAACTCGCCGCGTGAAGCTTTGGGCCGTCTGGAGTCCATGATTACGATGGGCGGCTTCTCGCTGCCGTCAAAAACCATCCGCGACATGATCGTGTCGTCGATCGACGTGATTATCCAGGCTGCCCGCCTTCGCGACGGATCCCGTCGCATCACTCATATCACCGAGGTGCTGGGCACCGAAGGCGATGTCGTGACCATGCAGGATCTGTTCATCTACGAAATTCTCGGCGAAGACGCCAATGGCAAAATCGTGGGGCGCCACCGCTCGACGGGTATTGGCCGGCCCCGCTTTTGGGAACGTGCACGATATTACGGAGACGAGGAACGTCTCGCGGCGGCTCTGGACGCATCGGTCGTTCACGACGCGGACTAACGAACGCAAAAGCCGCATATCTAATGGCAAAGCGTCTGCAAGCCGGTCACCGGGCTGGTTTGAAGCGGCTTAATTGAACAACGCGTTGGAGGCGTTCACATGGATCAACAAGCCGCCCTTATCGCAGCCTTGATCGCTATCGCGGCGGCAGCCTTGATGTATGTTGTCGCTTATCCGTTTCTCTCCGGCGACGCGAAAGGGAGAAAACGCGCAGCGGCGCTTATGTCTTCAAGCAAGGACATAGCTGGGGTCAGCAGGGCTAACGACCCCGCCAAGCGCCGCAAGGCGATCGCTGAGTTGCTCAAGGAATTTGAATCGCAGACCAAAAAGAAAAAGGTCACGCTTGAGCAACGCATCGCTCAAGCGGGCTTAACCTGGACCAAATCAAGTTACTTAATCGGTTCGGCTGTCTGCGGGTTTGCTTTGGCGATCACGCTGCTCATCGTAAACGGGAACCTATTCGTCACGATAGGAGCGGGCTTTATTGGAATGCTCGGGCTTCCAGCCTGGGTTCTGTCTTTCCTGCGCAAGCGGCGCATCAGGAAATTCATCGACGAATTCCCAGGGGCCATCGACGTTATCATCCGCGGCATTCGCGCAGGTCTTCCGGTTGTAGACTGCTTTCGGGTCATTGCCGGCGAATCTCAGGAGCCGGTGCGCAGCGAATTTCGTCAGATCGTCGAAGCACAGACTATTGGCCTCAGCATTGGCGAAGCAACGGAGCGCCTGGTGGATCGCCTGCCGATCGCGGAAGCGTCCTTCTTTTCGATCGTCGTCAACATCTCGCAGAAATCGGGCGGCAACTTGTCGGAGTCCCTTGGCAATCTTTCGGCTGTGCTCAGAGACCGCAAGAAAATGAAGGGTAAGATTCAGGCGATGTCCTCGGAAGCGAAGGCGTCTGCTGGCATTATCGGAAGTTTGCCCTTTGTGGTAGGCGGCGCCGTTTACCTTCTGCAACCCGCATACATCATGCTGCTGTTCACCACGAACGGCGGCAAAATCGTGATCGCCGTCAGTCTCGTTTGGATGTCGATTGGCATAATGATCATGCGCAAGATGATTGATTTCGATATCTAGCGAAGGGCGCCAGCGACCTTCTTGGGACTTCGGCTCTGCGTCGAGAGAGTGGTAGAATGATTAAACAAATTGTCGACATGGGCAGTGATCCACAGCTGGTTTCGAGCCTGCTGGTCGCACTATTCGTTTGTGCGACATTTTACACGATCGTGACGCCCTTTTTCGTTACGGACGTATTGTCGAAGCGCATGAAGGCGGTCGCCAGCGAGCGCGAAACCATCAGAGCGCGCGAAAGGGCGTTGGCCAAGACAAATGGATCCGGGCTGCGCCACCAGCAAAAACACTACATGAAGAATGTCGTCGAGAGGTTCTCGCTGTCGCGGTGGCTTGCGACAGACGGCGCGAAAATGAAGCTCGCCAGCGCCGGCTATCGCGGGCCGCAAGCAGAGACGGCTTTCCTCTTCTTCCGCCTCGTCGCGCCCATCGGCTGCATTGTGACCTCGATCTTTTATCTGGGTTTCATCGACGATTTTGGCCTGAGCATGCCGCTTCAAGCGGCGGTTGCTGTCGGCGCGCTTTATGTCGGCATCAAGTTGCCGGAATTGTTTCTTTCGAACACTATTTCCAAACGCCAGGCCTCAATGAAGCGCGCCTTCCCCGATGCGCTCGATCTGCTGTTAATCTGCGTCGAATCCGGCATGTCGATCGAACACGCTTTCCGTAAGGTGGGGCAGGAAATCGGAGTGCAATCAATTCCCCTTGCGGAGGAATTCGCGGTGGCCACTGCGGAGCTGGCGTATTTGCCAGACAGGCGCGCCGCCTACCAGAACTTCGCCTCCCGAACCGGACTCGAGGGCGTCAAACAAATCAGCACCGTGCTTATTCAAGCCGAAAAATACGGCACGCCGCTCGGCCAGGCGCTGCGCACCACGGCGCAGGAGAGCCGCGACAATCGCATGATCGAAGCAGAAAAACTGGCGGCGGCCCTTCCGCCCAAGCTCACGGTCCCCATGATCCTGTTCTTTCTCCCCGTGCTCATCGTGGTCGTTATGGCTCCCGCCATCATGCAGGTCATGGACGCAGGTTTCTAAGCGCCAAAGCAGCCCCGTTGCCGCCGCTGACGCTATGACCTATGATTTTTCCGGTGGAGTGGACGCTTCCGAGCGCCAGCCGAAAAAATCCTCGAAACAGAGTCGGGTAGCGTAGTTGACCGAGTTGATATGGCGAAAAGACCTCACTACCGAATCCATCACCCAAGCTTTGGGCGGAGTTTGGTCATGGTATCTTGCGCAAGCCAGAGCGGCCCTGCCGCCTTCAGCGCTGACGTGGCTTTTTGATCGAGGCGAGCGCAAGCTTATCATTAAAGCGCATGCGCACGAGATTGTCGTTAACGCAGGGGGCGATGGCGCGAAGGATTCGGCGGCGTCATCCGCTCGCGACATTTTGAGGCGCCTCGCTGAGGGCAATCAGTCTGTCAAGGTAATCCTCGAACTGCCTCGTGATAAGTTTTTTGTGCGCTCTTTCGACGCGCCCGCTGCGGCGCGCGCTTCCCTCGCGCAGTCGCTGCCGAAGGAAATTGAGCGCAAGACGCTTTTCAAACTGGACGACATTTACTTCGGCCATGTGATCGGCAAAAGCCCGGGACATCCGGAGAAACTCCACGTCACGCAATGGATCTTGCGGCGCGACATTGCGCAGGCGATTGCGGAGCAAGCGGGATTGTCGCTCGCAGAGATTGATCTGGTTCGGCCCGAACCCGGAAGCGATGGCACCAACGAACTGCCGCAGATCTCTCTGAAGCGTGACGCTCAAGCTTCGAACTGGTTTCGAAGGGCGCTCATCATCATGGGCGCTGCTGGACTTTTTCTGCTTTTGGCGGGCTTTGGCGTGCGGGCGTGGCGCGTGGACCAGATCGGCGCGCGGCTCGACGGAGAGATTGCGGTGTCCGAGCAACGCGCGGGCGTAGTCAGGCTCATGGCTAATCAGGCCACCGCGGAAGGCGCTCTGTTGTCCGGCCTGCGACGCGAGCGCGAGAACACCCCCTCCCTCTCCGACCTCATCGAAGAGACAGCGCGCATTTTGCCCAATTCAGCCTATTTGACCGAGTGGCGATTGTCTGAGCCAAAGCCTGGCGAACGCAGCGTTGATCTTGTCGGATTGGCCGATTCAGCCGCCGACCTGCCAGCGCTGTTTGACAAATCGCCGATGTTCATGAGCACAGCGCTGACCGCCGCGATTATGCCCGACTTACAGGAGAAACGAGAACGCTTCTCTATTCAGATGCGCGTGCGCGCAAAAAACCCTTCGAGCCACAAATGAAGTATAAAATACAGTGGCCGGAAGCCGAAGCATGGCGCCACCGCCTGCCTTTTTTCGCCGTGAACCTGGCAGTTCTCATCGTTTTTCTGTTTGGCGTGTTAGCGCCTCTCTCCAGATTTTTTGTGGAGGGCGAGGAAAGTCTCGCTGACCGACGCGCAACCTTGGCGCGCTACGAGGCGGTGGCGGGGCAGGAAAACGCAGTGCGCGAATATGTCCGTCAGGTCAAGGAAATCAACACGCATGGCGACTTGCTGGAAGGCTCCACGGCGGGCGTCATCGCCGCCGCGCTGCAGTCGCGATTGAAGGCCATGGCGGAGACAGCGGGAGTTGCGGTTCGATCGATTCAGGCGTTGCCGCCCAAAACGCTGGGTCCAACCGGGCTGACTTCATCGAGTCCGGTCGCAGCCGGCGGAGCCCAAGGCGGCGGCGGCGCGGGGCATGCGTCCACGCCGCAACTCGTCGGCGCGCGGGTGGAGGTCGCGGGAACGCCAGAGGCGATTCACAACTTCACGCGTGCTATAGAGGCTGGTCCGCCTTTGCTACTCACCACGGCAGCGATGTTGAGCCAGCCGTTCATGATGTGGCGTCCACAGGGCGAAGAGCAGGCTCCGCCCGAAATTTCTGCTCAGTTTGAGGTGTATGGGGGCGCATTGTCGAAAGATCAGCCATGAACGAGGCCGGGCGACTGCCCTCATTGCTCCATGGGATGCAGCTTTCGCCCATGATGGCGGGGGCGCTGGTGGCGCTTTCGCTATTTAATTTTATGGGTGTTTTGGTTCTCGGCCTGGCGTTCTTTCCTTTGGAGAAAGCCGATCCAGACTTTCGCGCCGATTGGCGGCCGCCGACGCTCACGCAATATCAAGCGTTGGCGTCGAAACCCGAAAGCGCTGACGTGCAGACTCTAACGCGCCCAATCTTTTCCAAGACGCGCAAGCCTTTCTTGGCAAAGGACAAAACACAGATGTCGGCGGGTCTCGCGGTGGCGCCTGTGACGCCGCCCGCCGGACTCACGCTCTCGGCAGTGGCCACATTTCATAAAAATCGCCGCGCTTTTCTGATTTCAGCGGCGACGCCCAAGGGCAGATGGTGCGCCGTCGGCGAAGATATCGACGGCTGGAGCGTCGCGCAGGTGCAGAATCTGGAAGTAATTTTGCGCAATGGCGAGAGAACAGTTCGGCTGACGCTTTACCCCGAGCCACAGAAATAACTAATTTTAAGTATGGTTAACAGCTTAACGTAATCTGGACATGACCCGGACAATCCGCCATTAATCCGATTAGCCACGTCTTGGCCTCAGTTTAGAGTAAAGCCCCTTGAATTCTCGCATCTTCCATCTGCTCGTTGGCGTTTCTTGCATCGTTCTGACTGGCGGTTGTGACACCGCGCGCGAACCCGTGATTGGCGAATGGGAATCAGCGCCCCTTTCTGATGCGTCACGCGTGAAGTCTTCAAAGAGCGGCGGCGAGGAGGGTTTCTCCGTAATATCCGCCGGTCATGGCGGCCCCGCGCAGGTCATCCACGGAACCGGACGTCTGGTGGGCTCTGGCGGGGGCAAGGGCGGGCGCAATCGCTCGCCGGAAAATCCGGAAGACGGCGTGACGCTGAACATGGTCAACCTCCCGATCGCGCAGGGAGCGAAGATCATGCTCGGCGACATCATGGGCGTCGATTACGTGGTGGACCCCAAGCTCGAAGGCGCCGTCACCGTCCATACGGTCCGCCCCTTAACCAAGGCGGCGGCGATGGCGTTGTTCCAGTCCGCTCTGCACTCCTCGGGCGCCGCGTTGATTGAAGCCGGCGGACTCTACAGAATTGTGCCGGCTGATCAGGCGGCCAACGCCGGCGGAGACATCGTCGTCAGTCAAGACCGCGGCGCGGGCGGAGCCGGACGCCTCGGCGGCGGAGCCGAAGTGGTCCAGCTTCGCTATGTTTCCGCCGTCGAAATGAAGCGTCTTTTGGAGCCCATTTCGCCCCATGGCGCAATCGTGGCCGCCGACACCGGACGCAATGCCCTAACCCTTTCCGGCTCCCCGCAGGATATCGCCAGCGTCAGGGACGCCATCGCCGCATTCGACATCGACACGATGCGGGGCATGTCCTTCGCGCTGGTGCCGGTGACCAGCTCCGATCCTGATGCGATGGCCGAAGATTTGCGCAACGTGTTCGGCGCCGAAAAAGAAGGCCCGATGGGCGGCATGATCCGCTTTATCGGCAACAAACGCCTATCGGCGATTCTGGCGATCTCTTCGCAGGCAAAATATCTGGATCGGGCTCGGGCGTGGATCCGTCGTCTGGACGCCCGCGCGCAGGGCAATGAGAAGCAGTTTTTCAGCTATCGCGTGCAGAACCGGCCTGCCAAAGAATTGCTGCAGATTATCGCGTCCATGTTCGCAAGTTCGGGTTCGGGACGAGGCAATAATGTCGCGCCGCGTTTCGGGCAAGCCGCGCTTTCCTCGGATAGTTCCTCCTCATCGAACGCCGGGGGCATACCCATCGGCGGAGCTGGTGGTGGCCTCGGATCCAGCGGAGGCGCCGGGTCGTCTGGGGGGATTGGCGCAGGTGGCGGGCTCGGGGGAGGCGGACTGGGCGGCGGAGGCGGACTCGGCGGCGGCGGCGGACTGGGTGGAGGCGGCGGAGGTGGCGGACTTGGCGGAGGTGGCGGACTTGGCGGAGGTGGCGGCTTAGGCTCAAGCGGCGGTTCCATGAGTTCAGGCGGAGCTTTCGGCGCCAACAACACGCAGGGCGCCAATGGCTCCTCGGCCGCCCAGGCCGTGTCCGTTGCGGACGACCGTTTCAAACTGGCGGTGGATGACGCCAAGAACGCGCTGGTGATCATGGCGACGCCGGAGGACTACAAGCGCTTGCTGCATGTCGTGCAAGCGCTGGATGTCCAGCCCAATCAGGTGTTCATTGAGGCCACCATCGCCGAGGTGACGCTAAACGATCAGCTGAATTTCGGCGTCAATTGGTATTTTCAGCACAGAACCAGCAATATCGGCCTTTCCAACACCTCGTCGACACCGATTACGCCGAGCGACAGCTACGGGAACAATGTCTTGGGCGCAGGCCTGTCCAGCGCCTTTCCCGGTTTCTCTTACGCGCTGCGCGGCGCGAGTGCGATGGTGACGCTGAATGCGCTCAACCAGATCACCAAGGTGAACGTGCTGTCGACGCCCTCACTAACGGTGCTCGACAATCGCCAGGCGCAGTTGCAGGTCGGCGACCAGGTGTCGGTTACGACCTTCACCGCCTCGTCGATAAACACCAACGGCGCTTACTTCAACGGCGCTCAGTATGTTTCGACCGGCGTCATTTTGTCGATCACGCCGCATATCAGCGAGAGCGGCAGTCTGATGCTGGAGCTGGAGCAGGAAGTCTCCAATGTCGATCCCAATACGCCCGCCGGCGCACAAAATCCGAATATTCAGCAGCGCCGGATCAAAACGCAGGTGATTGTCGCCGACGGAGAGTCGCTGATGCTCGGCGGGTTAATCCAAAACCAGCGCAGTCTCGACAATACCCAGGTGCCAGTCATCGGCGACGTGCCAGTGGTCGGCGCATTGTTCAAGCAAAAGTCCGACGACATTCAAAAGAGCGAACTGCTCATAATGATCACGCCGCATGTCGTGCACACCTCAAATGACGCGCGCGAGATCACGGCGGAATATCGACGCAAGTTGTTCCAGATCACCCAAAGCGCAACGGCTCGTCCACACTCGATAGAACAGACCACAAGACGCATACTGCTGGATCCTCAATAAGCTTCGAACTCGGTTGACGCGAAGGCGCGAAACTTCTTCGCCCTTTCTATGAAAAGACGGCGCTTCCCTCCTTGGAAAAGCGCCTGCCGTCCATTTTGCAAACTGCCGCTCAATGCGCGGGCGCGTCGCGATTGCGAGTCACGGCGACGCGGCCGCCTTCGTGCCCTTCCGGCCCTACCGATCCGATGTCATAAGGTCCGTTTTGTCCGGGCGCGCGATAAATATAGGGATGACCCCAAGGGTCTTTCGGCAGGCTGTTCGACTTCAGATAGGGGCCGTTCCAGGCGCTCGCGTCGTGAGGCCTTTGCATCAGCGCGGCTAGACCTTCTTCGGTTGACGGATAGCGGCCAGTGTCGAGATAAAAGAGATCAAGCGAACTGGCGATGTTCTCAATTTGGATTTGTGCGGTCTTGACCTTGGCGTCGGAGAGATAATTCAACACCCTGGGCCCAACCAGTCCGACGATCAGCCCGATGATCGCCAAGACAACCAACATTTCGATCAGCGTGAAGCCGCTTTGCGCGCGCGCGCCTATTTGCGCCAGTCGCGCGCGTCGTATGCGCGCCGCATTTTTGAAAATCGCCTGTTTCATGCTGTTCGATCCCGCCGTGGCGTTGAGATGCGCATATCCGCGCTGTGTAAGACGTTAGGCATTATGTTATGAAATTAAGCTCCGTTCAATCTTCGTCGGCATTTGGCGCAACCTGATGACACAAAACCTGGAGACGCTCGTCATATGGATGTCGTAAACAGCGTTTTGTGACACATTGGGAGATTAGCGGCGTTGTTTTTGCTTTCATCGACCCCCTCGCAGAAGCGGCGACGCCAAAGGCTGGGGGAATTACTTTTGCTGGGATTGCGCGCGCGCGGGGAGGGCGCCGCCCTCACGCATGTTTTATGGCTATTCATCGCGGGACTGGCGGTTCTGTTTGCGCGGGCGCCGCAATATGGCTGGCTGCTCGCGTCGGCTTTGGCGCTGTGCGGCTGTTTGGTCGCCACGGCTTTGTTCGACGCGATTTACCTCATCGTGCCCGATCGGCAATTGATCGTCATGCTCGCCTGTGGCGCGCCTTTTCTGGGCCGGCTCGACGGACCGGATATCGCCGCTCATGTCGCCGCCGCGGTAGGCGCCTGGGCTTTTCTGCGCTCGTTCGCATACGCCTACGAACGCTGGCGCGGGCGTCCGGGCCTCGGGGCCGGCGACGCGAAGCTGTTTGGCGTCGCAGGCCTGTGGCTCGGGCCGGCCGGATTGCCCTCCTGCCTGATCGCCGCCGTTGTTTCAGCTTTGATATCGGTCGCCGTTGAACGAAACGCGGAAGCGCCTCCGGTTGAGGAGCATGTGCTGCCTTTCGGCCCTCATCTGGCCCTCGGCCTATGGCTGGTTTTTATATTGGGTCCGCTGGAATGGTTTTGAGCGCCGCCGTTCTGCGGGCTTCCGCAACAAAAGCTATATCCCGGATCGAGTCCATAAACAGTTGGAGAAGCTTGTCCGCGCGAAGGCTCGCCAGTCGCAAGTCGATATGGCGTTCCGGCGCCCTGCCCCACATGACAAACCGATTCATTTGCGCAACATTGCCCTCCCCATGCGCCCCTCCATTCTAGATCCACTGTTCGGCCGCGCCGAGGCCTTGCCAGGCATAGGTCCAAAGACTGCAAAATTGCTGGATCGGCTGCTCGCCAAAATCGGCGAACAGGCGCGAGTGGTCGATCTGCTGTTTCACGCGCCGCTCAATGTGGTCGACCGCCGGGCGCGCCCGACCCTCGCCGAAGCCCCGCTCGACACGATGGTGTTGCTGAAAATCAGCGTCGCCGAGCATCGCCGTCCGCAGGGGCGATACGCCAAGGGGCCGTTTAAAGTTCTGGTCGAGGACGACACTGGCGACGCAGAGCTGGTTTTTTTTCTCGCCAATCCCGATTGGATCGAGCGCAGCCTCCCTCTTGGCGCGACGCGATGGGTGTCTGGCAAGCTCGAACTCTATGACGGACGCCGCCAGATCGTGCATCCTGACCGCGTGCTGGATGAAGCCGGAGTCGCCAGGCTGCCGCCAGTGGAAGCCGCCTATGGGCTGACAGAAGGGTTGCAGCAACGCTTCGTGCAAAAGGCGGTGGATGGCGCGCTGGAGCGGCTGCCTGAATTGCCGGAATGGCAGAACGCCTCCATTCTTGCGGTCAACAAGCTTGGCAGCTTCGAAGAGGCGCTGCGCCGGATACACCATCCACAGGAGCCTTCGGACATCACGCTCGCCAGTCTTGCGCGACAGCGTCTTGCGCTCGACGAACTGTTGGCGCAACAGCTCGCCCTGCGTATGATGCGCGCAAAGCTGCGCCGTGCGCCGGGACGCGAGCACAAGAGCGAAGGGCGCATTGCAAGCGCGATAGAAGACGCCCTGCCCTTTGCGCTGACGGGAGCGCAAAAGCGGACGCTCACCGAAATCCGCGCGGACCTTTCTTCAAATCAGCGCATGCTGCGACTGGTGCAAGGAGATGTCGGCTCCGGCAAGACGATCGTCGCGGCGCTCGCCATGGCGCATGTGGTCGAATCCGGCCGGCAGGCTGCATTGATGGCGCCGACTGAAATTCTCGCGCGACAGCATTTCGAGCGGCTGGAGCCGCTGTTCTCCGTCGTGGGCCTGCGCGCGGTATTGTTGACGGGGCGAGCCAAAGCTTCGGAACGCGCCGCGCTGCGCAACGTCGTCGCCGGGGGCGAGGCGCAAATCATCATCGGCACTCACGCGCTGATCACCGGCGATCTCGCCTTCCACGATCTTGGCCTTGCAGTCGTCGACGAGCAGCATCGCTTTGGCGTCACGCAACGACTTGCGCTCGGCGCCAAGGGTGACGCGGCGGATGTTTTGGTGATGACCGCGACGCCGATTCCACGCTCGCTGGCGCTGACTTGTTTTGGCGACATGGACAGCTCCGTCCTCGACGAAAAGCCGCCCGGCCGCACGCCGATCAAGACGCGCGCTTTGCCACAATCACGCATCGGCGAAGTGGTGGACGGCTTGAAACGCGCGCTTTCCCAAGGCGCGCGCGCGTACTGGGTTTGCCCGCTAGTGGAGGAGAACGAAGACCTCGATCTTTCGGCCGCGCAAGATCGATTTGATGATCTGCAACGCATCTTCGGACCTCGCGTGGGTCTCGTGCACGGCAAAATGAAAGGCGCCGACAAGGACGCCGCGATGGAAGCGTTCCAAACGGGCAAAACGCAAATTCTTGTCGCCACCACCGTAATCGAAGTCGGCGTCGATGTGCCGGAAGCAACCATCATGGTCATCGAGCACGCCGAACGCTTCGGTCTCGCCCAACTGCACCAATTGCGCGGACGCGTCGGGCGCGGCGGCGCGGAGTCCTCCTGCTTGCTGCTCTACAAAGGACCACTCGGCGAAACCGCAGGCGCAAGGCTGACGACTTTGCGCCAGACCGAAGATGGCTTTCGCATAGCCGAAGAAGATTTACGTCTGCGCGGCGAGGGAGAAATTCTTGGCGTGCGACAGGCCGGCCTGCCCGGCTTTCGACTCGCCGATATTGTGGCGCACGCTCGGTTACTGGCGATCGCGCGCGACGACGCGGAACTGATCCTGCGCAAAGACCCGGATTTAACGAGCGAGCGCGGACAAGCGCTACGCATTCTGCTTTATCTTTTCGAGCGAAACGAAGCGGTGCGGTTGTTGCGAGCCGGTTAAGCAGAAGCTTCGCTGAATGCTGGCTGATAAAACGATCAAAAGTCGAGGCGTTGCGCAAAACTGGCGTCATCGTTCAATATCAGGGGCCAAGGCATAAGACGCCTGGAAGGAAGCGAACCATGAAAAAGCGACTGGTTGGACTATTGAGCGCGGTCCTGGCGACGTCAGGCGCTCCCCTCGCCTCAGCATGCTCCCGCGCAACGTGGCTGGGCGCGGACGGAACAGTGGTGACAGGCCGATCAATGGATTGGCCCTATCCGTTCAACGCCCGCTTCTATGTTTTTCCAAGAGAGACAGCGAACGACGGAGCCGGCGGCAAGAATTCCTTGCATTGGAAAAGCAAGTTCGGAACGGTCGTGGTCGCAGGAACTTCGATCCCGGACGGACCTGTCGACGCCACTTTCGACGGAATGAACGAAAAAGGCCTTGCAGCAAATCTTCTTTATCTCGCCGAAGCCGATTTCGGCCCTGAACCGGATGACGACAAACCGCGTCTCTCTTTCGCGGCCTGGGTTCAATATGTGCTTTCCAGTTTTGCGACTGTCGCCGAAGCGGTCACAGCATTGCAGGGAGAATCGGTCTACATCGTTCCTATAAATTTCGGCCCCGGCAAAAAAGCTGCGCCGACGGTTCATCTGTCGCTGTCCGACGCCTCCGGGGATTCAGCAGTCATCGAATACATCAAGGGCAAGCCGGTCATCCATCATGGGCGCGAATATCAGGTGATGACCAACAGTCCGGCCTATGACGAGCAGCTCACATTGAATAACTACTGGAAAAGACTGGACGGTGAAAAAGTGCTCCCAGGTTCCCGTCAGTCCCAGGATCGATTTGTCCGCGCCTCATATTATCTGGGCCATTTGCCGCAAACGAAAGACGAGCGTCAGGCCGTCGCCGGCGTATTCAGCGTGATACGGAATGTTTCCGTGCCTTGGGGCGAGGTCGATTCCGAGCATCCGAACGTCGCGCCCACCTATTGGCGAACCGTGCTCGACCAAACCCACCTGGTTTATTACTTCGAATCGACGCTCAGCCCGAACATCGTCTGGGTCGATTTGAAGAAGATCAATTTCTCGCCGACTTCCGGGCTTCGTACTGTCGCCGTCGAAGGAAATTATAATCTCACTGGCCCGGTCAACAATTCATTCAAGCCAGCCAGAAGCATCAATTATCTGGCTCCGTGACTAAGGCGCGCGTTTTTCCAGTTCCGCGAGATATCCATTTATGCTGGCGGCCGTATCGATGATCGGCTGCTGGCTGACGGAGATAAATCCTGCATTGGGACGGTCGATATCCTGAATCAGCAGGATCACTGCGGCGGATAAAACGCTCATGATATAAACCGGCAGGCGCCACTGTCGCGACTCCACTCCGCTGGAAAAAGCCGAAAAACCGATGGCGACAATGGCGATGCCGTAAAGCGCGGCAAAGACAACGTTTGGAACCCGGTTGCGCAAAGCGGTCAAACGTTTTTCCTGATTGTCGAACATTTCGTTCAGCGACTGGATGTAGACGCCAACAGGCACCATGGCGTTGTCCCTGGCGGCGACCGTCTTCACTCGCTTCCACAGCGCTTCCTGAATTTCGTTCGAGCGGGCGATGGTCGCGCTCGATTCCCCAGACGCAATCACGCTTCCCGTGAAGTCGAGTCTGATCTGGACATAATCTCGAAACAGCTTGAGACTCTCTACATCATGCGGCGACGGCAGCAGCCGCGCGCGCAGGGCGGCGGTGCCGATCGCATTGGCCTCGTTCAGCACTCCGTCGCGCCGCGCGTCGAAACGCGCCAGCGACATGGAAAAAGTGAAGCCGATCATCAGCGCCAACAGTCCGAAAATCGCGGCTTCCAACGTGGATATGTTCGCTTCTCCTGCGGCGCGCGATCCAAAGTGATGACCGATTTCCGCGGCCGCCAGAAGCGCGGCGACGCTTGCGAACAAGATCGCCAGCAGGGGGAAGGCGGCAAAATCAATCATGCGCGCATCCTAAGCAGGTGTTTGTCTCAGGACGTCATCGCCTTCTTGAGATTCTCGTCGATCTTGTCGAGGAAGCCATTGGTGGACAGCCACTTTTGGTTCGGCCCGATCAGCAAAGCGAGATCCTTGGTCATGAAGCCGCTTTCGACAGTCGCGACACAGACTTCCTCAAGTGTTTTTGCGAAACGAGCCAGCTCCGCATTATCATCGAGCTTCGCGCGATGCGCGAGGCCTCGAGTCCAGGCGAAGATAGAAGCGATGGAATTGGTCGAGGTCGCATGGCCCTTTTGATGTTCACGATAATGGCGCGTCACGGTTCCATGCGCAGCTTCGGCCTCGACGGTTTTGCCGTCCGGCGTCATCAGCACCGAGGTCATCAAACCCAAGGAGCCGAAGCCTTGCGCAACGGTGTCCGATTGCACATCGCCGTCGTAATTCTTGCAGGCCCAGACATAGCCGCCCGACCATTTCAACGCGGAAGCGACCATATCGTCGATCAACCGATGTTCGTAGGTCAGGCCCGCGGCCGCGAACTTTCCTTTGAACTCGGCGTCGAACACTTCCTGGAACAGATCCTTGAAACGACCATCGTAGGCCTTCAAAATCGTGTTCTTCGTCGATAGATAGACTGGAAATTTCCGCCCCAGCGCGTAATTGAAAGTGGCCCGCGCGAAATCGCGGATAGAATCATCCAGATTGTACATCGCCATCGCAACGCCTGCGCCGGGAAAGGAAAAAACCTCTTTCTCGATCACCTGGCCATCATCGCCGGCGAATTTGATGGTGAGCCGGCCTTTGCCAGGCGCCTTGAAATCCGTCGCGCAGTATTGATCGCCATAGGCATGGCGTCCGATGACAATGGGAGCGGTCCAGCCCGGCACCAGACGCGGCACATTCTTCGCGATGATGGGCTCGCGGAAGATCACCCCGCCCAAGATATTACGAATCGTGCCGTTGGGCGATTTCCACATTTCCTTGAGATTGAATTCCTTCACGCGGGCCGCATCGGGCGTGATGGTGGCGCATTTTACGCCGACTCCATATTGCTTGATTGCATTGGCGGCGTCGACGGTCACCTTGTCGGCCGTGGCGTCACGGTTCTCGATCGACAGATCATAATATTTGAGATCGATGTCGAGATAGGGATGGATCAGCTTTTCCTTGATATAGGTCCAGATGATGCGGGTCATTTCGTCGCCATCGAGTTCGACGACCGGGTTCACAACCTTGATTTTCGCCATGTCTGTCACCTTTCCAGGAATGACGGCCTATATCACCCGCGCAGGGCGTGGCAAAGCCCAAGGAAGCGTCATCCGCCCGCCAAAATCGCCCAGTTGTCGAACTTGCCTGTGGCGGAGGGCGAATGTCGCCGGCTTCAGCGCGCAACGCGCAATTTAGCGGTCAGGTCGCGAGATGGGCAAAGAATGCGATTTTTCCGGCTTGGCGAAAAACTGGCGGAAGCGCAAGCTTTGTAACCCGGCCGGAATCGGCTAAAAGCTATATGATCCAATCGCGTTTGGATCGCGCCCCTTGGGGAGTCCTGCTTGAAATGACTTCAGACCTGTTGTCGGGCGTTCCTCTGATTGAGAGCCCTTTATTTGCGCAGGAAGTCGACTCGCTGCCTTCACAATATCGGTCAGTCGCCTCCGAGCTTCACGAAAAAGGCTATGCCGTCATCGATTTTCCCGACGCGGATCTGAATTCGAAAATCGATCGGATCAAGCAGAGCCTGGCGGATAAGTTCAACTGGCGCGACGCCGCTTCCTGTCCGCCCAGCGCGCGGGTGCAAGACGCGTGGAAATTCGATGAGGATGTGCGGAAAATCGCCGTCAACAAAGAAATCGTCGATATTTTGTCGGCAATATACGGGCGAACCGCTTTTCCTTTTCAGACATTGAATTTCCCGGTCGGCACACAGCAACCCGGACATAGCGATCACATCCATTTCAGCTCGATCCCCGAACGTTTCATGTGCGGCGTTTGGGTCGCGTTTGAGGATGTCGACGAAGATAATGGCCCTCTGTTCTACTATCCCGGCTCCCATAAATGGCCAAGTTATCAGAACGAGCATATCGGGGTTTCCGCCAAGCGGGACTCATTCGCCGACGCTGTGGCGAAGTTTACGCGCCTCTATAGCGAAATGCCTGAAAAGCTCGGCCTCCAACGAGAGGTTTTCCTGGCGAAAAAAGGGCAGGCGCTGATCTGGACCTCGAATCTCGTCCACGGCGGCAGCAAACAAAACAATCCGCAGCGGTCGCGATGGAGCCAGGTCACCCATTATTTTTATAAGGGCTGCGGCTATACGACCCCGCTGGTAAACGACACTTTTCAAGGGAAAACCAAATTTCGCAAAGTGATCGACGCAACCAATGGCGCCGTCGTTCCAAATGTTATCAGCGGCGTAAGGCGCCCGCGGTTTAGACTGGGGCTTTCCTAGAGAAGCGCGACCTGAACATTTGGCGCCGCCCTATCTGTGCCTTTTCTCTCCATAGGGATTTTCAGGCGTCTTCTTTGAAATTCGGATCGGCACGCCTGGCAGCTCAAAGGCCTTGCGCAAGCCGTTGATCAAGAAACGCTCGTAGCTCGTCGGCAATTCATCGAGCTGATTCCCGAACAGCACGAAGTGCGGCGGGCGGCTCTTGGGCTGCGTCATGTAGCGGATCTTGATCCGGCGGCCGGAAACCGCCGGCGGAGGCGTCTCCTCCAGCGTCTTCTCCAGCCAACGGTTTAGTCGCGAGGTGGAAATGCGCTTGTTCCAGGTCTCATGCACGGCGATCACCGCGCGCATCAACTCGTCCAGTCCCTGCCCGGTCGCTCCCGAGACGGGGATCACCGGGCAGCCGCGCACCTGCGGCAGCAGCCGTTCGGCTTCTTCGCGCAAAGTGGTGAGCGTCTTGCCACGATCTTCGATCAAATCCCACTTGCCGAGCCCGATCGCCACCGCGCGGCCCTCGCTTGCGGCGATGTCTGCGATAGTCAAATCCTGTTTCTCGAACGGAATGGTCGAGTCGATCAGCAATACGACGACTTCAGAAAAACGCACGGCGCGCAGCGCATCGGCCCCAGCCAGCTTTTCCAGCTTGTCGGTGACGCGCGCGCGGCGACGCAGGCCCGCTGTGTCGAACAGCTTCATTTTCCGCTCCCGCCAGAGGAAATCGACGCCGATGCTGTCGCGGGTGACGCCAGCCTCCGGTCCGACGAGCAGTCGGTCCTCGCAGAGCAGACGATTGATGAGCGTTGATTTGCCAGCGTTAGGGCGCCCGACGACAGTGATGCGCAACGGCTTCGTGATATCGAGATCGCTGCCGTCTTCCTCGTCGTTGAAAGTGCGTCGCGGCCCGTCGTCCTCTTCGATGGGCGCCTCGGTGTGTTCGGGCAGCGCGAGGCGCAGCGCGTCGAAAAGATCGATCATCCCCTCGCCGTGCTCGGCCGAGAGCGGCACGGGATCGCCCAGCCCGAGCGTGTAAGCCTCGAAGAATCCGGCTTCGCCAGCGCGGCCTTCTGCCTTGTTGGCGGCGAGCACGACCGGCTTGCCAGCGCGGCGCACGAGATCGGCGAAGTATTTGTCGTCCGGGGTCACGCCGGCGCGCGCGTCGATCATGAATAAAATAGCGTCGGCCTGCTCGATGGCGGCTTCGGTCTGCGCACGCATACGTCCTTCGAGGGTAGCTTCTGCGCCCTCCTCCAGCCCCGCAGTGTCGATGACGGTGAAGGACAGATCAGCGAGTCGCGCCGCGCCCTCGCGCCGGTCTCTCGTTACGCCCGGCCTGTCATCGACAAGGGCCAGCTTTTTGCCGACGAGTCGGTTGAACAGCGTCGATTTGCCCACATTGGGGCGACCTATGATAGCGAGCGAGAATGACATGGCTTCGAGGGTCCGGCGCAGGGCGTGAGCTTACCCTTTCCAAAACTGGATAAGGTCGAAGCGCGAAAGAGGATCGTATTTGGGCGCAACACCAAATCTGGCGCTTCGCCCTCGCCGCCCCAAGGGCAAAACAGCTATTTTTTAGTGTTTTTCTTGGGTCAAAGGCGGCGCGCTGGACGAATCCGAACCGTCCGCAGGCTCGATAATCGGCGTGACTGACGTAATGCCGCCGCCTTCAGGCTTTTTTACGCCGCGCGCGGCATGCAGCAGGCCCTGATACGCCTGCGCGCGAGCCCGCATGCCCTGGGGCGCATCGCGGTCACTCAACAGCAGATTGAAGACGCGCTCGGCCTCGTCGTAATCATTGTCGAAAAGCGCGTCGAGCCCTGTCCACTCCTGAGCGCTGAAGCGGAAGACGCCGGCCGCCGTGATCAGCGGCGCGAGCTTCAACATCGCTTTTTCGCGGTCTCCGGCGTCAATCGAATAGACTGCGCTGCGCAGCCGCGCCACTTCCTGCGTCAGGCGGTCGGCGCTCTTGTCGTCCGCGAGCGCATCGAGTTCCTCCATCGCCTTGGCCTTGTCGGTCTTGCCGAGTTCCTCGGCTCCCCGCAAGCGGGCGAGCGCGGCGTAGCCCTTCGGAGCGTCCTTGGCGATCGTGTTGAAGGCTGCGGCGGCCTCCTGGCTTTTGCCGGAGTTGGCCAGCGCAACGGCAGCCATGAAGCGCACATTCGCGGCGTCCGCAGCCTTGATGCGTTCACTGGAATAATAGCTCCAGGCGCCCGTAGCGGCGACAATCAGTCCGGCCACCACAAAAACCGGCGTCTGATAGCGCGACCAGAGCGTTTCGACCTTTTCCCTTTGGACTTCTTCATCGACCTCTTGGAAAATATCGGACATGACCGCTCCTTAAAACTCACAGCGCCGCGCACGCAGACTGTTGGTCGCCCATTGGGCCTCTTCACAGGGCTGTTAGCACGGTACCACGCGCGAGGCCAGAAGGCCGACGACCCGTCAATCCGCGCTTTATGCGCCCGCCCCCGACACTGAAACTCCTGGATCATGAGCGAAAGGGCGGCGAACTTGAGCGCCGTAGCGGGCAAAGTTCCGCCACTGTAATCTGGTGGCTCTTCTGCAAAAGGCGATGGCTGCGACCAATTCCGTTTGGCCGGGCGCGAGAGGCGTCCACGGTCCTCAAACTCGCGCACCGCCCCTTATCGACGCCAGCCGCAAACCGGCTACAGTCGTTGTCGCTGATTCGGCGGGACTTCAAGGCGCATATGACACAACTGCTCGATACAGGCGTGGCGACGCCGGTTTTGTCGCTTCCCCAGCGCGTTATCCTTGCAGAAGGGTGGACGCGACGAGGGATAGCGTTCTGCGCGGGCGCATGCGGCGCGCTGGCGCTTGAGCCAATCGGCTTCGCGCCAGCGATGGCTATTCCGCTCACGGTCGCGGTTTGGCTGATTGATGGATCGGCCGGAGCCCCGATTTTCGGCCGTTGGCGCTTCAACGGAGCCTCGCTGCGGTCGGCCGCCAGCGCGGGATGGTGGCTCGGTTTCGGCTATTTTATCGCCGGCCTGTGGTGGCTGGGCGCCGCATTGCTGGTTGAGGCGGACCAATACGCCTGGGCGTTGCCGCTGGCGGTATTGGGCATCCCGGCCGCTCTTGCTCTGTTCACCAGCCTGGGTTTCGCCTTCGCCAGGCTGCTGTGGTCGCCGGGAGCCTTGCGCCTTTTCGCCCTGGCTGCGGGCCTGGGCGGCGCCGAATGGTTGCGCGGGCACATTTTGACAGGGTTCCCGTGGAATGATTTCGGAATGGCCCTCGGCGGCGTTCAACTATTCGCGCAATCGGCTTCGCTGGTGGGGCTCTATGGGCTGGATTTGTTGACGGTGCTGATCTTCGCTTCACCAGCGACGCTGATCGATAGCGAGAGACCGCGGCGCTTGGGCTCGCCCGCCGTCGCTTTCGCCTGCCTTTTGCTCGGAGGTCTTACGGTTTTTGGCGGGCTCCGCCTGTCGCGGGGTCAGAGCGGTTCGGTTGAGGGGGTCAAGCTGCGCCTTATGCAGCCAAATCTCCCGATGGACGCCAAATTCCGTCCCGAAAATGGCAAGGATATCTTGCGCCGTTACCTCGCCCTTTCAGACCAGGCGACCGCGCCTACCCACACTGGCGTCGCCGACGTTACACATCTGATCTGGCCCGAATCCGCTTTTCCTTTTGTGCTGTCGCGTGAACCCCAGGCGCTCGCCGCGATCGCTAGAGGGCTTCAGGGCAAGATCCTGATTACTGGCGCGGCCCGGTTTGAGGATGGCGAGGGGGAGGGCCGGCGCGGAAAAATCTTCAACGCGATCGAGGTGGTGCAGGGCGACAAGATCATCGCTGCTTATGACAAGAAGCATCTTGTGCCTTTCGGTGAATATTTGCCGCTAGACCAGTGGCTGCGCCCGTTAGGCGTGCATCATCTGGTGCCGGGAACCTGGGATGTGGGCGTCGGGCCGAGGCTCCTGACGGCGCCTGGCCTGCCGCCAGCGGCGCCGCTGGTCTGCTATGAGGCGATTTTCCCCGGTCAGGCGGTGGAGCCCGGACCCGAGCGCGCACAATGGCTGCTAAATCTCACCAGCGACGGCTGGTTTGGGAAAACCAGCGGTCCTTATCAGCATTTTGCGCAGGCGCGACTGCGCGCCATCGAGGAGGGCCTGCCGCTGGTGCGCGCCGCCAACACTGGAATATCAGCCATCGTTGACCCCTACGGCCGGATTCTCGAGCAACTGCCCCTCGGCGTCGAAGGCGTGATTGACGGCGCCTTGCCCAAGCCGGCGCAGCCGACTTTCTTTTCGAACCACGCGCAAGCTCTTTTCCCTGCGCTCTGGGCGCTGGTGCTATGTTGCGCCGCGGCGGGGAGGATGCGAGCTTGAACCGGTTCGTTAGGCCGTTTAGGATCGTCCAGAACTTCGCCCAAGTTGAACTCCAAGAGGCGCTTTTTCAAAAGGCGTTCGTTGCTGAGCGACGCTCGGCTCCATATCAGAACACTGGTTTGGAACGCCGCCGAGCGTCTTCTAAAGTCTCACGAAGGACGCGCGTCACGTTTACGAATGGGTTTCGGACGCTCATTTCGGGGTGGAACGGGACGATTCCTCGCCGCGCCGCAGCATGTTTTACTATAAAATACAATGTTTTACCAATTTCTGCTATTTCCATGCGGGGTGATTTGCGCTAGAACGCCAGCGGAGGCTTGAGTTGTGACAAAAACGCCCGATCCTATAGACCGCCATGTCGGCAGCAGAGTTCGAATGCAGCGGGTGCTCATGAAAATGAGCCAGGAAAAACTGGGCGATGCGCTGGGACTGACCTTCCAGCAGGTGCAAAAGTACGAAAAAGGCACCAACCGGATCGGCGCAAGCCGACTGCAACAAATATCCAAGACATTGAACGTGCCGCCTTCGTTTTTTTTCGAGGGCGCGCCGTCATCCGGTTCTTCGCAGCCGGGCTTCGAGGAAGAAGGGTCGTCGCAATTCGTGGTGGACTTCCTCGCAACGGCGGAAGGGCTCCATCTTAACAGATCCTTCGCCCGAATTCGCGATCCAAAGGTGCGCAAGCGCATCGTGGAACTGGTCGCAGCTCTGGCCGAACAAGAGGGCGAAAGAATTCCAACCCTTGAGCAGGCCTCTGATAAGGAGTAGCTCCTGGCCTAACTCACGGATGTCGAAGCGCCCGTCCGCTCCGGCGTTCGGTTTAACGAACAAATTGTTTAACTGTGCTTGACGTAACGAACGCGCGCTGGCAAAGGAGCCAGCTTGAGCAATTGCATGGAGTTGACGGGCGAAAGCGCGCTCGGCCCAGCCCTGAAGGCGGAGCCTTGAAGTGACTCGGAAAAATTACCTTTTTACCAGTGAGTCCGTTTCCGAAGGTCATCCAGACAAAGTTTGCGACAGAATCTCGGATGAAATCGTCGACGAGTTTTTCCGCGAGGGCGCCAAGGCTGGCGTAGACCCTTATGTCATCCGCGTCGCCGCCGAAACGCTCTGCACGACCAACCGCGTGGTTATCGCCGGTGAGGTGCGAGGTCCGCATCTTGCGTTCGAGCATATCGAGGACATCGCCCGCAAGGCCATCAAGGACATCGGCTACGAGCAGGACGGCTTCCACTGGAAGCACGCCAAGGTAGAGGTATTGCTGCACGAGCAATCGGCCGACATCGCCCAGGGCGTTGACGCCGCCGGCAACAAGGATGAAGGCGCGGGCGACCAGGGCATCATGTTCGGTTACGCCGTGCGAGAAACTCCTGACCTGCTTCCCGCGCCGCTCTACTATTCGCACAAAATCCTCGAAAAGCTCGCCCACGCCCGCCATTCCGGGAAGGAAAAGGGCCTCGGTCCCGACGCCAAGAGCCAGGTGACCGTGCGATACGTCGACGGCAAGCCAGTTGAGGCGACGCAGATCGTGCTGTCGCATCAGCATGTCGACGAGAGTTTGTCGCCCGAAGACATCCGCCGCATCGCCGAGCCCTATATCCGCGAGTCGTTTCCTCAAGGCTGGATCACCGACAAAACGGTCTGGCACGTAAACCCGACCGGAAAATTCTTCATCGGCGGTCCCGATGGCGACGCTGGTCTCACCGGCCGCAAAATCATCGTGGACACCTACGGCGGAGCAGCGCCTCACGGAGGCGGCGCTTTCTCGGGCAAAGATCCGACCAAGGTCGATCGTTCTGCGGCTTATGCGGCGCGCTATCTGGCCAAAAATGTCGTCGCCGCAGGACTCGCCGACCGCGCGACGATACAGCTCGCCTATGCGATCGGCGTAGCCGAACCGCTGTCGATCTACGTAGATCTGCATGGCACGGGCCATGTCGCAGAAGACAAGTTGGAAGCGGTGTTGCCGCAGATCATGCGGCTGTCGCCGCGCGGAATTCGCGAACATCTTCAGCTCAACAAACCCATCTACGCCCGCACTTCCGCTTACGGTCATTTCGGCCGCAAACCGGATGCCGACGGCGGCTTCTCCTGGGAGAAGACCGACCTCGCCGAAAAGCTGAAGGCGCATTTCGCCTGAGCCAAGTCGGAACGACCAACAATATCGACCCTGACGCGGAGAGCGCGAGCGCTCCGCGTCGTTTGTATGGGCGCTCCAAAGGGAAGGCGCTGCGTCGCCGTCAAACCGAACTGGTCTCGGATCTGCTGCCCCGACTGGCCCTCGATCTTTCGGAGACAATTCTCGACCCAAATTCGCTATTTTCCGCGCCTGTGCGCGAAACACGGCTGGAAATCGGCTTTGGCGGCGGAGAACATCTCATTGAAGCGGCTGCGCTGGAGCCCGATGTCGGTTTTATCGGCTGCGAACCGTTCATGAACGGCGTCGCCCGGCTTTTATCGCAGATCGAACGGCGTGGACTGACCAACATCCGGCTGCACCGGGGTGACGCGGTGGAAGCGTTGGACCGCCTCCCCGACGCCAGCCTCGCTCGCGTCTACCTGTTTTATCCCGATCCCTGGCCAAAGCGGCGCCAGCGCAAAAGGCGACTTGTTTCAGCGGACACATTGGCGCGGCTGGCGCGAACGATGCGAAAGGGCGCGCAGCTTCGCTTCGCAACCGACATCGACGACTATGCGGCCTGGACTCTGGCGCGCGCGCGCATCTCGCCTGATTTCCGATGGACGGCCTCCACTGCTGCGGACTGGCTTGTCCCCTGGGAGGGCTGGACGCAGACGAAATACGAGGGCAAGGCGATAGCGGCCGGCCGTAAACCGGTCTATTTGAACTTTACACGCGAATAGACTCCGCACGCGCAGGGGAGGAGAACCGATGACTTCGAATGATTTCGCAATCGGCCCCGGCGAAGCAGGCGCTGACGATCTGCCGATCGAGACGACAGCGGCGCGTTTTCGCGCCGACGTGCTCGACGCCTCAATGCGGCGAGTGGTGCTGGTGGATTTCTGGGCGCCATGGTGCGGGCCTTGCCGCCAGCTCACCCCCTTGCTGGAACGGTTGGTCAAGGCGACCAAGGGCAAGGTGCGTCTGGTCAAGATGAATATCGATCAGGAGCTCGAGATTGCCGCTCAATTGGGCGTCAAGTCTATCCCGGCGGTGGTGGCTTTCCAGCGCGGGCGTCCAAGCGACGGATTTGTGGGCGCTCTGCCCGAGACGCAGCTCAAGGGTTTTCTTGAGAGACTTGTGGGTCCGATCGAGGCGGACCAGGACGTTTTTCTCACCATCGAAGACATGCTGACGCGCGGCGATCTCGCCGGGGCTGAGGCCGCGCTGACGGAACTCACAACTCTCGAACCGGCGCATCCAAAAGCGTGGGCTGAACTTCTCAAACTCTACATCGCAACGGAACGCCTGGAGCAGGCCAAGGCCTTGCTCGCCAACGCCCCCGACTTGCTGCGCCGCGACGCCACGATCGCGGCGGCGGCGGCGGCTCTGGAAAACGCCATTCAGGCCAGCGCCTTGGACGAACTCGGCAGTTTGCAAAAGCGCGTCGACGCTGATCCAGATGATCCGCAGGCGCGTTTTGATTTGGCGCTCGCTTTGAACGTCAAGGGATTGCGCGAAGAAGCCGCAGCACAGCTCCTTGAAATCATTCAGCGCGACCGTAATTGGAATGAGGACGGCGCCCGCAAACAGCTCGTGCAGTTTTTCGAAGCGTGGGGACCAACCGACAAAACTACCGCGAGCGCGCGCAGGAAGCTCTCGGCTTTGCTGTTCGCTTGACCTAATCCTCATCGAGGGAGTTCTGGAGCGCTGTTGTCATGTGCATGAATAAACAGTACGCCTCCATTGATCAGTTGCCGGCTTCACTGCGCATTTTTCCGCTGCCGGGAGCGCTGTTGCTGCCCCGGGGCGATCTGCCGCTGAACATATTCGAGCCTCGCTATCTGGCGATGGTGGACAGCGCTATCGCATCCGATAGGCTTATAGGCATGGTGCAGCCACTGCCGGGCGCTGGAGCTTCGAGCCTGCATCAGATTGGGTGCGCGGGTCGCCTCACCCATTTCAGCGAGACAGGGGACGGGCGCTATCTCGTTACACTGACGGGCGTTTGCCGCTTCAAAATAACAGGCGAAAGAACTGACAGTTCGCCTTTCCGCTGCTGCAATGTCGTTTACGACGCTTTCACGCATGATCTGCAGCCCGGCGCGGGAGAAGACGCCGTTGATCGCATCAGCATGACTGCAATGCTGAGGAAATTCGCCGAGTTGTCGAAGCTTGAGGTGGACTGGGCCAGCATCGACGCCGCGCCGACCGAAACGCTCGTCAATGCGCTTGCTATGATGTGTCCTTTCGGACCTCAGGAAAAGCAGTCATTGCTTGAAGCGGTGGATCTCAAGACCCGCGCCGAAACGCTCATCGGGCTCGCCCAGTTCGATCTTGCGCAAGGAAACCGCCCTGCGCAAAGCGGCGACAGAGCGCAGTTCCATTGAAATAAGGACTGATAAGCGCTTATGATCCCCGCAAGGCGCAAGCGCGGGCTGCGCCAGTAAGAAGGTAGCGCTCCGTCAGAAGGAAACGAAATGGACGACACCGCTGACAAGCCGCAGGAGTGCGCTCCCGAGCCCACCCGGATCGACCCAAAATTGTTGGAAATACTGGTTTGTCCGCTAACCAAGTCCACGCTCGAATATGACGCGGCGCGGCAGGAGTTGGTTTCGCGTTCCGCGCATCTCGCCTTTCCTATTCGGGACGGCATTCCGATCATGCTGCCCGAGGAGGCGAGGCGAATTGAGTAGCGTCCGTGGCCTCCCCCACACAGCGTTTATTGGACTTGCTCGATCTGGAAAGCATTGGCGAGGACGCTTTTCGCGGCCACAGCCCGGAGACCGCCGGGCGGCAAGTCTACGGAGGACAAGCCATAGCGCAGGCGCTAGTGGCGGCGCAGCGCACTGTTCCCCATGATCGTCCTGTTCATTCGCTGCACGGCTATTTCGTGCTGGCTGGAGACCCAAAAACGCCGATAGACTTTTCTGTGGAGCGCGTTCGCGACGGCAAAAGCTTCACGACGCGGCGCTGCGCCGCCCGCCAGCACGGGCGTGTCATCTTTTCGATGGAGGCGTCGTTTCAGATCAGGGAGGCGGGGCTGGAACATGCGTTCGAACCGCCTCAGGTTCCGGCGCCCGAGACCCTCCCGACCAGCAGCGCCCTAGCCGAGCGGCTTCGCTCTTTCCTGCCCCGTGCGGCGCTCGCCCACATGGAGCAGGTCTCCGCGCTGGACATTCGCTTTGTGGATCCGCAAGCCATGTTGGGCAGATCAGCGCCGGGCGCGACGCGGCAATCCATCTGGTTTCGCATTGTCGAACCACTGCCGGACGACCATGCATTGCATAGCGCCCTGCTCGCCTATCTTTCGGACATGACGTTACTCAACACCGCGCTCGCCGTGCATGGACTCACAATTTTCGACCCTGCGCTGCAAGTCGCCAGCCTCGATCACGCGCTCTGGATACATCGGCCGTTCCGCGCCGACGAGTGGTTGCTTTACGCACAGGACAGCCCCAACGCCTCTGGCGCGAGAGCGCTAACCCGGGGGGAACTGTTCACGCGAGACGGGAGACTGGTCGCATCGGTGGCGCAGGAAGGGCTGATCCGACAATCACCGCCTAAATTTTAAGCACTGGTGCGATTTGTTTTTAGGCGTTTTATCCCCAAACGACGTGAGCGCATCTTTGAGGGCGTCTGAATTCTGAGCCCGCATCATCAGCGAAGCTCCCGCCCCTCTTAAGGGAAGGTCGCGCTTTGACCTCGGTCCCTCCGGACGCAGAAAACAACCGCCGAGCTGAAGCCTCTTTGCTCACTGGCGCCAGCACCCCGGCATCCCGGCGTTTACAAGGGTTTTAGCCCCGATGGCACGCAAATTGATTGGTGCGCCCCGAGCGCAATCGTTTTGCGCTCGAACCCATCGCCGTGCGCGGCGTCTTGTTCTCCCGGCGGGCGCCGCCCGTCTTTTGTTCCAAACACAGGATAGGCAGATGAAAATCGTGACCGCGATCATCAAGCCCTTCAAGCTCGATGAAGTTCGTGACGCGCTGACGGCGATCGGCGTGCACGGACTCACCGTGACGGAAGTCAAAGGCTATGGACGGCAAAAGGGCCACACCGAGATCTATCGCGGCGCCGAATACGCCGTCAGTTTCCTCCCCAAGCTGAAAATAGAAGTCGCAGTCGCGGCGGATCTTGTCACCAAAACCATTGAGGCGATCACCAACACAGCTCGCACCGGCCAGATCGGCGACGGCAAGATTTTCGTGCTGCCGCTCGAGCAAGCTGTCCGCATCCGCACCGGCGAAAAAGACGAAGACGCGCTTTGACCTTATGTCCCTTTACCCATCAGGAGTCCCCAATGAGTCTTCGCCTGCAACGAAGCATTTCCGGCGCTGTCCTTCTCGCGGGAGCGTCGATCTTTGCTGTTAGCGCCTCGCCGGCGCTTGCCGCCAGCAATGCGCCGGTCCCCAACCCCGGCGACACGGCGTGGCTGCTTATTTCCAGCGCGCTGGTGCTGATGATGTCCATCCCCGGCCTCGCCTTATTCTATGGCGGCCTGGTCCGCTCCAAGAACATGGCGTCGATCCTTACCCAGACTTTCGCCATCGTGGCGCTGGTGGGCGTGTTGTGGACTCTGTACGGCTATTCGCTGGCGTTCGGCGACGGCGGCTCGCTCAACGCCTATATCGGCGGCCTCGGCAAAGTATTTCTGAAAGGGGTCGATGCGGCCGCGACGGCACCAACCTTTACGCCGGGCCATGTCGTTCCGGAACTCGCCTATTTCGTGTTCCAGATGACCTTCGCGATGATCACGCCGGCGCTGATCATCGGCGCCTTCGCCGAACGCATGAAGTTTTCGGCGGTCTTCGTATTCATCACCGCCTGGGTGACAGTGATTTATTTCCCGATCGCGCATTGGGTCTGGGCCGTCGCAGATCCCAACGTCATCGTCGACGCGGCCACCGAACTCGCTGCGGCTACGACCGACGAGGCCAAGAAGATCTCGCAGGACAAGATCGACGCGGCTACATCCTCCGTGGGCTGGATCGCGGGCGGCCTCGCCCCCTGGATGAAGGGCGTGGGCGCACTGGACTTTGCCGGCGGCACCGTCGTTCACATTAACGCCGGGATCGCAGGCCTTGTCGGCGCGATAATGGTCGGCAAGCGCATCGGCTATGGCAAGGAAGCCCTGCCGCCGCACTCGCTGACGCTATCCATGGTCGGCGCTTCGCTGCTGTGGGTCGGGTGGTTCGGCTTCAACGCCGGCTCCAACCTGGAAGCCAATGGCACGACGGCTCTGGCCTTCGTCAACACCATGGTCGCCACCGCCGCCGCAGCACTTTCCTGGCTGCTGGTGGAATGGGCGGTCAAGGGCAAGCCCTCGCTGTTGGGCCTGATCTCGGGCGCGGTCGCGGGTCTCGTCGCGGTGACTCCGGCCTCGGGCTTCGCCGGACCGATCGGTTCGCTGGCGCTAGGCTTCATCGTCTCGCCGATCTGTCTGTTCTTCGTCTCGAAAGTGAAGAATACATTCGGCTACGACGATGCGCTCGACGTCTTCGGCGTGCATTGCATCGGCGGGATTACCGGCGCCCTCGCCACGGGCATTTTGGTGAAGTCCGGCGCTTGGCGGCGTCGGCATCACCGACTACACGGCGATCGGCGATAATTACGCCGGTAAATATGACATGGCCGCGCAGATGATCGCGCAAGCCACCGCTGTCGGCGCGGCGCTGCTATGGTCGGGCGTTGGTTCGGCGATCCTCTATAAGATTGTCGACCTGACCATCGGCCTGCGCCCCGCGCCGGATCAGGAACGCGAAGGCCTGGACATCACCGACCATGGCGAGCGCGCCTACAATCTCTGAGACGCAGCCATCGGAAAAGCGGAAGCGGCGCCTACGGGCGCCGCTTTTTTTGCTCCCTCTCTCGGCCCGGCAAGCAACACAGGGGAACAGCTTCTACATTCCGCCCAAGCAGACGTATTTGATCTCCAGATAATCCTCGATGCCATATTTCGAGCCTTCGCGGCCAAGGCCCGATTGCTTGACGCCGCCAAAAGGCGCGACTTCCGAGGAAATCAGCGTTTCATTGACTCCGACCATCCCGAACTCCAGCGCCTCGGCGACCCGGAAGATGCGAGGCAGGTCCCGGCTGTAGAAATAGGCCGCGAGCCCATAGGGCGTCGCGTTGGCAAGGCGGATGGCGTCGGCCTCGTCCGTGAAGGCGACCACGGGCGCGACGGGCCCGAAGGTTTCCTCCTGGAAGATAAGCGCGTCTTCGCCGACGCCAGCAAGCACGGTAGGCTGGAAAAAGGTTCCGCCCAGCGCATGGCGCGCCCCGCCCGTCAGAAGCTTGGCGCCGCGCTTGAGCGCATCGGCGACGTGACGCTCGCATTTTTCGACCGCCGCCTCTTCGATCAAGGGGCCGATCACCGCGCCTTCTTCGAGCCCATTGCCGACCTTCAACCCCGCTGCGGCGTCGGCCAGTCTTTGGGCGAAACTCTCCGCGATGCTTTGGTGCGCCAGAATGCGGTTGGCGGAAACGCAGGTCTGGCCGCAATTACGGTATTTGGTGGAAAGCGCGCCCTTCACGGCAAGTTCGAGATCTGCGTCCTCGAAGATGATCAAAGGCGCGTTGCCGCCCAGCTCCATTGAACATTTTTGAACATTTTCCGCCGCTTGCCGCAGCAGGATTTTGCCCACTTCCGTCGAGCCGGTAAAAGTGATTTTACGTACGATCGGGTTTTGCGTCAGCTCAAGCCCCACCGGCGCAGGATCGAACGCCGTCACGACATTGATCACCCCGTCCGGGACACCCGCGCGCTGGGCCAAGTCGACCAGCGCCAGCGCCGAAAAAGGCGTCTGCTCGGCTGGCTTCAACACCATGGAGCAGCCGGCGCCGAGCGCCGCCCCGACCTTGCGCGCGAACATGGCGGAGGGAAAATTCCAGGGAGTGATCGCCGCCGTCACGCCGATGGGCTGCTTGAACACCAATTGACGACGGTCACCCAAGGTGATCGGGAGCACTTCGCCATGAACGCGCCGGCCCTCCTCGCCGAACCAGTCAATGAAAGAAGCGCCATAAAGGATCTCCCCGCGCGCCTCGACCAGCGGCTTGCCCTGTTCGGCGGTGATGATCTGGGCGAGCGTCTCCTGCTCGGCCAAAATGAGCTCGTACCAGCGGCGCATGATCTGCCCCCGTTCCTTGGAGGTTTTGCTGCGCCACCCCGGCAAAGCCCGCTGCGCCGCCTCGATAGCTCGGCGTGTCTCCAAAGCCCCCATGTCAGGCGCGCAGGCCAGAACGTCGCCCGAGGCCGGGTTATGCACGGCGAAAGTCCTGCCGCCGTCTGCGTCAATCCAGGAACCGTCAATAAAAGCCTGTTGGCGAAACAGGCTGGATTGGCGCACGTCCATCTTATCGAATCTCCTCAAAGAAGGTTGTTTTGATCCAGGCATGGAGCCGGCATCGACAGGAAGTGCTCATATAAGAGAAATCCCTGGACATGAAATTACCGGAGACAGGTTTTTCCCACTTAGGGAATCTAAACTGGCGAGGACGCCAAAAAGCGACATAATCTCCAGCGAATCATTTGGAGTAGCGCCAGGCGCGCTTTTTGCCCAACATTTTCGAGGTCGACCGTGCCCGAGCAACGCTTTGCGCTTCCCCTGTCCCGTCGCCGGGCCCTGCAGGCAGGGGCCGCCGGCATTGCACTGCTTGCGGCGCCGCGCGGCTTCGCCGCGGTCTTGCAAGCTGGCGAAACGGAAAGTCATGGCCTGTCCATTTTCGGAGAATTGGCGGAAAAACCAGACTTCAAAGCATTCAGATACGTCAGCGTCGACGCCCCGAAGGGCGGAACGCTTACGATGGAGCCTCCGGGGGGGTCTACCGGCAGCTATGACTCGCTCAACGCCTATATTTTGCGGGGCAATCCGGCGGCGGGCATGGGGCTGATTTTCGACAGCCTGCTTACCGGCAGCCTAGACGAGCGAGACGCGCTTTATGGCCTTGTGGCGAAAAAGGTGCGCGTCTCGGCGGATAAGCTGACCTACACCTTTTACCTGCGCAAGGAGGCGCGGTTTCATGACGGTTCGCCGCTGACTGCCGAGGACGCGGCCTTTTCACTCAATACTCTAAAGAACAAAGGCCACCCGACCATCGCCCAGTCTCTGCATGATCTCGTCAGCGCGACAGCGCAGGGCGACGATGTGCTCGTAGTCACGCTCGCGCCCGGTCGCGCCCGCGATCTGCCGATCATCGTCGCCAGCCAGCCAATTTTTTCGAAGGCTTATTACACGACCCACGACTTTGAACAGACGACGCTGGATGCGCCTCTCGGCTCCAGCGCATATAAAGTCGGCGCGATGGAGCCGGGCCGGTTCATTACGTTTCAGCGCGTTCCCGACTACTGGGCCAAGGATTTGCCGGTCAATGTCGGCCAGGCTAATTTCGATGTGATCAAATTCGAATATTTCGGCGATCGCAATGTCGCGTTTGAAGCTTTCAAAGCCGGCGGTTTCACGGTGCATGAAGAGTTCACGTCGTCGATATGGGCAAAAGGCTATGATTTCCCAGCCTTCCGCGAAGGCCGTGTGAAGCGCGAGGAAATTCCGGACGACAACATCTCCGGCATCCAGGGCTGGTTTTTCAATCTTCGCCGTCCTGCATTTAATGATCCCCGCGTGCGAGAAGCGCTTGGTTACGCTTTCGATTTCGAGTGGACCAACCGCAATTTGATGTACAACGCCTACAAGCGCACGACATCCTATTTTGAAAATTCGGACCTGAAAGCCAAGGGCTCTCCTGGCGAGGCCGAAAAGGCTTTGCTTGAACCCTTCCGTGATCGCCTGCCGCCCGAGGTTTTTGGCGAACCCTTCCAGCCTCCGGTTTCCGACGGTTCAGGTCAGGACCGTAATCTCTTGCGCAAGGCGGTCGAACTGCTGACGGTGGCCGGCTGCACGCGCAAGGACAATGTGCTGCGTCTGCCGGACGGCAAGCCGCTCGAGTTCGAATTCATAGATTTTTCCAACGCCCTCGAGCGACACACGCAGCCTTTCATCAAAAACCTCAAGCTGATCGGCGTCAACGCGCGCATCCGAATTGTCGACGCGGCCCAGTTCAAACAAAGGCTCGACGAGTTTGACTTCGACGTGATGACCGAGCGCCTGCGCATGGCCTATTCTCCGGGCGAGGAGTTGCGGGCGCTGTTTGGATCGGAAGCCGCCAAGACCAAGGGGTCGCGCAATGTGTTTGGAATCTCCGATCCCGTCATTGACGCGCTGATCGACAAGGCGCTGGTCGCGACCTCGCGCGAGGAGCTGATCAGCATTTGCCGCGCTCTGGACCGCGTTCTGATCGCCAACCGGTATTGGGTCCCGCATTGGTATAAGCCAACGCATTGGATCGCCCATTGGGACTTGTTCGGTCGCCCGGAGCACACGCCGCGATTCGATCCCGGCATCACCTCGACGTGGTGGTGGGACGAAGAAAAGGCGCGCAAGATCAACTTCACGGGACGCTGAACATATGGGCGCTTACATAGCTCGGCGCGTGCTGCTGATGATCCCGACGATCCTCGGCATCATGCTGGTTTCCTTCGTCATCGTGCAATTCGCGCCCGGCGGCCCTGTGGAGCGCATCATCGCCCAGCTGCAAGGCTATGACACAGGCGCCACGGGCCGCTTTTCCGGGGGCGGCGGCGAAGTCGGTCAAAACGCCACGACGCAGATGGGGACTGGCGGCGCCGACGCCTCTTCCAAATATCGCGGCGCGCAAGGACTGGATCCAAAATTTATCGCCGAACTCGAAAAGCAGTTCGGCTTCGACAAGCCGGCCTGGGAGCGTTTTCTTCTTATGGTGAAGAATTACGCGACGTTCGATTTTGGCCGCAGCTATTTTCGCGACGAGAGCGTGCTCAAGCTCATCGGGGAAAAACTGCCCGTCTCCATGTCCCTTGGACTATGGATGACGCTGATCTCCTATTCCATCTCGATACCGCTCGGCATCGCCAAGGCGGTGCGCGACGGGACACGCTTCGACGCCTGGACCTCGAACCTCATCATCGTCGGCTATGCGATCCCGAGCTTTCTCTTCGCGATGCTGCTGATCGTGCTGTTCGCGGGTGGTTCCTTCTGGCAAATATTTCCGCTGCGCGGACTGACCTCTGACAATTTCGACCAGCTTTCGCTCGCAGGCAAAGTCGGCGATTATGCGTGGCATGTCACCCTGCCAGTGCTCGCAATGACCCTGGGCGCTTTCGCCACCCAGACGTTTTTGACGAAAAATTCCTTCCTTGACGAGATACGCAAACAATATGTCCAGACCGCGCGCATGAAGGGGCTGACAGAGAACCGGGTGCTTTACGGCCATGTATTCCGCAACGCCATGCTGATTGTCGTCGCCGGCTTTCCCGGCGCCTTCGTCCATGCCTTTTTGACAGGCTCGGTTCTGATCGAAACCATTTTCTCGCTTGACGGTCTTGGCTACCTCTCCTTCGAATCCATCGTGAATCGCGATTATCCCGTGGTCTTCGCCAATCTATACATTTTTGCGCTGCTTGGCCTCATCGTGAACCTCATTTCCGATCTCACCTACACCTGGATCGATCCGCGTATCGATTTCGAAACGCGCGAGGTCTGAGGCGATGAGCGTTGTGACCGCCGCGGCGCAACATGCGCCAAAAGTTCTGCGCACAGGTTTTATGCGCCTTACGCCGCTGGACCGACGGCGGCTCGACAATTTCAAAGCCAACCGACGCGGCTTCTGGTCGTTCTGGCTTTTTACGCTCATGTTCTTTGTCTCGCTCGGCTCCGAATTTTTCGCCAACGACCGGCCCATTCTGGCTTTTTACAAAGGCGAACTGCTGTCTCCCGCTTTCGTCACCTATCCGGAAGAAAAGTTCGGCGGCTTTCTGGCGCGCACGGATTATCGCGATCCAACCATCGCAAAGGAAATCGACGCCCACGGCTGGATGCTTTGGCCCCCCATTCGCTATTCCTACGACACGCATAATCTGGATCTGCCGATTCCGGCGCCTTCACCGCCCACCTGGCTACTGAGTAAAGCGCAATGCGAGGCTGCGGCGGCGAAGAAAATCGCGCCGGGCGAGCCCAACCGTGGATGCCGGGATATAGAATGGAACTGGCTGGGCACTGACGATCAGGGCCGCGATGTCGTCGCCCGCCTGCTCTATGGCTTTCGCATTTCGGTGCTGTTCGGCCTCATTCTGGCGACGATTTCGTCGATCATCGGCGTCGCTGCCGGAGCCATTCAAGGCTATTTCGGCGGCAAGGTTGATCTCGTGTTTCAGCGCGTGATCGAAATCTGGTCATCGCTGCCGCAACTCTATCTTCTCATCATAATATCGTCGTTTCTGACGCCGGGGTTCTTCATCCTGCTGGGAATTTTGCTGTTGTTCTCATGGGTGTCCCTCGTTCATGTCGTACGCGCCGAATTCCTGCGCGCCCGCAACTTCGAATATGTCAGCGCGGCGCGGGCTCTTGGTCTATCCGACGCCAAGATCATCATGCGGCATCTTCTGCCCAACGCCACGGTGGCGACGCTCACGTTTCTGCCTTTCATTCTCAATTCCTCGATCACAACACTCACGTCGCTCGACTTCCTGGGCTTCGGGCTGCCTCCCGGCTCGCCGTCGTTGGGCGAATTACTATTGCAGGGAAAGTCAAACCTTCAGGCGCCGTGGCTTGGCCTCACCGGCTTCTTCATCATTGCGCTTATGCTGTCGTTGCTGGTTTTCATCGGCGAGGCGGTGCGCGACGCCTTCGATCCGCGCAAGACTTTCAGATGATCACGAAGGACGTTATGACCCCTGCCCTCCTCGACGTTCGTGATCTCTCGATCTCCTTCTTGCAGGGCGGCAAGGAGACTGTTGCGGTTGATCGCGTCTCCTTCTCCCTGCAAAAAGGCAAGACGCTGGCTCTGGTCGGGGAGTCGGGCTCGGGCAAATCGATAACCGCACTGTCCGTTGTGCGCTTGTTGCCTCCTTCGGCGCATCATCCTTCCGGAAGCATATGTTTTGCTGGCGATGATGTGCTGAAGATGGATGAGGCGGCGTTGCGAGGCGTTCGAGGCGCGCGGATCACGATGGTGTTCCAGGAGCCGATGACGTCGCTCAATCCGCTGCACAGCATTGAAAAGCAGATCGGCGAGATATTGGAGCTGCATGGCGTGCGCGACGCCCAGGCCAGGCGCGCCCGCGTGATCGAGCTTCTTGGGGAAGTCGGCATTCCCAACCCAAGCCAGCGCCTCGCGGCTTATCCGCACCAGCTTTCGGGCGGCCAGCGTCAGCGCGTGATGATCGCCATGGCGCTCGCCAACAAGCCCGATCTGCTCATCGCCGACGAGCCGACGACCGCACTCGACGTCACTGTGCAGGCGCAAATCCTCGCTCTGTTGGACCGCCTGCGTAAGACATATGACATGGCGATGTTGTTCATCACCCATGATCTCGGGCTGGTGCGTCGCATCGCGGACGACGTTTGCGTCATGCAGCACGGCAGGGTCGTGGAAGCTGGCCCGACGGAAACGGTATTCTCGGCGCCGAAACATCCCTACACGCAAGCATTACTCGCGGCCGAACCTTCGGGCCTCGCCAACGCGGCCCGGCCGGAAGCGCCAGTCGTGCTCCACGCTGAAGACCTGCGCGTCTGGTTTCCGATCAGGCAGGGATTCCTGCGCCGCGTCGTCGACCATGTGAAAGCGGTGGACGGCGTTTCCTTGACCCTGCGCGAAGGTGAAACGGTCGGCGTCGTTGGAGAGTCCGGCTCCGGGAAGACGACGCTGGGCCTCGCGCTGCTGAGGCTTACGCGCTCGGAAGGGCCGATCGTTTACATGGGTCGGCGCATCGACGGCGCCAACGCGCGCGAGATGCGTCCCCTGCGTCGCGATATGCAGATCGTGTTTCAGGACCCGTTCGGCTCCTTGTCGCCACGCATGTCCGTGGCGGAGATTGTCGCCGAAGGTCTCGGCGTGCATCGCCCCGGACTCTCCTTGGATGAGCAGCGCGACATCGTAGCCGCCGCGCTCAGGGAAACGGGGCTCGATCCGGCGACGATGGATCGCTATCCTCATGAGTTCTCCGGAGGGCAGCGTCAGCGCATCTCCATTGCCCGAGCCATTGTCCTGGAGCCCAAGCTGATCGTCCTCGACGAGCCGACCTCGGCGCTCGATATGTCTGTGCAGGCGCAGATCGTCGATCTGCTGCGCGACCTGCAAGCCCGACGTTCTCTCGCCTATTTATTCATCAGCCACGACCTGAAAGTCGTAAAGGCTTTGGCTGCGCACCTCATCGTGATGCGCAATGGCAAGGTTGTCGAGCAAGGGCCGGCCAAGGACATTTTCGACGCGCCCAAGAACGAATACACCCGCTTGCTGTTCGCGGCTGCGTTCCGGGTCGAAGCAGAGGCGTAAAAATTTCTTGAGTTAAAGAAAAATCAGAGAAATCATGATAGTAAAAGGAAATTATTGCGACGTTTGCGCCGGATGCTGTGACGCCGCAGCGCGCTTCGCGGCAACCCTTGGGACAAATCTATGACAACACTTGCGCAAAACGCCGCAGAAGTTATCAAATCGCGCAGCGGCCTTAGCATGGTCGAGGCCGCGATTATCCTCGGTCGTAATTTTTATAGCGTGGCCGAATTTGCCGAAAATCCAATCATCATCAGCTACGCGGATTTGCCAGGCTTTCCGCAGACGCCGACGACCAGCGACGGCGAATTACTGGTCTGCACCATCGATGCGATCCCCACGCTGGTGCTTAAGGGCCGCACCAACTTCCATGAGTCCGGCGATCCGAGCCTCATGGCGAGTCCGATCGAAACAATGACTCATCTCGGCGTGCGCAGCATCCTTTCCACGACCTTCGCAACATCCGCCAATGCCGATCTGGTGCCGGGCAGTCTTGTTGCGATCACCGATCATATCGACTTCAAAGGCCTCAACCCACTTGTCGGACTCGGCGGCGACAAGAACGCCATCAACATGACCGACGTTTATGACAAGCGCCTGCTGCGACGAATGAAGATTTCGGCCGCGGGCGCGGGTGTGAGCGTCCATGAGGGCGTGTTCATCTGGTTCTCCGGCCCCAGTTTCGAAACAGCCGCCGAAGTCAAAATGGCGCGCGTTCTCGGCGCCGATATTCTCGGTCATTCGCTGGCGCCCGAGGCGATTCTGGCGCGACGTTTCGCTATTCCCTTTGCCGGCGTCGCCGTCGTCACGGATTTCGGCACGGGCTTTTCGGGCGGCGCTCCTTCGGGGGACTATTCGCGCGGCCCGGTGGTCGCGGGCGTCGTGGCTCTCAAACGTCTCGTGCGCGCCTTCGTCAAAAACAGATAGTCGGCTCGTTCGCGAAAAAATCGCCGCCCTACGCTTGCGAGGGGCGGGTTAAAACAATCAGATTTGCCGTCAGGATCTGCACCGGCTCGTTTTTCTGATTGAACGTCGTCGTTTTTACAACGGCGACGCCTCGACCGGAACCGGAGCGCGACGGAGTTATCTTCAACACTTCGCTCTCGATACGAAGGCTGTCGCCGGGCCGCACCGGCCGTGGCCACGCGAGTTCGCCGCCAGAGCCGATCGCGCCGCCAGCAAAAGGTGCGCCGCCTTCGATCAGCATTCGCATGGTCAGAGCCGCCGTGAGCCAGCCGCTTGCGACCAGGCCGCCGAACATGCTGGATTTCGCTGCTTCAGCATCAAGATGAAAATATTGCGGGTCGTAATCCCGGGCAAAACGCACAATTTCCTCAGCCGTGACAGTAACTTCGCCGGCCAGAAACACCTGGCCGACCACCAGGTCTTCGAGATAAAGCCCTTGCATTATCTTTCCCTCGCGGCTTGCGGCTGCAAATCCAGACGTTTGACTACGGTCACGTCACCGGCGCCAGCGCGCAGATTGCGCTCGCGCACTTCGTCCAAGGGTTCGCTGGTCACGAGCATATGCGTGGCGTTGGCGTGCAACAGAGTTTGCGCGTCACGCATGACGCCGACGTGCCCCTTCCAGAAGATCAGATCGCCGCGCCGCAACCCCGCGCCCGCCTCGACGGCCTGCCCAAGTTCGGCCTGTTGCAGATCGCTGTCGCGCGGCGCGCGAACGCCAGCGAGCAGCAAAGCGTTTTGCACCAGACCGGAGCAATCCACGCCCATAGAACTGCGGCCGCCCCAAAGGTAAGGCGCCCCAATCAAAGTCTCCGCGACGGCGACGAAATCCGAAACCGGCGCCTCGATGCGTGCGAGGTGCCGGGAAAAAACGAAGCCGCCTTCGCTCGTGACGGAGAAGCTCTCGCGCGCGTCGACTATCTCCAGTTCGGCGCCCATCGGCAGCCCGACCAAAGGCGGGTCTTTGATGCTGGCGCGCGGATAGAGGAATGTGCGCGGCGTCGCGACAATATGCGTTGGCTGGTAGACCCTGCTCCAGAGCGTGTTGGCCGCAATCCAGCCAACATAATTGTCGCGCGCAAGTTGCCCCCAGACCCAACCCTCTTCTTCGTCGTAAACGGTCACGCATTCGCCATAGAGCGTCTGGGTGTCTAGGCCGGCGTCGGGTCGCGGCTCGCGCTTCACATCGACGACGCCTTCCTTGACTTGCATCCGGACGCCATCGACAAAACGCGCCGCGTCGACGCGGCCTTTAAGGAAACTTGCCGCCAGATCGGCGCGCGCGGGCGTCAATCGCCGGTCGAAAACCTCTGTCAATTTGCTGTGCTCCCGACGCTCGCGCGCGATTCGATCAGATCATAAAGCAGACGCGCGATCTGGATTTCGCCGCCTTCCGGACGGCCCGGCTTGGTCGCCCCGTTCCAGCAGTAAGCGTCGAAATGCGCCCAGCGGTTCGGATCGGCGACGAACCGGCGCAAAAACAGCGCCGCAGTAATCGAACCGGCGAAGCCGTGAGTTGTGACATTGACTACGTTGGAAATTTTGCCGTCCAATCCGCTGTCGTAGGGATCCCAGAGCGGCAGTCGCCACGTGGGGTCGTGCGCGAGGCGCGCATGCTCGGCGATGTCTCCCGCCAGTTTGTCGCAGCCGGCATAGAAAGGCGGGAGGTCAGGGCCCAGCGCGACTCGCGCCGCTCCCGTCAGGGTTGCAAAGTCGAACAGCAGGTCCGGCTTGTCTTCGCTGGCGAGCGTGAGCGCGTCGGCGAGCACGAGCCTGCCCTCCGCATCGGTGTTTCCAATTTCGACCGCGAGGCCCTTGCGGCTACGGTAAATGTCGCTTGGGCGGAAAGACGGCGCCGACACCGAATTCTCGACGATTGGCAGGATGACCCTGAGGCGAAGTCGCGGCGCGCTTTGCATCAGCATTGACGCCAGGGACAACGCCACCGCAGCCCCGCCCATGTCCTTTTTCATCAGCAGCATGCCGCTCGAAGGCTTGATATCGAGCCCGCCAGTATCGAAGCACACGCCCTTGCCGACCAGCGTCACCTTCAGACCGTCCTCCGGCCCGTGGGTCAAGTCCACGAGACGAGGCGCCTGCGCCGCTCCTCTTCCGACGGCGTGAATAAGCGGAAAGTTTTCGGTCAGCAGGGCCTCGCCGAAAATGACGCGCGCGTCAGCGCCTTGGCGGCGCGCCAGCTCCAGCGCAGCTTCGGCGAGCGCCTCCGGCCCCATGTCGTTGGCCGGCGTATTAATGAGATCGCGCCCGAAGGCGATCGCGCCCGCTATGCGCTCCAGGCGCGCTCGGTCAACTCCAGCTGGCGCACAAAGGCGTGGCCCCTCAGTCTTGGCCGTGACATAGCGGGAAAACTTGTAGCGCGACAAAAGAAAGGCCAAAGCGGCCATCGAAGGATCAATCGGCCCATGGTCGAAGCGGTAGAGTCCCGGCGGCAAAGCCGTCGCCAGCTTGCCCGGAAGAAAGGGATCGCGCAGCCGTGCGTCAGGACGCTCCAGACCAAAGAGCACCCGCGCCAGCGCTCCGTCCGGGCCAGAGAGAAGGAGCAAGCGCTCCGCCTTCGGCTCGAAGCCGCAGGACGCGGCGAAATTTCGAAGCGGCGCCGGCAGGTTCGACGAATAGGCGTCCCACCCCTGGGCATCGACAAAATCGATTGGCGTCGCGTCCTGCGACCAGTCCTCCAGCTCAAAATTCGTCGCCATTTCTTCTCCAAAAGCCAGCCGTCGGCGTCCCGTACCGAGACAGCGCTCTTCCCTTCGTTAAGCATCCATTAGGGTTAACGCTTTATTGCTGCCTTCACCGCGTCCCAACAAAATGAAAAGATTTGCCGTGAGCAAGGCAACCCTTCCAGTTCCCGCCGCCCCGTTTCAAATCGCGCAAGCCGGCGCAAAGCGCAACCGCCGTATGGCGAATGTTCTCATTTTGGCGTTTTTGATCGGCCTTCCCGGCTGTTCCAAGTCGCTGAACGACGTCACCGGTTCGATCGGGAGGCCGACAGCACCCGCCACGCTGCCAACGGGAGAAGGCGAATTGCGACGGTTCGCCGAGGAATGGGGACAGCGCTACGAAAAGAACCCCAAGGACAAAGAAGTCGCGATGACCTACGCGCGAGCGCTGCACGCCCTCGATCAGAATACGCAGGCGGTGGCCGTGCTGCAGGGTACAGCGATCCAATACCCCCAGGACATGAAAGTGCTCAGCGCCTATGGCAAAGCCCTGGCGGACGCCGGAAGACTGAACGAGGCATCGGATATATTGTCGCGCGCCCATACGCCGGAGCGACCCGACTGGTCGGTGACGTCGACGCAAGGCACGATCGCCGACGAACTCGGGAATCACGAGGCAGCGCGAGCATATTATGCGGAGGCGCTGAAAATCCGCCCCAACGACCCCACTGTGCTGTCCAATATGGGTCTTTCCTACGCCCTGTCGCAGCAGTTGCCGCGCGCCGAAGAGACTTTGGTCCTGGCGGCGAGTCAGCCTGAGGCCGACATGCGCGTGCGTCAAAATCTCGCGTTGGTGCTCGCACTCGAGGGCAAATTCGCTCAGGCCGAAGAATGGTCCAGACGCGACCTGTCGCCAATCGACGCCGCCGCCAACGTCGCCTCCATCCGCCAGATGATTTCCCAGTCCAACACCTGGCGCGACATTCAGGAGAAAACCCCGGCCAGCCGCCGTACGATTGCCGGACGCAGCGCTGAGAACGCCTCAAAGGCCCGCTGAGATTTACTTCGATTGCTGATTTATGAACAGCGCAGCCTGGCCAATTATTGCGGCGCGTTTGAGGCGAAGCCGCTGAGTCTTCGTTGGAAATCCAGGGCGGTCCTCTTCCCGAGGAGCCGCACTTGCGACTGATGAAGAAGTGTGGCTTCACTTGTCGCTGCGCAGGCGCTTGAGCGCGCCCATCAGGCGACGGCTTTCGTCGGAAAGGCCTGTAACGCCGCCACGATAGAAACCGCAAGCGCCGGCGGCTACAAGCTGTCGAGACCCCGGTAATGGCCACGGGAGCCGGTAGATGCAAACCAACACATTAGCGATCGGCGACGGTATCCCCACGAATTGTCGCGTCGATCCGCGCGGCAACGAATTTGCGGAGAGTTTTGGCGCCTTCCTGCTGTCGCGGCGCGCTGTTGACGATCTCTCGTTGCAAAGATCGCAGCGCGCGGCCCGGCAGGCGGGCGAACGCTTCGATCAGGTTTTAACCAAGCTCGGCCTCATCCCTGACGCGGATCTATGTGGCCACCTCGCGCGATTTCTGCGCATCGAAGTCATTGAGGAGAAAGACTTTCCAACAGAGCCAGTGCTGCCGGAAGTCATCCTCGAAAGATTCATCCGCGTCAACGGCGTGCTTCCGCTTGAGCTGAATGTCGACCGTCTCACCGTCGCGCTGGTCGATCCTTTCAATCTGGAACCCGTCGACGCCCTGGCCTATTCGACCGGCTATACGCTCGAACTGCGGCTGATCACCCCGGCCAATATGGAAAAGGCGCTGCTGACGCTCTACGGCAGAGGCCAGAGCGGCGTCGCCATCGTCGACTCGGACTCGCGCGGCGAGGCGGCCAGCGAATTCGATCTGCAACGCTTGCGTGACATCGCCAATGAGGCTCCGGTGATCCGGCGCGTCAATCAGATTGTCGCCGAGGCCATCGAAGCGCATGCTTCCGATATCCACATCGAGCCCACGCTGGACCAGGTGCTGGTGCGCTATCGGATCGACGGCGTGCTGCGCAATGTCGAGCAATTGCCGCCGGGACTAAAGGCTGCGATCTCCTCGCGCATAAAAATCATGGCGCAGCTCGACATCGCCGAGCGCCGCTTGCCGCAGGACGGCCGCATCAAACTCGCCGTGCGCGGCGTGGATATCGACTTCCGCGTCTCGACAATTCCGACTGCGCACGGCGAAAGCATCGTCATGCGTATTCTCGACCGCAGCCATGTATCGCTGGACTTCGAGACGCTCGGATTTGATCTGGATCTTCTTGAACCTTTCCGCACGGTGATGGGCAGTCCCAATGGCATCATCCTCGTCACCGGCCCGACGGGTAGCGGCAAAACCACGACGCTCTACACCGCGCTGAAAGAGCTCAACAAACCGGACGTAAAGCTGTTCACGGTCGAAGACCCAATCGAATATCAGCTCTCCGGCGTCAATCAGGTCCAAGTGCAGCCGGCCATTGGCCTAGACTTTCCGATGGCGTTGCGGTCGATCCTGCGCCAGGATCCCGACATCATCATGATCGGCGAAATCCGTGACGCCGAGACCGCGCGCATCGCGATTCAGTCGGCGCTTACCGGCCATCTCGTATTTTCTACGCTGCACACCAATGGCGCCGCCGCGTCGATCACCCGTCTCATAGACATGGGCGTTGAGAATTATCTGATCGCATCAACGGTCAAGGCCGTGCTGGCTCAGCGGTTGGTGCGCAGGCTCTGCGAGGCCTGCGCGGCTCCCAACGCGGCGACCGAACAGTGGAGGTTGCGTCTGGCCGGTGAACGTTTCGCAACGACTCCGCCTCGCTTGCGAGGGCCTGCGGGTTGCTCCAAATGTCGGCAGACCGGCTACTCCGGTCGCTCGACCATCGCCGAATTGTTGGTAATGAACGACCGCCTGCACCGGCTCGTCTGCGAGTCCGCGACCGATACGGCGCTGGACGCCGCAGGACGCGAAGCCGGCATGATGTCGATGTACCAGAACGGCATGCGCAAAGCCTGGCGCGGCGAAACCAGCGTGGAGGAAGTTTTGCGCGTGACCCGCGTAGACTGATACTATCCGGACGTCATAGCGCAGAGGCCGTCGTTGGCGTGACCCGCGGAATCGCCACGCCGCTCCATCTCGACGTCGGCGCGAACCGATGAATGGATTTTTACCACCAAGAAAGGTCCCATGGCCTCGTTTCATTACCGCGCCTATACCGCGCAGGGCGAACTCGACGAAGGTGAAATCGAAGCGCGCACGCGCGACGAAGCCGAGGATATGCTTTGGGCGCGCGGTCTCACGCCTTTCGAAACGAATGCGGCGCGGGCGGACGGCGGCGCAAAGGGTGGCGGTCTGTTCAGCCAGAAGCGTCTCAAACCAGCCGATGTCGCCGCCTTCACCCGCGACTTCGCCACGCTGGAGGAAGCCGACGTCCCGCTTGACCGGGCGCTGCGCATTCTGGAAGAACAGGCCCCCAACGCTGCGCGGCGACAGCTCACCGAGGAAGTATTGCGTCGCCTGCTCGATGGCGCGACGCTCTCCGACGCGCTGGCCGCGACCTCTTCGGCTTTTGGAGACGGCTACATCAGCGTCGTGCGGGCCGGCGAGGCTATGGGCAAGATCGGGGCTGCGTTGACGCAGATGGCCGAGATGCTGGAGCGACGCCAGGAACTGCGCGCCCGCATCCAGTCCGCGCTGATCTATCCGGTCATATTGATCGTGCTGGCGCTGGTTTCGACCGGCATTGTGATCGGCGTCCTCGCGCCGGCGGTTTCGCCCATCTTTTCCGAAAGCGGCAAGCCGATGCCGGCAGGGCTCTCTTTCATCATGGGGCTTGAGGACCAGTGGCCTTATATCCTCGGCTTTCTGGCGTTCGTCGTCGGCTTTGTTTTTTGGCTTCGTTCCTACTCCGCGACGCGGCCCAAAGTGAAGCTGGCCATCGACCGCAGAGTCCTTGATGTTCCCATCATCGGCAAGCTGAAGGCGCAATACGACACAGCGCAATTCGCCCGTACGCTCGGCGCAATGTTGAAAGCTGGCGTGCCCTTGCTGCAGGGGTTGGAAAGCGCTGTGCAGTCGGTCAGCAATTTTTTTCTGCGCGAACAACTCATCAATGTCGTCGATTCCGTGCGCAACGGCGGCAGTTTGTCGCGCGGGTTGGCGCAAATCACGCAGCTTCCCACCGTTGTCCCGCAATTGGTCGCCGTCGGTGAGGAGGCAGGACAATTGGCGCCGATGCTGCTGCGGATCGCAGGCACTTTCGAACGCGCGACCGAACGCTCCATCGAACGGGCGATGGGGATGCTGACCCCGGCGCTCACCGTGATGATCGCCGGTCTGGTCGGCGCGCTGGTGCTGACCGTGATGAACGCCGTGCTCGGCATCAATGAACTCGCGACGCAATGAAACACAGGCGCGATCGGCCAGACGCCGGCTTCACCCTGCTGGAGACCTTGGCCGTGGTGGCGATTTTCGCCCTTGTGATGGGCGTCGCGGCGCCGTTGCTGCGGCCGCCTCCGGGTGGACTGCAATTGCAAGCGAGCGCGCGCCGGCTGTGCGCCATAATGCGCGACACGCGCGCCCGCGCGATCGCCGGAAACAGCGAACTCGCTGTCAGCGTGGACATTGCGCGCAAGAGTTACTGGTCTCCCGTTCTGGCGGAGACTTTCCTGCCGTCCGACACTCATATGGGTCTGAAAATTGCCGAAGCGCGCAAGCAAGGACCGGCGCAGGGCGATATCCTGTTCTTTCCGAGCGGCGCTTCCACGGGAGGGGAAATCACTTTGTCGCTTGGAGGCCGGACAGCTATTGTCGACGTGAACTGGCTAACTGGAGCGGCTCGATGCGAGGTCTCTTGAAAGTCGCCGGATCGAGCCGCCGATTCAGACGCTTGCAGAGGCGCCGCGGCGGTTTCGTGCTGATCGAGGCTCTTGCAGCTTTTGCGATCTTGACCATGTCTCTGGCGGCGCTGATGAGCGGCATATTCGGCGCGGTCAACAACGACGACCGGGCTGATTTCTTGTTGCGCGCGACGCGCGTGGCGCGCTCCGAGCTCGAAGCGTTGGGCGTCGAAACACTGCCTCAACCCGGCGTCATTCAGGGAAAAAGCGATGACGGACTGATTTATGTCCTAAGGGTCAATCTCGTCGAACTCTCCGCCACCGCTCAATCCCCTGGCGCCGACAACGATCGCCTTCTGGGCGCATATTGACGTGACGCGCAGCGGCGAAATTAACGGCAAGGCTCTGACCCTCGGCTTCGACACTTTCAAAATCTTCACGATCAAGGAGCCGGGGAAATGAGGCGTAGGGCGCACCGACGCGCCGATTCAGGTTTCACCTTGCTGGAGCTGCTGCTTTCCCTGTCATTATTGGCGCTGCTGATGGGTGCGTTGCTTGGCGGAATACAGCTGGCGACGAAGTCGTTCGAAACGAGTTCGCGCCAATCAGGCTGTCGGCGATCTCGAAGCCGCCGCGACGGCAATCTCCGATCTGCTGTCCCACGCTTACCCGATGCTCATTCCCGACCCGAAACAGGGACAGACGCTGTTCTTTTATGGACGTCCCGATAGTTGCTTCTTCATCAGCCTGAGCGAGGGTCAGACGCAGCAAGGCGGCTTCTTCTCTAGTGAGATCGGATTGACGCCCAACGGCGATAGCGTTGACCTTGCGGTCTGGACCGCGGGCTTTCGTATTGCCGAGGCGTCACAAGCGACGCGCGAGTCGATGCAGAAAACGGAGGCTGCCCGAGATGTTTCATTACTTCAATTGCGCTATTTTGGCGTGGTCGAAGAGGGGAAGCCTCCGCACTGGAATGACACTTGGCTGGGCGCCTCTCATCTTCCCCAGCTTGTGGCGTTGCGTTTCGCCGCTACACGTTTCGGCAAGCCAATTCAAATTTCCTTTACCGTGGCCCTGCGTCAGGAGGCGCAGTAGCTATGGATTTTGAGGAAAAGCGTTTATCGGTCTGCTGCAAGCGAGAAGAAAAACCCGCATGTTGCGTCCCGCCGCTAGAGAAAGAATCCCGCCAGACCATGCTCTCCGCTAAAGACATCCGCTTTTCCGTAGCGCCAATGATGGACTGGACGGATCGCCATTGCCGTTATCTGCATCGGCTGATGACGCGCAAGGCTCGGCTATACACGGAGATGCTGACCGCCGGCGCCGTCATACATGGCAATCGCTCGCGGCTTATGGGTTACGACGCCTTCGAACATCCGGTCGCTTTTCAGATCGGCGGCTCTGACCTTTCCGATCTTGCACAAGCGGCTCGCATCGTTGAAGGCTATGGTTATGACGAGATCAACCTGAATGTCGGCTGCCCATCGGACCGCGTTCAAAATGGCGCCTTCGGCGCCTGCTTGATGCTGCGTCCAGCCCTTGTCGCGGATTGCGTTCGCGCGATGAAGGATGCGGTGGACATTCCGGTAACGGTCAAATGCCGCATCGGAGTCGACGATCAGGAGCCCGAGACGGCGCTGTTCGAACTTGCGGATGCAAGCCTGCGCGCCGGCGCCGACGCGCTAATCGTGCATGCGCGCAAGGCTTGGCTTAAAGGCCTCTCGCCCAAACAAAATCGCGACATTCCCCCGCTCGACTACGCGCTGGTGCATCGGCTGAAACAGTTCTATCCCGCGACGCCAATAGCTATAAACGGCGGGCTTGCGACAATTGAGGCAATCAGCGAACAGCTCACCTTCGTCGACGGAGTGATGGTCGGTCGAGCCGCCTATCACGACCCCGCGCTTTTGCTTCGCGTCGACCCCGAAGTCTTCGGCGAAATCGCGCCTTTGAAAGATTGCTTTAGCGTGGTGGAGGCTTTTGCTCCCTATATCGAGACACAGCTTTCGCGAGGGGAGCGCCTTTCGTCGATCTCGCGTCATATGCTCGGTTTGTTCACCGGCATGCCCGGCGCGCGTAGTTTTCGTCGACGCCTTGCGCTCGAGGCCGTTCGCCCTGGAGCGGGCATTGAGGCGTTGCTGGACGCGGTCGGAGAAGTTCGGCGCGCGACAGAGCGCGCGGCGTGAGCGCCTTTCTAGACCGGCAACTTGTCCATGAATCCTTCCGTCGTGATATGCAGGATTTGCGCGACCTTCTCGTCGGGTTCGGGATAGGCTACGCCAAGGCGCTTCCAGAAATCTATGAAGACCCAGATATCGGAAAGATCGTAGTCATCCTCGGGTTGCGCCTTGCGCGGAGCTGTCTCGTCCTGGATTTTCGCGGCATCGATCAAATAGGGCCGCAAGCTGTCCGGAGGGACGCCAAGCGCGGAGGCGAAGGCCGTGGGGTCGTTTTGCCAATCGGCTCCCTCATCTTCCTCATCCCAATAGTTCGGCCAGGAACAATAGCTATGCAATTCTTCGTGTCCTCGATAGGCTAGATGCTCCCAGTAGTCGCCATCGTAAACCTTTACGGTCGACACCAGCCAGTCATGCGTAAGAGCCATATCTCGAGCTGCCGCACCGACGTTCACGCCGAAATACTCCGGCCAAAGCACGACGAGCCAGTCCCGCGCAGGCGCAAAGATCGTCACATCGGTCAGATGGTCCACAGGGTCATTGGATGAGTGGGCTTCAACCGTGACTCCATGCGAGAGGAAATAGTCGCGACAGGCTTGCGCAACCTCGTCCGGATTGCAGTGCCTGAAAGCGCTAACAGCTAGAAAAAGTCCCATTTTCGAACCCGTTCATTGGCTCAGATTATGCGAACGTCGTTTACCCGCCGCAGAGCGCCAGCAGAATGACAATCTCCGCTGCCTGTTGCGCGGCGCCAAGCACATCGCCGGTGAAGCCCCCGATCTGGCGGTCCGCCAGCCGTGCGACAAGACTCGCAGCCAGCAGCGCTCCAATGTTCGCCACGACAACCTGCGACAAATGCCCTCCCGTCAGTAAGAGAGGGATCGAAGCCGCCACGATGAATATAGACGCGATCAGTAGTGCGGAGCTTGAAGGGCGCTCCATCGCGGCGCCCGCGCCGTCGGCGCGCGCGGGCGTCGAGAGAAGCAGCGGCGCCAGGCCCGCCACACGTGACGCCGCTCCCGAGCAGACCAACGCAGCCAAAGCGATCCCCAGGCCGCGCTCGGCGAGCGCCGCCAATGCGGATATACGCAGCATAAGCGCCAACGTCAGGGCGATGGCGCCGTAAGAGCCCAGCCGACTGTCGCGCATGATTTCCAGCTTGCGCTGGCGCGTCGCTCCGCCGCCGAAACCGTCCGCGACATCCGCGAGTCCATCCTCATGCAATCCGCCGGTGACGACGACCAGCGCCGCGACCGCGCAGACGGCCGCAGGCAGCGCTGGAATTCCAAAGACGCGCGCGAAGAACAACGCCAAGCCCCCGCAGCCGCCGACGATAGCTCCGGCGAGCGGAAGCGCCCGCAAAGCGCGGCGAAATTCCGGCATCTCGCTCCGCCTTGTCGGCAGATTTAGGCGGGAATAAAAACCCAGGCAGGCGAGCAGGTCTTCCACGAAGGGATGAATAAGCAGCGCGTTCATGGCTTTGTTTTGAGCCGCGCGGCGCATTTTGTCGAGACGCTGCGGCGCAAGCTAGGCGGATGAGGGGCGACCGAGGAAACCTAACGATGTTGCGGCTCGCTAACCGCCGGCGCAACTAATTCCGAGGCCGCAAGCTCTGCAGCCCCTTGCATAGCCTCGACGCCTAGAGGACCGATCAGAACAAAGGCCATACCGAGGCCCCGCCATTCGATTGCCGTCAGACTGCTTTCGACCCGAGGCGCGATGCGGGGCGCGGGCCCCGCATCGGCTCGCTCGAAATATAAGCCCACACGCGCGCCATTCTCGCCTTCATATATAAGAAAGCCTGCCGGCGCCGTAAGCCCGGGAGAAATGCGCCCTCCCAGCAGCCTGAGCCTTGCCGGGGACAGATCCGGGGCGCGCCCGAATCCGACCCTAAGCTTCAGGAGGGACAGAAGCTCATCCTTGTGCTCGGCGTCGTAATCCACCGGCCTCGATTCTGAAGCGTAGGTCAGATAGCACATGTCCGCGCGATCGACGTAACCCTGCGCCAAAGCTGCTTGAGGAATTCCGCTGGGCGCAGATCCTGCGCGTGTCAGCACAAAAACTGTCACGCCGGCCAACACTGCCCCGGCAAGCAGCGTCAGCGCGGAGGAGAGGGCCGCCTTTTTGCGGCGGCTTTCACGCACTTCGTCCAGCCGTCGAACCGAGCGAGAAGGGCTGCTCGGGCGTCCCCAATGGATCGCCCCAGTCTCTATCGGCGGCGGGCCGTTGGCGGCGTTGCGGGCGGCGGCGTTGCGCAGGGATAGCGGGGGAGTCTCCTGCGCCACGGGTTCGAAAGCGGCGCGCAAAGCCGCATTCTGGCGGCGCCAGTTATCCACCAGGGCCGCGTCCTCGGGGTGCTGAAGCAGATGATCTTCCACCTGACGGCGGCGTTCGACCGAGATCTCTCCGTCGACAAGCGCGTGGAGGTCTTCTTCGACGACGCTGAAAGGGGTGTTCATGCCCCCACCCTATTTTATGACGCGCAGATGGGCGCTGGCGCGGCGGGACCGGTCGGAGGGGGCGAGCGGCCGCAGATCGAGCGTCAACAGAGCGGCGCGAGCGCGCCGGAGTTGCGCCACCAGCGCCACGGGCGGCACGGCCAGGATGCTTGCCGCCGCCTCATAGGAGAAGCCCTCCAGCGCCACCAGCAGCAGACTGGCTCGCTCATCAAATGGAAGGCCCGCGAGACCGTGAGTGATAAGCGGTTGGTGCGCAGCAGGTCTCGGAGCGGCCATGACGCCCATTTTGTCCTTGGCCAGAGCAGTCAAGGCGCTATAGGCGCAAAGCCTCGCCGGATTGCCCTCCACCACGGACAGTCCCTTGCCGCGGATTCTCAATGCGGCGCGCTCCAGCGCAGTTTGCACGAGCTCATCGGCGGCAGCGGAACCGGCGCACGCGCACAATGCGCGCGCGTAACGGCGCAACGCCGGAATCGCCGTTTCGAGATTCTGGAACAGATCCTCTTTTTGGCCCATATTCCACCCGCTCCGCGTTGATTTTTTGCGTTTTTTGCTTTTTTTTGCGCGCGGCGACTGACGTCTCCTTTTCTGATGATAGGCCAGTTGCGCCAAATTGACTATCTGCGCTGTACGGGTTTGGGACTTTTTTTGGCGGTTGGAGCCGTCCATCAGCCACGCCGTCGCCAGCCCTCGGGGTTGACCCGTCCGAAAGGGAAGGTTAGTGGATCAGCACTGTTCGGTCCTTGCGGCCGGCGCGGAAAAGTGGGCCGATCACTCTTTCCGATTTGGGTCGCACTTGCACAGCGCGGGATCGTTGATCCAAGAGATTTCTAGGAGAGCGCGTAGCTCAGTCGGTAGAGCATCTGACTTTTAATCAGAGGGTCCCGGGTTCGAGCCCCGGCGCGCTCACCACTTAAAATCAAAGCCTTACGGTGGAATTTTCAGCGCACCCAATCGCTGGGTTTGGCGCGTGTCACCAATATGTCACCAGTCCGCTGTGGCTCTCAACCGCCGCCCTCTCGGCATCATTTCCAGCACCCGTCCAATGGGGTCCACTTCGCTCTCCCCTACCCCTCTCTCTCTTTATTTTTCACTTTTAAAAGGAGAAGCCGTCCAAGCCGTCCAAGCCGTCCAAAGCTGCGGTTTTAAAGGCGCAGCGGGTGGACGGCTGAAAAGTGGAGCCGTCCAATGTTGTCCAGGCGGTAGGTTGTGGCCTCACCGACAACCGGATTTTCAGGTTCTCGGTGAGTCGATGGCGAGCCGCGTCATTGAACCGATCTTGGAGGCTCGAAAAGGGGAACGGAACTGGCGCGCGCTCAGCCGAAGCGCGCACTTTTTGCGGGAAAAATAGTTGATTTTGCAGGCGTTTCTTGCCTCGGTGTCAACCGTGTAAACCCTATTTCAATTCAGGTTTACTAGCGAAATTCCGGGGCGCGTGGGCCCGCACTGGGCATACCCTCCAGGAAGGACCCGCTCATCGCGCCAGCCGTGAGACCTTCAGACCCCTCGATAATGGCGCGCCTGAGCCAGCGCGACATTGCTGGACGTGTGCGGGTATCGAAGTCGAAAGGGGAACGGGAGCGCCGAGGTCACACCATTCACGCCAGCGACGCGCATCCGCTCTAGCACAATGCAAGCGCTGCACGGGCGGCAGCGATGTCGAAATGGGAGCGCCATGGCGGCCGGGAGACGCGGCGTGGAAGGCCAAGCGCCAAGCGCGTCAACCTAATCGCGGAGGGCGCCGCAGGGAGAGGCCACGGCGTGCGGCGCTCGATTTGTCACGAGTTTGCCGAGCGTCCGCCCATCCCCCGGGTTCGTCCGCGCATCCCGCTCGTCAGGAGCTGCCACGCGGAGCAGATCGAGGGTTAGCGCACCATGCTTTGCAGCGTGTATCCAGCGGGCGTGCCCTTGAAAGCATTTGGTTCTTTGGTGCGCACAATGAAACCCTCTCGTAAAAGATGTTTCAAGCGACGCTGCACGGAGTCTATGGATTGGTTCGTCTGGAAGGCCAACGTATTTTGAGACACCAGAGCCTCGCCTTTTGCATTTGCAGCGATCGCGAGCGCCAATAATACAGCCTTGGCGCTAGGGCTTTCTGTGGTCTGTTCAAGCGCCCACGTCATAACCGGAATCTTTCCGCGCTTTTTCTGCCGCGCGGAGCCGGAGACGGTCGGACAATTAGCGTTCGTCATAGATCGGTTCTCCGGCGACCTTCACTTCCATATGGGCCATGCGGCGTTCGCTTTCGCGCTGGCTTGGCCTCAATTGATAGGCGGTCGGCGTAGTCAGATTCGGCGCGCCTAATCGCTTTGCGAGGCCAAGCGTTATTAGTCGCTTGAGCCACTTTGAAGCATTGTAGGCGGTTAGCTCAGTTTGGATCCCTAACTGGCGCGGCGTGACGAACGCAATGTCGTCAGCGCCGGCGCTTGCCGCGAGCGCCAGCAAAACGGCCTTCGCGCAAGGGCTTTTCGTTGTCTGCGCGAGAGCCCATGTCGCGAGCGGAACTGGGGCGCTTTCACTCTCCGCCGCATTCTCATTTTGCATTGATCCGGCTTCCTTCATCTAGGAGCGTAGCTACGTGGTCATATCGTGTTTGCAGGCGGAGTCGCCGGCTCGCGCGCGCGCGAAAGGATGATCGATCGAACGCCAGAATGTTTTCGCTCGATTGTGATTCCTTTGCCGCGCAACAGCGGCGCCGAGCGCTCCAGGCTATTGCCGAGACCTTGCGCCGTCTTCGGCCAAAGGCGCATTTGGCGTGTCGACTCGCCGACAATCACGCCAAGGCGATTGAGCAATTCAGTGGCGGTTCCAGTCCAGTAATAACAGTCATCGGAAACGAGCAATTCGCGAATGGCCATCGCCACCAGGTCGCCTTCGAACGCCGTTTCGGCGCTGTCTTTGCGATTTGACAAATAGGCGCGAGAAAAAGTGCCCAGTTCCCAATCAAGCCCCGGCTCAGCGGCCGTGATCCATTTTTCGAAGTCCGCCATGCGGCCGGAGCGCGCAAGTCGCGTCTTTCCGATGTTTTTCAGCGCCGTCGACAGTGCGGCGCAGATGGCGCCCAGCACGCGCGGGCGCGCTTTTTCCCATTCAGCTTCGAGCTCGTCTTCAGGGCGGCGTTTATCGTCCGGAATGGTAGCAAGTCTCACGACGATCGCGCGCTCGTTTAAATCCGGCCTCTCGGCAAGCGACGGTATTCCATTGACGATGATCGGCCGAGCGCCGTCGAAAATATTTTCATCCTTATCAGTATGCAGCGCTCGCACGGCGAAGCCGCTGCCCGTTGCGAGACGACAAAGGCCGTCCGATAATTCCGGCGAAATATGCGACAGATTGTCGAAGGCGAGCACATGCCCGTTTTGCGCCGAGACGATCAAATTTTGTTCGTCTTTCGGAGGCCCCTGGATAGCCGGAGAGGATGGATCAAGCAGGCTTCGTAGCAGACGTGAAAAGCTGGATTTTCCAGATCCTTGCTCGCCGTTCAAAACCAAGATCGGATATGGCCCACGCTCGCGAAAGGATGCGACCAGCCAGGCGACGACAAGGATAAAGTCATCATCGCTGGCGACGTTGGCGAAAGGACGCAGCTCGTTGATAGAAGATCCACCGAGCGGCGAACAGAGTTCGCGCATTCTTGGAGAGCGCACGAATGGCAGATCATGGGCCTCAAGGAGCGTGCGACCCGTGGGGCGAATTTCGACGGCGCGCCATTTCGAATCCGCAAGATCGATGTAAAGCTTCCCATCGCGCGCGCCGACCCGGCGCCACGGCGTTTGCAACACGCCCTCGCTGACGGCGCGAGCCTCCAGGATGCGAATAACATCTTCAAGCGCCTGTCCTCCCGGCGCAACGCCGTGAGCCTCATAGGCGCGCATGGCGAGCCATCTGCGGAAAGCCTGCGAGCGCACCGGCCAACTTTCGCGATGCGAGTTTATTGGAACTGTTACGAAGGCTTCATAATCCGGCCCATGCCACAACGCGGAGTCCTTCGTCAGAGCCATGAACAAATCGCGCTGCGGCGTGCGGCGCTCTTTTTTTGCTTTTCCCTTTTTCGCTTCCGGCTCAGCGGTTTTTTCAAAGGATTCCGCCGCACCGATCAAGTCGAGAGCGCGCGCCGGCGTCCAGCCGTCTTGCTCGGCGTCGGCAGCGTCCCAGCCTTCCGCGACGCCTTCGGGCACCGTAACGATGGCGATGGAGGCCGCGCCGGCCGCTGCGCATAGCTCGGCGACCTTCTGCGCATATTCCAGCCCTGGCGCGTCAGCATCGCGCCAGACGGTCACGTCCCGCCCGCGCAGAGCGCTCCAATCGGCCTTGGCGGCGCTTTTCGAGCCGTTCGGCGAGGTGACGCAAACGAACTCCGGCAACAGACGCGACGCAGCGTCAGCCGATTTCTCGCCCTCGCAGATGACGACGAAAGCGGAACGTCGCGCGGCCAGGCGATCAAGCCCATAGAGTGGGCGCGGAACGGGCCAGGCCTCCCAGCGCCACTCAGGCGCGCCGCCCGCCGCGGGCGCATAGAGCGCCAACGGGCGAAACTGCTTTCCGTCGACGCCGTCGAAACGGAGGATATAGCCGAGCAAGGCGCCAGAAGCGTCGTGATAGGCCCAACGAGAGGATGGTGCGCCAAGTTTGGGATGACGCGCCGGAGGCGCCAGAGCGTCATGCGGAACGGGAGCAATCAATATCCACTGCGGGGCGGCCGATGCGGGCGCATTCCCGCGACCATTCGGCTTAGCAGTTTCGATCGGCGCGAAGGGATCATTCAAAGGGGTCGATTCCCATCATTTCGGCGACGCGCTGCGCCGCCTGCGCTTGATCAAGATTAAAGAGGTAAGCGGCCAGCGCTATGAGGTCGCCACCTTTGTCGCCTGTAGCGAAATCGCCCCAACGGCCGGTGCGCAAATTGATTTTGAAGCTTCCGGGCTTCTTATCCAGGCGCTTTGGATTGCGCGCCACCCATTCGCCCGCGTCTTTGTGGCCGTCGGGAAGCCAACGCGAAAGAACGGTCTCCGACTGGCGGGCCGCCGCCTCGGCGATGCGAGTGAAAGCTATTGTGCGGCCGCGAATCATGGCCTTCACGCCGTCCTTTTCGCTAGGTCGGCTTGCGTTGTTGACTGCGCCACACCGCGAGAGACATAGGCTTCGAGATCGGCGCGCCGGTAACGAACAGCGCGAGACAATTTTGTGAACAGAGGCCCGCGACCTGACACGCGCCATTGTTGAAGGGTGCGCACGGAAAGCTTGAGATAATCCGCAGCCTGCAATTCATTGAGTAGAGCTACTGGCGCATCTTGATCAGTTGGGCGCAACTCAGATGCGACCGGACTCACGTCTTTTTTCATGTAGCCACCCCGATTTCAGCATGCGACTCGCGCAAGCGCTTTCAGTTTCGATGCGTCATCTTCAAAAAAAGTAGCGGGCGCGGCCATTGCCAAAATAATTAGACGTTACAACCTATTGTTTTGCTGTGATATTGGAGCGCGAGAACTACACTCGTTTACGACAAAATACGCCCAAATCATCGAATGACGAGACGCCACAAAGTGTGGCTCTCAGCAGAACCAAACAGCTTTCACGCGGCCAATTTTTTGACGCTTTCTCGAGAGCATCGCGCGCGTTGCTCCCGCGCGATCGCCCATGCGAAGGTCAGACAGCGCGCAAAAGTCCAGGCCTTTCCGCGCCGTTTAGCCGCGCGAAATTCAGCGTGAGCCTTGCGCATAATGGAGCGCCGGTCATAGGCGCCGGCGCGGAGCAAAGTTGTCGACATATCCGCTTGTCCAATCCAGTCAGAAAGTTTCGAAGTTGCAGGCTGCGACCCCGATTTGCGATCGTTCGTGGCTCTCATGCCCAAAAAGGCTGCTCACAAAGTCTGGCTTGCTTATTGTCGAGGATGGCGGCGACGTCTGTTGCAATATGTCCCGTCAGATGCGGCCGGAGAGATTTCAGCACTGCTTCATGATGGCCGAGCGCATCGCCGGACAACATATTGTCGTCGACGTCAAAATACAGCGCCATCAATACTTTGCCGGCGGTCGCATCCGGCGAATGGTCATCTAAATTCAAAATCGCATACGCAAGCTCATAGATTCTCTCAACGATCGCATCGTATCTGCGCTGCAATTCTGGAATTTCGAGTTTCCGCTCCTCTTCGCGCTTGGCCATCCGAAGGCGCGCGATCCGACGTAGCCCCTTTACATACGAAATCTTGGCATTGGCTACATTTGCTAGCTTGCTTCGTTCATATCTCTGCCGACAATCTTCGGGAGAGGGGCGAACTACTCTGTAGGCGCCATATTCCGGCGGCAAAGTCGCCACGTCCATTGGCCAAGCCACTTCAGGACCCGAAAGCGAGCCGTCTTTTTTCATATATCGCGGACCGGGTTTGGCCCAGGCCGGAAGCGCATCCAATGCAGCTTCCAGCATCGCCAACGACTCATGATGGGGCTGCCGCAGGGAACGCCATTCGCGCCAAAGATCGCTTAGAGCCGGCGAGCTCGCATCGGCCAGTGGGACGATTAGACCAACAGCAGCGACGGCCGTCGCGCCAGCGAGGGAGCGTCGAGAGATCGAAACCGTAGTCATGATCATGCTCCTTGAGTGAAATAAAGATCGAGGGCGATCGGGAGCGAGCCATGCGCGCTCATGTCGAAGGCGCGCCCTAGCGCGACGCCTTTTTCATAGGCCACCAGGTAGCGCAGCTTCGCGAGAAGTTCGCCATCGTCAGCGCAAGGAAGCGTCGCAAGATGCCAAAGCGCTTCGCTTTCTGCATCTATCAGATGATCTGGAATATCTTCGCCGCCAATAACACCGCTGTTAAGAGCCCTCCAGGTGAGCTTGTGGCGCTCGACGGCTTGGGCTAACGCGCCGGACAACGGCGCGGGCAAACCGCCGCCCGCGATCGCGGGAAGGCGGGCATCAGGCGCAGCTTCTCCTGCCGCAGCGACGGATAAAGCGCCAAACACCGCGCCAGCGGAGCCGGCGGCGAGAAATATGCGGCGGGTTTGCTTGGAGGACATAAGTTTCTCCCTCGTAAAAAGTCGCGATCGATGATTGAGACGGACTGCGGCGGACTTCCGTCAAATCACAAAGCAATGCGCGACCGTCCCTTGCCTTGTTACACTAATAGTGTAACATTGCCTTTAATAAGTCAACTCTAAAAGAGAAGGGTTACGCTGGAAATGACTTTTTCGCGGGAGCAATGTCGCGCCGGGCGAGCCCTACTCGGCTGGACACAAGAACAGCTCGAAGAAGCGACGGCGTTGGCTGGCTCTAAGGTCGCAAAGAAGACCATTGCCGATTTTGAAGCTGGAAACCGAACGCCCTACGGCCGAACGCTCGCCGACATTCGACGCGCACTCGAGACCGCGGGCATTCTTTTCCTTGCTGAAAACGGGGAAGGCCCAGGCGTTCGCCTGCGCAAAGGTCGCGCTGAAAAGGCCGCAACTTAGGAAATTATCGAGATCGAGAGTTTCGCGAGTTTGGCGCCCGTCGAATTAGAGATGACGAATGAAATCGATCAAAGAGAGACTCGCACTGAAACGGGCGAACAAGAAGCTCATAAGAGCGAAGGGGGAGCCCGGACGTCCCAAAGGCTCTACTGTCTCATTGCTCAAAAGAGACATTCGGTTTGAGGTTGCAATCTTTCTATCGCTTCGTGTGTTTGGCTTAAACAAATATGCGGCGGCGCGGGCCGCAATCATGATTACCTCGTCTCAACCGATTAGCCTAAGTCACGTCGACGAGATTATTCTGAAAATATCAACCGGATACCGGAGCGCTGTGTTGAAGCGCTCACGCTATATCATCGAAACCGCAGAGGCTTGGGAAAAAACTGACGATATTCACGAATACGATTGGATGATCAACAGCCTTTCCATGATAGGCACGTTCCTTTTATTCATCGCTGTAGAGGATACAGCAGGCCAATTGTTCCTTATGGATCTCCTATGCAAAAGCGACGCAGGATGGCACAAAGTCATTGCGTCTATTGCTCAGCGATTATCCTGCGCATTGCAGTCGAACATAGGCCCGGATGAAGATAAACCGTCGCGATTTGTCCGCGCCTTGGGGAAACGATTGCGCGAGAAACACCTTAAAAATCAATAATAAAGCTGCTTTAATTATTTTGGCCATAGCCACTGGCGCTTCTGTCTCCGAAATTCCACCAGGAATGGAGGCAGTCAATGCAGTTCAACGAGCTTTTGGCTCTCACCGAAAATTCGGCAGTCTCTCTCGCGCAGATCGAGCAAGCGCTCATCGACTCCCATAAAAAAGCGGCAGCGAATATCGAGGCGATAGGTCAAGCGCAAGAAGCCTACGACAGAGCGGCGCTCGGCCGTTCGTTGAGTGAGGCAGTGCAAGCAAAGCAACGACTTTTAGTTGCGCAAGTGGAGCGCGACCGCTTGGCGGCGCTAATCCGACTCCTTCAACGTAAGCAAGCGCTCGCCGCAGCCATCGCTATGCCCGGCGGCAATCTGGATGAATATTTTCCGTGCTTGTCAAAAACATGCTGACGAGCTCCACCCATTGTCGCGACGCGAGGTCGAGAGGTTCCTTGTTGGATTCCTTCCTCTCGACCGAAGTGGGGTCGCGACAGGCGCGGCGGTCGAATTTGCAGACCGCCGCGCACTTTCCCCTCAAACACCACGACGCGCTCCTCCCAAACGAACTAGGAAAAAGCAGATGAGCAAAACCGGAAACGACGCGGCTCTGTCGACGAATGATCAAGCGCCCGAGCGCTTTCTTCGTTACGGCAATCCGGAAATGTCGCGGGCGTTTGACAATGCCCTCGCCGATTACAAAGCAACCGGCGAACGGTGCCTTTCCTTCGTTGAGCGCTTCAAACTTGTTCCGAGCCAAGAAAGCGCGGCGCAGAGTGAAGCCCTGGCGCTTCAAAATTATATCGAACGCCTCGAACAGCAAGAGGGCCTCACGGCTGCCCAGCGTTTTTTTGACATTTCCGACACCGCGGAAGCGCCGAATATCTCACGCGCGGAAGCGCTGAAAAGGTTTGAGGCGGTCGAGGAGAAAATACGCAGCCTCAAGAATGCAAAACTGCATGCGCAGGCGATCTTCAATCCATTGTTCGAGGATCTGAAATCGAAAGAAGGGCGCCTGCGTCCATTTTATCGGGACGTCGAATCTGGGAAGGATCTGTGGTACACGCACGATAAAGCCGGCGCTCAGATGATCATATGGGAGTGGGAGATCGCCGTCTCCGATATGAGTGTCAGAGCCGCGCGCAAAGCGCTCCCGAGTATCGATGATGCTCAACTCGAAATACTGATCGCGACGAAAAAAGCCATCTATGAATTTTTTCGCGTCGAACAAGAGCTTGTTCCGCTGCCGCCTCCAAAACCGCTTACATCGTTGGAGCTAGAGCAGCAGGCGCGCGAGACGCATGCGCGAAACGCGGAAACCAATCGCCTCGCGCTGATTGAGCGTCGAAAGCAGGAAGAGCGGGAAGAACTCGAAGCGATGCGAGTGGAACGCGATCGCAGGCGAGTCCGAGACGAAAAGCTTGCCGCGCCGCCGATCGTCGTTTCCGGCGCGCGCGCCTAGCGCCAAGCGCCGAAACGCATAGGAGCCCTGGCCGGCGCACATGGCGCGCGCCGCGCCAACGTCGAAATAAAGGAATTTTCCATGTCCCTCACAAAGACAATCAAGCTTCCGTTCACACTGCACGGCCGAAACGGCAAAACGTCCGCGCCGCCTGTCCTTGACGAGCACAACAACCAGACATCCGGCCGCATCGACATAATCGAGCACGCGCCCGGAACGCCGCTGACCTTCCCGGCTACGCTCGCCGACGAATTTCTTGCGATGTTTGGAAAGCATTGCGCCGTCGAATGCGCGGGTGTCGAAGGCGTCGACGTCATTGCACTGGCCGCTTCGGCAGCGTGACGGTTGACGAAGCCTTCCATCGGTTCGAACAGGCGCAGCAATATTTTGCAGAACAGCAAAGGCGATAGGCATGACGCTCAAGACTATCGAAACCCGCGCAATCATAAGCGCCCAAGACAAGACCGGCGCGACCTTCGCACAGGTGGCGCAAAAGCTGCGCGGGCTGGAAGCCACGGCGATGCAGGCCAGTCGCCGCGTGGACTCCATGGCGCGCGGCATGTCCGACGTCTGGATCAAGCAGCAGCAGCATCTTGACGTCGCGCGCAGGATGGCGAGCTCCGTCGCGCCCGGTCCCGGCTTCTGGGAGCGCAATCAGGCTGCGCGCGAAAGGGCGATCCAGACGGGCCTCACCATCGGCGCCGCCTCCGCTGTCGCCGCGCCGATCGTCAAGGAAATCGTCAAACAGGCTCAGGCGCAGTTACATGAAAACATTCGCATGTCCAATGCCGGCATGAGCGAGGGTGAGATTGCTGAGGCGAACGCGAAAGCGATGGAGCTCGCGGGAAAATATAGATCGGTGCGCCAGGCCGATATCATGCATATGCTGCGCAATCAGCGCGCGAGCGTCGGCTCTTATGAAGAGGCGGCTCGCGTTTCCGAGCCTTTGTTGAAGTTGCGGGTGCTTGAGCAACATGCGCATCCAAACGCCTCAACGGAGGAGATTAACGAAAGCTTCGATAAACTAATCAAGGCGGCGGAGCTTGCCGGCACGACGCAGGACATCGACAAGTTTCGCAATTATATCGAGGGCATCGCGAAGGCGATCAACGTCTTTGGCGATACGATCAAGCCCTATGAGTTCTTCGAAGCGGCGCAATATGGGCGCGCCGCGACGATGGGTTACTCCCCAGAATTTGTTGCCGGCGTCCTACCAACAATGATTCAGCATCACGGCGGCGCTCAGGCAGGCACGGCGGGAGGATCTTTTTATTCGGCAATCATCGGCGGCCGTATGCAGAAAATGGCTGCTGAGGAGATGGTAAGGCTTGGTCTCGTTGATCCAAATAAGGTCGTTTACACGTCAACGGGCTCGGTCAAAGGCATTATGCCTGGCGGCGTCTATGGCTCGGACCTCGCGATCAGCGACCCGGATAAGTGGGTGCAAACCTACCTCAAGAAGGCGCTCGACAAGGCCGGAATTACAGAGCCGAGAAAGGTTCAAGAAGAGGTAGCGCATCTCTTTTCGAACCGCGTCGCCGGACAATTCGTCGCCGAACAACTGACGCAGCATGGTCTTTATGAAAAAGACCGCGCGATGACACACGGCGCGCCCGGAACCGCCGCCGTTAGGAAGATTATAGACGAGGACTTTGGCATGGCGGCGAGCAGCCTCAAAGCCAAGGTTGATGATCTCGCCGCCGCCGCCGGAAGGCCTTTTCTGCAGCCGTTGACGGACGGCATCAATGTGCTCTCTGAGACCGCAGCGCGCGCCGCGAAAGTGTTTTCCGATTATCCGACGGTCGCAAAAGAGGCGACAGGAGCCGGAGTGGTCGGAACGGCGCTTACTGGCTATCTCGGGATCAAGGGCGCGCAGATGCTGCTGGGCGGCGCATCGGCTGGCCTTCCACTGCCGTCACTGGCGACCGCCGGTCTCTTCGGCGCCGCTGCGTTTGGCGCTTCGGCGATCTACAACCGCAACGCCATTTATGGTGGCCTGATGAACAAGTCTGCCGCCGATATCGCGAATGACAAGGCGGAAATGCATCCTTGGATCAAGTCGAATTTCCGCATGCCTTGGGAATTGCCCGAGGCCCCGCATGAGGCCGGATCTTCGGTGTTCAAGCGCATGCGCGCGCTCAAATCCACTGGCGCGTCTGCGGAAGGCGAGGGATCGACGCCGGTGCGTCTTGAGGGCTCCGCAAATATCGGCCTCAAAGTCGAAGTCTCGCCCTCCCCCGATTTTGTCGTCAAGGTCGAACAGCAGATCAATGCCCATGGCAATCTCAGCGGTCCCACCGGCGTCAGCATGGCCCCGGGTCAATGAAGGCATGCGCACAATCGAATTTGACGTTGCAAAGTGTCTAATTCGATTTTCCAAGCGGAGAAGCTAAGCGATGAAAATACCCCGAAAACACGCCTCTTCATTCAATCGCCCGTTTTCCGCACGCGAAGGAGAGGAGCTTTTGACTAGAATCGTGCAGTTGCAAGACGCATTGACGTCCATGGACGCCGCAGGCGCCAACTTGGCAGACCAACTTCTCGCCACCGCCATGTCCACAAAGCTCATACTCGCCCAACTCGTCAGCCGACATGTTGCGCTCGCCTCAAGCGTCGGCTCTTCAAGCGCGACGAATGAGCTTTCTTTGCTGAGCCTCGCGTCGAGAGAGCCGATCGCTGCCCTGATGGCCAACGGCGATGACGCAGAGCGAAAATTGCGGGAGAGCGTGTTGCGGAGTATCGACGAATTTTTCGCGGTGCTTGGTCCGGCGATACAGCTTCTGGATCAGAGCAAGACGGCGACGCCATCCACATCAGCGCATTAGCGACCGCAAGGGGCGGTGCGTTGCGCTACGGAAAATCGGGGTTGCAAGCCGCAACTCCGAAACTTGAATTGAGGATCAAATCATGAGTGTAAATCTTGGCGAAGCTTCCCCCACATCGGCTCAATCCTGCCCGGCTGCGCGAGCCATCGAACGCCTTCGAGCGGGCGGCCTTTCGACACTTTCGATTCCACCTGCGAACGCGACGACTCGCGCGTCTTCGGTGCCTCAATCGGTCGCGGCTGCGTCATTTGAGGGCGCGCGGCGATTGGAGCTACGACCTGCGCCGGTGAAGTTCATGAGCGAGCAAGAGATTGGCGCCGTCGAGGCGCGGCGGTTGCTTTCTTCCCAGAGCTACGGCGACACAAGACTGAATGCAGAAGCTGAACAGGGTGCGAGCGAAGCAAGAAAACTCCTCGCCGTCGCTGGCCAGATCGATCACGGCAATGTGGGTGGAAACTCAGAACGAGAAGTCGGCGCGGCGGCTGCGCGCAAGCTGCTGGGGAAATGAAGAGGCCCTAGCACCCAACGCGGCGAGTGTGCCTCGCCGGTTCGCGCGCGTGAGCACGCGGCTCGGTCGCCCGGGCTACCGAGGGCCTGACGGAAGGCGCGTAGGCTATACGGCTCTTGATCGCGTTTGCCGCGTGCCCACCGAGGCCCGCGCCATAACGAAAGACTTCCAAAAGTCGAAGAGCCGAACTACACCGGCTGCTATAGCGCATTGTGTAAAAGAGACCCCATGATTTCAGCTACCGTTTGCAGCGAAGAAGCGATATCACATCGAAAGTCCCGCCTGGCGTTTTCGGCAATGCTATTCGCTATGGCGAATGCGAGCGATGCCGCCCTCTCCGCCGATTTGCCCGTTAACCCATCCGTAACCCAGGCGACCATCGCTTCGACGATATGCCTTCCCGGCTGGACGAAGACTGTGCGGCCCTCGCCGCGCTACACGGCGGCTGTTAAAATCAAACTCATTCGTGAGCTGGAAATCCCCGAAGAGCTCCTTGTCGACTTCGAACTGGATCACAGGATACCGCTCGCGCTTGGAGGCGCGCCTTCAGATCTTCGAAACCTCGAATTACAGCCGTGGGACGAAGCCGGAGAGAAAGACGCAATCGAGGCCTGCCTGTCGCGGGCGACATGCGCCGGAAAGATCACGCTGGACGACGCGCGCCGACGCATCTGGTTTGACTGGCGCGCGGCCGGGAAAGCTTGCAAATGACGGGTGGCTACGCCGCCGCGCGCAGATCGGCCATTATCATATCCGCTACGCCCACGTGGCTTCATGGCGCGAGGATCACCGCAGCATGAGCAATGGCGACCACTCCCTTCGGATTGCGGGCCCAGCCATGAAGGATAAGCCGAGCGTCGACTTTAACGGGTATTGGCAGCGCCATTTGGCGGCGTGAGCCTAGCCCACGCCGCAGATATAGATTATGGTGGGGGATTGATGGGCAGGGCCGGAATCCCCGCTCGCGTCGAAATTGACGAACCTCTTCGCCGTGTAGGGAATCCTATCACGCAACGGGAGCGGCTGTCATCATGACAAATGATATTAAACCAAATGACCGAGAAGAAAAAGCCGTCTCCCCCACCACCACCGCCTCCACCGCCAAAGCCTCAACCGTCGAGGGGGCATCCAGATCTAGCGAAGGATCACGGAATTGGCCGGCAGGACAGTCAGACCAAAGCTCCGCCTCCCGTCCGACCGCCGAGGGACAGCAAATAGACGGAATCGATGATTTTAGAATTAGGTGTCTAGCGAGCGCTCTCTATCACGAAGATAGAGAACGCTTTTTTGCTTGGACGCACCGTGCTGCGATGTTCTTAGTCGTTGCGTCCGGGACCGCCGCATTGTCGCCACTTAAAGAAACCTACCCTCACGCAATTCCAGCCTTCACAACACTCGTTGGGCTGCTTGATCTTGTCTTTGATTTGAGTGGGAAGGCTCGCTTGCACGCCGGATTAAGAAAGCAAATTTATAGCGTGCTCGCCGATGCAAATGGGCATGATAACTTGAATAATCTGGAAAGACGGCTGACCTTGATTTATGCCGAAGAGCCGCCGTGCATGTATGCCGTCAACGCAGTCGCATATAACAGGGCGATGGCCTCATACGGACGCCCAGAAAAATATTCATTGGATATTGGGTGGAAGGCGAGTTTCATTCGCCACCTTTGGCCTTTCACCCCCAGCACGTTTAAGGCTCACGATGAGCTTACGGGCTCTCCCGGCTAACGCGAGTGCTTAATTGGCTGCGCCGCCGGCGCACTTCCCGCGCCCTTATCGAATCCGATGCGCGCGACCTAATCGAAAGCTGCGGCGCGAACGCCTATGGCGAAGCGCGCTTGCGCCAGCATGAAGCCCCACAAGTTGTCGACGCCAACAGGTCAGCGGAACATTGGCAGCGCGTGAAGGATGAAATCAGGCGGATGCAACGGAGACGCTAGATCTCATCACCGCGGATCGCAGATGGACGATCGCGAGCGGGGTGGCGTGAGCCAAATATGGCGAAGGTTGGTTTCCGTTCGACGGCCGCCGCGTTACGATCCTCGCCATGTGCGGACGCTTCACTCAGAATCTCTCATGGGCGGAAATCCATCGCTTAGCCGATCTAATCGGCCAGCCGCGCAATCTCGCGCCGCGTTTCAACATCGCCCCTACGACGCCGATAGAGGTCATTCGCGCTGGCGAACGCGGCAATGAGCTTGTCCCGATGTATTGGGGCCTTGTGCCCTCCTGGTGGAAAAAGCCGCTCAAAGAGCTTCCCGCCACCTTCAACGCCCGCGCTGAAACGGTGCTTGAAAGACCGATGTTTCGCGGGGCGTTCAAATATCGACGCTGCATCATCCCGGCTTCCGGCTTCTATGAATGGACAGGAGCGAAAGGGGCGAAGACGCCGCACTATTTCACGTCGCGCGACGGCTGGCCTCTGGCGTTAGCTGGCCTATGGGATCATTGGAGCGGCCTTGATGGCGGCGACGATCTTCCAAACGCGACTATCATCGTCGGCGGGGCGAATAATTGGATGCAACGCTTTCATGACCGCATGCCTGTCATTCTCGATTGGCACGACGCCGAAGCGTGGTTGAGGGGCGAAACCGCTGCCACACTGCTGCACTCGCTGCCGGAAGATGCTTTGCAAGAATGGATCGTCTCTACACGCGTGAATAAGGCCGGGGCAGGCGACGATGACTCGACGCTTATCGAGCCGATCGAAAATGCCTAACGCGTATTCCGACCCTGCATCCTTCAAATGGCGGCGAACGGCGTTCACGCTGATTGATGGCGTGGTTGAAGTTCTCGCGGACGATTGGTCGCTTTTGCTCGGCAACCTTCCCGCGGCGCGCATTTACCGAGTCAGCGGCGGCCCGCATGATGGGCGATGGTTCTGGGCTGTGCAGATTGGCCCGGGCGGCGCGCCATTCAATAGCGGGACGGGCCATGCCGACGATGGGCGCAGCGCACGTGAGACTTGCGAAACAATTCTCCAGACGATGGAACACCTTTGAAGCGTCCGCGTTCTCCCGCGGGGCTGTGACCTCATTACTTCGTTGCATTTGCCCGAGATACGGCGGCGCAAGGATCAGGACCGCGTTGAGAATGGCGAGAAATACCACTGTCGTCCAGTGCGCCGCGCTCAATCATCCTCTGTCTCGCCTATGGGCTGGATATTGGCAGATAGCTCGTTGACTTGTTCGTCGATTGTTTTTCCCTCTTGCGCTGGTGGGGAGTCTTCAGTCGCCGAACGATCTTCTCCTTCCTCGCGAGAAGTAATCTCGAACTGCTCCTCCTGCCAAAGGCCAACGAACTCATTGTAATCACTTGGCATGGCTTCAATAGCGTGCCCACGCTTTGGCAAAACAGGAAAAGCAATTTTCTCTACGCCAAATAACAGTGTTAGAAATCTACTAAGACTGTTAACGTTTACATTTGCACCTCCGCCACCGGATAAATTACTCTCAAGATCTGCAATTTCTGATTTAAGATTATTACGCTCCGTATCTATGGTTACAACCGGGTATGGTTTGCCGCGCATGACGCCCTTTAAGACGTCCCGGCCATTAAAATTAAATTTCTCATGAAATTGATGAGCCTTATTTGCTTCACATAGTAGAAATGCGGCCTCACATGATAACGCGAGATCCTCTGCTCTTGCATGCTTTGCGATCCGAAATCCTAAATCAATGTCTCTGCCTAAAAAATCAAAGTTCCGCGGCTCATCGTCAGCTGCTTGCTCATATTCCTCGCAATAGTTCTCGTCTATTTTGGTGTTATATCCAGAATTGCTATCGCAACCAGATATCATTACGCTTGTATTTGGGGCTGGAAAGGCACCGACCCATATAGTTCCCTTGACGTCAAGGAACCCATCGTTCTCCAATTGCCTTCCATAGTCTCTTAAAGCCCTTATAAAGGATGTAACGCATGCAGTGAAATGCTCTAAATTATGAACTCTCACGCAAAAAACCACCTCGTCTCCGATTGTTTTCCATAGCTTAGGCGCGCTCTCATTCTCAATTATGCCAAATCTTGGAGATTCATCCCTAAAATGACTCTGCAAAAACTTAGGGAAGCTGACATAAAATCTTTTTGTTTCCTGCACCCACCTTGGGTGAGGGTCGGTAGTATTTCCCCTATCTTTGCCCTCTCCCGTTTTAAACTCGGTAGACCCAACCAGATCGACGGACATGAAGAGACGGAGCCGGTAGCTCGGACAAATCCCCATGTTTCAACCTAGAGAGAAAGGCTTTTCGCTCGCACCCTTGCAGCATGCGCGCTTACATTGAATTCGCAGGCGGCGAAATCGGCCCCGCCTTTATTATACGCAGCCCTAAATTGAACTTCTGGCATAAGAAAAGCTGCAGCAAACCAGTTAGCTTCCCACTCGGTCCGAACGAGCTCAGAATCTAATTCATCAACCCAACGTGTAGCCATCATCGGCAAACCAGGAACCTTTTTCGCTGCAAGTGGATAATGCAACCAAAAATGCCCGAGTTCATGTGCGATTGTGAACCTATCACGTTGCGGCGACGTCATGCTCGGCAGATAGATTGTAAAGTCCTTTGTAGATCGAACGATAATCGATTCTGGCAATCGGCCGTCCTGTCGGGTGGGGCTCTTGTATTCAATCTTGCCGCCGAGCCGAAGAACAAGCAATTCTATTGCGTCGCTGGGCTTGAACTTAAGCTCCCTTGCGATTCGCTCCGCGAAAGCCCAGATAACGGCTTTCTGCGCCCCTACGGGCACCGGGTTGCTGGTCTGTTCCGCCATCTCAAATATATCGAATCTCCCGGAATTAAAATAGGGCATTATGGCGCAAACGCAACCCTTGCCAAGTCTCCGGAGCATTATAAGACGCTTTAATTAGCCCTTCGGCCCGCGAATTACGAAGCGCCGGAGGCGCTCAGTTTGGGCAATAAGTTGGACCGCTTTTGAGCAGAACGTTATCGCGTGTTCGAATGTCTCAATGCGGGCTGTTCTTACGTCCGCATGTTACCGACGTGGGTAACGAGAGGCTTCCCATTCCTTGGTGAGCTTGTTACCTGTGCCTAGGCCTTTTGAACGGCACAACCTCGCCCAGCGCCCGCCCCTCTAATCCAGCAGCGATCCGCTCTCCGACAATATCGGATATCGAGCGCGTTGGATCGTCATCTCGATTGGCGTAACGGCCCGTCATTGAAATGTTGGCGTGGCGCAAGAGGTCGCGGACCTGGAACGCGTTCACGCCCGCCTGTGACGCATAAGTCCCGGTCGTATGTCGCAAATCGTGAAGCCGAAGATCCGGAATTCCCACGTGTTCCCGAATTCGCTGCCAGGCGTTTTCAACAACGGATTTAGTCAGAAACTTTTGGGCGTTTTTTGGAGCCGGCAAGACCCATGGCGATCCTTGTTCACGCTCAATATTGGCGAGAACCGCCAGCGCCATCGTACTCACCGGATGTGGGCGACGCGAGCCGCCCTTGCGAGTCGGCAGCGCGATCAAGCCCCGAGCTAGGTCAACATGCTCCCATTTCAGTTCGAGTATTTCAGACAGCCTGGCTCCTGTGAATAACAGTAGGCGGATAGCCTCCAGGGCGGGCGCGCTAATCGGCGTAAATCGGTTTTCTTCCTTAGCCAGATGCTTCACGTTCGCACCCGCCCTCTCGCGCCACGGCAGCCCGGGAGACTCCGCCTCTCGCAGAGCACGCCCGAGAAGCGCGAGCTCGTCGGCGGAAAGGAAGCGCTCGCGATGGGATTCCGGATAGCGCGGCACCAGGCGACAGGGATTGGAGTTTTCTGGTCGAATTCCCCAAAGTTCGGCGAGATTGAACGCTTTCGACAGGATCGAAAGGGTTAGATTGGCGTGGCGCGGCGTCGCTTGCATCGCCCCATGCAATTTGAGCACATCCTGCCGAGTGACCGCGGCAGCCCTCAGCGTTCCGAGGCGCGGGAGAATATGCCTCTTAATCGCGAAGCGAACACCGTCGGCGGTCCTTGAGGCGTTGTGAACGTCCACATGCTCAGCGAGGTAGCGATCGAGCAATTGTGACACGCTAGGCGCGGCGCGTAGCGCCTGACGATCTTCGACGGGATCGACGCCCCTTCCGACCGTCGCCAACGCATCGCGCGCCGCTTTTCGCGCCCCTTCAGCGGTCATCACGCCGAAACCGTCCAAGAGTGAGGCGACGCTTGCGGCCACTTTCGTTGCGATATTGCACAAAGAACGACCGAAGGCCGCTCGGCAACGCGATCATGCCAAAGCCTTTTATCTCGGAATCCCAAACGATTATGCGCTCGGCGCTGGGCTCGATCGCGTCAATGAGGCGTTTCGTGATCTTTGGCATTTGGACGGCTCGGGGGCGGTTATGGACGGCTTTGGACGACCGACGGTTTTTCACAAGGTATTGATATATATCTATATTCTACGGCGCGGACGGCTTGGACGGCTTTTGGCCCCTACTGTCCTACTTGAATATGCAATGCGCCGAGCGAGCGAGCGATGCGAGGGCGTCCCGACTGATTATCCATCCGTGTCACCAATGTGTCACCAGGCGGGATAGAATAGGAGGGTAGAGCGTCGAAAGCTATAGTAAGACGATCACTGTAATCTCAGCTATTTATTGTAATGGAGCGTAGCCCATAGAAACACATAGTATGGCGTATAACAGACTTTTAATCAGAGGGTCCCGGGTTCGAGCCCCGGCGCGCTCACCAAGCCTTCGAATACGACATTTAGGCGATGCAAATTGCCATGAGAACGGCGGCCTCGATCCAACAGGCGAGGTCGAGCAGGAAATGCGATGACGTCCGGCCGCCGCAAGGTCTTTTCTTTCAGCGAAGATGCGCCGGGGCCTGAGGGTTGTTTGCGGGATTGGTGTCGTGTTTCGACACTTTCGTAATCGCGCCGGCGCCGACAAGAGGCAATAAATCCGCCTCAAGCGCGTCGGCCTTCGGCTTGGCGTACACCTCTTGGCCTTCGACATAAAAGGTAAAGGATTTACGGTGCTTCGCCTTTTTGACGGGGTCTTCGATCGTCGCCTTGGTCCATTTGTAGAGCGGAAAATGCTCAACCCCACGCTTTTCCGCCTCCGAGACATAATCGGCGAAGGCGTCGTACTGGCTCTTCAGCGTCGCGCGATGTTTCGACAGAATGTCCGCGATCGGCTTGACCGCCGGGTCGCCAAGATCGCGGCGCAGGATTTCCGAGTAATCGTCGCTGACATTGATCCGTACCTGATATTCCCAGTCCTCGGGCATGATCGATCTCCCTCTGTATCGCGCAATACGCTCTGCCAGTTCCTCTTTCCGACTATTTTAGTATAGTTCAAAAAGCAAATCCGTCGAGGTCGGATCGTTACTCGCGAGCGGTTTCAATCGTCCATTCCGGGCGGAGCCGGCGCTATGCTCTCACGCAACAGCACAGAGGTTGAGCGCCGCGGTCATAGCCCATTCACGCGCGACGCCGACGCTCATCCAAAATTAACCAACCTGTTCCTAATATTCTGACGCGCAGGATCGCGCGGCAGGCGCGCGACGGATTGGCCGCGCTGTAGCGACGGCGCCCTCCCGAACCAGAAAGGCGCCACGCGAGTGACGCAGTTGACCTCCGGTGACCTGGCTGTCACTCCAAACATACCCACTGCGAAGCCTTTGCGAATAGTCCATGTTCTGCGGGCTCCGGTCGGGGGACTTTTTCGTCACGTCCGCGATCTCGCCTGGGAGCAGATCGCAAGAGGCCATCAAGTCGGCCTCATAGCGGATTCTCTGACCGGCGGCGCCCGCGGCGACGACCAACTCGCCGAACTGGAGCCACATCTCGCGCTCGGTCTTCTTCGTCTACCGATGGTTCGCCTGCCCGACATCAGCGATTTTACTGTTTTGGGCGCTGTTGCGAGACGACTGGCCAAAATTCGTCCCGACGTCGTGCACGGTCATGGATCCAAGGGAGGGCTATTCGCTCAACTCGCCGGATTGCCCTCGATGCAGTCTCGCGCCATACGCGCCTATACGCCGCATGGGGGCAGCCTGAACTATCATCCGGGCGCCGTGAGCCACCGACTCTATATGACGATGGAGGCGATCCTCGCCTATCGCACGGACATTTTACTGTTCGAAAGCGCCTATATCGCCAACCGCTTTGAAGCGCTTGTCGGCAAGCCCCGTCATCTCGCTCATGTGGTGCGCAATGGCATTGCACCTTACGAGCTGGAACCGGTGCCGCTAAGAGATGACGCCGCCGACCTCCTTTATGTCGGCGAGTTTCGCGTCGCCAAGGGGCTGGACACTCTCATCGACGCGATGGGACTTTTGATCAAGACGACGAACCTGCGTCCGAGCCTCTTGCTGGTGGGCGACGGCTTCGAAAAGGCCGCCCTGATCGCTAGGGCGCAACGCCTCGGAATCTCGACGCAGCTGAGTTTCCGGGCGCCAATGGCCGCGCGCGCCGCGTTTGCACGAGGGCGGATTATGGTGGTGCCGAGCCGTTCGGAATCCCTTCCTTATATAGTGCTGGAGGCGGCGGGCGCACACAAGCCAATCATCGCCACGCGTGTTGGCGGCATGGCTGAAATATTCGGGCCTTACAGCGATCGCCTGATTGCCTGCGGAGACCCTAAGATACTCTGTGACGCCCTCCAACGCGCGCTCGACGAAAAGCCGCGAGAACAGGAAGAAAACTCCCGCCGGCTGGCTGAATATATCTCCACGCGCTTCCCGTTGTCCGGTATGGTCGAGGGAGTTATCAACGGATATCGCGAGGCGCTGGCGATAAAGGCGCGGCCATGACGCATCTGAGCGCCGCCCCAACCAACTCCCGGTCTGAACTTTTCTTCGACTATCAAAAACTGGTCAATTTCAGCGCCTGGGTTTTTGTCGCAAGCGGGGCCATCGCGCTTGTAGAACCCTCGCCTTACGATTTCGCATCCCTGGTGGCGATTCCTTTATGGTTCCTTGGCGGCTTCACGCTGCACCGGAGCTTTCTGCTCTTCGCGGCTCTCCTGCTGTCTTATACGACATGCGGCTTTTTCTCGTTGATTCCCTATTGGCATGTCGCGGAATCCGCGATGTACCAATATCAGTCCGCCTATCTCACGCTAACTGCATTGTTCTTTGCGCTGTTTGCCGCCGACCGCACGGAGCGGCGCACGGAATTGATCCTGACCGGCTTCACCGCCGGGGCGCTGATCGCCTCGGCCGCGGGCATAATCGGTTATTTCGATTTGGGGGGCTTCGGCTCAATCTTCGCCACTTGGGGACGCGCAGCGGGAACCTTCAAGGATCCGAACGTGCTCGGTTCCTTCCTGATCCTCGCGGCTTTGTATCTTGCGCAGAACCTTATGTTCGCCCGAGCCCGCCATGTCCTGGCTACAGTCGTCATGCTGGCGATTGTCGTCGCCGCAATCTTTCTGTCATTTTCCCGCGGTTCCTGGGGAGCGACGATTTTTGCGATCACGTTGATGGCCTTCACCGGTTACAGGACCACGAGAAATCTCCGGCTGAAGAAACGCATCGCCGTCTCGGCGTTCGTCGCGCTCGCTGTCGCCGCGGTGGTCGTGCTGGCGCTGCTGTCGATGGAGTCGACCCGCGACCTGTTTTTGCAACGGGCCTCCGTGACGCAGGAGTACGACGAAGGCGCGACGGGACGATTTGGCAACCAGCTGCGTTCGCTGCCAATGCTGGTCGAGCGATTTTGGGGTTTCGGCCCCTTGCGCTTTCGCACCATATTCGATCTGGAACCGCATAATTCCTACATCGGCGCCTTCGCCAACGACGGCTGGCTCGGCGGCTTTTTATTTATTCTCATCGTCAGCGTGACCTCTTTCATCGGCCTGACGCTGATGTTCAGATCGTCGCCATACCAGCGCCAGGCGCAGGTGTTCGTTCCGACCCTGCTGGCTTTCTTTTTTCAAGCTTTCCAGATCGACATCGACCACTGGCGCCACGTGCTGATGATGTTGGGGGTTGTCTGGGGATTGGAGGCCGCTCGACAAAAATGGGAAGCGCAACAACAGCAAGATGCGGCGCTGACCGATCGCACCGCTTTGCAAATATCCTAGCTCTGTCTCGCCGATCTTTTCACGCTTTTTTGCTCCGGGATCTCCTTGACCGGCCTCCGCGCCATGGCGTCTGCGAGGTAGTGGCCCGTGTAGCTGCGCTTTTCCTTCACAATCTCCGCCGGCGGTCCCGCCACAACAATATCGCCGCCACCGTCGCCGCCCTCCGGCCCAAGGTCGATGACCCAATCCGCGGTCTTGATGACTTCCAGATTGTGCTCAATGACCACGACGCTGTTGCCCTGCGCCACCAGTTCATGCAGCACTTCCAGCAGCTTGGCCACGTCGTGGAAATGCAGGCCTGTCGTCGGCTCGTCGAGAATATAGAGCGTGCGTCCGGTAGAGCGTCGGGCCAACTCCTTGGCGAGCTTCACGCGCTGCGCCTCGCCCCCTGAGAGCGTCGTCGCCTGCTGACCCACGCTGACGTAGTCAAGCCCCACGCGTTTTAAAGTCTCCAGCTTGTCGCGGATCAACGGCGCGGCTTTGAACAATTGCGCCGCCTCTTCCACTGTCATGTCGAGCACGTCGGCGATGGATTTTTCGCGATATTTTACTTCCAGGGTTTCGCGGTCGTAACGCTTTCCCTTGCAGACGTCGCAAGTGACATAGACGTCAGGCAGAAAATGCATCTCGATTTTTATGACGCCGTCGCCCTGGCAGGCTTCGCAACGGCCACCCTTCACATTGAAGGAAAAGCGTCCCGGCGCATAGCCGCGCGCCTTGGCTTCGGGTAGGCCGGCGAACCATTCTCTGATCGGAGTAAAGGCGCCCGTATAGGTGGCGGGATTTGAGCGTGGCGTGCGGCCAATCGGCGACTGATCAATGTCAATGATCTTGTCGATATGCTCCAACCCCTCGAGTTTGTCGAAAGGCTCCGGATGTTCGTGCGCGCCGTTTAGCTTCTTCGCCACCGCCTTGTAAAGCGTCTCGATGATCAGCGTCGACTTGCCGCCGCCGGAGACGCCTGTGATGCAGGTGAAAAGTCCAAGGGGAATCTGCGCGTCAATGTTCTTCAGATTATTGCCGCGCGCGCCGAAGAGCTTGAGCCAACGGCCCGCCTCGGGCTTGCGCAATTTATGTGCGAGCTTCACCTGACGCTCGCCGGTCAGATATTGACCGGTGAGCGATTTGGGATTCGCCATGATCTGCGCCGGCGTCCCCTGCGCGATAATCTTGCCGCCGTGAATGCCGGCTCCCGGGCCGACGTCGACGACATAATCCGCGGCGAGAATAGCGTCTTCGTCATGTTCTACGACAATGACGCTGTTGCCGAGATCGCGCAGTCGCCGCAATGTGTCCAAAAGCCGATCATTGTCGCGTTGATGCAGGCCGATCGACGGCTCGTCGAGCACATAAAGCACGCCTGTCAGCCCAGAACCGATCTGCGAAGCGAGTCGGATGCGCTGACTTTCGCCGCCGGACAATGAGCCCGAGTTGCGCGACAATGTGAGGTAATCGAGCCCGACGTCGACAAGGAAAGTGAGGCGGTCGCGGATTTCCTTCAAAATGCGATAGGCAATCTCGTTTTGCTTGGCGCTCAGTGTCGAGGGCAGCGCCGAAAACCAGTCGAGCGCGGCGCGGACGGACAGCTCCGAAACCTCGCCAATATGCTTGTGAGCGATCTTTACCGCCAAAGCCTCGGGCTTCAGGCGAAAGCCGCCGCAAGCGCGACAGGGCGTCGCCGACATGAAGCGGCCGATTTCCTCCCGAGACCAGTCGCTGTCGGTCTCCAGGTAGCGGCGCTCCAGATTTGGAACAACTCCCTCGAACGGCTTTTTCACGTCATAGGCGCGAAAACTGTCGTCGTAGGAGAAACGAATGTCCTCTTCGCCCGAGCCATAGAGAATGACGCGTTGCGCATTGGAAGGCAGCGACTGGAATGGAGTGTCCAGACGAAATTTGTAATGACGCCCCAGCGCTTCGAGCGTCTGCATGTAGTAAGGCGATGAAGATTTGGCCCAAGGCGCGATCGCTCCCTTCCGCAGCGTAAGCTTGGGGTCCGGCACAACAAGGTCGGCGTCGATCTTTTGTTCGTGACCAATGCCGCCGCATTTGGGACAGGCGCCAAAAGGATTATTGAAGGAGAACAGGCGCGGCTCGATCTCCGGGATCGTGAAGCCGGAAACTGGACAAGCAAATTTCGAAGAAAAAACGATATGCGCCGGCGCATAATGCGACGCAACGCGAAGACTAGTCGCGGTTACGGGAATTTCCGCATTGCTCCCTACGGCGCCGCCATCAGCAAACTCAGCGACCGCCAGTCCTCCAGATAACTCCAGAGCGGTCTCGAAACTATCGGCAAGCCGCGCCGCCATGTCCGGACGCACGACGATGCGATCGACCACGACGTCAATGTCGTGTTTCAGTTTTTTGTCGAGCGGCGGCGCCTCGGCTATTTCGTAATATTCGCCATCGACCTTCAGTCGCTGGAAACCACGCCGCGTATAGTCCGCGATTTCCTTTTTGTATTCTCCTTTACGGCCCCGCACGACCGGCGCCAGCAAATAGAGCCGAGTCCCCTGCGGCAATGAGAGTACGCGATCGACCATCTGGGAAACGGTCTGGCTCTCGATCGGCAGGCCTGTGGCGGGCGAGTAAGGCACGCCCACCCGCGCCCAAAGCAGGCGCATATAGTCGTAAATCTCCGTGACCGTTCCAACGGTTGAGCGCGGATTCTTCGACGTGGTTTTTTGTTCGATGGAGATCGCCGGCGAAAGCCCGTCTATCTGGTCGACGTCGGGCTTTTGCATCATTTCGAGAAACTGCCGGGCATAAGCCGACAGGGACTCGACATAGCGCCGCTGCCCTTCCGCGTAGATCGTGTCGAAAGCCAGGGACGACTTGCCCGAGCCCGAAAGTCCTGTGAAGACGACAAGCTTGTCCCTGGGAATGATCAAATCGACATTTTTGAGGTTATGCTCACGCGCACCCCGAATGGAGATGCATTTCCCGTCGCCCGGCGTGGCTTTCAAAACGCCTGCGGACGCTTTGACCGAGCCCTTGGCGACGGATTTTTGTGCAGCGGAATTCGCCATGGAGGGCTATAACCTTTTTGAGATGCGCCGATGCTCGGCCTTTGCGTTTTCCATGCCACGGCTCCGCAAGCTAATCCACACTATGAGGCGACAGAAAACCGGATCGGCGCGAACGATTGGGGTCACAGCTTGCGCCGCATTGGCGAGACTGCTAGAACATAAATAGAACATTTTTGGCTTGAGTCCAAACCATCTGTGGACAAGCCAAGCATGAGACCGCGCTTCCATCCGCTTTAGGCTAGTGTGCCACGCGGAAAATATCGAAGTGGAGAGTAGTATGGCGGGCAGCGTCAACAAGGTGATCCTCGTCGGCAATCTTGGCCGTGACCCGGAAGTGCGCACATTGCCCTCTGGCGATCGTGTGGTGTCATTCTCGCTCGCGACAACGGAATCCTGGCGTGACAAGAACACCGGAGAGCGCAAAGACCGCACCGAATGGCATAACATCTCCATTTTCAATGAGAAATCTTGGCAAGATCGCCGAGCAATACTGCCGCAAGGGCTCCAAGATCTATCTTGAAGGCCAATTGGCGACGCGCGAATACACCGACAAGGATGGCAATCAGCGCAAAGCGACCGACATTGTGCTGCAGCGCTTTCGTGGCGAACTGACCCTCCTCGACAGCAAGGGCGGCCGCGGCGAAGGCGACTATGATTCCCAGAGCGCCGGAGGTCGAGAAAGCGGCGGCAGCTTCGGACGCTCCTCACCCATGGAGCGTTCCGGAGCAGAGCGCCGGCAGGCGCCGGCCAGCGGCGGCGGCCGACTCTCCGACCAGCTTGATGACGACATACCGTTTTGAATATAATTTGCGATGGCGCTCGCAAAGGCGGGTAGCGCCGGAGTCGGGCTTTGACGAATTCGATCGCAAAGGGAGCGGAGAGCGCAAAACGCGCTCGTGCGAGGGCATTTTCCTTGCTCTTCGTCGCCGCAGCGCTGTTGACCTGCAACGCCGCCGCGAAGGCTGAGGGACAGGAAGCAGCGGCGACGCCGACGTTCTGGGATCCCGCCCACAGGCTCCCGAAGCCCGATCTGCATGAAATCAGGCAGGTGCGCTTTGTCACCGAAGACGATTATCCGCCCTTCAATTTTGCTTTGCCGGACGGACAGATAGCCGGGTTTAACGTCGATCTCGCACGCGCCATCTGTGAAGAGCTGGAATTGAGTTGCACGATTCAGCGACGCCGTTGGGATTTATTGATTCCCGCGCTTGAGGACAACAGCGCGGACGCCATCATCGCTTCATTGGCGATAACGGCTGAAAATCGCGCTTTGGTGGATTTCACAGCTCCCTATTACCTGACGCCGGGACGTTTCGCGATGCGAGTCGACACTACTTTGACCACAGCCTCGCCTGAAGCGTTGGAGGACCGCCTCATTGCCGTCGTCACAGGCTCCACGCACGAGGCTTACCTCAAGGCTTTTTTTCCAAAATCGCGCCTGTCGACATTCGAGAATGAGGAGTCGGCCCGCGCCGCGCTCAAAACCGGGCGCGTGAACGCGTTGTTTGGCGACGCCATATCCCTGTCCTATTGGCTTAATGGAGCGGAGGCTTCCGCCTGCTGCGCTTTCAAAGGCGGCCCCTACGTGGACTCGCGTTATTTTGGAGAGGGCGCCGGCATCGCGGTCAGAAGAGGCGCCAAGCCGGTCCGTCTTGCAATCGATTACGCGCTGGCCCGCCTCGCGCAGCGCGGAACCTATGCCGAGCTCTACCTCAAATACTTCCCGCTCAGTCCATTTTGAGCGAAAGCTTGGCTTATCCACTATATTTTGCGAGCTATGAAAACTTTGCACAGGTTTCTGCAAGCCTCACGTCGAACTCGCGGAGGGGTCGCGCTGGCGCTATCTGAGCAGTCTTCCAATCTCCTCATGCGCCCGGTCTATGGCGACCTGCAGCCGGCGCCAAGTCGAAGTTAAATCTGAAGCATCGGATCGGATTGCGGCCTCGTAGGCTTCAGCGGCGTCACCGAGATGGAACGCTCCGATGGCTCGAGCCGACCCCTTGAGCGTGTGCGCCATCTCCGCGCGCCACCGGGCTTCGTCCGCCGTCGGGACGGTCCCCAGACGAATAGCAAGTTGCTGAGCCTGACGATCGAACAATGTCAGGAGTTCGCTTTCCAGAGCGCTATCTCCGAGCGTCTGGCGCGACAAATGCACCAGATCTATCACGAGCTCGCTAGCTGGTTCGCGCTGGGGGGAATTGATCGTTTGAAGGTCGAATGGTTCAGCAGTGGCTGATCTTCCCATAGGTATCTCCAATTTCAGCGTCATTTGAAAATTTCTCGGCGCATTGCGCGCCGGGGGCCGCTGGCCCGTCGCGCCGACCTCTACCGACCATGCTTTACGTCGTCATCGGAAACCGCTCCGCCGCGGTCTCCGCGACTGATTCCATAGCTACTTTCCCTAGCCCGCTTGGCAAGGGTGAAGGCCTCGTTAACGACGTTTGGCGTTCGCAAAGCGCGCTGGTTTCAATTGTGAATGAAGGGTTGTAAGATTTGGTTAATCTTTTGACGTCGCGCGCGAGCGATGTGTATGGGAGCGGAGACGTGCGAACTTCCGCTCGGAGAAGGTGCAATGGCAATATCGGGCAAGATCCAGGATGCGGCCGCCGCGGCTCTGTCGGCGATCGAGGAGGCGTTGGATCTGAATACGCCAGAGACAGCAGATCAGGAAGCGTCGAGACTGGCTGAGACGACGAAAATGCCGGCCGCCAACATGACCACCGCGATGAGCGCCGCCACTCCATCGCAAAAGAGCGCAGATATCGAGCCGGCGAAGGACGCCGCCAACCCCACGCTCAATCTTCAATTGCCGCCGCGCGCCAAGCCGACCGACAAGGCGGAGAAGGAAGCCCGAGAGCCGCTTACCGCGACGCGTGCGGCGGCGGAAGCCTCTCAGCAGCCCACCCAAGCTAAGGCATCTCCGCCGCCAGCGCCGACAAAAGCCCCGGCGGCCGGAAGCGGCCCCTCCGCGCCTGCGACGAATCAGCAGAAGTCGCCGCCTGTCGCGCCCAAGACTCAGCCAGCAAACGACGACCGAAGAACAATCGGCGAATTGCGGCAAGCGCTGCAGATCGAGCCCAATCGAGCGATCATGGGCCTCACGCTCCTTTCGATCGCCGCCTGGGCTGCGCTGTGGACGCTGTTTGTCTTCTTCCATCAAGCCGACATTCTGGGCGAGGACCGCTCGTTCCTGGCCCCAAAACCTATCCTTACGATCCTCGCGCTATTTGCGCCGATCGTCTTCATGTTCGTCACGGGCGTCATGGCGCGGCGCGCACATGAGATGCGCCTGATCGCCAACGCGATGACCGAAGTCGCCATCAGGCTGATCGAACCGGAAACCATCGCGACCGAGCAGGTGGTCGCGCTCTCGCAAGCCATTCGCCGCGAAGCGGCGTCGATGGGCGACGGCATCGAACGGGCGCTGTCGCGCGCCGGCGAGCTGGAAGTCATCGTCCGCACAGAGGTGACGAATCTGGAGCGCTCTTATTCTGACAACGAGCGTCGCATCCGGTTGCTGATCGACGAACTGGCGCGAGAGCGTGAAGCCATAGTCGTCAACGCCGATAATGCTCGCACGGCGCTGTTTGGCGCACGCGATTTTTATCGCAAGACCTGTCGACCGCCTCGGCGCAAATCGCCGAACAGGTCAGCGATGCCGGAAATCGCGTCGCCAGCGCCCTGGGTTCGAAGAGCGAGGAAGTGAAAATCGCTCTGGAACGCGCCAGCGACGGCATTGAAAGGGTTCTGGGCGATCGGAGCGCGCAGGTCATCGACAGGTTGACCCAAACGGGCGACGAGGTATCGCAAAAGATTACCGCAGCTACGCAGGACGTGGCCGAGCGTTTCACCGCCGGCGTGACGGAGGTGGATCGCAAGCTGCAGGCGACGGGCGAGACGCTGACCACCGACTTTGGAACGCGCAGCGCCAGTATGCTCGAACGTCTCGAAACGGTCGGCGGCCAGCTCGCGCAGAGCATCGGAGGCGAAAGCGATCGGCTGGCGACTCGCCTTGCTGAAGCGGGCGAGCGTCTCGAACAAACGTTTATCTCTCGAGGCGGCGCTCTAGACGTCTCTCTCCACGAGTTGACAGAGCGCCTCACCGAGCGGGTTACGACTTACGTCGAAGGCGCAAAGGCGGTTTTTGATAATGCAGAAACCCAGCTCAGCAGCCTGCTCGATACGGCTCATCGCGCCGCGCGGGAAGATTTCGAAGCTCGTGGCCAAGCGCTGCATGAAAACCTGACCCGCGGCCTGTCGGAAAGCGCTGCCGCACTCGGCGAACATGCGAATGCGGTGCAGGAACGATTCGCCAACGTCGCCGGAGAGGCGGTCGCAGCGATAGGCACACAAGGCGATCGCCTTACCGAAACCTTGGCCGACCGTTTGCGGGCTTTCGAAAAGACTGTGCTGGTGCAAGGCTCGGAAATCGCCCACCGCGTCTCCGAGCATGGCTCCGCCGTACAAGCGGCGCTGTCAGGAGGACTGGCGGCCTTCGAAGAGACCGTTTTACGCGCCAGCGGCGACGCTGCGAGCCAGGTTGCGGGCCACACCGCGGTCATACAATCCACACTCTCCGACGGCCTCGGGGCTTTCGAAGACTCCGTGCTGCGCGCGACTGCCGAAACGGCGAATCGCGTCGCCGATCATGGCGCCGCCATACAATCCGACCTTATCGAAAGGCTTGCGGCCTTCGAAGAGTCCGTCTCGCGCGCCAGCGGGGACACGGCGAGCCAGGTCGCCGAGCACAGCGCCACTATACAATCTGCGCTCAGTGAAGGGCTTGCGGCTTTCGAAGACTCTGTATTGCGAACAAGCGGCGACACGGTCACGCGCATTACCGAACATGGCGATCGCATCGCTTCCGCGCTGACTGAAGGACTTGCGACCTTCGAGGAAGGCTTCGGCCGTCATGGCGAAGAAATCGTCGCTCACGTGACCGAACAGGGAGATCGGGCCGGGGCGCTGATGACGGAACGCGTGGCCGCCATCGCCAGCGCTTTGGTAGAAAAAACCAGCGACGCGTCGCAGCGGCTGGTCGATCACGGAGACCGCATAGCCGCGTCGCTTACGGAGGGACTTACGGCTTTTGAACACAATTTTGGGCGCCAGGGCGACGCCCTCGTCGCCCGCGTCACGGAACACAGCGACCAGGCCGCGGCGACGCTGACCGAACGACTCGCCGCTTTCGAAGCAATTGTTTCGGAAAAAACCGACAATGTCGCGCATAGCGTGTCCGAACATGGAGAACGCGTGGCGTCATCGCTGGCTGAAGGACTCAGCGCTTTTGAGGAGAATTTCGGTCGTCACGGCGACGAGATCACGGCGCGGGTTTTCGACCGCGGCGAGCAGGCCGCCACGTTGCTGGCGGAAAGGCTTGCCGCATTCGAAGAATTGGTGGCGCATCACAGCGGCGCCGCGGCGACACGCCTCACCGAACACGGCGAACGCATCGCAAACAGCGTGTCGGAAGGGCTGGCTAACATAGACGGCAATGTCGGCCGCGTGGGTGAAGAGATCGCGGCGCGCGTCGTCGAACAGAGCCATCGCGCCACCGCGGCGCTGACCGAGGGACTTGCGATTTTTGAGGCAAGCGTGGCGCAGCACGGCGAAAACTTCACATCGCGCGTCGTTGGCCAAAGCGATCGGATCGGCGCCACTCTGGCCGATCGTCTCGCGTCCTTCGAAGAGACCGTGGTTCGAGCCAGCGGCGACGCGGCCACCAAGGTGGCCGAACACGCGGACCAGATCAGTCTTTCCTTGGCGGAAGGCCTTGCCGCCTTTGAAGACGGGTTCGGGCGCCATGGCGAGGCTATAGTCACTCGCGTCACGGAGTCCGGCGAACGGGCCACTGCCGTCGTCACAGAGCGCCTTGCTTCTTTTGAACAGACGGTGGCGAAACAAAGTGACGACGTGGCTGCGACTTTGCTGCAGCGGGAAGAAACCTCGCGTTCTCTGATCACCTCTCGACTGGCGGAATTCGAAGAAAAGCTGACGCAGGCGTCAAACGCCGCGGCCAGCAGCGTCAGCGGTCACGGCGAGCGCGTGACCTCCGCCTTGACGGACGGCCTGACGGCCTTCGAGACCACGGTGCGCCGGCATGGCGACGATGTGGCGGCCAAGGTGGCCGAACAGAGCAATCGTATTGATGGTATTCTGGCCGATCGGGTCGCCGCACTCGGGCACACAGGAGAACAGCTTTCCACCCTGCTGGAGACACAAAGAAACGGCGTCCAGGACGAACTCGCCACGCATGGCGAGGCGCTGCGCAATTCTCTCCAGCAGACCGTTGCAGAAGCGACAACTTCTCTCGCCGACCACTCTACCGCGATCCACGACCGCTTTGCGACGACAATAGGCGACGCTATCGTGGCCATTGCAGTGCAAGGCGAAAGAATCACCGAAACGCTTGCTGACCGCCTGGCCAATTTCGAAAGCATCGTAATCGACAACGGCAGGGAAGTTGCGCACACCTTGGCGGAGCGCGGCGGCCATATCGCCAAGGAGCTGGGAGATCATCTGCAGCTGTTCGAGCGGGCCTTGCTGCGCGACGGCAGTCTGCTGACCGATCGAATTGTCGAGCACTCACAAAACTTCACCACCCAGGTTGAAGAGAGGCTTCGCGCAGTCGACGAAACGATCATCGTGCACGGCGGCGATCTGGCCAATCGACTGGAGACGCAGGCGCAGGAAACAACGGCGCGACTTGCTGACTATTCCGATCGAATTTCGGAGACCCTGGGCGACCGTCTCAACGCTCTAGAAAATACAGTAAGCGTTCATGGCGACGAGTTGGTGTATCGGATCGCTTCCGAATCGGAGCGCTTCGCCGCTCGAATCGGAGACAACTCCCGCCACTTTGGCGAGGAGCTCGACGGAAAACTCGAAAATGTCGAAAAGGCTTTGCTTGTTCATGGCGGCGCGCTGATTGAGCGGCTGGATGCTCAAAGCGCTCACGTCGCAGATCGCATCAAGGCGAGCGCGGAGAAGCTGGCGATCGACGTCGATGAAAAACTCGCCGCGCTCGACCATACCATTTCCCACAAGGGCGATTCACTGGTGGGCAAGCTGGACGAGCGAGCCGGAAGCATCGCCGACATTCTCAACGAAAAGATCGGCGCCATCGAACAGGTCGCTGTCGCGCGCACGCAGGAAGCTGGAGACCGCATCGACGCTCTGGCCAGCCGAATCGACGCGGGCCTTTCGACCGGCCATCAGAGGCTGCATGATTCTTTGGCGAAACACGCCGTCGACGTGGTGCGCGCCTTCAATGAAGGCGGGCAACAAACCACGGCGACGCTTGACGCCAAACTTGAGGAACTTACGGCTGGCCATCAGAAACTGCACGACTTGCTGGCCAACGCGGCTGTCGAGGTGGTCCGCGCTTTCAATGAAGGCGGACAACAAACCACGGCGGCGCTTGACGCCAAACTTGGGGAGCTTGCGGCTGGCCATCAGAAGCTGCACGATTCGCTGGCCAACGCGGCCGTCGACGTTGTGCGCGCATTCAATGAAGGCGGGCAGCAAACCACTGCGGCGCTCGACTCCAAGCTAAGAGAGCTCGACGAAGCGATCGTCGCTCGCTCCGCCGCTCTGACGCAAACGCTGACAGAGAAGACTCGGCAGATCGACGACACGCTGGGCGGTCGAACCGAGGAGATCGCAAGCGTATTTGATCGTCGTATCGGCGCCTTCGAAACCAATTTCGTCGAGCGACTCAACCACGTTTCCACCGAAATCGGCGAACGCGGGCGACTGATCGTCGAAGGGATCGGCGCACGCGTTTCCGAAATCAACGAAACGCTCGCCGCCGCGCGTCGTGAACTCGACACCACCATGCACGCGCGCACCGGCGATCTCGGGCAGTCCCTCACCCAGCGGGTCAGTGAAATCAGCTCTTCGCTTGACGAGCGGCTCACGCAATTGCACTCGGTTCTGGGCGAGCGCGGGGACACCGTCACTCGCGAACTGGCCAGCGTTGGCGAACTTGTCACCCATGCGATCGAAAGCCGTAGCGCTTCGATCGTCGGGCACCTCAACCAGAAGCGCGAAGAATTGGTCGGCGCGATCGAGCAATCGTCGGAGGCGCTCGCCAGCGCGCTGAATCAGGGCGCGCAGAGCTCCATAGCGACGCTGGTCAGCACGAACGACAAGCTGCGCGGGGAACTGCCGGCGGTCCTCGACAGCCTGGGACGCATGAACAGTTCGCTGCAGCATATTATCGATCAGGCGGGCGGCAATTTCATCAAGCTCGAAAGCCAGCTTGGCGGCCGACTGGAGGAGTTCAAGCAAGCGATCGAGTCCGTGGCCGGCCAAATCGCCGCCATCGATGCTGTGGCGAGCAGCGCCATTGGCGACGCATCGTCCATCGTCGGCGAGATGGAGAACCATCAGCAGGCGCTCGCGCAAAGCGCCGAGCAGTTGGCGCACAGTCAGAGCGCGCTCGACGAAGCCTTTGAAGCGCGCCGCAATTCGCTGACCGGCCTCGTTTCGCTGATCGACCAGAAGCAGGTGGAATTCCAGGGCGCTTTGGCCTCCTTCGCAGGACTGATGGACCAAAGCTTCCGCAACGTGGAAAGCCGCGCCCAGGACATCGGCGGCCTGCTGACGCAAACCACCGAGGAGACGGCGCAACTCGTCGATGAGCGTTTTTCGGCGATCAGATCCGCTGCGGAAACCGAGCGTACGCAGACCGCAGCGGCATTGCATGAAGCCTATGAGCAGGCGAACAGCGAGTTGACCAGCGTTTTTGGGCAGGCGAGCGAAAAGTTCAACACAGCCGCAGCCGAAATCCGGGGGCTTGCCCAGGAAATCCATCGCGAACTGGAAGCCACGCGCACGGAAGTGCGGCGCGGAGCGCAGGAACTGCCGCGCGAAGCTGCGGAACAAGCCGCCGCGCTGCGCCGGGTCGTCGGCGATCAGGTCAAGGCGCTAAACGAACTGACCGACATCGTCGCTCGGTCGGGCCGCGTTTACGACATTTCTGAACCGGCGCCGGCTTCGGCGCGCCGCGCCTTCGAATTGGTGACGCGCGGGGCAGAACCGACCCGCAGCGAGCCGAGTTGGGAGCCGACGCGCGCGCGCCCTCCCGCTGCGGCGCCAACTCCTGCCCCACGAGCAGCCGCGTCTCGTACTGAAGCCGCGGCCAGCGGCGGTCAGGGTTGGCTCAGCGATCTGTTGGCCCGCGCCTCCCGGGACGATGCGGAGCCGTCCGCGACCCCGCGTGCGACGCGCACCCAGCCTTCGGGAGCGCTGGACAATTTGACGCTGGACATCGCCCGTATGGTCGACAACGCGGCGGTCGCCGAGTTGTGGCGGCGCTTCCAGCGCGGCGAGCGAGAGGGGTTATTCACGCGCCGGCTCTATACCGCGCAAGGCCATCAGACGCTTGAGGAAATCCGCCGCCGTTATCGCGCTGATCCGGATTTTCGCGCTACAATCGATCATTACATCCGCAATTTTGAGGAGTTGCTGAGCGAAACCGGCCGCAACGACCGTGATGGCGGCAAAACTCTCGATTTGCTGACGGGAGAAGCGGGCAAGGTTTACACCATGCTCAACCATGCGGCGGGACGCATCGAATAGTTCGGATTGAGGCTTAGCCTTCAGTCTCTATCGTTTGAAACGGGGCGGATAGCGAGCCAGATGAAATGGCGCGCGCCGCCCCGTGCGCCATTTGCGCGAACGCACTCCACCTCGACGCCAAATCCACGCTTGTTGAGGCGTTGCGTGAACCTCTCGTCCGGAGCAGACGACCACACCGCGAGAACTCCTCCAGACTTCAACCCGGCGCGCGCCGCAGCCAGGCCCGCCATATCATAGAGCCGGTCGTTGTGACGTGCGGTCAGTCCATCGGGCCCATTGTCGACATCCAGCAGAATGGCGTCATAAGCCGCGCGCGCAGCACCGATGAGCTGCGCAACATCCGCCTGGCGCAAAACCAGGCGCGAATTGTCCAGCGTGTCTCCGAAAAGCTCGGACATCGGCCCTCGCGCCCAGGCGATCACGGCCGGAACAAGCTCCGCGACAGTTATTGTCGCGTTGGAGCCAAACGCGGCCAGGGCCGCTCGCAAGGTGAAACCCATTCCCAGTCCGCCAATCAGCACATTTGGGCGCGGACAGGCTTGGATCCTCTCAGCCGCCAGGGTAGCCAGCGCCTGCTCGGATCCACTCAGCCGGCTGTTCATCAGCTCGTTGCCGCCCAGCATGATCGAGAATTCGTCGCCGCGGCGCTTAAGTCGAAGCTCGCCGCCGCCCGGGATTTTTGCGGTGTCGAGCAAAGTCCAGGGAATCAAGGGCCGACTCCTGCGCCGCCGGTCGGCTGAATTAGATGCGTCTGATGACTATGGGCGCGCTTTATTCACCGCAGCCTTGCTCGGGTCGGTTCCAGTCCGGCGAGGCTTGTTTGCGATACCGCGCCTGTCGTCACAAAAACGATCGTAAAGCAGCGCGATTATCCTGGAAACAGAAGGATTCTCGATTGAATAATAAATCGTCTGGGACGAGCGGCGCGTCGTCACCAGATCATCGCTGCGCAATCGCGCCAGATGTTGCGAAAGCGATGACTGGCTCAGGCCGAGCGCTCGTTGCAGCGCCGTGACCGAAAGCTCTCCCTTGTGCAATTCACAAAGGATCATCAAACGATGGCGGTTCGCCAGAGCCTTTAAAAAGCTTTCCGCGTCAGCCGCCTTCGAAGCTAATTCAGACACGTCCATTGTCGCAACCTAAAAATTACGGCTCAAAAGATCAAGCGTCATTGTGCGAAGCAGCATGGCAAAACGCCAGATGCTGACGCATCACGTCGCATGCTCAGGATAAAAGTAGCTTTCGGCGCGGCTACGAGATTGCGCCCGTCCAAACATGTGCGAAATCTGGCAAGCCTGCCGCCGCGATGGCTCCCGCGGGAAACAGGCGGTTATTTGCACTCCTGCTGCACACGCGCCAGAGCGTCGGAAAGGCCTTTCAATGAATAGGTGTCTGTCGTTGCCGTGCCCTTGGACGAAGAGGCTTTGACGACCAGCTTTGTTCCGCCCTTCAGCGACTTAACGAACTCCTTCTCTTTCGCGGAGTTTTTGACCCAGGCGTTCATGCCCTTGGTGACCAGCTCGAACATGTCGCCATCCACATCGGCGATCGCATTGCCGTTGTCCTTGGTCTGATAACCGAGATTGACCGCCACTTCATTGCGCACGCCTTCTCCGGGGCGCGTCGAAATGAAAACATAGGCCTGCGTGTCCTTGACCTTGGTCTTCGGTTGACGCTCTTTCGGCGCACCGAGCGCGTAGCAAGTCTTTCCCTGAACGGAAAATGCGTTCCAATCGCCAAAGGAGCCGAGAAGCTCGGGCTTTGCTCCGTCCTTCCCCTTCTTCTTCCCGCCTTTTTTGTCCTGCGAGTCTGAGGAATTCTCGGACGTAGCGCTTTTATCCTTGGCGTCGGACCTGCTTTTGGCCAAGGCCGGACTGCTGGCGCACAGCAAAGCCGCGCCAGCGGCCGCGAGGATAAGGCGCCCGGGGGAGATAAAGCGATGGTGTGTCGATGAATCATTGCGCATCATGCATTGAGTTTAACGTTCAGCTGGCGTTCGAACAAGAGCCGGCGCCAGTGCCGGGGCGCAATGGAGAGCAGTTATTCAGACGTCTTTTTTCGCAGCCATCAAATAGTTCACATCCGTGTCGCGGCTTTTGACCCAATTGCGACTGAGCGGCTGAAAGGTCATGCCCGCGCGGTCGATTTCGCGCAACTGGGCGTGCCGCAACCAACCCGCGAGTTCATCCGGCCGCACGAACTTGTCGTGGTTGTGCGTGCCGCGCGGCACCCATCCCAGCACATATTCCGCGCCGACAATGGCCAGCGCATAGCTCTTGAGCGTGCGGTCTATTGTCGCCAAAAAGAGCAGCCCGCCCGGTTTTACCAACCGCGAAAGCGTGGCGATAAACGCCTTCTGACCCTCGACATGCTCGATCACCTCGAGCGCGGTCACGATGTCGAATCGCGCGCCGGTCGCCGAGAGCGCCTCGGCCGTGACGTTGCGATAATCAATATTGAGCCCGGCTTTCCGGGCGTGGCGGCTGGCCACTTCGATATTGTTGGGCGCCGGGTCGATTCCGGTGACCTGGGCGCCAAGCTCGGCCAGCGCCTCGCTCAATATGCCGCCGCCGCACCCGATATCCGCCAAGGTCAGACCTTCGAGCGGCTGCTCGGCATAGCGGTCGCGATGCAGATAGCGGACGGAGAGATCGCGAACATAGTCGACCCGGATCGGATTGATCCGATGTAAAATACCCATCTTGCCCTTGACGTCCCACCACAAATCGCCGAGGCGATTAAAGCGTTCGACGTCCGCCGGATCTACGCTGGCGGAAGAGGGACGGGAGCTTTGTTGCGGCACGTGAGCATTCCACTTCAGAGGGGGTTGGCAGCTTTACATCTGCGGCGGTTTCATCTTTTCAAGGCATGCGCAGAGGTCCAAGCGCCGCTGAAGGCAGCAGGAACGGCTCCCCCGCCCAGGCGCAAGGCCCGTTGACACCGGCGCCGTCGCCGTAACATATACCCCGGCTTCCGGCCAGAGGCGAGCGCTTGCGCAACCCTGCCGCATGTCCTGTAGCGTAACCTTGGTTCACTTTGCCCGGTCTCTCATGTCCCGTCTGGTAATGAAATTCGGCGGCACCTCGGTCGCCACAGTCGAGCGCATCCGTAATGTCGCGCGTCATGTAAGGCGGGAGTTGGCAGCCGGCAATGAGGTGGCGGTGGTGGTCTCCGCCATGTCCGGAAAGACCAATGAACTCGTGGGCTGGTGCAAAGAGGCGGCGCAGCTCCATGATATGTGCGAATATGACGCGGTCGTCGCTTCCGGAGAGCAGGTTACGGCCGGACTCCTGGCCATCGCGCTTCAGCAAGCCGGCATTCCCGCGCGCTCCTGGCAAGGTTGGCAGACTCCAGTCCTCACCGACGGCGCTCATGGCGCTGCGCGCATTCTGAGCATAGAGCCCGCAGGTATCCTCGAAGGTTTTTCGCGCGGCGAAGTGGCCGTCATGGCCGGGTTCCAGGGCATCCATGCGGCGTCCGGCCGTATCACGACGCTTGGACGCGGCGGCTCGGACACTAGCGCCGTGGCCCTGGCGGCGGCGATCAAGGCCGACCGCTGCGACATTTATACGGATGTCGACGGCGTCTACACCACGGACCCGCGCGTCGTGCCCAAAGCCCGCCGCATGGATAAGGTCGCCTTCGAGGAAATGCTGGAAATGGCGTCGCTCGGCGGCAAAGTTCTGCAGGTTCGCTCTGTCGAGGTCGCACTGGTGCACGATGTGCCGACATATGTGCGCTCCTCCTTCGACGATCCTGAAAATCCCCGCGACGGCACGCTGATCTGCAAAGAGGAGGACATTGTGGAAGCCCAGGTTGTCACAGGCATCGCCTTCTCGCGCGACGAAGCGCAGATCACCTTGCGCCGCGTTGCAGACAAACCGGGCGTCGCCGCCGGAGTTTTCATGCCGTTGGCCGAGGCCGGCATCAATGTCGACATGATCGTGCAAACCGTGTCGGAGGATAAAATGACCGACATGACCTTCACTGTGGGGGCCGCCGATTTCGACCGCGCCCGCGCATTGCTGGAAAAGGCGAAGGACAGCATAGGCTACGCGGCTCTCTCCGGCGCAACGGACGTCGCCAAGGTTTCGGCTATCGGAGTTGGCATGCGCAGCCACGCTGGCGTCGCCGCCGAGGGCTTCCGCGCTCTCGCGCAAAAAGGCATTAACATCCGCGCCATCACCACTTCCGAGATCAAATTCTCCGTGCTGATCGACGCCGCATATACCGAATTGGCCGTGCGCACGCTCCACACGCTCTATGGCCTCGACGCATCCTGAGTTCCGGGCGTGGCTCGCTTCCCGACTGGCGAACAGAGACTTGCTTGATTTTATTGCCGTGCGCAGCGACAAAAGCGCTAGCCGGTCAAATAAGCGTCCGGCCCTTTCGAGGAGTAGCGACACATGGAAGAATTGATCAAGCGCATCTGCGCTTCGGTGGGCATTGACGAGAATACAGCCAAAATCTCGATTGGCCATGTGCTTGGCTTCCTGCAGAAAGAGTTTCCCGAGGGGCCTGTCGCCGAGTTGCTGGGCAAAATTCCGGGCGGCCAGGACGCCATAGCGGCGGCGGCCGCGGCGCCGGGCGGCGGCGGACTCGATTCGCTGCTGGGCGGTCTGGGCGGTTTGATGGGCGGCGGCAAGGGCGACATCATGGCTCTCGCCGGGAAATTAAGCGGCCTCGGACTCAACATGAGCCAAATCCAGAAGCTCGGCACGGAAATTTTCGCTCATGCCGATCAGCTCATTGGCAAGGAAAATGTCGACAAAATCGTCGCCCAGATTCCTGCTCTGTCTCAGTTCCGGTAAGCATCTCGCATGGGCGCGCCCTCAGGCGCGCCCACGCTCGTTGCAGCGGCTTTTGAAATCCGCCTTGGCCATAGGGCGACCTTTCTGCTATTTTTGAACGGCAACGCTGTTTGCAAAAAAAAGCGCTGCTGCGCGGGCGTAGTTCAGTGGTAGAACGACAGCTTCCCAAGCTGTATGTCGTGGGTTCGATTCCCATCGCCCGCTCCAGGCTTTCCATAGAGCTTCCAAGGGTTTATCGCCCTACCGCTAATCTACACGTTCCCCGCGTTCCTCATGACGTTCCCCGTCAATCGTTCGGCTTGCGTTCCGCACGATGCGCGGTACGAAGCAGAGCGACCTTTCGGGACTTCCCGATCGTGCCGCGAACATACCTGGCAGTGGTCGACGCTTGCGAATGCGCGGCTTGCGACCTTATGTCGTCAAGTGCGGCACCGGCCTCGTCGGCTTCAGAGATTCCGCCAGCCCTGGCGTCCATGTTCCAAACGCCTTTGGGAATGCCCACCGCATCTGCCACGATCCGCCACTCTCGCGCATACGCATGTTCGGCATAGGGGCGCCCAGCGGTCTCGTCGACGATCAGAGGGCCAACGCGCCGATCAGATGGTATGAGGCCAATGACTTTCATCACGAGAGGGCATAATTTGAGGTCATGCGCGGCGATGGCTCCGGTTTTCGTCGTGATCTTATAAAGCTCGAACCCGTTGCTGAGATCGGCCCAGGTCAGGCCGTTCGTCCAACGGCGACCGCCCAGGAGGATTCCAGAGGCGTCGTCGCCTTCAGGGACTGGTTGCCATTCACCGATGACATCACGCTGCCTGAGCGTCGTCTCGAATTGCAGCGCGGTCCCTAACGCAAGAGAGAGGCGATTCCGTTCGATGGCCGCCGGAATGAAGGCCTCGACATGCGCGAAAGTAAGCCTAGCCCGGCGCTGTGCAGGCTGTGCAAACTCCGTCACACGAAGGATGGAGGAAAGGCGGTGGCATTCCGGCAACTCGGCCGCAACGCCGTAAGCGACGAGACGTCGCACCATGCTGATAATGCCGTGCGCCTTCCGGACGCGCTCAGGGTCACCCGGCATCCTCGGCTTTTTAGCCTCATCATACCAGCGCCGGAAATCGGACAGCCCGAGCCGCACCAATGCGCGCGCGCCGAAGGCTCTTTCGATGACAAAGAGCACCTGATCGTAAGTGCGGCGGGTGTTCCACTTGAGCCGATGATACGGGCTCGCTTCGTCCCTCTGATAATGATTGACGAGGGACGCAACAGTGCCGTCGAACGGCCTCCGCTGGTCTCCACGTGTTGCCGACCACTCGAGCATTTCTGCCTGCAGTTTTAGGCAAGCAGACGACACGATCGGGTGCGTTGCGGAATTGGTCCAGTCGTAATGCAACGAAACAGTCGTCGGCCGGTAGCCGGCATTGATGAGATCGGCGCGCGCGCACCAATAGAGACGTGTCTTGCCGTCCTTGTTCTGTCGTTTTTTCAACCCTGGAAATTCATATTGCATCGAGGTTCTCCGTTCCGTCCACCTGGGACACCTCGACTGTAGTTAGGCCGTAACGGCGACGCCAGAAGGCTTCGACGGCCGGCCAGAAGCGGCCGCCCATGAGTGGGTCAATGCGAGGCAGGCCGTTGCGTTCGAGAACGGCGGCCTTCGCCTCCCATTCGGCGGGAGTCTGCGATAGGCGGCGAGCGATCTCGGCCTCGCTAGGAAATAGGCCCTGCCGCCGGACGATTTCACTAGAGTTTCGGGGCATGAATTAGCCCTTGCCCCGAGTTGAGAGTTCTGAAGCCGGAGAGGCACCCGGCCTCGGCGAGGCGCAGAGGCGGTCGGGATCGGGGCGGCTCATTTGCGCTCCCCTCGTTAACCGGAAGGGCGACGATGGGCTTATCCAGCTCTGTGACGACATCGAGGTTGCGGCCGGCCACGCCGACATAAACAGAGGCGTCTGCGTCGCACAATATCGCGGGGCAGAGTCCTTCGGGAAGTATGCGGGATTTGACCATGGCACTGCAATAACCAACATGAACAAACCTGTGGGAATCATAGACAACGCAGCGCGACCTCCGCAGTGATCACGTGGCCATCATACCCAGGGCAAGGCGTGAGCATCGAGCGGGTCGGGAGCCTCCAGCGACCGGAAGGTGGGTACCCGGAATTTATCGTGTTTTGACCCAATTTGGCCAAAAGTAGATGGAGCATTGCGGGGAGTTGCATGCAGACCCTGCACGCGAATTACGGTTCCGGCGGGCCGATCGGCTTGGGCCGCGCAGAACCAGTGGCAGTTGCCAAGCTTGGGAGGTGGCGGTAATCGCGGCGGAGGAGTACGAGCGGCTAAAGGATTTTGAACTAGGCCACGTCGATAGCCGCCCAATCATGACCGCGACGGTAGAGAAACGGATAGAGCCATCCAAAATAAGATCATCTCCTTTATCCGCAGCATCAAAGCTAATCTCGGCTTACGTTTGCACTTCACACCGGGCAGTCGGACGCAATCAAACCGTGCGACCACGAGTTAGGGGATCATCAAGACCGGCGTCCCGATGCTGACGCGATTGAATAAGTCGATAACGTCTTCATCCAACATTCAAATGCAGCCGCAAGAGGCCGCGGACCCGATTGAGCGACGCATTTTCGTGGTGGTCCCATGGATCGCCACCTGGGAGCGATCGAGCGCAATGGCGCCAGCCCCCGTCGGATTGTTTCGGCGAGCCGCCGCGAATGAAAGTTCGCAGTTCCGTGGTCAAACAGCATAATTTACGTGTTCTCGCGTTGATGACGACTTCGACCTGGCGCCGCCGCCGCAAGGCGTGCGCACCCTTTTCGAGGCCTCCGCGACCTCTGTAAAAACTAAAGAAAGCAGCGCCATGACAATGCGGGCTGCTCTCGTTAGCCTCCGCTGGATCTCGTTGCGCCATGCGGCGCGCTGCAAAGCGACTCCTACAACGGCTACGTTCCAGTTCGTCCGGTCAGCCGAAGCAAACGATTAGGCTCCGCTTGGCCAGAAAGGCTTGATCAATGCACAAACATTGTCGAATCGAAGTCGACCTTGATTGACCCCACCACTCGGGCGCCGCACCAGTCCGAGTATCCCTCCCCCCAGACGGCGGCCGCGAAATTGCCCGCCGGATTGGCGACATTGGTGAAGCAGCCTTTTGCCGTCAGCGTCGTGTCGTGATAGCGCACGTCGAACGTGACCGCGTTCCACTTGTAAGACGCTCCGATATTCCAGGTGTTGTAGCTCGACAGCTTAAAGCCCTGAACGCCTTTTATGCCGGGCTGGATATAGCTCGGTCCATAGGTGGCGTCGCCCATCCCGAGGAAGTAATGGCCGAAAGCGCCCGAGACGGAGAAACCCGTTCCAGGTAGGCTCAACTTTGCATTGCCGCCAGAGTAAAGTGCGTGGGCGTTGTAGTTGGCCCAACTCGGATCGTAGCCGAATTCAGCGCCGATCGTCAGATAGTCATTCATCGCCCATAGCGGCTTGGCGTAGATTTCGACGAAGCTTTGGTCGAACGGCGTGGTGGGGAAGCCGCCGGGCGTCCAGAAGGTCAGCACGGGCGCAAGGCCGCCAAGAAACCACTGCTGCTGATTGCCAGGGCGCCGTGATAGACCGCGCCGAAGTCAAGTGTCAGCGGGCCCCATGTCGGGCGAATGCCGCCATAGATGTCCAGCTGCGCAGTTGGAGAAGTCGGCAGCGTCACATTCAGCACGTCGCCGCCGAGATAGAACCAACCCTCGCGCGCTTCGGCGTAAGCCAGCGCGCCGGGACGGTGGTTCGTAATGGAAATGCCCCGCCAGATGTTTTCTGACATGAATTGGACGCCAGTCGACCAGCCGAAGCCGCTGCCGAGAACATCAAAATTGGGTTGCGGCATGGCGATCATGGGAGCGGATGCAGGGAGTGGCGCAATGGCCGGCGCGGGGCCCGGCAGTGTCCGCCGCAAACGCGACCGGTGCGCATAGTATCGCAATTGCGACGGCAATCGGTTCTCTCCAGCGCATCATCAAAGGTCTCCGAATCAAACTTAGCCACAGTCGATTTGAAACTCTGTGGGGCATGACCAAAAGTGGCAAGCTTCACTGATTTTATATTGAGCAATAGAGAGCCTGTTTTATAGACAGCGTTGCAAAAATGTCACAAAGGCAGACAGCATTGGTTGCTCTCCTGGCTATTCAGATCGTCCCTCGGCGTCTGCACTCCGACTGCGCTTTTTGAAGGACGATCCTTCTAACAGTGTGGGAAGGCCTCGTCCTGACTGTTCAAGACACGCGAGCGCGTCTGGGTAAGAAATATCGAGCAGCGTGATTTGGTCGGCGCTAACAATCTGCACCACGCCCGATGACGGGTCGGGCGCACCGGGAATAAACACAGCGACATGGCCGTCGCTGAATGCATCAGCAAGGAACCCAATCTGCCATCCACTATGCACACGCACGAGGACAGGCTTCCGATCCTCTTTTGCCTCTGTTTCCAATCCCGCCAAGCGATCAGTGTACTTACGAATGGCGACGTAAGGAGGCAGCTTGTTGAGGACTTTCTCTTCAAGGAACGATGCTGCGTCCTTTTCAATTCGAAAGGAGCGCGCAAAAAGCCCAGCGGCGAAGGCCAATAGCACAAGCAAAAAAGTCCCGCCGATATAAACGGCGAGCACCGCCTCGCCTTTTGAAATTGGCAGCTTTTCCGCGAGTGGCGTCGCGGTATCGACAGCCATCTTGCCCGCCTTGATGACAACGAGGAGGATAGCGGCGAAGGGCAGCAAAAACAGCGCCCCACCCAGCACAGTTGTCTTCACGAACTCGAAGATTTGCCTCATGAACACCCAGCGTGCTTGGCGAGACCTGTTGTCCTGATAAACACCTAGCAAGCGACTGAAAGCACTTTGCGGCGCTTTCAGCGTATCTTTCAAACAGCGACGTTAGCGATCGCGTTCGTTTCAGTGACGACGGTTCACGCGGCGCGCGGTGCGACGGGTCGACCTGTGTGCAACGCCAACGGCAGTCACAGCCTGCACAACAATGCCATCAGAGTTGGAGATCACGGCGCGCGACGGGACGCTTACAGGCGCCGCCTCAGCACTGGGTTCGTAGCCGAAAAGCAATGACACGCCGATTGCCAAGCCGAGGATTTTGTACCAATTCATGGGCAGCCTCCCTCGATATTCAACTTGTTTAGCCGACAATCCCAAAAAAGGACTGGCAATAAATCCTCACTCG
>CAVOON010000001.1:0-426374 GCA_963697595.1 uncultured Alphaproteobacteria bacterium | reverse complement strand
CGGGTGTCAATTCGCATTCAACTGCGACCCCTTATCGCGTCCAATAATGACCCCCATGCGTTGCGGGGATTTAGGTGAAGATCGCGCGTCGATCAGGATGCGAATGCGCCGCCGCTGTCGCGACGCAGTGAGGGCGCAGCCCGATCGAAGTCGCGACAGCGGCGGCGCGTGATCGCAAGAGGTTTGGTCTCGGCGATGAAGGTTGGGGGGACCCGGCTCAGTTACGGTTCTTGAACCGCCAGCTCGTATTGCCGGTTTCGACGATGTCGCAGTGATGGGTCAGCCGATCGAGCATGGCGGTCGTCATTTTGGCGTCGCCGAACACCTGTGGCCAATCGGCGAAGGCGAGATTTGTCGTGATCAGCAGCGAGGTGTTTTCGTAGAGCTTGCTGATCAGGTGGAAAAGCAACTGGCCGCCGGGCTGGCTGAACGGCAGATAGCCGAGTTCGTCGATGACAATGAGATCGTAACGCAGCAGTTTTTCGCACAGCCGGCCGCTGCGACCGGCTGCCTTTTCCTGCTCCAACTGGTTGACGAGGTCGACCAGGTTGAAGAAGCGCCCCCTGGCGCGAGCGCGAATGACCGTCGCGGCCACGGCGATGCACAAATGGGTTTTACCCGTGCCCGTTCCGCCAATGAAGATCGCATTGCGCTTGGCGTCGAGGAAAGCGCCGGTGGCGAGTTCGCGAACTTGTCCTTCGTCGACCGGCGTGTCGGCGAAGACGAACGTGTCGATATCCTTCAGGACCGGGAACTTGGCTCCAGCGAGGCGATAGCTGATCGAGCGCGCTTGCCTATGAGTGCGTTTCGGCCCGGATGAGACTGGCGATCAGCGGATAGAGTTCATCGCGGCGGGCAAGGCCCTTGCCGGCGATCTCGTCGAAGCTGGCGCGCATGCCGTAAAGCTTCAACTCGCTCATCGCCTCCAAAATCTCATGGCGTTCCATCAGGCGATTTTCCTTATGCGGTCGTAACGGCCACAATCGGCGGCGGGTTCGATCTTCAGGCGTAGCGCGTCGGGCGTGGTGATGCTGGGGAGCGGCGCGGGCTGCCGTTGGCGCGCCAGCACGGTCAGGATCACATCGCCACTGGCGACGCCCGCCTCCAAAGCCTCGGCGCAGGCGCTTTCGACCGCCGCCAATCCGTGATCGAGCACGGCGCCCAACACCTTGACGAACTGGCGGTCTCCGTCGGCGTGCTGCTTCAGCTTGACGCGGACCTGGGTCAGGGCGGGCGGTAAATCCCAGTCCTTGAACGGCGCGCCATTACGCAGGGCGCCGGGCTTCTTCATCAGCACCGGCAGGTAATGCCAAGGATCGTAAATGATCTGGTCGCGCCGGAAGCAACGCGGATGATCCGCGACAATTTCCTCGCCCAGCAGCACGACGATGCGTTCGGCATGGGAGCGCACCAGCACCATTCGGCCAGCGGCGCGCGCATCGACGCTGTAACGATTATGATCGGCCATGATCAAGCACGTGGTGCTGGCCCTGACAGCCTTCTCGACGAACCCGTCGAAGGGGCCACGAAGCCCAATCAGCCTTGGGCGTTCGTCCTGGAACACCTCCCAGATCGTTCGATCCTTGAACTCCGGATGTTTGGTGCGCTTGGCGTAGGCGACGCATTGATCTTCCAGCCACCCATTCAGCTCGGCGAGACTCTTGACCCGAGGTTTTGGCCGGAACATCTGGTCGCGAAGATTGCCGACCTGGTTCTCGACCTGGCCTTTCTCCCATCCCGAGGCGGGGGTGCAGGCCACCGGTTCGATCAGATGATGCGAGCACATTTGCAGAAAGCGGCGATTATAACGGCGCGCCTTGCCGACGAAGATCGCCTCGACCGCCGTCTTCATGTTGTCGTAGATGCCGCGCCGGCAGACGCCGCCATAAAACTCGAACGCCTTGTCGTGAGCGTCGAACACCAGCTCCTGCGTCTCGCGAAAATAGACGCGCACGAACGGCATGCGACTATGCGACAACTTCATGTGCGCGGCTTTGACCGTCAGCGGCAATCCTTGGAGCGTGATCGTCTCGTGGCTCCAGTCGAACTGGTAGGCTTCCGCGGGTGCGAAGCTCATCGGCACGAAGGCGTGAGCCGGGACCCGGGCGCGTTCCTCGCGCCAGCCCTTGGCGAACCGATGCACGCTGTCATGCGCGCCGTCATAGCCACGCCCGCGCAACTCCTCGAACAGCCGTTGCGTCGAGCGGCGCTCCCGCCTCGGCAGCTTCGCTTCCTTCTCCAAAATCTCCGTCAGAACCTCGACCCACTCGCCGAGCTTCGGCGCTGGCTGAACCTCCCGCGCGTAATTAAACTCCGTCTTGCCGCCCCGAACGACCTTGCGCACCGTCGAGCGCGAAACCGAAAGCGTGCGCACGATCTCCTTGATCGTCCGCTCCTGCTCGAAATAGGCGCGCCGAATCTCGCCGATCTTGTCCACGCCAATCATCCCCATCAGACCTTCCCGGCCACGCATGGCCAAAAGGAAGGACGCTGACACAAAGCGTCAAAGGGGTCGGTATTGGACGCGAAAAGAACCCCTCAAGGGGGCAATATTGCAAGCGATTTTGCAATTATTTTACCGGAAAGACCATCGCGACCGACGCCGGCCCAGTCGAGATCACGCCGGCCATGGCGAAGCAGATCTACCGCTACCTCGTGAAGAACGACTATTCCGACGACGCGGACCAGATCACCAGCGCCTACCACCAGGCGAAGGAAGCCGGAACCTTGGCGGCCTTGCCGGATGAGCTGAAGGCGCACGCCGATCAGATTTTCCAGGTCATCGACAGCGTGTTCAGCGATGCGCAGCTGCCGAAGGTCGAGGATGGCCGCAAGCCGAAGACCAACCCGCTCAACGACAATTTCGAGAAGAAGGAGTTCCAGGAGCTCTGGCGGCGCATCAACCAGAAGGCCGTTTATCGCGTCGAGTTCGACTCCGAGGAGTTGGTCCGCAAATGCGTAAGCGCCCTCGATAGCCAGCTTCGCGTGACGCCGCTTCAGTATACGGTTCAGATAGGGATTCAGGGCGACGGGCTGACCGATGAGCAGCTCAAGGCGGGTGACGGCTTTGCCCTGACAGGGTCGACGACTGAGCGCGGCGGATCGGTCCATTCACTCGTGAAGTACGACCTCCTCGGGAAGATCGCCGAAAACACCGAGGTCACGCGCAAGACCGCCGCCGATATCCTGACCGGAATCCAGGCCAGCGTGTTCGAACAGTTCAAGGAGAACCCCGAGCACTTCATCGCCGAGGCGTCGCGGATCATCACCGAGCAGAAGGCTACAATGGTGATCGAGCGGCTGGCCTATGACGGGCTCGCCGAACGCTACGACGTTGACATCTTCACTGCGAACCAGACCGGCCAGGACTTTTCCAAGGCCTCAGCCAAGCTCAAGCGGCACGTGTACGATTACGTGATCACCAACTCCGAGATCGAGCGCAAGTTTGCTGATGAGCTGGATACCGCCAGTGAGGTGGTGGTCTACGCTAAGCTGCCGCGCGGCTTCCTGATTCCCACACCTGTTGGCGACTACAACCCCGATTGGGCGATTTCCTTCAAGGAGGGAAGCGTCAAGCACATCTACTTCGTCGCCGAGACCAAAGGCACCATGTCCTCGATGAAGCTCCGCGAGATCGAGAACACCAAGATCGCTTGCGCCCGAAAATTCTTCGACGAGATCGGGCGGCGCGTCACTGAGGATCAGGTCAAATACGACGTCGTCACCAGTTACGAAAAGCTGATGGATATCGTCGGGCGGGCAGCGGCCTGAAGCCAATCCCAAATGTAGGGGAGGCTCCTGGCTCCATAGGCGAGGCAGAAAGTAACGGCCAACGGCGTTGGGAAGGAAAATAGATGGGCGAGGAAAGCGAAGGGCGCAAATTCCAGTTCCTACGGAACGGCGATGCCGAGCCTTCAGATTTCGACTGGAGCAAGGGGATCGAGAGTGCCCGTCAGGTAATTTCCGAGGCCATGAGCGCCAAGAACATAGCGTTCCTGCTTGGCGCAGGATGCTCCTCCCTGATGAAGGGCGACAAAGAACTTGGCATTTCAACGATGGCGCCTCTGGCAAAGGAGTTTTGCGGGGAAACCCTCGATGCGCGCGCTGCCGGATTCTACGCCGATCCGCCCGTGGTGGACGGAGTGCCAGCGCCATGGCGGTTAACCAAGGCGGAACTCGATTATCTCGATGCGCTCGAAATCAACCTGGCGAAGGATTACAGCCGTAACCTGGAACGCTTGATGGAGGTGCTGTTCGCGCAGCGGTTCGTGCTGCGCCAGAGCGAAAATCCCGATCTTCACCCCTACCGCGCTGTTCTCGATGGCATCATCAAGAAGGTTCAGGATTTCCTGTGGACTCGTGTCACCCAAGGGGCTTTCGCCACGGAGGGCGACACCACCGTGCGCGACCTCTACGAGCGATTTTACAAGAAACTGGTCTTGCGAGATCGGTCCTTGCCCCGGCCGTGGGTGTTCACCACCAACTATGATCACTTCAGCGAATTGGCGATGGATCGCCTGGGCATTCCCTACGCCAACGGCTTTTCCGGCGTAGTTGAACGTCGCTTCAACCCGGCGACCTTCCGCTATGCCTTGGCCGAGCAGCTCGACGTCGCCAGCCGCAAATGGACCGCTGTCGATGCCTTCGTCTATCTCTGCAAATTGCACGGTTCGGTCACCTGGACCGAGGACGATCATGGCCTGTTCCCGATCAAGGAAATCTGGCCGCCCAAGTCCACGAACCAGATGCTGATCTATCCGACGCCGGCGAAGCAGAACTCGTCGCTTGGCTCGCCCTATGCGGACCTGTTCCGGGAATTTCAGTCCAGGATCGTGCGTGAGCAGAGCGTGCTCATCACGGCCGGTTACGCATTCGGCGACGAGCACCTGAACAACATCATTTACCAGGCGCTGACGATCCCGACTTTCCGTCTGGTGATCTTCGCGGCGCCGGACATGGACGGAGAGATTGCCAAGCTGCGGGCGCTGCGCGACCCGCGCATTTGGATCATAGGGGGCGACGGCCCTGTTGAGGGAACCAGGGCGCACTACTTCGACATGATCGTCGAGCATTTCATGCCGCAGCGTCCAAGCGATCGGATCGACGACGCCGTTCGCAAGGTCCTGTCCGAGCTGGCGCCGAAAAGGGACCACGAGACGAAGGATGGCGAGGCATGAGCCACGACGATCGCAAGCGTGCGATCGGCAAGGTGGTCTCGGTCGCGGCCGACCGCTTTGTCGTGGAGATGCACGCCGGCACCGACAACTTCACGGTCGTCGGCTTCGACGGCGTGCATTATGTGGCGCGGCTGGGATCATACCTGATGATTCCGTCGCAGTCGGAATATGTCGTGGTCGAGGTTGTCGGCCTGCGTGAACGTGACGCGAGCACGCCGTCCGAGAGAGGCGACTTCGACCGGGCAGGTTCCTCAAAATATCTGGACGTGGTGCCTGTCGGTATGTTGCCGATGCGCGGCGGCGCGTTCCGTTTCGGTGTGTCGGTTTTCCCGTCCCTGTATGCGGACGCACTCTACGCCTTGGATGGTGAACTCGATCGCATCTTCGAGACTGAGGCGGCCGTCGAGCCTTCAGTCGGCCTGAACGGCGGCGTCTGCGAACCCGAAGGGGCCACGCGCTACCGGGTGCTGCCGATCGGCAAATCAGTGGTGTTCGAGAACTACGACATCAAGGTCCGGCTGAACGAGTTCTTCGGCGGTCACGTCGCCGTCCTGGGCAACACCGGCAGCGGCAAGTCCTGCACGGTCGCCTCGGTTTTGCAGTCCCTTTTCAGCAAACCCGAGGAGCATCACGCCCGCGGCGCGACGTTCATCGTCTTCGATGTCAATGGCGAGTATCACGCCGCTCTGAACGCTTCCGCGAAGGAGGGGGCCATCGGGGTCGAGCGCGTCGTCCTCGACGGCACGGCGGCAGGCTTCCGCTTGCCGCATTGGTTCCTGGAGCTGGCAGAATGGGAGTTGCTGCTTCAAGCCAGCGAGCGCACCCAGGTGCCTATCCTGCGCATGGCGCTTGGACTCTCCACCCTGTTCTCAAATGTGGCAGCCGCAGAACTCAACAGCGTCCGCAATCACATCCTCGCCAAGTGCATCACCCAGATCATGCGCGACGACTCTTCGAGCCCGTCCAAGCACGATCGGATCATCGGCATCCTTCAGCGCTTCAGCACGAACGAGATCAACGCGGCAAAAATTCGGCCATTCATTGCGATCAACTTTGGCCAAATGGCCAACCCGGCGGGTCTGGATACTTATCTGGTCGGTCCGAACGGCTTCGAGTTGGAGGATCTGAAACTCCCAGACTATCAGAAGCTGCCTTTTGATTTTTCTGCCCTCGGCGACGCGATAGACCTCGCTATCTTGTATGCGGAGGCGCACGGCAATCGGCAAATCCGTGACTACTGCTCCCAGATGGTGACGCGCTTCCAGGCGCTGGAGGATCGTCGAGAGTATGAATTTCTCCGCCACGAGGCGATCGGTGCTGCCGCCGACAATGGAGAGCTGGAGTTCCTGACGCGGCTGGTCGGGTTGGTTGGCAAGGGGGCCGGTCACACCAAGGCCAATCAGATCATCATCATCGACATGAACGATGTCGAGGACGAGGTGGTCGAGCTTGTCAGCGCGGTGATTGCGCGGATGCTGTTTCGCCTGCTCCGGCGAGCCGATCCGCGTAACCGCTTCCCGATCCACCTCTTGTTGGAAGAGGCTCACCGTTACATCTCGGCGACGCCATCCCGTTATGCCGTGGACGCGACCAAGATATTCGAGCGCATCGCCAAGGAAGGGCGCAAGTACGGCATGTTCGTGCTCTTGGCGTCCCAGCGCCCGAGTGAGCTGTCCAAGACGGTTCTCAGCCAGTGCTCCAACTTCCTGGTTCACCGCATCCAAAACCCCGACGATCTTTCTCAGATCCGGCAGATGACGCCGTTCATTTCAGAATCGGTCCTGAAGAGGTTGCCGTCATTGCCTCGGCAGCACGCGCTGGTGTTCGGAACCTCGGTCAATCTCCCGACGACATTCAAGGTGCGGGAGGCATCGCCACGGCCGCGCAGCGACGATACTGCCGTGGTCGATTTGTGGTTCCACGAGGAAGGTCGAGCCGCTGACATTCGCCTCACGCTTCAGACGGCCGAGGCCGCAATAGCGGCTGGAGGAGAACCGATGGCGGAAAACGAAGCGCCGGACGATGACTTCTGATCATCTGGAGGCCATGGCGCTGACGCTGGAGGCGACAGGGGACTATCGGGTCCTTCGCCGTCTCAAGCCGCGCCCATCCACTACGCCGCCTCCTGGCGTGCCGGTGCGGCTCGGTATGCTGGTGGATGTGGAGACCACGGGGCTCGATCCCCAGCGAGACGAGATCATTGAACTCGCTATGACGCCATTCAAATACGGTTTGGATGGCACCGTTTTTAGCGTGGGTGACAGCTTCCAGGGGCTGCGCGAGCCGAGCGAGCCGATTACGCCTGAAATCACCGCGATCACCGGAATCACCAACGAGATGGTGGCCGGCCAGAACATCGATCCCGCCGTGGTGGCCACATTCGCGGCGCCGGCTTCGATTGTGATCGCGCACAATGCGGCATTCGATCGCCGCTTCCTTGAACGATTCAGCGACGTGTTCTCGACGAAGCCGTGGGCATGCTCGCTCAGTCAGATTGATTGGGTGGCGGAGGGGTTCGAGGGCATAAAACTCGCCTATCTTGCTCAGGCCGCAGGCTTCTTCTATGACCGTCACCGCGCGATGCACGACTGTCTTGCCACGGTTGAGTTGCTAGCGATGCGGCTGCCCCGATCTGGCGTTACGGGCCTTAGCTGCCTCTTGGATGGCGCTCGCGCCGTTACCTGGCGCATCTGGGCCGAGAACTCGCCCTTCGACCTCAAGGATGTCCTCAAAGCGCGGGGATACCGTTGGAACGGTGATCCCGGGCCGCAGCCGCGCGCATGGTACATCGACGTTCCCGAGTCTCAGCGTGAAGCTGAGGTGCGGTTCTTGAGAACGGAGATCTATCGGCGGGAGGTCGACCCGCTAGTCCGCAGGATCGATGCGTATGATCGCTTTTCAGATCGAATTTGACCTGCATCCAGGACCCGATCGATCTCCTCAATCAGATCCACAAATTCCGTCTGCGCTCCCCTGCGACGGAAATGGTGGACGTTCGCTTCCGCTGCGGTGGACACCATGTGGACACCAAGCTTGAAAAGCGAGGGGTCGCCTTTCGGCGACCCTTTCGTAACGCTCTGATTTCCTTGAGGAAATTTGGAGCGGGCGAAGGGATTCGAACCCTCGACCCCAACCTTGGCAAGGTTGTGCTCTACCCCTGAGCTACACCCGCATCCGTTTGCGCCAGCTCGGCGAACCGGGCGCGGGGTCTTATGACGCAAACGAATTTGCTTTGCAACAGGGGTCGGCGAAGTTACGCGAATTTTGCGTGGCTTGTCGCCTATCGACAATTGCTTCGTCATCGTGTAGGGGAGCGGGCTCAACTAAAACAGCGTCCCCGAAACGCTCGTCATCCCGTCCGTTCTCGGCGGGTCAAAGACGAAACGGCAGGAGTTTTACTGTGAACATCATAGAGCAGATTGACGCCGAACAGGCCGCCAAGCTGATCGAAGGCAAGGCGATTCCCGAGTTTCGTCCCGGCGACACCGTGATCGTCAATGTAAAGGTCAAGGAAGGCGAGCGTTCCCGTATCCAGGCCTATGAAGGCGTGGTGATTTCACGCCAGGGCGGCGGCTTGAACGAAAGCTTCACCGTTCGGAAGATTTCTTATGGCGAAGGCGTAGAGCGCGTATTCCCGATCCATGCGCCCCTGATCGACTCGATCAAGCTGGTGCGTCGCGGCAAAGTCCGCCGCGCCAAGCTTTATTACCTGCGCGACCGGCGCGGCAAATCGGCCCGCATTGCGGAACGCGTCGACACCAAGCCCAAGGCCGCCACTGAAAAGTGACGCTTTGAGCGTGCGGCTGAGCGGTTCTCTCGTCAGTCGTCATTGGCCGCTGCGGTTCAGCTTAAAAAACGCTCCTCTCAAACAACTCGCTCAGGCTAAAGCCGGGAGCGAAACAATTAGGGCTCACCAACGTCTTAGACGTTGGTGAGCCCAGGCGTTACAGAACAACTGCGCGACGGTCGAAAACCGGCGGTCCCGCGCAATTTACGCGGTTCTTTTGCGATCACGCAAAGCGCGGGTCGCCAGGCTAGCCACGCGACCGGTCTCCAGCGGCGCTTCTTCCTTCTCGGGGATGCCGCGAATCAACTCGGGCTTTCTAAAAGACTGACGCGGCTGCGCCTCCTCTTTTCCGCCCTTGCGTTCCGAACGAAACTCGGTCGATTCGGCCATGCCGGCGAGAACGCCGCCCTTTTCGACTTCGATTTCTCCATAAATCCATTTACCCTCGACGCGGCCTGACGCGCGTACGGTCAAAAGTTGCTTAACGGAAATATCAGTGCCGATTTTGCCGTAGACATCGGCCTCGGAGACAGAAATGACGCCGGTCACGACACCGGTTGGACCAACGATCAACTGGCTGCAGGTGATCTCGCCATCGACATTGCCATCGACGACGACGGTGTCCTGAGCCTGGACGGATCCGGTCATGGAAACGCCTTCACCGATGTAAACGACATTCTTTTCGTCCGGCCTGAAATCGCTCATCTTGCTGCACTCCTTTGCCTGTTGCCGCTACGCTCAACCCGTTTCGCGGTTGTTGTATTCGCCCGATCGCGGAACGCGACGAGGTTATCCACGCCAGCCGCTTCGAAATTGTCCCAAACTCGTTCCAGCCATGTTTTCACATAGCCCCGCAACACGAAAGAGCTCGCACGCGGTTTGCCAGGAGGAACCTGGTCAAGCACAAAGGAGGTGAATGACGCGCCCGACAGCTCGACGGTTTCGAAGGCCAGGGAGTCGAGCCTTGGGATGAGGATTTCCCGCGCAGAGCCCTCCGAATTAGTCTTCGATGTGATCGCACCGCGTCTCAACCTACCTCGGTCGCCAGCGAAATTTGTCACAATGCGATAATTGCAGCCGTCGAGGAGCGGCGCGGCGTCTTCGACCTCGGCGACCGACGCGTGCGAGGCTCCAATTAGATGCAGCACCGACACATTCAAACGACCCTCGGCGGCGGCTTCGAACACGCCACACTCCCGAAGCAGCCGCAGCGTGGAAAACAGGGCGCCCGCGCGCAAATCTACGATCGTCACGCGACCGGGCGTATCCAGATCGTCCAGCAAGCGGCATTGATCCCGCGTATCATCGATATCTATTATTTCCGTAAATTCAGGGTGATAGCGTCGTAAATTGCCGCTGGGACTTTGAGTGTCGTAAACCTTGAAAGGATAGTTTTTGATTTCGAAATATTCGATAAGAGCCCTCGTGACCGTCGTTTTTCCAACGCCGCCCTTGTTTGCTCCCACTATTATTAGCGATGACTCAAGCATCTGTGCAACTCATAAAAACTATATTCTATGCTTCAACGGCCTCATCACGGCGCCAGGGTGACGAAAGTCACGTCTAGGTTGCGAAATAATATGAGTTTCTCTGATATGTCAACGAACTTTTAACGAACAATGGTGAGCAATAAAAGGTTTTACTGAGTTTGGTTTATTTCAAGGCTAATGGAACGGAAAATCTGTGTATAAATTCTGAACGTTAGGCGCGAAGCGGAGATTGTCGGTCGCAACACTTGTCTGCAGTTCGGGCTCCGGGAAAACTACGGCCGAGGAGTCAGGAAAACGACGGGAGATAGCGTTATTATCTAATTTTACTTACCCACATGTTCGCAAAAAAACCGTGTTTGAGCGTCGCGGCGGCCTCGCTAAACTGGCGAACAAACCAGATAAGCGCGCTTTCTAATTCTTACGCGCGTTCCGGTTAGAGACTATAAAGGTCTGCTGCGTCGCGTCGAAGAGTTTTTTGCAGAGTCTCTGCGCGCCGACAGTTTCCGTGTCTTTCGTTATGGAGCCAAGATGCGATCCAAATTGCGTATTGCTTCGACCGTCGCGCTGATCCTCGCCGCAGGGGCAATCTTTCCGGCGCCCTTCGCACCTTCGCACGCCGTTGCAGAATCGCCTCCGCTTGCACAGGATCGGGCAGCGCCGCAGTCGCGCGCAGAAGTCGTTCTTTCCTTTGCGCCGGTCGTCAAGAAAGCACAGCCCGCAGTCGTCAATGTATTCGCGTCGCGCGTCGAACGCCTGCCGGCGAATCCTTTTCTCGATGATCCGATCTTTCGCCGCTTCTTCGGCGAGCGCGGCGGTCCCTCCGGCCGCAGCACCGCGCAGTCTTTGGGTTCTGGAGTGATTGTCGATCCCTCCGGCCTTGTGGTGACCAATCATCACGTGATCGAAGGCATGACGGATGTGAAAGTTTCGCTGGCCGATAAGCGTGAAATCCCAGCAAAAATCCTGTTGCGGGACCCGCGCACCGATCTCGCCGTGTTGAAGCTGACCGAGGGCGACAATTTTCCCGTCATGGAGCTTGGCGATTCGGACGCCCTTGAGGTCGGCGACCTCGCACTGGCGATTGGCAATCCGTTCGGCGTCGGACAGACCGTGACTCAAGGCATCATTTCTGCGCTGGCGCGCACGCAGGTCGGCATTTCCGATTACGGTTTTTTCATTCAGACCGACGCAGCCATTAATCCGGGAAACTCCGGTGGGCCTCTGGTTGATATGAATGCGCGTGTGATCGGCATCAACTCCGCGATCTTTTCCCAGTCCGGCGGCTCCGTGGGCATTGGCTTCGCCATTCCCGTGAATATGGTGAAAATCGTAATCGCGGCGGCGAAGGGCGGCGGCAAACAGGTGCGTCGACCTTGGCTGGGCGCGACTCTGCAAAGCTTGTCCAAGGAAATTTCCGAGGGCCTTGGTCTGGAGCGCCCCTCCGGCGCATTGGTGGCGGATATCGATCCCAAAGGTCCGGCGGCTGAAGCCGGGCTCAAGCGCGGCGACGTGATTGTTTCGGTCGACGGTCAGATCGCGGACGATCCGGAGGCTGTAGGCTACCGGCTCGCGACGAAGCCGCTCGGGGGGGTGGCGAGCCTTGGCCTGCTGCGCGCCGGAAAGAAGATCGTCACGCCGATGAAGCTGGTCGCGGCGCCGGAGGTTCCGCCGCGCGATCCAGTAAAACTCAAGGGCCAGAGCCCATTTGCCGGCGCTACCGTCGTCAACATTTCGCCAGCGGTGATCGAAGAACTGTCCGTGCAGGGCGCCTCGACCGGCGTCGTTGTCACTGACGTCGAAGAGGGGTCCTTTGCGCAGCAACTCAATCTGCAAAAGGGCGACGTGATTCTTGGCGTCAACGACAAGAAGATCGCGACGACGCGCGAACTCGAACAGACTGTCGGCGCTCGTTCCTATTATTGGAAAATCACGCTCGCCCGCGGGGGACAGGTATTGACGACTGTCGTCGGCGGGTGACGCTCTGCATGGCGTTCCTGCATTCATGCGTCGAAGCAGGAACGCCAATCCAGAACAGTCACCCGGAAGAACACCTCAAATAAAACCGCTGGCTATGTTCACCGTGAGGCCCATGATCGCGAGATTGTAGAAAAACGATAGCGTCCCGTGCACTGCGGTGAGAATGCGCATGCCGCGCGAGGCCGTCGAAATATCCGCAGTTTGCGACGCGAGGCCGATGACAAAGGCGTAATAGAGAAAATCAACATAGTCCGGCGTCTCGCCGCCCGGGAAGATCAAACCGCCGCGCTCATCGGCCTTTTTGCCGGGGTTCGCCCTGGTCTCGTCGTAAAATGCATGGGCGTAATGAAAGGCGAAAGTCAGATGCATGAACATCCAGCTGTCGACGACTGTAAGAATGGTCAGGCCGAGATGCAGCGCCTTGGGCCAGCCTTCCATGCTCTTGACCGGCCCGAGCTCCAATATGATCGCGCCCATGGAGGCGCAGGCCGCGCCGATGGCGAGCAGCAGGATGAGCAGACGGCCCTCGTCCTGAAATCTCGCGCGGCGCCCAACCGCTACATGATCCGCTCTGGCGATCATCAACGCGGCGGATATGAGATAGCAGATCACCGCGACGTTCCAGGCGACCAGCGCTCGAGTCGCGTCGCGCATTGAATGGGGCAGGGCGAAGCCAATGGCGACGCCAATCAACACGCAGAGCAGCAGCCGCGGTCGCGAGCGAAAAATGCGAAAGGGTTTCAGCAGCGCCGATCTCGATTTGCGAGGGCCGAGAGAATGCGCTTCCGACATGAGATGTCCGATCAGTTGTTGCGCAAGGCCACGAAGCGCGCGGCCTCTTTGAGCGTCGCGGTCGCAGGCCCCAGGCCAGTCTCGTCAAGCGCGGCGATCGCCTTCTCCACCAAAGCGTCGCGGCGCGCGCGGGCTGCCTCAAGGCCGAGGAGTCCGACCAGCGTCGCTTTGCCCCGTTCGGCGTCCTTGCCGGCGCGCTTTCCAAGCGCGGCCGTATCTCCTTCAGCGTCCAGAATATCGTCGGCCACCTGAAAAGCCGCGCCAAGGGCCGCGCCGTAATGCGACAGCGCTTGACTTTGCACCGCATCCGCGCCCCCGAGAATGGCTCCGGCGTCTACGGCGAATCGCAAAAGGGCCCCGGTTTTCATGGCCTGGAGAGTCAGAATTTCGTCCTGGGCCGGCGGCCGGCCCGCCGTTTCGGCGGCAAGGTCGAGCGCCTGTCCGCCCACCATGCCGCCAAGTCCCGCGGCGCGGGCCAAAGCCAGCACCAGCGCCGCGCGGATCGACGCGTCGACATGGGTGGCGGGATCGGCGAGCACGTCGAAGGCGTAAGTAAGCAGCCCATCGCCCGCCAATATGGCCGTAGCCTCATCAAAGGCCTTGTGAGCAGTAGGACGTCCGCGACGCAGATCATCGTCGTCCATCGCGGGCAAGTCGTCATGCGCCAGCGAATAGCAATGGATCATTTCCAAAGCGCAGCCCGTGCGCAAGGGTCCTTCGCCGGCGACGCCGAAGAGCCGGGCTGATTCGATCACCAGAAACGGCCGAAGCCGTTTGCCGCCCCCAAGGGTGGAGTAGCGCATGGCGTCCAGCAGGCGCGCGGGCCGCTCTATTTCGCCCGCGAGAGGAACCGGAGCCAGCAGCGCATCCAGCGCTTTCTCGACAGCTTTTGCGGCCGCCTCAATGCGAGGGTTAAAGTCGTCCGCGCTGTCTGCAGCGTTCATGCCGGGCCCCGTCTCTTTGATGAATGCGTCGCCCTGCTGCTAGCAAATTCCTCGGAAAATCCCAAGCGCGGAGGGTATTGGCATTAAGACTGCATTAATACATTTGCCTCGCAAGCCGCGACGCACAGAAAAATATTGAAAACCAGGGGGATAGAACGATGGTCAGCAGCCAAATCCTCGATCTCTGCGCGGCTTTAGCCGCTTTCGTGCTCACCGGCGCTGTCGTGATAGGCGCCTGGTGAGCATTACTTCGGCATGACGTCACAACGGCTGACGGGTGTCAGCCTGACATTTTGGCGACCAGCGCGTCAGTAAACTCGACATTCGCATAGACGTTCTGGACGTCGTCATTGTCTTCGAGGGCGCCGATCAGCTTAATGATTTTCTCGCCGGCCTCATCGTCGACAGCGATCGTATTTTGTGGACGCCAGACGAGCGCGGCCTTCTTCGAATCGCCGAATTTTTCTTCAAGGGCCTTCGCCACATCGCGAAGGCTCTCGAGCGACGTGACGACTTCGTGCGTCTCCTCGCTCGAAGAGACGTCATCGGCGCCGGCTTCGATCGCCGCTTCCATCATCGCGTCTTCGGAAGCGACCTTGCGGTCGAACTCCACCAGCCCCACGCGGTCGAACATGAACGACACTGCGCCGGTCTCGGCGAGCGCGCCGCCAGCCTTGGTGAAGTAGGAGCGCACCTCGCCCGCCGTGCGGTTGCGATTGTCGGTCAACGCCTCGATAATGACCGCAACGCCGCCGGGCGCATAGCCCTCGTAACGCACCTCGTCGTAATTCTCCGCGTCGGCGCCCGAAGCCTTTTTGATCGCGCGCTCGATATTGTCCTTGGGCATGTTTTCAGCGCGCGCGGCCAGCACGGCGGCGCGCAGGCGCGCATTCATATTCGGGTCGGGGAGGCCCATTTTGGCCGCAACGGTGATTTCGCGGGCGAACTTGGAGAAGAGCTTGGAGCGGATCGCGTCCTGCTTGCCCTTCTTGTGCATGATGTTCTTGAACTGACTATGTCCCGCCATCGAATTCGCCCTGTTGTCCCTTTAACTCATCCCGGTCGCTGCCTGCGGCGCCCCTGAAGCGCCCGTCGCAAGCGCAGCGTTGTTGTGCGGCCCATATACGCCGAGCGGCAATGGAAATAAAGGAAGGGACGACAGATAGAGGCGACGCCAATGAAAGAGAAAGAGTCGTCCGGCGTGGACCGCAACATCCCCGCGCCGCCGCATCCCGTCGAGCGACGCGCGCCTTTGCCAGGTTGCCGTCCCAAGCCGGATTTCGAAGATCCGTCGGCCAGCGCCCGCGTGCAGGCGATCCTGGCCAGCCCGGCCTATCGCGAAGCCTGGGCCGATCTGGATTTTCTCACGTCATGGGAGACGCGCGGCGCAAGGCTTGAGCTCGATTATCTCAAGGCCGAACTGCAACTTCAGCATCATGGCGTAACAGACACGATCGTAGTGTTCGGCTCCACGCGGCTTGTGGAACCCGCTGCCGCGGCGACCCGTCTGCACGCCGCCGAAAGCGCTCTGTCCGCCTCGCCCCAAGATGCGGCGCTGATTGAGTGTGCGCGCGTCGCGCGACGAGTCGCCGACAAATCAAAGTATTATGTGATCGCGCGGGAGTTTGGGGCAATCGTCGGTTCCGCACCGCCGCTGGCTGGCGGCGGCCGGCTGGCGATCATCACGGGCGGCGGACCAGGCGTGATGGAAGCCGCCAACCGCGGAGCCCTTGAGGCCGGCGGCAAGAGCGTCGGCCTCAACATCACGCTGCCGCACGAGCAGTTCCCTAATCCATACATTTCGCCGGAGCTTTGCCTGCGCTTCCATTACTTCGCGCTGCGCAAAATGCATTTCCTCATGCGCGCCCGCGCGCTGGTCGCTTTTCCTGGCGGTTACGGCACGATGGACGAGTTGTTCGAAACGCTGACGCTGGCGCAAACCCGTAAAATCAAGCCTTTGCCGATCATCCTGGTCGGCGAGACATATTGGCGGCGGGTGTTCGATGTGGATTTCCTCGTGTCCGAAGGCGTCATCGATCCCGAGGATAGGGATCTCTTCTGGTATGCCGAAAGCGCCGAGGAAATATGGAACGATATTTTGCGATGGCGTGCGCGTTCCGGCGATGCGTTGATTTAACTGCTGTCGCGTCTTCCGTTTCAGTTTATTGCGGCCCGCAACTTTGAACCTTCACCCAAAACTGCTTAACTGCGTGGCGCAGCGCCTCGACGCGCGGCCAATTTAAAGGAGAACAAAATGGGTTTGCTCGATGGAATTCTTGGCGGCGTGATCGGCGCCGAGGCATTGTCGCTTGTGAAGGGTTATGTGGATAAACACGGGGGCCTCGATGGCGTCGTCGCCGAGCTTGAGAAGACCGGCTACGGCGCGCAGGTCAAATCCTGGGTCGGAACCGGCGGCAATTTGCCGATCAGCGCTGAGGATATCAAAAAGGCCCTCGGCTCCGAGAAGATCAAGGAACTCGCCGCCTCGACCGGCATCCCGGTTGATAAGGCTGCTGAATATCTGGCTCAGCATCTTCCGACAGCAATCGACAAGTCAACTCCGGACGGCGTCCTGCCGCCAAAGTGAGGCTTCGGCTGTATTCTCGTTAATCCGGGCCGTCGGTCGCCAGATGTGGCGTCCGACGGCATTTTTTTCATAACTGCAAAGGCTCGGCTTCAGGGTGGGCGAAATCCTTTGGCTTCGCGCGCCTCCCTTGCCAGCGAATGGGCGATTTTGTATGTCCCGCTGGAGCCCGGCGTTTGCCAGCCAAACCGAAGTTGTTGAAATCTCGCGGTGAGCAGTGCGACGGTGCAGTCGCGCACGTTGCCCCATGGGCCTGCCCAAGTTCGCGTAAAGCGCAAAGCGACGCGTCCACAAGCATGACGAGGAATATTTATGACGAAGCGCGCGTTGGTTACGGGGATCACGGGGCAGGACGGGGCATACCTGTCGCAATTGCTGCTGGGCGAGGGATATGAAGTTCATGGGGTGATGCGCCGTTCCTCGCACCGGGGGGTGGAGGATCATCGCCTGCGCTGGCTGGGGATCGCCGACAAGGTGCAACTGCACGACGGCGATCTGTCGGACCTGTCGAGCCTGCTGCGCATCGTGCAGGATACGCGTCCGGACGAGATCTATAATCTGGCGGCGCAGTCCTTCGTCACCTCGTCCTGGCGCCAGCCGGTGCTGACCGCCAATGTCACGGCTGTTGGCGTCGCCAATATGCTCGAGGCGATGCGCATCGAGGCGCCTCAGGCGCGGTTCTATCAGGCTTCGTCCTCGGAAATGTATGGGCTGATCCAGGAGCCGATGCAGCGGGAGACGACGCCTTTTTATCCACGCTCGCCCTATGCTGTGGCCAAGCTCTATGGGCACTGGATTACGGTGAACTATCGCGAGAGCTTTGGGCTGCACGCCTCGTCGGGCATATTGTTCAACCATGAGAGTCCGCTGCGCGGGATCGAGTTTGTGACGCGCAAGGTGACCAGCACGGTGGCGCGCATCAAGCTGGGCCTCGCCGGGGAGTTGCGGCTGGGCAATATCGACGCCAGGCGCGACTGGGGCCATGCGCGCGATTATGTGCGGGCGATGTGGCTGATGCTGCAGCAGGAGAAGCCGGACGACTATGTGGTGGCGACCGGGGTGACGACGACGGTGCGGGACATGTGCCGCATCGCTTTTGACCATGTCGGGCTCGACATGAACAAGCATGTGGTGATCGACCCGGCCTTTTACCGCCCGGCGGAGGTGGATGTGCTGCTGGGCGACGCCGCCAAGGCGCGGGCGAAGCTCGGCTGGGCGCCAAAGATCGCGCTCGACGCGCTGATCAAGGAAATGGTCGACGCCGATCTGGAGCGCGTGGGGCGCGAAATCGCGATCTGACCGCCGAAGCGGCGCGCGTGTGAAAAGGGCATATGGCGAGAACTCGCCACGGGAGTCCGAATGGCGGTTTTCGAGCGGATTTTACTGACAGGCGGCACGGGCTTCGTGGGTTCTTATCTGGCGCCTTTGCTGGCGCAGGCTTACCCGCAGGCGCGCCTCGCGCTGCTTACGCTTGGAGACGACCCGGTCCGCCTCAGCGAGCCATGGACGCAAGTCCGCGGCAATCTGCTGGATGCGTCGGCGACGGAGGAGGTCGTGGCGGCGTTGCGCCCGGATCTCGTCGTCCATCTTGCCGGACAGGCTTCAATCGGGACGGCCCTCGGCGCCGCGGAACAGACCTGGCGGGCAAATCTGCACGGCACTTTCAATCTCGCCAGCGCGCTGGCGCGGCGCGCGCCCGGCGCCACCGTGCTGTTCACCTCCAGCGCTTCGGTTTATGGCGCCAGCCTGAATGACGGCATGGCGACAGAGCACACTCCTTTGCGGCCGCTCGACGCCTATGGGCGTTCGAAGGTGGCCGCGGAAGGCGCTCTCGCCGATGTGCTGGGGCCGGATGCGCGTCTGTTGATCGCAAGGCCGGTCAATCATACGGGGCCGCGCCAGAGCGAGAGATATTTCGTGTTGTCATCCTTCGCCGCGCAAATCGCCGCGATTGAAGCGCGCCGCGTAGAGCCCCTGCTGCATGTCGGCGATCTGACGAAAACCCGGGATTTCCTGGATGTGCGCGATGTCGTTTCGGCATACATGGCGATGATCGCCAAGTCTGTAGATCTTCCCGAGCGCGTGAACTGCTTCAACATCGCCTCCGGCGAGCCGCATGCGATCAGCTTCCTTCTCGAAAGCCTGCGCCAGCGAACGACGACAGCCTTCGAGACGCGGGTTGAGACGTTTCTGTTGCGTCCCTCGACCATCGATATTCCAATTATCGCCTGCGACGCCGCGAAACTGCGCGCTCTCACCGGCTGGCGTCGGACCTTCACGATCGAAGACATGCTGCAGTCCCTGCTCGACTATTGGCGCGGGATCGAAAGCGCGCGTAAATGACGCTACCGCCATCAAAGCCTGGCGACGCAAAGGACGAGCAGATCAGACTGCTCGACTATCAGCTCGACTATTTGCGCGCAGAATTGTTGCATCTCGTGCATGAGCGCGACAAGATCGTCTATTCGGCCTCCTGGCATATTTTCAGGCCTTTGCGCCAGATTGAAGCGCGGCTTGTGGAGGCTGCAACCGCATTGTGGCGGCCTCGCAGAGCGCGGCAGGCTCCTGCGGTTCACGCGCCGCCAACGCCAACCGAAGCCGCATCTTCGCGGACAATCGCTCCCACGCGTCTTCTGGTCGACGTCACCGGCGTCATCAAGCGCGACGCCGGCACCGGCATTCAACGCGTCGTCAAGAAAGTTGTCGAAGCGCTTTACGGCGGGGAAAGCTATGAGATTCCCGCTATCGCCGTGCGCAGCGTGGGCGGGCGGTTATTCACGGCGCACGCTTACGCGGCTTCCCTCACAGGTTCGGCGCCGCGCGCGTCCGACGCCGAAATCGAAATAAAGCCGGGAGATCGTTTTTTTATGCTGTCCGACAGCTGGAACGCCTTTGACGAATTGGCGCCGCTGTTCGCACGCATCCGGGCGGCGGGCGGCGAAATTATCTCCTGCATTTTCGACCTCATACCGGAGCTTTATCCGCACGCATGCCATGAGGTCACCGTGCCGCTCTACGACGCATGGCTGCGCAAAGCCTTAATGGAAAGCGATAGCTTTCTCGCCATATCGCGCACGGTCGCGGAGGAACTGACGAGTTTCATCGAGACACGCCAGCTGCCGCACAAGCCGGGACTCAGGATAGGCTGGTTCCACTGCGGATGCGATATCCCAGAAGGCGGCGAGAAACAGCCGCGCGCAAAACTCCAGGATGCGACGGCCGGCTCGGCGCCGGTATTTTTGTGCGTCTCGACCATCGAACCGCGCAAGGGACAGCGCGTCGCCCTACGGGCGTTCGAGAGTCTTTGGCGCGAGGGCATTGACGCGAAATTGCTGTTTGTCGGTCGGCGCGGCTGGCTGGAAGAGGCCATAGCCGCGGAAATCGAAAATCATCCCGAAAATGGGCGGCGCCTGTTCTGGTTCAACGATGTCGGCGATGGCGAACTCGCTTTTCTTTATGACCGGGCGCGCGCTCTGGTGCTTCCATCTTTCGCGGAGGGGTTCGGCCTTCCCATCGTCGAGGCGGCCTGGCGCGGCCGACCGGTGCTGTGTAGCGACATCCCCGTTTTCCGGGAAGTGGGCGGAGTCGGCGCGATTTATTTTCGTGTCAATGACGCGCAAGCGCTGGCGGATCGCGTGAAGGAGTTTCTGGCCGGCGAAATCGCCCCCGATCCGGCAAAAGTGCTTCGCGCAAGCTGGGCCGATGCGGCTCGGCGCATCACGCAGGTGATTGCGCGAGACGACTGGAGCGCGCGCCTCTCCTGAATTTCCTCGGGCGACCTTCAGGCCGATTTTTATGCGGCGGCGCCACAAAGGACTTTGAAGCGCGGCGCTTCCCGCCGGGCGACAAAGCATGGTAAGGAGGCGTCAATCGGCCATGTCGCGGCGGGTTCCTCACGCTTTCGAGGAAATGGCCTTTCGTTAATCTGCGCTTTTGCCTGCCGGCGCTTTCAGCGTCGACGGGGACAATTGCGCCTCACCAATCAAGGTTGTCAGCATGGCGATCAATTTACCGGCCGGCTGGGCGTCTTCCACGCCCAAGGCGTTCTACGACATTATCGCTCTTGAAGGCGGGCAGGGCAGGCTGCCGGTCAGCATCCCCCTCATGGGCGTCTGCATCGCGGCCTATTTTGTGGCGCAGACGGCGCTGCATCTGCTCGATCACGAGGTTGGCTCGGCCCTGGCTTTCGGCGCCGCCAGCGCCGCATTGCTCGGCGGCCTGACGGCCGGCGTGCTCGAACTCTACAAGCGCCGCGACAAGACTGTCCAGGCCATCACGGCGCTCGCTGCGTCCGGAGCCGTGATCGCGTTCACCTCAATCGCGCTGCACTTCATCTTCGCGGTGGCTCTCCCGCCGCCGCTGCCGACCCAGCGGCTGGTGGGCTTCCTGCTGTTTCCGATCGCCATCTGGAACGTGTTCAGCTTCGCCTGGATCTATCGTCATGCGGCGATCAGAACGATTCCCGCTTTCTCCCTGGCGGCGACCTTTGTCATCGTGGACTATTTCATAATGGCCACGCTCATTCACTAAGGCGGTCCGATTCGCCCCAAACTCGCGGCGTCGACGGCCGGCGCCGCGGCAATAAAGCTTCAGATGACGCCGTCCCCTTAAGGTGGACGCCGTTTTTTTTGCTCCGTGGGGGTCGTTTCCGGACTTTTATTGAAAAGCTTTTGGAAACCATTGGGGCAAATTAAGCGCCTATTAAGCATAATCCCTCATCCTTGCTTCATTACCGCGCCAAGACCGACTGCGACCGGCTGGCGCGAAGCAAGGACGAGAGCAAATGGCTTCAAAGTTTTTCAGCGCCCGCGCGACCGCTCTGACGGCGCTGCTCGGCGCCTTTTTCGCTCCGGCCGCGATGGCCGCGGACATGCCCTTCCTCTCGGCGCCGGCCCCGACGCCGGTCAATCAACAGCCTTTCGAATTTGGCTCGGGCTGGTATCTGCGCGGCGATGTCGGCTATTCGAACATGGCCGTGCCGGTCGTGGTCGCGGATTTCGCCAATAATCTCGGCCGCACGGGCGCGGTCTCGGGCGGCATCGGCATGGGCTACCAATATAACAACTGGCTGCGCACCGATCTGACGCTCGATCGATCCGTTTTTCAGCCCACCAACGCGATGCCGTCCCAGTGGTGTCCGTACGGCACTGTCATAGATGGCGGAGCCGGAAGCGCTAGCGCGGGAAAACCGATCGGTTATCTTTACGATCCAAATGAAACCTGCACGCCAATAGTCAAAGCCGAACTGAACCGCACGTCGCTGCTTGCGAACGCCTATGTCGATCTGGGCAATTGGTGGGGTCTCACTCCCTATGTCGGCGCCGGCGTCGGCTTCTCTTACTTGAGATCGAACGACAGCGTCGCCTATTATCAAAACAACGATGGCCAGCTCTGGGCTCCGAATCTCGGACAGGGCGGCGTGCCCATCACCTGGGTCCGGGCGCCGGGCTACATAGGGCCAATCATCTTCCCCCCACTACCCTGGGCCCAGATACTTCCCAATCAGGCTGCTCAGAAGTCGTCCTGGAAGTTCGCCTGGAACGTGATGGCCGGCGTAAGCTACGACATCTCGCAGAATTTGAAGATAGATCTACATTACCGTCTCCTTGACGCAGGCAGTTTCACCGGTTTCTCAAGCACGCTGACGGGCGCGGGACCAGTGACCAAGGATCTGATATCGCAGGAAGTGCGCCTGGGTTTCCGCCTCCTGGCGGATTGAGCCCACGCACCGGAAACTCGGTTCAAGAGGCGCCCGCGACCCGGGCGCCTCTATTTATTTGCGCTCTGCGATGTTAGGAACCGTGCCGATTTGTTCCAACGCTCGGCGCTGCGCTTTCCGGGAGCGAAAACTCTTTCGCTTTCTTGAGGCTTCGGCCCACAATCGCGGAAATTCCCTTATGCCCACAACAATTGACGTGCTCGGCATCGGCAACGCCATTGTCGACGTTCTCGCGCCCGCGCAAGACGACGCTTTGATGAAGGCCGGATTACACAAGGGCGCGATGCAGCTTGTCGACGAGACACGCGCCAGCGAACTTTACGCGGGCATGGGGCCGACGACAGTCGTTTCGGGCGGCTCGGCCGCCAACACTATGGCTGGCCTCGCCAGTCTCGGCAGCCGCGCGGCGTTCTTCGGCAAGGTCAAGGATGACGAAGCTGGCCGCGAATTCGCCCATGACATCCGCAGGGCGGGAGTGGGTTTCGATACCCCGTTCGCAGCTGATGGCGCGGCGACAGCGCGTTGCCTGATTTTCGTGACGCCGGACGGGCAGCGCACAATGAATACCTTTCTGGGCGCTTGCCAGGCGCTTGGACCGGAGGACATCGACGAGGCGGTCACGGCGAGCGCCAAGGTGCTTTACATGGAGGGCTACCTTTGGGATCCCCCTCGCGCGAAGGCCGCCTTTCTGAAGGCCGCCAAAATCAGCCGCGCTCATGACCGCAAGGTTGCGCTCAGTCTTTCCGACGCCTTTTGCGTGGATCGCTACCGGGATGAGTTTCTTGGACTGATTCGCGACGGGGTGATCGACATCCTTTTTGCCAATGAAAGCGAACTGCATTCGCTCTATCAGACCGCCGATTTCGAAACGGCTCTGAAGGCGCTGCAGAGCGAGAAAAACCTGCTGGGTGTGGTGACGCGTTCGGCGCAAGGCGTTGTCGTCGCGCAAGGCGCCAGCGTTGTCGCGGCTCCGGCTTTTCCGGTCGAGGAGGTCGTGGACACCACTGGCGCCGGCGATCTTTTCGCGGCGGGCTTTCTCGCCGGTTATACCCAGAACATGTCTCACGCCAGAAGCGCATCGCTCGGCGCGCTCGCCGCCGCCGAGGTGATTTCGCATTTCGGCGCGCGGCCGCAAAAAGATCTGGCGCAACTCGCTCGCGACAACGGACTGATGGCCTGAGCCACAGGAAAACTCGCCCACGCTCAAGGAGAAACAAATGAGAGCTATATCGCGCGCCTGCCTTTTCGCGGCGGCCACATTCGCCGCCTTAGCCGGCGGCGCCCCAGTTGGATCCCAGCCGGCTTCGGCACAGGACGGAAGCAAAGCCATGACCACGGCGACAGGATTGAAGATCATCGACACGAAGGTTGGAACGGGCGACTCGCCGAAGCCCGGCCAGCTCTGCAAAATGCATTACACCGGCTGGCTTTATGTGAATGGCGCCAAAGGCAAGAAATTCGACAGCTCGGTCGATCGCGGCCAGCCCTTCACTTTCACGATCGGCAGGGGTCAGGTGATCGCCGGCTGGGATGAGGGCGTCGAGTCGATGAAAGTCGGCGGCAAGCGCACGCTGATCATTCCGCCCGAGCTGGGCTATGGCGCGCGCGGCGCCGGCGGCGTCATTCCGCCAAATGCGACGTTGATATTCGACGTCGAATTGCTCGACGTGAAATAAAACGTCGATCCCCAGCCTCAGCGCTTTAAAAACCAGATCGCCGCGAACAGGATCGCGGCGATCCCCAAGAGCAGATTTCTGTCGGAACTGCGCCGCGCCTCAGCCAGCGCCTCAAGCGATCGCGCCGACAGATCGACGCCCTGCGACGCCTGATTCGATAGATGCGCCAACGCGCTTTCCGCATCCGCCATGACCTTGGGCAAATGCGTCGCCAATTTGGCGACTTCCGCCATGCTGCGACCGGCGTCTTCAATCTTCGCCTTCGGCCCAAGGTTGCTTTCGATCCAGTCCCGCACCACTGGGTCGGAGGTCTTCCAGATATTGAGCTTGGGGTCTAGCGCGCGCGCGACGCCCTCCGCCACAACCATGGTCTTTTGCAAGAGCACCAGCTCCGTGCGGGTGCGCATGTCGAACAGCGCCGTAACTTCGAACAGCAGAGTCAGCACCCGCGCCATCGAAATGTCTGAGGCGTTCACAGTGTGCAGCGGCTCGCCGATGGCCCGCAGCGCCTGCGAAAATTCTTCGACCGAGTGAATGGGAGGCACATAGCCCGCCTCGAAATGCACCTCCGCGACGCGCCGGTAGTCGCGGGTTATGAAGCCATAGAGGATCTCGGCGAGGAAGCGGCGCTCTTTAAGACCCAGACGCCCCATGATGCCGAAATCGATAGCGACGATGCGGCCCTGCTTGTCGACGAAAAGATTTCCCTGATGCATGTCGGCGTGGAAAAAGCCGTCGCGCATGGCGTGGCGCAGGAAGGATTGCAATACATTGCGGCCGAGATCCTTGAGATCGTGCCCTTCCGCCGTCACGCGCGCGAGGTCGGACAAGGGCGCACCCTCGATCCATTCGAGCGTGAGCACGTCCTTGGCGGTGCGGTCCCAGTCCACATTGGGGGCGTGAAAGTCGGGGTCGTTGGCGACGTTATCGCGAAATTCCGAGGCGGCAGCCGCCTCCAGACGAAAATCCGTCTCCAGCTTCACCGTGCGGGCCAATGTGTCGACCACTTCGATGGCGCGCAGCCGCCGGCCTTCCGAAGAAAAGCGCTCCGCGAGCCGCGCGATCACATACATGTCTGCAAGATCGCGGGCGAACTGTCTTTCGACGCCGGGGCGCAGCACTTTTACAGCAACCTTGCGCTCGCCCTCAGGATAGCGGGCGTGGGCGATATGCACCTGCGCCACCGAAGCCGCGGCGACCGGCTCGCCGAATGAGGTGAAAAGCACGTCAATCGGTCTGCCAAGGGCGTTTTCGACGATAGCGACCGCCGCCTCGCGCCCGAATGGCTCCATGCGATCTTGCAGCGCGGTCAGCGCATTGGCGATTTCGCCGCCCACGACATCGGGTCGAGTCGCCAGAAACTGGCCGAGCTTCACATAGGATGGTCCGATCTGCGCGAAGGCGCGCACAAGGGCGTTCGGGCCGCCGCTGACGTCCTTGCGCGCGATGAGATTCGCCAGACGCACCGGCAACCCTGCTGCGGGCGGCAACAAGGCGGGATCAAGCCCGGTGAAGACGCCCTCGCGCGCAAAAATATAACCGGCGCGCGCCAGTCGCAGGAGATGCCCTAGTCCAAAGAACACGAAGAACCGCCGTTTCTGTCGTTCGTTCGATCGCAGCGCCGAAGTTTCACGCCAATGAATATCTCGCCCGGTGCGCTGCCGCCAATAGGCGCAACCAGAAGCGGACTTTACGGAAGCTCATGGACGCCTGCGATGGGAGCCTGTTCCAACACTTTGATCTAAAAGCTTCTCGCTGATAGCAGCCGCCGCAAGGTCGGAAGGCGCTTTAGGGCTTCCAGCCCGAGTGGATCGCCACTACGCCGCCCGTCAGACGCTCGAAGCCGGTGCGGCGGAAGCCCGCCTTGCGAATCATGCCTTCGAAATCGTCGGCGCGGGGGAATTTCTGGATGGATTCGACGAGATAACGGTAGGGCTCGCCGTCGCCGGCGACGAGCTTGCCGACCGCAGGAATGACGTTGAAGGAGTAAGCCTCGTAGATCTTGTCGAGCCCTGGAACCGCAACTTGCGAAAATTCAAGACAAAGGAAACGACCGCCGGGCTTGAGCACCCGGAACGCTTCCTCCAGCGCCACCTGAATCCGCGGGACGTTGCGGATGCCGAACGCGATTGTGTAGGCGTCGAAATGGGCGTCGGGGAACGGCAGCGCCTCCGCATTGGCCTGCACAAATTCGAGCTGTTCGTCCAGCCCACGCTCCCTCGCGCGGTCGCGGCCAACCTCCAGCATGTCGCCGTTGATGTCGAGGACGACGATCCTGGCGTCGCTCGCGGCCTTTTTGGCGACGCGAAAGGCGATGTCGCCGGTGCCTCCGGCCACATCCAGATGGCGGAAATTGACGTGATTTCTGGTGTTGACCTTGCCGGCGAACGTGTCCTTCCAGAGGCGGTGCAGCCCGCCGGACATCAGATCGTTCATGATGTCGTAGCGGCGAGCGACCTTGTGGAAAACGTCGTCGACCAGCCCCTGTTTTTCCGCAAGCGGCACTTCGGAGAAGCCGAAGTGCGTCGAGGAGTCTTGGTCGGAACGGGGATTTGTCATCGCAGGCTCGCGTTCGAGAAAAAGCGAAGTGGGTATACCCGCTGGAAGCGCCCGTGGCTATAAGCGGCGAAGGCGGTAGAAGCGGTCCTCACCGCGACACTTCGCCTCCAACCTCGTCGATCCCGTAAACGTCGTCGCGGAAATGCACCGCCCCGTCGGCGGACGCCCAGCCGGTCATATAGACCCAGACCACCGGGACTGCGTGGGAGAGCTTCACCTCCTCGCGCTCGCCCGAGGCGATCTTGCTCATGATCGCGCTCTTGTCCAGATGGCCGGGCGCGTCCTCCAGCAGCCATGCGGCGAGATCGTAAACGCCCTGCACGCGCACGCAGCCGTGCGACAGAAAGCGATAATCGCTGGCGAAAAGATTTTTCGACGGCGTGTCATGCATATAGACCGAATAGGGATTGGGCATGGAGATACGGATCGAGCCCAGCGAATTATGTGCGCCGCTGTCCTGACGCAACGTGTAGTTCAACGCCCGCTCGCTCGACCAGTTGACGCTGCGCGGATCGATCTGGTCGCCGTGACCGTCCAGCACGCGGATTTTCGCGCGCGACAGATAGCCCGGATCGCGCAGCATCTTCGGCGCGATCTCGTTCTTGATGATCGAACTTGGCACGGTCCAGGTCGGATTGATGTTCACGGCTACGATCTTGGCCGCAACTTCGGGCGAGTGGTGCTCAACGTCGCCGACGATCGCCGTGTAGCGATGGACGACGCGATTATTATCCACGGCGTCCACCGCCGTCGACGGGATATTGACGACGACATAACGCTGCCCGAAAGGGAAATCGACGCCCGCCAGACGCTGTGCGCTGGAGGCGAGCTGGCGGAAACGGGTGGCGGCGGGAACGTCGAGCGCGCGCAGCGTGGCGCCGGCGACGACGCCCGTCTGGCGCAGACCCATGCGAAACTGGAAATGCTTCACCGCTTCGGTAAGGCCGCCGTCCCAGGCGCCGCCTGTCGCGGGGAAATTGTCGTCTTCGGCCGCGAGGCGACGGCGGAGCGCCGCCACGGCCGGACCTTTGGCGCCAGGGTGAAGCGCAACCCCGACCTTTGGCCAGCCGCCCTGATCGGCGATCGCCGCATAGCGCTCCGAGGCCTTTGAGGTCGTGAAGAAGGTTTCCGGCTGCAGAACCGGCGTTGGATCGTCGGAGAGGGCGGTCTCGCGCGGCGGCGCAGGCTTGGGTTTGGGTTTCGGTTTGCGCTTGACCGGTTCGACCGCTGGAGCAGCTTCGCCAGCGGGCGCCTGCGCGGCGCCCGGGGCGGACGGCGCCGGCGTCACGGGGAACATTGGAGCCAACGGCGCCGCGGGCGCGGGCGTCGGCGCAGGAGGCGCCGCGCCGACCGGCGGCGAGGCAGGGGGAGCGGCAGGCGATGTGTCTTGAGCCCAAAGCGGGCGCGCAGAGAGACCGAGCGCCAAGGCGCCGACAAGAAGGCCGGGGACAACAAAGGATCTGGCGGGCGGCGCGGCGCCGGTCCGGAGCGCTTGGGTCGCGCGATTCTTCCTCATGGGTGTATCCGTAACGTTGTCTCAAGGCCCAAAAGCAGGCGTTTTCAGCCGGTAAAGCCAAAAGCGACTGTTCGCTCTTAACCATCTTTTCGGCCGGGCCGAGCTTCAGGTCAACCTCTTATCCACCGGGCGGCTCGAGGCAAAATGTCAGGCGTTTGATCGTCCTTGCAGCTTCCGGGCGCGAAGCTGGGTAACATATGCTTCTATGCTCAGGAGTTTCCCATGCCGATGTTCAAGCTCCCGCTTTCGGGGGACGTCACCCAGTCAATCAATCCATGGACCTCTGTCTTCAATCCCACTGGCGGACAATATGGACTCATCAACATCACGCTCGGTCAGTCGAGCGCGCCCGAGGTGGAAGCAGATGTGCTTACCGACGTCGCAGGCTATGGGAAGCAGCTCGGGCGCATCGGCGACGCCCTTTTGGTGCTGGTCGACCATCTGCCCAAAAGCGTTCAGCTTTCAAAAGACGAGGCCGCCGCCATTGATGCATTGAAGGAGTTGCTCCAGAACGTCGAAAAAATCAAAAAGCGTCACCAGAAGCGCTCCGCGCGGACATAGAGGCGCACTCCGCCGCCCTTGCCTTTTCGGTCCAGCCCGCCCATACCGCGCCGCAACCAGTTCTTTTCGCAAGCGGGACCGACATGGGCTTCAAATGTGGCATCGTCGGTTTGCCCAATGTCGGCAAATCGACCCTTTTTAACGCGCTGACGCAGACGGCGGCGGCGCAGGCGGCCAATTATCCGTTCTGCACCATCGAGCCCAATGTCGGGGAAGTCGCCGTGCCCGACCCGCGTCTCGACGAACTTTGCAAAATCGCCGGCTCCAAGCAGATCATCCCGACGCGCCTGACTTTCGTGGACATCGCCGGCCTGGTGCGCGGCGCGTCAAAGGGCGAGGGCCTTGGCAATCAATTTCTGGCCAATATCCGCGAATGCGACGCCATTGCTCATGTCGTGCGCTGTTTTGTAGACGGTGACGTGACCCATGTCGAAGGCGGCGTCGACCCTCTGCGAGACATAGAGACGATCGAAACGGAACTGATGCTGTCCGATCTCGACAGCCTCGAAAAGCGAGTTGTCGCCGCGGAAAAGAAAGCCAAAGGCGGCGACAAGGACGCCAAGGAGCTGGCGGATCTGATGCAGCGCTGCCTGGTGCTGCTGCGCGAAGGCAAGCCAGCCCGTCTCGTGGAGATCAAGCCGGAAGAGCGCGCCGCGCTTGCCGGCCTTGGCCTGCTCTCGTCCAAGCCGGTGCTTTATGTCTGCAATGTGGAGGAAAGCGCCGCCGCGGAGGGCAACGCGCAGTCGCAGCAGGTCGCCGGACGCGCGGCGGAGGAAGAAGCCGCCTGCGTCGTGGTTTCAGCCAAGATCGAAAGCGAAATCGCCGTTCTGCCCGCCGAGGAGCAGAAGGACTATCTCGAAGCCGTGGGGTTGGACGAGCCGGGACTGAACCGGGTGATCCGCGCTGGTTATAACCTTCTGCATCTCATCACTTATTTCACGGTTGGCCCCAAGGAGGCGCGAGCCTGGACCATCGAAAAAGGCACGCGCGCTCCGCAGGCCGCCGCCGTCATCCACACGGATTTCGAAAAGGGGTTCATTCGCGCGGAAACCATCGCCTACACAGATTATGTCACGCTGAAGGGCGAGGCTGGAGCGCGCGAAAACGGCAAATTGCGGCTGGAAGGCAAGGAATACATCGTCGCGGACGGCGATGTGCTGCATTTCCGCTTCAACACTTGAGATTAGCGGCTTCCGGCCGGGCTCCTGTGGCCAAGGCGCAACAATCGACAATATTTGCGCCCTATATGTAGGCAATCTGCAGCGGCGCATTTGATTCAAGAGGCGCGGGCTATAGACTAAATTTTAAAGACACAGGGGTAATCAAATCTTATCCAGTTTGCGGCCGGGCCACCGCGTTCGTCGATTGCGCGCCACAGGGAAAAACATGGCACCTCCTTTGCGGATCGCCTCGCTTGTTTCCGCCGCGCTGGCGATCTTTTGCGTTTTTTCGACCTCCCGGGCGGCAGCGGGGGATAATCTGGCGTACCGAACCAGCCTGCTGGCGCCGCCGCCTGCGCTGGTGCAAATGGCCAACGCCAATCCCGTCGCCACATCCGCGCCCGAGCCGGAACCCGCGCTTTTCGAACCGCTTGACGCCTCTCCTCTCGTGACGCGCGCGACGGTCGTGGCGGTCGCCGCCGACGACCGCGACTTCGCCTTTGACCTTCTGAACGAGAATCAACGCGCTCTGGCTCTGGCGCTGGACGACTGGAGCCGCGGCGCGCCGCGCGGTGAACGCCGACGCCTGCGCGCCATGCTCGCCGCGTTTTACGCGGCTCGCGATTTCGCGCCGCTCTGGCGCGTCGGCGACGACTGGAGCCCTGCGGCGCGCGCAGCCGTCAAGCGACTGCGTCAGGCGGGCGACGACGGCCTGGATCTGCGCGCCTACAAGATCCCGAGCTTGGAAACAGGCAGAACTGCGTTGCAAGACGAGTTCTCTCTCTCCGAGGCGGTCGCCGCCTATGTCGCGCAAGCGTCGGGCTCGAGGGTCGATCCGCAGCGCATTTCGCGCCTGATCGGCGAACGCCCGCCATTGCCCGACGCGAAGGAAGCGCTGTCCCGCGTGGCCTTCGCGGGCGATTCAGCCGGTGAAAAATTGCAAGGGTTCAATCCGCCGCATTACGGCTATCAGCAGTTGCGCGAAAAACTGACCGAATTGCGCGCCGGCCACGCGTTGAATGATGTCGATCAGATCGCCGAGGCCATTGCTGATGATCCTCTGGATGACTCCAATACCGCGACGCGCAAGGCCGCGAGGCGAAAGACGGCGATCGGGAAGGGCGGGTCGTCGCACATGGAGGGCGAAATCATCGCCAATATGGAGCGTTGGCGCTGGCTGCCGCGCAACCTTGGCGACAGCCATGTCGAGGTGAATATCCCCGAATTCGAGCTGGCGGTGGTGCGGGACGGCTCGGTCGCGCACCGCGCGCGCGTGATCGTCGGCAAGGAAGGAACCCCGACGCCGATCTTCTCCAACGCGCTGCAGTTCATCATCGTCAACCCGTCCTGGAATGTGCCGCAGTCGATCATCAATAAGGAATTGCTGCCCAAACACGGCGGCGACCTGTCCTCCCTGTCGGCGCGCGGCTGGAAGGTCGGCTGGAGCCACGGCAAGCTCACCGTCCGCCAGCCGCCGGGCGAGGGCAATGCGCTGGGACGCATCAAATTCATGTTCCCCAACGACTTTGCGGTCTATTTGCACGACACGCCATCGCGCGGCCTGTTCTCGGCGGACCGTCGTGCTTTCAGCCATGGCTGCATGCGGGTCGAAGACCCTTTCTCCCTTGCTGAGGCGGTGCTTGGTCCGGGCAGCGGCTGGTCGGAAGAACGCGTGAAGAAATTGATCGGCGGTTCGGAGCGCTACATCAATCTCAAAACTCCGCTGCCGATCCACATCGAATATTTCACCGCTTTCGTCGATGAATATGGCCGTCTGCAAATGCGTGACGATCTCTATGGATATTCGGCGCGCGTGCGGCGGGAACTGGAACTCGGGACCTGAGACGAGGCAGCGCTCACCTTAGATAAGTCACGCTGTAAATCGTCTCGTCCAGTTCCTGCTCATCGAGCCAGATGCGGCCCGCCGAGCAGCGCTCGGCGATCGCCGGGCGTAGCCTCGAGCACCATCCGCCCGTATTGTCCTGCACGAGGTAATGGCAAACTCCGTTCATTTTCTGGCGCGCCAGCACCATGCTCGAATGATCCGCAAATTCGTCAGGGTCGTCCGGCGCCCGCGCCTCAAGGAGATAGAAGGAATAACCAATGGTCGGATTGCGCCATCGCGAACATATGCGCCTTTTCCTCGGCTGTGATCTCCTGCCCCTCGTGCTTGCGTTCAACGACCTCGCGCTGATCTACCGCCGCGCGAAAGGATACCGGCAGCAGCGGCGCTGGTCCCCTCACCCTGTGGCGACAGCGCTCGTCGACGAAACGCAGCCAGGCGTCGTTGAAATTATCGGCCACCGGATCGAGCAGTTTCGGTACGGTGGCTCCGACGGAGCGCAGGCAAATTTCGCGGTCCGGCGCTACAATCGCCGCCCGGCGCATGATCGCGATCTGCGAGGCGTAGCCATAGTAACCGTCATCCGCAGGCAAATCCCGGTCTAGGCAGGCGCCTTTAATGTTCAGCAGCAGCGATGCCGTGTCTTCTTCGCCGCCTTCAAGCTTGTCGAAAAACGGCTTTTTGGCCGGATTTTCCTCTTTGGCCACGTCGACGCGATTGCGCTGTGCGACAATTTCCTTGGAAAGTCCGGGTCGGGTCGCGAGGTAGTCCAGCAAGCGTCGGTCAGTAGACTTGCGGAGATTGGCGGGATTGGCGAAATAAAAGGTGGTCGCGACGTCAAGTGCTGAAACCGTTCGGCCGATCCGCTTCGAGATCATATCGGCGGTGGCGTAGGCGAAGCAAATGGCGGAGTTGCCATGCGAAATGGGCATCTGCTTGAACTCCGGCGCCGGAATTGTTGCGCAATTCGCATTGCGGCGATAGGCCGGATTGGCTTCGAGCACCTTGGGATCGGGTCCTGCGCTGACCGGAACGCTCGCGACCCCAAAAAGGAGAAATGAAACTAGTCTTACCCGCAACAAAACTTTCTCTCCGCCGCTCAGCCGTTTACGTTAGAGCTTTCCTCATACTAAACAGCCGCGCCCTTGTAACGGGTCGACAAGCGACGCCAATCCATGGAAAAGCTGGCGCGGCCCAATTCCGGCGCCCAAGAAAAAACCAATGGCCCTTCCTCCGCTTCTTGCGCTCACCGGCGTCACGCTCACGCTCGGCGGCAAACCCTTGCTCGACGGCGCCGATCTTTCGGTTGATCCCGGCGCGCGCCTTTGCCTTGTTGGACGCAACGGCTCCGGCAAGTCGACGCTGCTCAAAATCGCCGCTGGAGAGATAGAGGCCGACCGCGGCGAACGTTTTTTGCAACCCGGCGCATCCCTGCGCTACCTGCCGCAGGAACCTGACTTTTCTGGCTTCGACAGCGTCATGGCCTATGTCGAAGCGGGTCTTGGACCGCTCGACGATCCGCATTTCGCACGCACGCTGCTGGAAGGACTGGGGCTTACGGGCGAGGAGCATCCCGCGCGGCTTTCGGGCGGCGAAGGTCGCCGCGCGGCCCTGTTGCGCTCGCTCGCGCCGCAGCCCGATATCCTTCTGCTCGACGAACCGACCAATCACCTTGACCTGCCCACGATCATCTGGCTGGAGGAAAAGCTCGCGGGGCTGCGCTCCGCTCTGGTGCTCATCAGCCATGACCGCCGCTTCCTGCAGGACCTGACGCGCGAGACGGTCTGGCTCGACAGGGGCCGCACGCGCCATCTCGACAGCGGATTTAAGGATTTCGAGGCCTGGCGCGACCGCGAGCTGGAGGAGGAAGACCGTCAGCAGCACAAGGCCGACCGCAAGATTGTCGCCGAGGAGCATTGGCTGCGCCACGGCGTCTCCGGTCGGCGCAAGCGCAACGTCAAACGCCTCGCCAGTCTGCATCAGATGCGCGCCGACCGGCGTCAGCGCGTCATGCCGACAGCCGAAGTCAAACTCGAAGCCAGCGAGGCGCAGCTCTCCGGCAAGCTGGTCATAGAAGCGGTCAAGATCAGCAAGTCCTACGGCGAACGAACCATCATCGATAATTTCTCGACCCGCGTGCTGCGCGGCGACCGGCTCGGCGTGGTTGGCGCCAATGGCTCCGGCAAGACAACTCTGGTCAATCTTTTGACTGGTCAGCTTCCTCCCGACAGCGGCAAGATCAAACTCGGCGCGGGCCTCGCCATGGCGACGCTGGAGCAGAGTCGCGCCAGTCTCGATTCCGCGAGCACCTTGCAGGACGCGCTCACCGGCGGCGGGTCGGACTTTGTTGAGATCAACGGCGAGCGGCGTCACATCGTCGGCTATATGCGGGATTTCCTGTTCAAGCCGGAGCAGGCGCGCACGCCGGTCGCCAAATTGTCAGGCGGCGAGCGCGGGCGGCTGATGCTCGCGCGCGCGCTGGCGCAGCCGTCCAATGTGCTGGTGCTGGACGAGCCGACCAACGACCTCGATCTCGAAACGCTGGACCTGTTGGAGGAAATGCTCGCTGACTATCCCGGCACGCTGATCGTGGTGAGCCACGACCGCGACTTTCTCGACCGCGTCGCGACTTCCGTGCTGATGAGCGAAGGCGACGGCCGCTGGCTCGAATATGCCGGCGGCTATTCCGACATGGTCGCACAGCGTGGCGTTGGCGTTGAAGCGCGCGGCGGCGTGCAAGCCGCTCGGGCGGACCCCAGAGAGAAGCAGGCGCCGCGCGAAAAGCCTGTGGGCAAGCCGCGCCTTTCCTTCAAGGAACAGCATGCGCTGACGACGCTTCCCGCCAAGATGGACGAGTTGCGCGGCAAGATCGAAAAGCTGAAGCAATTGCTGGAAGACCCCGAGCTTTACGCGCGCGATCCGGCGAAATTCTCGCGCGCCAGCGTCGTGCTGGCCGAAACAGAGGCGCAGCTTGCGCGGGCCGAGGAAGAATGGTTGGAGCTGGAAATCCGGCGCGAGGAAATCGAGGGCTAAGAGGCGAGGATGGGGCGATCGCGAACGCCCTCGCCGACCCCTGCTGCGCAGGGGCGGCGTTTTCCCACACTAGGAACATACCGCGACAGGACGGCCTTGATGCCTGAATTGCCCGAAGTCGAAACCGTGCGGCGCGGGCTTGCGCCAGTGTTCGAAGGCGCGAAAATCACGCGCGTCGAGCGGCGCCGAGAGGATTTGCGTTTTCCTTTTCCGCAGGACTTCGTAAAGCGCCTGACCGGGCGTCGCGTGATCGCATTACGCCGCCGAGCAAAATATCTCATCGCCGAACTCGACAAGGGCGAAGCGCTGGTCATGCATCTGGGCATGAGCGGATCGTTTCGCATCGACAAACACGCGCCCGAAGGCGAATTTCATATTCCGCGTGGACAAAATACGACGCATGATCATGTCGTGTTTCATTTCGATAATGGCGCCAGCGTCACCTACAATGATCCACGCCGCTTCGGCTACATGCTGCTGATCCCGTCAAGCGAACTGGAACAGCATCCGCTGTTCGCGGGGCTCGGCGTCGAGCCGCTCGGCAACGAGATGAACGCAACGACGCTCGCGAACGAACTTGCCGGACGCAAGACGCCGCTGAAAGCCGCGCTGCTCGATCAAAAAAACATTGCCGGGCTGGGCAATATCTATGTCTGCGAGGCGCTGCACCGCGCGGGGCTGTCGCCGCTGCGCGCGGCGGGAAGCCTGGTGAACGCAAACGGCAAAGCCTCGCAGGCGCTGGAGCGGCTCGCAAGGGCGATCAGGGAAGTGCTGCTTGAAGCAATAGAAGCGGGCGGCTCGTCGCTGCGCGATCATCGCCAGACCGACGGTTCGCTCGGATATTTTCAGCATAATTTTCGCGTCTATGACCGCGAGGACGAGCCTTGTCCGACGAAAGGCTGCAAGGGAGTTATCGCGCGAATTGTGCAAAGCGGGCGGTCGACGTTTTATTGTCCGAAGTGTCAGAAGTAGCCCCGCGCCGCCTTCTCGCTGCAGTTGACCATTTCCCCGATCCTGTCACACTCCGATCAACAAAAGAAATCTTCATGAAAAGCCGGGCCTATCGCCGGAGTTCAGGGAAGCGGTGCATGGGTGTTTCGGTCATTGTTCGGGGCTTCGCCAGGACCATTCTCGCATCAGCCCTCGCGCTGGTCGTTTCTCAGAGCGCGGCGACGGCGGGTCCGGACGACGGTTCCGTTCTCCCCTTCCAGCCAGCGCCTTCCGCCAGCGTCGCCAAGCCGCGACTGCAGGACTCGACCATGCATCGGCGCGTGGAGAAGGACCATCTGCCCAAGGACGCGCCGAACATTCTCATCATCCTGCTGGACGATGTCGGCTTTGGCCTCCCCGATACCTATGGCGGCCCCATCCATACGCCGAACCTCTCGCGCATCGCCAATGAAGGGATCAGCTACAACACCTTCCACACCACCTCGATCTGCTCGCCGACGCGCGCCTCGCTCCTCACGGGACGCAATCACCAGCGCGTGGGCTCCGGCACCATCGCCGAACGCGCCGTGGACTGGGACGGCTATACCGGCGTGATACCGAGAACATCCGCCACGCTGCCCAAGGTGCTCGGCGAATATGGCTACAAGACCGCAGCTTTCGGCAAATGGCACAACACGCCGGCGACGGAGACGACGGCCATGGGGCCGTTCACGCGCTGGCCGACCGGCGAGGGGGTGGGGTTCGATTATTTCTACGGCTTTCTCGCGGGCGAGACGTCGCAATGGGAGCCGCGCCTCGTCGAGAATTTCAACTTCGTCGAGCCGCCGAACGATCCCAAATATCATCTGAGCGAGGATATCGCCGACAAGGCGATCTCCTGGATGAAGCGCCATCGCGCCTTTGCTCCCGACAAGCCCTTCTTCATGTATTGGGCGCCGGGCGCCGCGCATGGACCGCATCACATTTTCAAGGAATGGGCGGACAAATACAAAGGGCGCTTCGACGACGGCTGGGATGAGCTGCGCGGGCGCGTGTTCAAGCGCCAGAAGGAACTGGGCTGGATTCCGGCGGACGCCAAACTCACGCCCCGCGCGGAAAGCATGGCCGCGTGGGACAGCATCCCGGAAGCGCAGCGCCCGTTCCAGCGGCGGCTGATGGAAGTGTTCGCCGGTTTTGCCGAGCACGTGGACGCGCAGGTCGGAAAGCTGCTGGGCGGTCTCGACGAGCTTGGCGTCAAGGACAACACCATCGTGTTTTACATATGGGGCGACAACGGCTCCAGCGCCGAAGGCCAGCAAGGCACGATCAGCGAACTCCTTGCGCAAAACGGCATCCCGAGCAAGGTCGAACAGCATATTGAAGCGCTTAACCGCCTCGGCGGGCTCGACGCACTGGGCGGCCCGAAAGTGGACAATATGTATCACGCGGGCTGGGCCTGGGCGGGCGACACGCCGTTCCAGTACACGAAGCTGATCGCCTCGCATTTTGGCGGCACGCGCAATCCGATGGCGATCTCATGGCCCGCGCGCATCAAGCCGGACAACACTCCACGTTCGCAGTTCCATCACGTCAATGACATCGCGCCGACGATCTATGAGATTCTGAACATCAAGCCCCCGAAAGTGGTCGACGGCTTCGCGCAGGACCCCATCGACGGCGTCAGCATGGTCTACACATTCGCCGACGCTCATGCGGCCTCGCACAAGCATACGCAATATTTCGACAACAACGGCAGTCGCGGCATCTATCATGACGGCTGGTACGCCTGCACCTTTGGGCCGCTGGTGCCTTGGGACACCGCCGGGTCAGCCGCGGGCCTGAAGACCTGGGATTCCAGCAAGGATGTCTGGGAGCTCTATGACATCGCGAAGGATTTCTCGCAGTCGGATAATCTCGCTGGTAAGGAGCCCCGACGCCTTGAAGAGTTGAAGCGACTGTTTCTGACCGAAGCCGAAAAGAACAAGGTTTTTCCCATCGGCGCCGGCATCTGGCTGCGCATCCACCCGGAGGATCGCATCGCGACGCCCTATAGAAGCTGGCGCTTCGACCAGACCACGACGCGCATGGCGGAATTCGCCGCGCCGGGATTGGGCCGCGAAAGCAACCATGTTGTCATCGACGCGGAGCTCGGCGCCAATGCTTCCGGCGTTCTCTATGCGCTCGGCGGCGCGAGCGGCGGCCTGACGCTCTATCTCGATCATGGGCGTCTCTTCTATGAATACAACATGATGATCATCGAGCGCTATATCGGCCAATCGACGGACGCGCTGTCGCCCGGAAAGCATAAGATCGAGGTCGACACGGTCATCGCAAGACCCGGCGGTCCGGCCGCTGTCGTCCTGAAGGTCGACGGCGCCGAGGTCGGCCAAGTGGACGTCAAGCGCACAGTGGCGGGAGCGTTCACCGCCAGCGAGACATTGGACGTCGGGATTGATCTCGGCTCGCCTGTGTCGCTTGATTACTTCGATCGCCGGCCTTTCGCCTTCAACGGAAAGATCAACAGCGTCACTGTCGATCTGAAATAGTGGGTTTGAGATAAAAGCCTGCTATCGCTCGCACACAAATCGCACCACCTTCACCAGTCCCGTCTGTTTCACCAGACTGTCCTGCACGTCGCCAAGCATATAGTCGCCGGCGGGGCTGACCGAAACCGTGCCCGCGACCAGCGAGACGCCGGTGTTTTGTGGGTTGTTCTTGTCGTTTACGTTCATCGTCGTCAGGCGCTTCGCGCCGCCGCCGTCGAGTCGCATCGCATACCAGTCCGTCCCCAGCAAGAGATGCAGCGAGCGCCGCTCGACGCCGCGCGTGCTCATATAGACGATCCAGTCTCCGCTTGGCGTCTTCACCACCGTCGGATGTTCATTGTAGTCAGTGCCGATCGTGAGGCGCTGGCTCTCGCCGCTCGCAAGATCGAGGCGGTAAATCTGGCTGCGCCAGAAACTATGCGTGTCCTGATCGCTGGAATAAGTCAGGCTCTTGCCGTCGCTGCTGAAGGCGCCGGGCTCGAAATAACGTCCGCCGCCCGGTTGATAGGATCGGATGTTTTTCAGATGCGGCTCGGGCGTGAGCGCAAAGTCCGCAATTTTCAGCAGATATTTGCCGCCCGGCTGGCGCGAGGCCCATGCGATCTTTTCGCCATCGGGAGAGAAGACCGGAATAAGCTCGCCTTCATCGTCGGTATTGCCTTCGTTGGTCAAGCGCCAGCTGCGCGACCCGTCGGCGGCGATCAGCCAAAGATCGTCGTGGCGGCCGAAGCCCGGCAAAGCCCCGTAATCGGGAATTCCAAACAGCTTGCGGCTGCTCCACTCCTCCTTTTGCGCGATGAACAGCAGATACTTGCCGTCAGGGCGCCAGTAGACCGCGCCCTGATGTTTCTGCGGCAGGCCGGGGCGTCCTTCCGTCAGCGGCTGGCGGTCGCTTCCATCCGGCCGCATCGTGTAGACGCGGTAATAGCCGTTGGCGCCCGGCGCCATGAAGGCGATGCGGTTGGCGACGGCGTTCCAGCGCGTATTATAGGCGTTTTCGAGGAAGGGCCGCGGGTCGATGGTCGTGCCCGTGGCGCGGTCCAGCGTGCATTCGGCCGCCGCCGGCGCCGCCGCCGCGCTGGAAAGCGTCGCCAGCGACAGCGCGAATATGAGACAAGTCTTCAACTGAGCTGCCCTTGCTTCCCGCGCATTGTCGCCGAAATACAGCGAAACTGCCCGCGCATCGCCGATTCGACAAGGGTCCACGCTCGCACCCCTCAACTCTTGCGCCGACGCTCCCCCCAAGGCTAAAACCACCTCCATGTCCGCACCAGCGCCCGCCGCCCTAACGGTCCAGGGCCTTTCCAAATCCTACGACGGAAAAAGCGTCGTCGGACCGCTGGACTTTGCTCTGGCGCCGGGCTCCGTCACCGGCCTGCTCGGCGGCAATGGCGCCGGCAAGACCACGACTATCGGCATGATCATGGGGCTGATCGAGCCGACCGCCGGCGCCATCCATGCGCTTGGCTGCGACATGGCCCGCGAGCGCGCCAAGGTGCTTGGCCGCATGAATTTCGAAAGCCCCTATGTCGACATGCCGCATCGGCTTACGGTGCGGCAAAATCTGAACGTCTTCGCGATGCTCTACGGCGTCCCCGCGCGCGCGGAGAAGATCGCCCGGCTGGCGGAGGATTTTGCGCTGAAGGACTTTCTCGACCGGCCCGCTGGCCGATTGTCGGCAGGGCAAAAGACACGGGTCGCTTTGGCCAAGGCGTTGCTCAATGATCCCGCTCTGCTTTTGCTCGACGAGCCTACCGCATCGCTCGATCCCGACACCGCAGATTGGGTGCGCGCGCGCATCGAAGACCATCGCGAGGCGCATAACTGCACGATCCTGCTCGCTTCGCACAATATGAGCGAGGTCGAACGGTTGTGCGACCGTGTTTTGATGCTGCGCGAGGGAGCGTTGGTCGACGACGATGCGCCCGCGGCGCTGCTGGAGCGCTATGGCCGCACGACGCTTGAAGAGGTATTTCTCGATGTCGCGCGCGGGCGGATGAATGGTGCGCGCATATGAGCGGACTTTCCTTTCATCGCGTGGGCGCGATGATGCTGCGCTACACTTATCTGTTGCGCTCCTCCTGGCCGCGCGTGCTCGAGATGACCTATTGGCCAACCGTGCAGATGCTCACCTGGGGATTTCTCCAGAGCTATTTCGCGAGCGGAGGGGCGGGGCAGGGCACGGCGGGCAGACTGGCCGGCACACTCATCGGCGCCGTATTGCTATGGGATATACTGCTTCGCGCACAACAGGGCTTCGCCTTTTCCTTCCTTGAGGAAATGTGGTCCCGCAATCTCGCCAATCTGCTGATGAGTCCTCTTAGGACAAGCGAGTTTCTCCTCTCGCTGATGGCGATGAGTCTTGTGCGCCTTTTCGTCGGCGTCGTGCCCGTGACGATTCTGGCGATTTGGTTCTTTGGCTTTAACCTGTGGTCGCTCGGTTTGGCTCTCGCGGGATTCTTTCTCGTGCTTTCGCTTTTCGCCTGGAGCCTCGGCCTTGTCGTCTGCGGCATGTTGCTGCGCTACGGGCTTGGCGCCGAAAGCCTTGCATGGTCGCTGATGTTCGCCGTGCAGCCTCTGGGCTGCGTTTACTATCCGGTCGCCGCGCTTCCCGTCTGGTTGCAGCCCGTCGCCTGGTCCTTGCCGCCGACTTATGTATTCGAGGGGTTGCGCGCCATGCTGATCGACCATGTCTTTCGCACCGATCTTCTGGCGACAGGCCTCGCCATCGACGCGGCCTTGTTCGCCGCCGCCGCCCTGGCGTTCGCGCGTTTACTTGCTGGCGCGCGCAGGGCCGGCAGTCTCTTGCAGACAGGCGAATAAGGTCGTGGCGCGCGCCGATCAGTTGCTCGCCGGGCGCGGGCTGTTCGAGAGCCGCGCCAAGGCGCGCGAAGCCATAGAGTCTGGGCTTGTGAGCGCCGATGGACGCATTGTCGCCAAGCCTTCCGAACAGATTGCGGAAAGCGCAGAGATTACGGCGCGAGCGCCCTATCCTTGGGTCTCTCGCGGCGGCGTCAAGCTTGCGCATGCACTCGAGTTGTTCGGAGAGGATCCTGCGGGGCGCTATTGCCTCGATGTCGGCGCCTCTACCGGCGGCTTTACGGATGTGCTCTTGTCACGCGGCGCCCGTCATGTCGTTGCTGTCGACGTCGGCCACGGACAGCTGCATCCGCGCATCGCGAGCGATGCTCGCATGACCGCGCTGGAACGGCTCGACGCGCGTGCGCTGAAGCCCGCTCATCTGGCTGAGCCGCCAGGCCTTACAGTCTGCGACGCCAGTTTCATTTCATTGACCTTGATCTTGCCGAATATGCTTGCGCTCGCCGCAAAAGAGGCGACGGTGATCACGCTGATAAAGCCCCAATTCGAAGCGGGACGCGCGGCGGTCAAAAAGGGCGTGGTGCGCGACGCAAAGATTCACGACGAAGTTTGCGAACGGATTGCGAAAGAAGTGAAGCGCCTGGGCTGGCGCGTCATCGGCGTCGCGCCTTCGCCGATTGAAGGTGGAGACGGCAATCGCGAATTTCTCCTTTGCGCAAGGCGGACATGAAAAAAGAACAACACGAAGAAACATACGTCATCGAACGTCTCGGCCATCGCGGCGAAGGCGTCGCGCATTCCGGCGAGCGACTCGTCTTCATTCCCTACGCTCTGGCTGGGGAAAGCGTACGCGCGGAAACGCAGGGCGATCACGCACAATTGATCGAGATTCTAAAGCCCGCGCCGGACCGAATCGCGCCGATCTGTCCACATTATGGCGTTTGTGGCGGCTGCGCCGTGCAGACGCTCGCGGACGCGCCCTATGCGCAGTGGAAGCGTGGCCTTGTGGTGTCTGCCTTGCGCAACGCGGGCGTAGACGCCACGGTTGCGCCGCTGGTTCACGCACACGGCGCTGGCCGTCGCCGGGTGACCTTTCACGCGCGCGGCGGGCGTGTCGGTTTCATGCAGGCGCGCTCGCATGAGATCGTCGAAATTGACGCTTGTCCGCTGCTGGAAACAGAACTTCAGCTCGCCTTGCCGGCCGCGCGATCGCTCGCGAGAGTGCTCGCCAACGCAGGCAAGCCCCTTGATATAGCCGCAACGCTGACGCTGGAAGGCCTCGACATCGACCTTCGCGGTCATGGCGCGCTTTCAGAGGCCGAAAGCAGGGCGTTAATCAACATTGCCGAAAGACACGACCTCGCCAGGCTCGCCAATCACGGCCGCGTCGTCGCGCTGCGTCGCAAGCCGCAAATCGCGATTGGCGATACGCTCGTTTCGCTGCCGCCCGGCAGCTTTTTGCAAGCCACCGCCTCGGGCGAGGCGGAACTCGCGCAGCTCGTCCTGAACGCAACCACTGAGGCGAAACGAACTGCCGATCTCTTTTGCGGTCTCGGGGCTTTTGCGCTGCGTCTCGCAGCGCGATGCCGCGTTTTTGCATGCGACAATGACGAAAACGCGGTTGCGGCGTTGCTGGAGGCGGCGCGAACCAAAGCAGGACTGAAGCTTGCCGGCGCTGAGCCGCGGGATTTGTTCAAAAGGCCGCTGTCGTCCGGAGAGCTGGCGACGTTCGACGCGGTCGTATTCGACCCGCCACGAGCCGGCGCCGAAGCGCAGTCGGAGCAATTGGCCAAGTCCGACGTAAAACGAATCATCGCCGTCTCATGCAATGCGCAAAGTTTCGCCCGCGATGCAAAAATACTTCTCGCCGGCGGTTATGCTTTAGGTGAAGTTATCCCCATCGATCAATTTCGCTTTTCTCCGCATGTGGAGCTTGTCGCGACGTTTTCGCGTGCGGCCCGCACCGCGCGCAAACGCTCTCTACTGTCACGGTAGCTCGCGCAGCGCCCGCGACGCGGCCATCGCGCATCAGGGTGAACACCGTCGGCGGGGATGTAGATTGCAGTTAATGACTGGGTAAGTTTGCTGTGACGACTATATGCAGGTGATGGAGGTTCCAAATCCATCGCCACCGGGGCCTACGCAATTTTTCTTGCCGGCTTGAAGAAACCGGCATAGCATTTGCGTCAGTGTCCAGGATGGAGCGGGAGATTTGTTGATCCCCCGTAAACTGGAAGGAGATGGTCATGATGAATGCGCTTCTCGCCGCGGCATTATGCAGTGTCGTCCTAACCTGCGCGCCGGTCGCAAAGGCAGCTTATGTCTACGCCCGACGCGATCACAGAGGCTCCCGCCGTCGTCACCGCTAAGCGCGGTCCTGAGCCAAACCAAAGGTCAAGACAAGAGCGGTTTCACCGGAACTTGTGTTTAGTCGGAAAGGCGCAATGGATTTGCTTGCACGCCTCGCGGCGGTCGTAGGCGGAAAAAGCGTCCTCGCCGATCCGGATGAGATATTTGCTTACACGCAGGAGCCGCGTGGTCTTTTTCGCGGAGTGCCTCTTGCGGTCGTCAAACCTGCGAACGCCAGAGAAGTCTCCAAGGTTCTCGCTCTTTGCAATGAGAGCGGAACCGGCGTTGTTCCGCAGGGCGGCAATACCGGCCTCGTCGGGGGCCAGACGCCAGACGGCTCGGGAAGCGAGATTATTCTTTCGCTTCAGAAATTCGATCATGTCCGCGAGGTCGATCCTGCATCGGACGCAATGACGCTTGAGGCCGGCGTCACCCTGTCTCGCGCGCAGCAAGCGGCGGAGACCGTCGATCGCTATTTTCCACTTTCTCTGGCCTCGGAAAGCGCGTGCACGATCGGCGGAAACCTCGCGACCAATGCGGGTGGCGTACATGTGGTCGCCTATGGTTCAGCCCGAAACCTCACGCTTGGCGTCGAGGCCGTGCTCGCTGATGGTCGTATTCTGTCCAACCTGACCAAACTGCGCAAGGACAACACGGGCTACGATCTCACGGGGCTGATGGTTGGCTCGGAGGGAACGCTGGGGATCATCACAGCCGCGACGGTCAAGCTCTTCCCGCGCCCGCGCGTCCGCATTACGGTCTTCGTTGGTCTGACCGACACCGTTCAGGCGTTGGCGCTGCTGAACTTTATCAAGTCACAGGCGGGCTATGCCCTGCACGCCTTCGAGTTGCTGCCACGCATCGGCGTCGATTTTGTCCTGCGACACGGGAATTCGGCGCGTCATCCCTTTTCCCATTCTTACCCCTGGTACGCACTTGTCGAGTTCGCCGCCGCCCAGGAAGATGGCCTTCATGATCTGGTCGTCGACATGATGGAGAGGGCGGAGGGCGCGCATCTTTTAAGCGCTGCCTTGGTCGCGGCTTCTATGGCGCAGAGCGCGGATTTCTGGCGGCTGCGCGAACTGATGTCCGAAGCGCAAAGACATGAGGGCGGCTCTATCAAACACGATGTGTCGGTGCCGATAAAGGACGTTCCTGCATTCTTAGAAGAAGCTAACCGCCTCGTGACAGCGAAAGTCCCCGGCGCGAGACCTGTGCCCTTTGGTCATATGGGAGACGGCAACATTCATTATAATGTTTCGCAGCCGGTCGGCATGGACAAAGCAGCTTTCCTCGCGCGCTGGAGCGAGGTGAATGATGTCGTCCACGGGGTGGTTGCGAAGTTTGGCGGCTCTATCTCCGCCGAGCATGGCATTGGGCGGCTGAAGCGAGACCTTTTGCAGCGGGTCAAGGATCCGGTCGCGCTTGAGATGATGCGCGCGATTAAACTTTGCCTTGATCCCAAGGGCATACTCAATCCAGGCAAACTGCTTTAACTTTAGGCGCCAGTCACTCTGCGCGAAGCACTCTAGGAGCCGAGTTCGGCTCGACGCTCGTCACATAATCTGAGTTCAGCCTTGCTGGCGGACCAATAGGATAATTCGCACAAGGCCTGGTATCGGCTTGCGACGAGCGCCGACCAGAGGCCGTAACCTGCCATCAACAGGCAAAGAACCATCAGAAGGGTCTTCTTGCTCATTGTCGTCCCGAACTGCAGGATGCGACTTTCAGGAATCTCAGTTGTGGGGGCGCCGGTTCTCGCGCACTTTTGCCGGCTTATGGGCGGGGGCCCGAGAGATTTTCAATTCCGCCAGTTTGCCAAGGATTGCCAAGGCGCCGACGAGGATCACTGTTGTCGCCGTAATCATGGAATTGCGCTCCTTCTGACCGTCTTGAGTGTGTGCAATCGCTCGCGCCGATTGGGCGCGAGCGACCGTCAAACCATCACGCCAGGAGCGCGACGCCTTCCTTGCCGACCAGGGCATGGATGCGGGCGAGGATCTGGAGAACCACGCCGAACACGCCGAGAGCCATCCAGCCGAAGAACACGAAGCCCCAGTGCAGCGGAGCAACGAACAGTTCTTCCATGAACCAGAAGGTGTGGCCCCATTCATTCAGGCCGACGTTCGGGATGATCATGAACGGGCCAATCGCCACGATCAGGAACGCCAGAGAGTAGCCATGAGCAAAATACGGAATGCGGGTCTTCGCATAGAAGAACGCGCCAACCGCGATGATCGAGTAGATCGGGTAGCTCATGTAGAACTCGATGATGTGCGACGGCGTAAAGTCCGTGTCGCGAATCACCGTCATGTGCCAGGTGCCGTCCTGCTCCGTGAAGAACGAAGCGCCCCAGTAAATGGCGATGCCATAAACCGTCAGCCACTGAACCAGAACAACAAGGCGGCGCATTTCCTCGCGCGGCGTCACCGCGTCGACGTTGCGGTCCCGGGTCTTCCACAGATAGCCGGCAAGGCCAAGGCCCGAAACCAGCTCAAGCGGAATTTCCGTCCACAGGATCGACAGCCAGTAGGTCTGGAACTCCGGGGCGAAGGAGTTGAGACCCGCCCGCCAGCCAAAGATCTGCTCGTAAATGCGAACGATCAGATAGAACACGTTCAGAACGGCCAAGCCGATCCACATGCCCCTCAGATCAACGACGGTATCTGTGCCAGCAGCTGCGCCCGCAGCTGTGTCAGTTGTCGAACTCATGCTTTATCCTCCAGTAAATAACCCGAGGCGATAGTCCTCGAGGCTGCGCCATGATGCCCATTCATGCGCATCAACACACGTGACTAAGTCGCCAAATTAGGCGCAGTTTCCGCCAAAAAAAATTAGGCGCCTTGCTCTTGTGCGACGCACAAAAAAAGAGCCCGGCTTGCGCCGGGCTATAGGTCACCGGGAGAGGAGTTGATCTGTCATGCGGGCTGCGGGGCGGCTCCGTCGATGCCTGGCTCGCTTTGGCCGCTCGAAGGAACCGTTGAGCCGCGCGCGGGAGGCGAAGCTGGCGGCTGATCCTCACGCACAGGAACCTTCCCTTCAAGCAGGCCTTGCAACTCCTCGCCGGTCAGAGTTTCGAATTCAAGCAGGCCGTTGGCGAGAATATCGAGCTGATGACGCTTTTCGGTGAGGATACGCCTGGCGTTGTCGTAGCCTTCCTGCACCAGCCGGCGCACTTCGGCGTCGATCGTCTGTTGCGTGGCTTCCGAGATGGTCTGCTGCCGGCCCAGCGAATAGCCGAGGAACTGCTCCTGCTGAGGCTCGGCGTAGGCCACGGTGCCAAGCTTGTCGGAGAAGCCGAGCTGCGTGACCATCGCCTTGGCGACCCGCGTGCACTGCTGGATGTCGCTCGCCGCGCCGGAGGTGACCTTGTCATGTCCAAACACGAGCTCTTCCGCCACGCGTCCGCCCATGCCCAGCGCCAGCATCGCGACCAGTTGTTCGTAGGTCTGAGAGATCTGGTCCCGGTCCGGCAGGCCCTGCACCATGCCCAGCGCACGGCCGCGCGGGATGATCGTCGCCTTGTGGATCGGGATTGACCCGGGCATCGTCAGTTGCACAAGCGCATGGCCGCCTTCGTGATAGGCCGTGAGGCGTTTCTCTTCGTCGGTCATCATCAGGGTGCGGCGCTCCGCGCCCATCATAATCTTGTCGCGCGCGTCCTCGAATTCGGCCCGGGTGACGATCCGCTTGCTGCGACGCGCCGCAAGCAAAGCCGCCTCATTGACCAGATTCATCAGATCCGCGCCCGAAAAGCCCGGCGTGCCGCGCGCCACAACCTTCAGATCGACGTCCGGCGCCAAAGGCACCTTGCGAGCGTGAACCTTCAGGATCTTCTCGCGGCCGATGAAATCGGGGTTTGGCACCTGGATCTGCCGGTCGAAGCGGCCCGGCCGCATCAGGGCCGGATCGAGCACGTCGGGACGGTTGGTCGCGGCGATCAGGATGATGCCCTCATTGGCCTCGAACCCGTCCATTTCGACCAGCAACTGGTTGAGCGTCTGCTCGCGCTCGTCGTTGCCGCCGCCAAGTCCGGCGCCGCGATGACGCCCCACCGCGTCGATTTCGTCGACGAAGATGATGCAGGGCGCATTCTTCTTGGCCTGCTCGAACATGTCGCGCACGCGCGAGGCGCCGACGCCGACGAACATTTCGACGAAGTCGGAGCCCGAGATGGTGAAGAAGGGCACATTGGCCTCGCCTGCGATGGCCCGCGCCAGCAAGGTCTTGCCGGTGCCGGGAGGGCCGACGAGCAGCACGCCGCGCGGGATGCGTCCGCCAAGGCGCTGGAATTTCTGCGCATCGCGCAGGAACTCGACGATCTCTTCGAGGTCTTCCTTGGCCTCGTCGACGCCGGCGACGTCCTCGAAGGTCACGCGGCCCTGCGTTTCCGTCAGCAGCTTGGCCTTCGACTTGCCGAAGCCCATCGCACGGCCACCGGCGCCGCCCTGCATCTGGCGGGACATATAAATCCAGACGCCGATAAAAAGCACTAAAGGCAGCGCATTCAGCACCAGCGACATCCAGAAGCTGTTCTGGTCATTCGTTGGCTTGGCGCTGATCTGCACCTTTTTCGATTCCAGCCTGGACACGATGTCGGCGTCGTTTGGTATAAAGGTGGAGAAGCTGCGGTTATCGTTGAAATGGCCGGTGACCTCATTGCCCGCGATGGTCACGTCATGCACGCGGCCCTCGTCAATCTGGACGAGCAATTCACTAAAGGAGATATCCCGGATTGGAGTGCGAGGACTGTGCTGTTGAAACATGACGAAGGCCGTCACCGCCAGCGCGCCAATCACAATCCATGGCGCGTATTTTTTCCAGTTCGCGTTCATGCTGCCTCTCCTAGAGGGCTCCGCCGCAGGGTATCCCTGCAAGCGGCGCGCCATGACTTCACTATTTGGGTACGGGACTTCTTTTCGCAACTAATCAATTATGCCTGCGCCGAAGAATAAGGCAGCGTGACATAGTCGCCAAATTAAGCGCATAATTCGCCAAACCGCTGAGTAAAAATGATAAAAATCGTCGTTGCGGGAATAACCGGTTGTCTTGGCTCGGCTTTCGTCGGACTCTCCGACACGCTGGCGCTGGCCCGGCAGGCAATCTCGCGCGCGACCGGCGAAGAGCCTCCTTTTTATATGGTGACGGTAAGCGCTGATGGCGCGGCCGTTATCGATGGATTCGGGCGCAGCCTCGTCGTCGACGCGTCGATCGAGGAAGTCGCAAACTGCGACGCCATTTTGACTCCCGGGTTTCAGGTGGATGAAACGGGGCGCCCGCCGCAACTGACGCATCTTTCCGCTCTCGCCTCCTGGGTTCGACGCCAACATTCCCGCGGCGCCCTGATTGGCGGGGCAGGAACCGGCGCATTTCTGCTAGGCGAAGCCGGGCTTTTGGATGGACGCCGATGCACAACCAGCTGGCGCAGCGTGGAAGAGCTGAAACTTCGCTATCCGCGCGCCGATGCGGCCCGAGGCGCCGCGCTTATTGAAGATCGGCGGGTCGTCACTACAGGCGCTCCGCTCGGCTGGATCGATCTCGCTTTGCACTCGATACGCACTTTATGTGGCGAGACGGCCGGGCGCATCGCGGCTGATGTCACTGCGATTGACGGCGGTTCCGGGCAAGAAGGGGGCTACGTGCCCAATGGCTACCTTACAGGATGCAATCCATTTCTGGTCGAAGCGGAACGCATCGTGCGTCAGGCTGGCGATCGCTCCCTCTCGGCACAGGATCTTGCGCATGCGCTTTCCACCTCCGAGCGAACGCTGCACCGGCGTCTGAAACAGGCGTCTGGAAAATCGCCAAAGAGCTTCATTGATCGGGTCCGCGTAGACACAGCGAGAACGCTGCTGGAAACCAGCGACAAAACGGTCAAGGAACTTGCGGGCAGCGCGGGTTTCTTCGACGAAGCCAGCTTTCGGCGCACGTTCCGCCGCTACGCGGGCATGGCGCCGGGCGCATATCGCGCGCTGGCGCGCGCGAGAAGCCATCCAAAGGCGCACGCCTTCGCGATACAAAAAAGTTCTGAACTGATTCCAGAAATTTTGACGAAAATTCTCGATTCATGCGTCAATGGCGTCACGCTCGCCGACCCCGATCAGGAGGACGCTCCGATCATTTACGCTAACAGGGAATTCGAGCGCATCACCGGATATAGCCGGGAAGACATCATCGGTCATAACTGCCGATTCCTTCAAGGCGACGATCGGGATCAGGAGGGTAGAACCCGCGTGCGCGAAGCGATCAACCGGCCCGAGCACGTCGAGGTCACGCTGCGCAACTATCGCAAGGACGGCTCGCTTTTCTATAACAAGCTGAACATTACGCCACTCTACGATACGCATGGGCGGCTGCTTTATATGCTCGGCGTTCAATACGACGTGACATCGCAGACGCAAGCGGAGGCTGAAATCAGCGAGCTCAAAGCGAAGTTGACGGCGCTTGCTGGGGATGATTCTTAGGCCGCTCTGCGGCTGCAAACTTCGCATTCAGCTAGAACGTAGCCGCCCCAGATGGAAATTCATCGCCGCAACGCCACACAGTTTCTATATGCAATGAATTCAGCACGTGTCGTTCAATTGGACTGGGGGCGCCTGAAGCGTGGGAGCGCGCCCGCGTGCGACGCAATATCTTTCCGCCTTGCGCTGTCCCGCTTACTTATGCGTTAATTTGTCGCAGGGGACACAAAAGCTCTCCCGACGAAAGGCGGCGCAAGTGTTTTGCTTGCACGCCTGGAAAAAGATGAACAGCAACCACTTCGCGACTTTTAAGAAGAACGCGAGCCCTTTGGCGAAGAGAGGAAATGAACATGAACGCTCTTCCAGCAATTCTGTCGATATTAGCCGCCGCAGCCGCAGTCACGCTGGCGATCACGGCTTTTGCAAACGCTTAAATCTGTCTCCGGCGCTTGATAAATCGAGCGTCGGTAGAACGCGGCGGCAGGGTCGGTCGCGGGCGTCAGTTTTTTAATTTTGCCAGCCATTTTGCGATCAGCGGATCGTCTATCGCCCCAGTGACGGTGACGCGAGTGGCGTCTGCGCCGACAAGCGCGGTGAAAGGCAGTTCCCCACGCCACGTGCTATCGGCTTCAAAATACAGCCTCTCGACGAAATCATCGGCAAAGCCATAATTCTGAAGGCCTGTCAGTCCCGCTTTATCGAGCCGTACTTGCGCGCGAGGCCTATCGCTTTGCGAGTCAGTGTTCACCAGGACGATGTTGGGCGCCTGCTTTTCATTTGCAATCTTTGCCCACTCTGACAGTTCCGCCAGACAAGGCGGACAGCCAACCGACCAGAAATGCACCACCAGCGGACGCCCCGCGTGCTGTTTCAGCAGCTCGACAAAGGTGCCGCGCCCGTAGGGTTTGAACTCAACGGCCAAGGCTCCGAAGCTGAACAAGAAACACAGCGAACCGGCGGCGAGGGCGACGCGCGAATATTTCCTCAACGTGACGCTCACTGTTTTACCACCGCTGCGGATTTTGCGCGCGTTACGCCGTTCGGCAAAGGGGAAAGACGATAGCCCTGTTCGCGCGTCAACCACGACAAATATGCGACGCCCTTATGCTCGATCAATTGCGGGTGGTCCGAAGCGCTCGTCGTCGACGCCTCGACAAGCGGATCGCTCCAGTTTTTGCCCGCGTCGCGCGAGGACTGCATTGAAATTGTCGTGGTCGTTCCATCGAATTCCTTCCAGACGCGGTAGATCCGATTCTTCACCACGAGCACCGCGGCATGGGACGGCGTATGCGCGTCATCGCCGAATTTGGTCGGTTCGGAAAAGCTTTTTCCGCCGTCCATGCTTTTGGCATAAAAGAGCCCCTTGCGAGCTTTGCCGTTGGTGAACCAAACGACATGCCACCCACCGGAGCCGTCTATGGCGATCGAGGGGCCATGGTGCGGACAGGTTGTCGCCCATTCGTCCTCGCTAACGCGTCCGCCTGTCAGCTGCGCGCCGTCAGCGGAGAGCTTCGCAGCATAATGATCGCGCAAATTTTTCTCGAAGACATTGCGCCAGGCGAACACCGGCAGCCCGTCGCGATCCATAGCCGCAGCGACTCGGCAGCATTCGCAGGAATGATCCATGAGGATTTTCTTTCCGCCGAAGGTCTTGCCGCCGTCATCCGACCAGCCCACCGCAATGCCGCTGCCGGCGAATTCCTTGCCCGTCCTTTTGGCGTCTTCGGCGTCGCGTTTGTCCAGCCAGGCTGCGTAAAGGCGTCCTCTGGGCGAAGCGACGAAAACGTCAAATCGCTGTCCGTCGCCGTCAACCAACGCTTGGGGCGGTGAAAAGCTTTTTCCGCCGTCGGTCGAGCGGGCGATCGAGATAGCGCCGTTGTAGCTCTTTTCCGGTCGCGCCGTGTAGCTGACGACCAGCGCGCCATCGCGCAGCGCCACGATCTTGGGGCGGGCCTCGCCATTGGCGTCTATTACCGAACCCGCGACGGCGGCGACAGTTACCGCCGGCTCGAAACTCTTGCCCTCGTCGCGGGACGCCGCCGCGTAGACTTTGTCGCCCACCGAAAACGCGACCCAAAGGCGCCCGTCCTTCGCGAAGGCGGGCTCGACTGTTTGCGCGCACTGCGGCCTGGCCTCGCTGCAAACCGGCGACAATGTGGCTGCGTGGTCCATATGTCCGCTCCGCTCGGCGGCGGGCGGCGCGGCAGCCCGCTGTTCAGCGCGCGCCGGCGTTGCGATGAACCCCGCCAGCAGCACGACCGCTAAGGCTTTCATTGGCGCTTCTCCTTTGATCGTGAACTGCGCAATGCGGCCTGACGAGTGATCAACCCCGCGGGTCGCATTAGTGGAATTTGAAATTTTGCGAAATATCCGCGCTGCCGCCCGGCGGCGGCGGAGCCTGAACGGCGGCCAAAATCCTTTTAGACCATGTCGGAGTGAGCGGCGCCGGTCGTCTTGTCGATGACCACCTTGTCCACCTTGCCCTGCGCATTGACATGGAAGCTGGCGCTCACATCGCCCTTTCCGGCGCCGTTCTGCGCCGGCGTGCGCCGAGCTATTTCTGCATAGAGGAGGCCGAGAAACTTGCTTTGCGACAGCACCGTGGGCGAGGGTTCAACTGTCGAGGCATTTGCTTGAGCGGGCGCAGCCGTCTGCGTAGAGGGCTTGGCCTCTTGCGCTATAACCGCGGTGGTTAGAAGACTCAAAAAAATCGCGATGGCGCAGCGTTCCATCTTCATTTCCAATCCGCAACTATGCTTGGCGCCGCGACCTGGAGCATTCTTGCGGCGGTTAACAGCCCAAGGCTCCGCTTCGCCACTCGGTGCGCGATGCGGAGCCTCGAGTCTATGGAAATCGTTCCGTTTCCATCGGTGATTAGTGGAAGTGCACGCCCTGTGACGCGAAGAAGCCTCCACCGGGCGGCGCAGGCGCGTGCGTCGAAGCGATGGCCCGTTGCAACAATCCGGCGTGCGCGGTCGTGCTTCCCGAACAGGAAATGCCCGACATGCCGCCACCTGAGGTCACGTGGAAAGAGCAGGACGCCGATCCTTCGCCGAGCGAAGAGGAACTCGGCACATGGCGGCGGATCGCAGCGGCCAGCATCGCTCCGTAGGCGGCCCTGGACACGCCGCCGCTCTGCGCACGGCCCTCAGCCATGCCCAGACGATGGCGTTCTCGCGCTTCGCGATGTTCTGCGGCCGGAGCAGCGACTTCCTTGCGCTCCACGATGCGCTTCTTGGGCTCGACGACTTCCTTCTTCGCCGGCAGCGCCGGCGCATCCGGAGTCATCACCATTGGCGGGGGGACGCCGAGATCGGGCTGTTCCATTTCTTCCGGCGGAGGAGTGTCGTCCTGCGCCTCGACCTGTTGGGATTCGAACATGTCGCCTTCGGGAATCAGATCCATGCTGACTGATTCAAGCGGAGCGTATTTCTCGATCGCAGTGGCCATTAAAAACACGGCGACCGCGATATGGGCGATCACCACGCCCACGGTCGCCGCCGGCCCTAACCAGCGCGGCTTGACCGAGGGAAACTCGGCGCTCGAAGGTGATGTCGAGCTTGCAAATTCCTGGATTATGGCGATGTCTGTCATTTTCCCGGCCCTCCGGTCGCTGGAATGACAGCGGCAGCCGGGGCAGCGGAGGCGGGGCTGACCGAGGCCTTGCTGCGCGAGTTCGTCATAATGGCGATGTGCGTGATGCCATTGGTCGCAAGCTTGTCCATGACCGCGACGACTTCGCCATAAACTGCATCTGTGTCGCCGCGGACATGCACGACACGGGCAAGGTCGTCGCCCATCGCGGCGCGGATTCCGTCCACCAGCGTGTCAGGCGTCACCGAGTCGTTTCCCAGCGAGATCTTGCCTTCCTTGCCGACGGTTACGATGATTGGGTCCTTCTGGTTTAGCGGTTGCGCCGCCTTGGCTTGCGGGAGATTGACCTTGACTCCCTTGGCGAGCAATGGCGCTGTCACCATGAAAATGATGAGCAGCACAAGCATGACGTCGACCAGCGGCGTCACATTGATGTCGGCCAGGGGTTGATAAAGGTCGCTATTTTGCTTCATACGCGAGGGAAGAGCCATTATGCCGCCTCCCTTTTCTGCGTCGGGACGGAACGGCCAGAAACATGTTCGAGAGCCGCGTCCTCGATGTAATGCGCCACCTGCTGACCGACCTTTGCGAAGGCGGAGCCGATGCGGTTGTAGCCAACCGAAGCGGGAATGGCGGCGGCGAGACCATAGGCTGTCGCGGCGAGAGCTTCGGCGATGCCCGGCGCGACTACCGCGAGGCTGGTGTCCTGCGACTGCGCGATGCCGCTAAAGGCGGTCATGATGCCCCAGACCGTGCCGAATAGGCCGATGAACGGCGCGACTGAGGAAATGACAGCAAGGTTCGGGAGGCCGCCTTCTTCCTGTGACAGAAATTCGCGCGCGGTGCGGCTCATCAATTCGGCGATCCGCTCACGTTTTTCGCCGATCGACTCGCCCGGCAGGTCATAAGCCGCCGCGCTATTGCCGGCGGCTGCGACTGGCGCGAGAACGCCGACTTCGCCTCCCGCGCGTGCGGAGCGCGCCGACTTGCCAATCTTGATCACGGAATAGACGCCCAGAGCGATCAGCACCCAAGTGTAAACGGAGGCCGCCACCAGCGTCAGCATCACGGCTTTGCCGACAGGGCCGGCGTTGACGAACATCGCCAGCGGAGAAAGTGAAGTATATTCCATGGGAGTAACCCGTCCTTGGGATTTGTCGCCATTGTTGGCGATACGTTGTTATTGTTATTTTTTCATACTACGCCCGTTGAACGCGCCGTGCGCCGGGCGGCGTCCACGCATGCCAATCCACAAGGGGAGTAGCTGCGCTTAAGAGGAGAAGTGCTTTGCCGGCGGCGCGCGCGCGCCGTTCACGGCGTTTGATGCGGCGGTTTCCGGCTCATGTGTGGAAAGAGCGGAATACATCACCCGCGAAGAGGGTATCCGCAAGGGCCGCACGAAGGTCGCAAGGCGACCCGGGAGCACTGCGGCGCTCGCGTGCGCCGCCAGACAACAAAACGGGCAATCGACTTTGCCCGAATGACCGCCCTTGTGACTATTTTGCGCAGCAGACGTAGTTGGCGCCGAGGCTTCCCAATGATGGCACGACGCCGTTGCCCCGACCCTCATGCGCATTGATCCAGCCGCGTGTGCGCCTTGCATGGCGCCAGAAACAAACAGGCTGAAAATCAGGGCGCAAACGGCTGTTGCGGCGAATATCGCACGCACATCAACTCGCCTGGACGAACCCTGTGACATAAATGTCTCTTAACGGATTTTTTATTTTTTGACAATTGGCCGGCACTTCGAAATGTGACGCGTCACGTGGAATATGAACGCTTAAGCCCAAGAATAGTTAACAAGGGGCGAAAGTCGAGTAGCGCGCTTTATGATCAGCCGGCTTCTGACCAGACTGCTGTTTTGGATCGCTCTGCTGACGCAGGTTGGCGCGCCCATCGCGGGCGGCCTTGCGATGGCCGAGCGCGGCGCGCAGCAAGGCTCGCTGACTGCATTTTGTCGGCTCCTGTATGATGACGATCGCGGCGGGACGCAAGAGTCCGGCAAGGCTCCACGCGACGGAGAGCATCATCAGCATGGCTGCTCCTTCTGCCCGCTCGGAGCCGGCGAAGCCCCTATCGCGCCGGAAAACTATTCTCTCCCGCTGCGTATTGCGGTCGCCGCCTGCAGCACGCCGATGGGTGTCGCATCGGCGGTCGTCCCCCCAGTCCTCGAGCGCGGCGCGACGCCGCAAGCGCCCCCTTTCCCCGTCTGAACTTCCGCAATCCAAACGCGTGAAGCCCCTTCAGGCCGCAGTCAGACATGCGCCGGGCTGAAAGGCCGGCGCCAGGGAACGATTCTGAGGTCATGTTCCGTAATAATCTAGTCGCCTTCGGCGGCAACAACCTCGCGACATAAAAAGGGCGGCTCAGAGGGCCGCCCTTTTTGTGTTCGGAATTCTTATTGCGCGGGGAGCAGGGCGTGCGGCGCTTCGATCCGCGCCACCCCGGCGCGAACCGCCGACTGAACCTTTTCGAAAGCGCGCACTTCTATCTGACGCACGCGTTCGCGCGAGACGCCGAACTCTTCTGACAGCTCTTCCAGCGTTATCGGGTCGTCGGCGAGGCGACGCGCCTCGAAAATGCGTCTCTCGCGCGGGTTCAACACGTCCAGCGCGCCGCGCAAGGCCAAATGACGGTTGGACGCCTCTTCCTGATCGACCAGCAAATGCTCCTGATCGGCGCCCCCGTCCACCAGCCAGTCCTGCCACTCGCCTTCGCCCTCCTCGCGCAGCGGCGCATTGAGCGAAGCGTCGCCGCTCATGCGGCGGTTCATGTCGATCACGTCCTGTTGCGAGACGCCGAGGCGCGTCGCGATCGCCGCCACATTCTCGGGCTTGAGATCGCCCTCTTCATACGCGGAGATGCGGCTCTTGGCCTTCCGAAGATTGAAGAACAGCTTCTTTTGACTAGCCGTGGTGCCCATTTTCACGAGCGACCAGGAACGCAGGATATATTCTTGAATTGACGCGCGGATCCACCACATCGCGTAAGTGGCGAGGCGAAAGCCCCGCTCCGGCTCGAAGCGCTTGACGGCCTGCATGAGGCCGACATTGCCTTCCGAGACGATTTCGCCGATCGGAAGGCCGTAGCCGCGATAACCCATCGCTATCTTGGCCACGAGGCGCAAATGCGAGGTCACGAGCTTGTGGGCCGCCTGGGGGTCTTCATGCTCACGCCAACGCTTGGCGAGCATATATTCCTCTTGCGGCTCAAGCATTGGAAACTTGCGGATTTCAGCGAGATAGCGCGCCAAACCGCTTTCGCTGGCGATGATGGGCAAGGCGTTCGCCATAGTCATTCTCTCCTTTGGGATCCCCTCTTGGGCGAACCCATATTCGACCGCTTTGAGCCAGTCGCGATCTGTCTATATAGGGAGCCCGTAGCGTGGCTGAAAGATGGCCAAAGGCTGTCCGGAGGCCGGGGAGCGAATTAAGTTTTTGTAATGGAGCGACCACGGAGGCGCTTCCGGTGGTTAAATTGTGGTTAATCGCATCTAAACGCTCCAGGAGGCGGAACTTTCGCTCCGCCTCGAGTTGTTCTATTGCCTTTAGAAACCGTAAATCTTGCCAAAATCGGGGTCGCTGGCTGCAACCTGCTTGGCGAGATCGACAATCACCTTCGCCTGTTTCCAGGTTGCGTCGTCCTGCATGCGCCCGTCGATCATTACCGCGCCCGTGCCGTCCGGCATCGCCTCCAGCACGCGACGCGCGAAAGCGACCTCGGCGGCGTCCGGCGAGAACACCCTTTTGGCGATCGCGATCTGCGAAGGGTGCAGCGACCAGGCGCCGGCGCAGCCAAGCAAAAAGGCGTTGCGGAACTGCGCCTCACAAGCCGCTGCGTCCGAAAAATCGCCAAAGGGTCCGTAAAAGGCCTTTATGCCAGCGGCCGCGCAGGCGTCGACCATCTTGGCGATGGTGTAATGCCACAAATCCTGCTGATATGTGGGGCGTGGCGCCTCGCCCTCGACCACATCCGCGATAACCTTATACTCGGGATGCCCGCCTCCGACGCGCGTGGTCTTCATGGCGCGCGAGGCCGCAAGGTCGGCGGGGCCGAGGCTGATGCCGTGCATGCGGGGGGAGCAGCTGGCGATGGCGTCGACATTTTTCACGCCCTCGGCGGTCTCCAGAATCGCATGGATTAAAATGGGCTTTGTGACGCTGTTGCGCGCCTCCAGCTGCGCCAGCAACTGGTCGAGATAGGCGACATCCCAGGGGCCTTCGACCTTGGGCAACATGACCACGTCCAGCTTGTTTCCGACTGCGCCGACGATCTCGATCATGTCGTCGAGCGCCCAGGGAGAATTGAGCGCATTCATGCGCGTCCACAGGCCCGTGGAGCCAAAATCGGTCGATTTGGCCATCTCGATAAAGCCAGCGCGCGCAGCTTCCTTGGCGTCGGCCGGAATGGCGTCCTCGAGGTTGCCGAGCACCACGTCGACCTGTCTGGCGATGTCGGGAACCTTGGCGCGAAATTTTTCAAGATGCGGGGGCACGAAATGGATCATGCGCTCGACCTTGACGGGAAGCTCGCGCAACGGCGCGGGCGCGCCGATCGCCAGCGGACGATAGAACTGATTGGGAAGCTTCATGAAAGATCCTTGGGCTATCTGGCTCCGGCATGAATTGCCCGGATTGTGGCGGCCGATAACGTGTTTGTCCGGCGGATGCAATGGCGACGGCGTTTCATTGCCGGTGAAAGCAGGCTAGTCTGCGCGCCGCTGATTCCCCGCGGCGTCGGAGTTCCGCGCCCCTAAACGAGAAGCGCGCTTATGTCCCTCTCCAGTGATTACATGGTCGACCGCCGTCGATTGCGGCGCAAACTCGGATATTGGCGCATCGCCGCCATCGGCGCCGCTTTGGCGGCCGGGGTGGTCGCCATGGGAAAATTCTCCGGATTCGACACGCTCGAAAAGTCGACGCCGCATATCGCACGCCTCTCCATCGAAGGGCTCATAACCGGCGACAACGACACGCTGGAGTTGATCAAGAACATCGGAGAGTTGAAGGCGAGCGCCGTACTGCTGACGATCGACAGCCCAGGCGGGACGACAACCGGCGCCGAGAAACTGTATCTGGCGTTGAGAAAGGTCGCGGAGAAAAAGCCGATCGTCGCGGTAGTAGGCACGCTTGCCGCCTCCGGAGGCTATATCGCAGCCCTTGGCGCCGATGAGATCGTGGTGCGGGGAAATTCGCTGATCGGCTCGATTGGCGTGCTTTTCCAGTTTCCAAATGTTTACAAGGCCTTGGACACGCTGGGCGTGAAAGTCGAGGAAATAAAGTCGACGCCTCTGAAGGCTGCGCCCAATGGATATGAGCCCACCAGCGACGCAGCGAGAGCGGCGATCGCGGCGCTTGTGAGCGACAGCTACGGCTGGTTCAAGGATCTCGTAAAAGACCGCCGCCGCCTCGACGACGTCGAACTTGCAAAAGTCGTTGACGGGCGCGTGTTCACTGGGCGGCAGGGCATTCCGCTGAAGTTGGCGGACCTCATCGGTGGCGAGAGCGAAGCTATCGACTGGCTGGAGACAAATAAAAACATCGCCAAGAAGCTGCCGGTGCGGGACTGGAAGAAAAAGCCGAGCCTCGAGCGTGTCGGATTGCTGGGATATGCTTCGGCCGGAGCGCGAGCTGTCGGCCTGAGCGCGCTGGCGTCCCTGCTCAACGAGGCCAGCCTGCAAAGCGCCAGCCTTGACGGGCTCTTGGCGATTTGGCAGGGTTCTTCTTCTAATTAACTGTCGCGTTCCCGGCGCCCGCCTCAGGCGCCGCGACGCTTGCTTCAGGTGGGACCCATTATGATCAAGTCCGAACTTATTCAGCGTATCGCGAGCCGTAACGAGCATCTTTATCAGCGCGACGTCGAGACCATCGTTGGGACGATCCTTGATGAAATCACCTCTGCGCTTTCCCGCGGAGACCGGGTTGAACTTCGTGGTTTCGGGGTGTTTTCCGTCAAGAAGCGCGACGCGCGCACAGGTCGCAACCCCCGCACCGGCGAACAGGTTTCCGTTCAGGAGAAGAGCGTGCCCTTCTTCAAGACGGGAAAGGAAATGCGCGAGCGGCTGAACGAAGACTATAAGGGCTGAGGGTTCCGCAAAGCGTTGGCGGGACGGCGTCGCGGTTCACTGATCGAGGAGAGTTATGAGATCGCTGCTGCGTTTGCTCGTGTATATCCCGCTCGGTCTGTTGATCCTCTATTTTGCCTTGGCGAATCGTGGCTCGGTGAAAATATCTCTGGACCCTTTTCCCGGCGGAGAAGCGTCGACCCTTTCCTTCGAAGCGCCCTTGTTTCTTGTCGTGCTCACCGCGGTGGCGATTGGGGTGATCGCAGGAGGAGCATCCTCCTGGCTCACCCACGCCCCGCTGCGCCGCACGGCGAAACTGGCCCGCGCCGAAGCGTCGAAAGCCCGAAGCGAAGTCGAACAACTGCGGCAACAGGCTCTGGCGAACCTGCCCTCAGCGGGAACCGACAAGGATTTACGCCGCAAGCGCGCAGATTGATTCCGCGAATTGTCGACTACAGCGCCGACTAACGCTTGAAAAAGCGGGTCGCCCTCGATAAGAGTGGCACCGGCTCTGGCGTCGCAAACGCGAGAGATCGCCGCAATAGCTCAGTCGGTAGAGCACCTCATTCGTAATGAGGGGGTCGGGGGTTCGAATCCCTCTTGCGGCACCAAAATTCTATTTCTGCGGCTTCCAAAACCACACAACGATAGGGTGCTTTCCACTAATCATGATCGGGAAGCAACTGGCGCGGCAGGTCTCGGCAGGTCCAATAAGCCTCTTGCAGGGATGACAGCCTCCAGCGGAGTCCAAACGGTGCAGGGAGGACGACGCTCGTGCGAAGCGCTGGCTATTGACAAGGCGTTCAACGTCGCGGACCGCGAGGGGCGTTGAGCGGTCCGGTCTGGGGCGGGACGGGCGCGCTATCGCGGCTAATTGTAAGTCGTGGACAGTGACTTGATGGACAACGCGCCGCTGCCGGTCCTCACCTCCACGCCAAGGCCAAGGCCGTTGAAATATTCTGTTTTGCCTATAACCGACTTTGATATGAGATAGGTAAGAATTGCATGGAGATCGATTGTCCCCACAAGAGCATCTGCATGGTTCGTGGGCATAATCAAAACATCTGGAACAGCCATGTCCTTGTTGATGCTGGCCGTCCACTGTATTCCCGAAGCAGTGAACGTTCCGATTGGCGTTACGCTGGACGCATACGCTATTGAGTAAGCAGGGCTGTGCAAGAATATCTCGATCTCGTGTTTCTTGTTGGTCGGGTTTTGGCCGTTAGGATAGGCTTGCGAAGTCAGAAAAAAGTCCTCGATCACGTCGAAACCCTGAACTTCTCCCTGGATGCTCAGATTGAAAGTCTGCGCCAAAGTTTTGATGCTTCCGACCTCTTTAGGCGTGACCGGCGCCAGAACGGTGGTCCAATCGTAATTGCCGAAATTGACGGACAGAAAGTTATATACTCCCGCCGTCGGCGGCGGCGTTTCCGGCCAACTCCAGTTGATGGTTTGAGCGTTGGGGTATGTCAGCGGCTGATATGTCGTGCACTCCGCGTAGTCTTCCCCATTCACCAATGAGCCTTTATTCCAAGGCGCCAGATAGGACATATGCTGGCCCGAGGAATATTGCTGGTTGTCGGTCAGGAGAAAGGGTCCGGAACAAGCTGGCAGACTTACTGTGGCCGCAGCTCCCGTTGAAACGGCGGTGAAGAGCGCTGCGAAGATTGAGGCAAGCGGAAGCTTTTTCATGTTTGGTTCTTTCCGGACACCGCGATGTTTGCGATCGAGCAGCGCTAAAGCTTAAAAGCAGTATGCCTCGTCTCGTTCAAGCCATATAGCTCGACCTGAATAAAAGAAGCGGCAAATCGAATCCTCAAATTCGCGCTAAAAAGCCTTTTCTGGGGAAACGCCGCGGCGTAAAAGTATCCCCGGGGGCAAGACTGTGTGTCGCCGTGAGCTGGTCGTCTTTCGCGCTGCCGAATCCAGTTTGCGCATGGTCAGAAGTACGGCCTTCCCAACAAAACGGCCGCAAACGCGTAAACAGCGTTCCCCGAAAACCGGTGTGTTAAGCGGGATTTGGCATGAGCGCTGCTTACCCGCGCGGCCCATATCTACCGGACCAACCTTGCGGGTGCGGCTGCATTTGTGCGCCCGGATTGGGGTCATGGTGTGGCGCGGGATCCGGGTAGTTTTGCGGCGCCGGATAAAGGGAAAGCTGAACTGTTCTGGCGTCGCTTTGCAAAGTGATCTCCAGATCCTGCACCAGCGTCACTTTCCATCCATCTAGCCCGTCGCCGACGGCGCACCACTTGCCTTTCGGCGTCGAACTCGAAACTATAAATGCGCTTTGACCAGCCTTATGTTTGACTATGCCCAACAGCATCAGACCGGGTGGAGGGGCGAGAGGCTCCCTCGGCTCCCGCAGTTCTGGCAGCGTCGCTTTGGCGATAAAGGGCCTGCGGGTCTTCGAGAATATCGGGCGCGTCAATGTTTGGGAGTCGGCGTTGCTCGGCGAAGGCGCGTCACTCTTGTTTTGATCGAAGAGCGGCGGTCGCCAGTCGGAGCGAACATCTGCTTCTATCTGGTCAGCTGGGAAAAAAGCGACGCCAAGAGCGCCAATCCCGGCGAGATCGAACAGCCCAAAGACAGTCAGTGCGCCTCCCATGAGCGGCGATAATCTGAATCTGTGTAACAGCCTGAAGTCAGGCATGAAAAAACTCACGGCTGATTTTTCGCAAACGCGCCGAGATCCATATCGAACTGCTCGGCAGCCATCGTCATCCTCGCTGACCTAGGTTTATGGGGGCGGCAGTGGCGACGTCGCGCAACAAGAACGCCCTCAGCCCCAGGACTCCTGGCGACCCGAAGGGAGAGCCGCGCACTGATTGTCTTCATTGAATATCAGGGAGGTTTACGAATGATTGAGTTTCAAGGCAAAGCTTTAGGATTGCCCGCGGATGCTTGGCGCAATCTAGCTGCGACTGTGAAGAAACAGCCGCTGAGTGACAGTTGTATGGAAAGAGAAAACACAGATGCGAAGACCGGGTCGGCGGCCCAATGAGGCGATTTAAGGCCGGATTGTAGTGAGGAGACGTCGGTTTTTCGTCTATTCAGGGCGCAGGCTTCAAAAGATTGCGTACGTCCAAAAATTCAGCGCGGAGATCGACGACCAGGAAGCGCAAAAACTCCTCCAGGCCCTTCCATGTATTCTCATCATGTTGTGTGTGATGAGTCATGAGCCCTATCGGGAGATCCAAGAGATTTTTGGAACGGCGCAAAAGCATGGTTTCCGTCAAGCTGCGTAAGCATGAGCGAACACCAACAAACCGAACAGTCGGCCAATTTTTCCAGTCCAGGATATCAATGTCTACGTTGATTTCCTTGACTCCAGGCTGAGAAATCGACTTTGAGCACGTCGAGGCGCCCCAGAAGCCGAGCGAAGGGAGAACTCCTTTGAATTCACCAGATATGCTACTCCAAGGCGGAACAAAAACGGGATTCCATCCATCTTCGCCGAACATTTCGTCCATTCTGGATTTTCCCATCAGGGCATCCCGAATTGACTCCGAAATGGCTCGACTGTCTCCAAATTCAGAATTCCCCCCGTGGTCGGCGTGGCTCCATCCATGTTGCCAGGCGCAGATGCCGGATGAATTTTGAATGCTCCGAACGAGAGAGGCATTGCAACGCTCTGGAATGACGGAAAGCGCAAGGTTAACCCCAAATTTTTCAGCCATTCCAAACAGGATTTCCAAATTTTCTGTATGCGTAATGGCATCGTCGTCGCGCCACCAGATCTTTGGCACGCGCCCAAGCGCTTTCCACTTCCTTAGTTCTTCAGAAAGCCGCTTTTCAACCATAGCCTCAATTAGCATTTTGATCCTCGATGGCTCAAATTTGGTGAGCGCGATTCCCCTTGAAAGACGTCCGCCGCATAGCAGCGCTTTCGATCGAAATTGGCGCTTTTGACGCTTTTTGTCTATACTGGCTCCTTCCTTATCAGCCTCCACATGAGACTCAATTGATGTTGGAGTGCAAAGCGCCGCCAGAAAAGCGTTATCGCCAAGCTCGCGTGTTATTCTTGGTTTCTATCATGTTCTGACGGGAAGGGAGCATTGCCTATGCGGACAGCGTCTTCAGTTTCCGACCGCTCGATAGGCTTCATGCAGAGGACGGGTTACCTCTTTGATCTTCTGAAAGATCATTTAAAGCGTCCTTCACCCATTCAAAAACTTGATCTTTGGGAAGAAGAGATTCGCCGGATCGTGAAGACGTACGGTCGTGTCGAGCTGTCTGACCTTCGTGCGTTGGAGATCGGCTTCGGACCGAGGCCTTGGAACCTTTTATGGTTGTCCGGTGTCGTGGACAAGGTTTACGGCATTGATCTCGAAGAGCCCCTGTTAAAGCCGGATTTTCTTGCTCCCGTGCGGATCGCCATACGAAACGGCATAATCCGCGGCCTCAAGTCGGGCGTGCGGAGCGTCGTGATCGACAGGCGAATCTACGCAGAGTTTACTCAGCATTACAGGGAACGCTTCGGGCGCAATCCGCCTCTGGATGCGGATCTGTTTACAGTTGGCGACGCCTCGGAACCGAAGAGCTGGGGAGATAAATACGACCTTGATCTCGTCTATTCGGAGGACGTATTTGAGCATATCCCTTTGGCAGGCTTGGAAGGAATATGCCGTCTGGTGAGCGAGAGGCTCGCCCCGGCGGGTCTTTTTGTAGTCAATGTAAACCTGTTCACGGGAGTGACGGGCGGACACGTGCCGGAGTGGTATCATCATCGCGTTGACCTTTCCGAGGAAAAGCGAATGCGGCCCTGGGAACATTTAAGGAGCGACAAGCCCATTGCCGACACTTATTTGAATCGGCTTCGCGTAGCAGACTACGACCAGTTGTTCGCAGAGAGATTTGATGTTTGCGAGCGGCGCGAGCTTTATCCAAACCTCGGCAAGCAATTTCTCACTCCTGAGACCGAGGAAGAATTGCGCGGTTTCAGCCGGGAGGAGCTTCTCACCAACAATTTGCGCTATGTCCTCGCGCCAAAGCGTGCTTAGAACGCGGATTTCGTCGGAACGCCCGCGGGTCCGGCGCAGGAAAGCAAAGTTCGTCGGATTTCGCTTACGGATGAATGACATCGTTCACGCAAGTTTGGCTGCCAATCGACGATTGCGGCACTGAGTGAAACCGCCAAATCAATCTCGCCCCGCAGTGTCCCAAAGTCAGAGAACGGACAATGCTACTCTGTCATCTTCAAAGTGTGTTGTTGCGACGTGATTTCAATTGAATCGATTTTCTGATCGGGCGGAATGCGGTGATGGAGCAATCCCTGGAGCAGTCCCAAAGCGCAGGCATTCCACGAGGCGAAAGAGTATATGCCGAGAGGCAGTGATCCTCGCCTGATCGTCAGGAACGCAAGTGGAGCAAAGATCAGGATTAGAAAAAACGTTAAATTGAACGTGATGCTGTACAACAATGCAGCCCACCAAAAGACGACAATCAAGCCGTTGCGTATGTGACTCAAGCGCTTTAGCACCATGAGGAGTTGCGGCGTTCCGATCGCGCTGCGCAATATTTCTCCCGTTGCCGCCAAATAACCCGATCGAATCCGCCGCCCTAATAAACGAAAGCCGCCGAGCGTGTGGCCAAAATGCTCGACAGATGTCGCATCGATCCTCGCCATTTTCCAACCGCGGGACTGTAGCCGGGCGGCAAGTTCGAATTCTTCGAACGCATGAAGATTTCTGTCCGCGAAATATCCGACCTCGCGCAAAGCTGAGGTGCGATAAAGACCGCCGCCTTCGAGCCTATCGACTATTCCAGCAATCCTGTTTGGATCCTTGTCAAGGGATTTTGCTCTTATCTGAAATTCTTGATTTTCTATGTTCATTTCGCGAACCTCGCCCCCTACGGCCGCGATTTCGGGGTTCGCCTCCAGGTAGGCGACTGCAGCAGGCAAAAAACCGGGGTCCAGGACCATGTCGCCGTCGAGAAGGTAAAAGTAGTCCCCTCGCGCATGTTGGAATGCGAGTTGGGCGCCTGCGCCGCAGCTACGTTCAGCCGGGTTGGCCAGCTGAAAAACGCGTACCGCAAACTGCTTTGCTATTTTGATGGTGCCGTCGGTGGAACCGCTGTCGGCGACGATGACTTCGCCTTGAAATCCCCGAACGGCCTCGATTGCGCTGGCGATCGAGGCCGCGATGTGCTTTTCCTCGTTGAGCGCCTTGATTCCGACTGTGATCATGAACCGATCTGGTCTCGTGTTTGAAGTCTTGCCGAAGCAGGAGCAAGGAGATAGGGCGCTGTTGCGACTTCCGATCCCATTGTCGACTTGCGCCAGAAATATGTCTGGCGGTGAACCCACAATGTACACGAAGCCTCGCCGATCACAATGCCGACGAGAGACCAGAGCGGCCCTCCGATCGCCAGGAGTGTGGCGACAAGCCCGACGGAAACGCCAGAGGAGATCACGCTCGCCATCGCCAGCGGCCGGAACAAGCCGGCAGCTTGCAACAATGCGCTCTCAGGAGTGCGTAACAATCGCAGAGCGGCGATTATCATCCAGATCGCAGCGACTGCAGGTAAATGGTCCGCTGAATAACGAGCCGGGAAAATGAGGGTAGGGGCATAGATCGTCAGCATCGACGCGGCGATCGCCGTCGCAACCCAGGCGACGATCAGCGTAAACCGAAATATGCGCAAGGATCGCGTTATCAGACCAATCTCCTCCGACTGAATTTGTTGTGCGAGTGCGGGACGCTCAAAATCGGTCAGGGCCATCATGGCTATGCCTACCGGTCGGATCAGAAGAGAACTGGCTGACAACGGCGCGAAAGCCGATGGCCCAAAGAAAGATGTGACAAGGTAAGCGTGGGCATTGGCGGTCGCCTCGGTGCTGACCACTCCGACCAGCGACCAACTCGAATAGCCTCTCCAAATCGCGCCGTATGGGAGCAGATAGCGGGGCGAAATCTCCATGAATTGTTGCGCCAGATATCGGACGCCAAAAGGCGCCAAACTGAACGCCGTGCTCCCGAAGAGGATTGCGCAGGGAGCGTCGAGAGATTCTTAGATTAAGGAAACGGATAAGCGCGATTCCAGAAAACAAGCATACGCTGTAAAGCGTGTCCGAAAGAACAGTCCTCGGCATATTGCCTACGAGGTAGGCATGCTGGCGAGCAAACCATCGCAACAGCGTCGCCGCGGCGTAAAGCGCGAACAGAACAATCCCCCATGTTGGCAAGCCAAGGCTCAACCCCAATAGAGCGAACAAAAGCGAGGCTATGGCGGCGCCTGCAGCGTTGGCGCTAAACAGACAGCGAAGCATTTCGAGCTTCTCTGCGTCGGTTTTGGTGGTGACAACCGCAGGAAGCGGAGAGCAAAACAACGCGCTCCATATGCCGCAGCTAAATTGCAACGCAACTAACAGAAACGAAAAGCTGCCAAACTCCCGAGGCGTCAGCGTGTGCAACATCTGAAGCGAGAGTATGAATTGCGCGCCGGCTGCTCCGACGGGACCGATCGTTGCAAGGCTGTATTTGAATACTCTGCTCGCGAGACTGCTGAATTGTTCGCGATCCAGCCAGCGGTGTTCAAACATGCTAGAAAGCCGCATTGCGCATCGCATGCGGCCGAGCCGCAGTCGTCGTTCGCTCTATGAGAGCGATGGCGAGTAGCAAAAACACTTCCACGATAGCGTCCCTTTCAAGAAAGCTGCTTTCCATCAAATTGCTTCCCGCACAGAAAATGAGAATGGCGATCAGAAGCGATCCTTCAGATTGTGTTGGAGTCCCTCTAACAATCAATTTACTTAAAGGTATGACGAGAAGAGAGGCCATTGCCAAAAAAAATCCAAATGTTCCGATTTGGACAAGCAGGTCGAGGTATCCGTTGTGGCCCTCGGCCAGCGCGGCAACCCAGTTCTTGGGGTTCACGTAATGGGCAATTAGTTTATCGGCGCCGACATTCCAAAAGGATCCATAGCCGGAGCCCCAAGGGTGATCCCGCCAATAACCAATTGAAGCCGACCAGATTTGCACGCGGCCAGAGAAAGCCTCAGGTCTATTAAACGGTTTGGCGATCTCGTCCCACTCAATCCAGCCGACCATAAAAACGCAAACAAGAAATGCCAGGATAAGCGGGATAAGGACAGCGCGGTAATTTGGATTATACGCTCTGAAAATCCATCCGATAAACAACGAGATGGCCCCTATGTTCATGGACGTTTTGGAGTTGGTGTAAAACAGGAATACCGAAGACGCCAAAATAACTGCGCTTCTGAGCAGCAGATTGACGGGCCACGGATCAAGGGCAAAAATTATGATTGTAATTGCGGCGACCGGACCGGCGGAATTCTTGTGCATAAGCATTCCCTTCCAGGATCCGACTATGTTTGGGTCCATTCCTATCTCAGCGATTTCAGCCGCTCTGTGAATTGCGAAGGCTGGAAAAAATATAACTGCAAAGAAGTTTGCAACCAGGATAAAAATCAAAGTTTTTTTGCATATTTCAATCGTTTCACTGGGTTTTAACGCCGACGCCAGCATGAAAACAGACATGACGATTATTGTCATGAGGGACACACGACGAAGGGCGATGTCCGGAGCGTGCGCCCAAAGCAAGGTGATCCAGCACCACGCCACTGTTATCGTCAAGCTCAAGGGGGCGGGAAATATGCGGCGAAAGAGGTTTTCCTTGCGCGTGCAGCCTATCGCAGCGATGAAAACGCCAAGATAAATCAGCTGCCTGAGAATATTGCCTTCCCCAGTGGATCCGGCCTTGCCAGACATGGACATCAAAGGGCCGAACAGCGCTGACAACATCAGGCCATAAGTCGCGAGGACCGCAAAGTCGCTGCTCGGATTAGTTGAGTCTGGAGCCGCTCGGGACGGAGCGGCTTCCCTTGGATGTAGCGTTGACACGCCCAAAGTCATATGTCGCGCTCCGTCCCAACCCATGTGAGTAGTTGACTGACGCATGATGCGGACGCCGCGAAGGCCTTGTATCGCGGCTCGCAATAGCGTGATCCAAACGCGATGTTAGTTCATAAGCGGCCTTTGGACCAGTCGCTGGGCGCACGGCGGAGTCTGCAGCTGTTGTGCAATTGACGAGCGAGGCAAAGCGTCACTGTAGAACAGGTTCTTGGAAGGCGATTTGCGATCTCGCCCCCGCCTTATTATCGAACTTTCGGACTTCTATAACGGATCGCTGGAGGCTTCCTCCCGGGTCGGCGAGATTGATCTCCGATCCCAAATTTGAGGGTGTCCCCGCTTGCAAACACCAACTTTCAGGAACTGTGATGTCAAAAGAAGTGATCGAAAGAATTGATCCGTCGCAAGAGCAGCGCATTTCCGAAAACGACAAAAGCGCATGGGGAAATGGCAGCAAATTTTTTGTGGCACGGGAATTGTGCTTATAAAAAATGATGTTTCATGAGATTTTCGCTAGGGCCTGTCATCAATTGAGCCAGATGACGGCTGCGGCGAGGTGGATGGCGGCGAGAAAATTTCGGGCGGTTTTATCGTAGCGTGTGGCGATGGCTCGAAACTGTTTGAGTTTACAAAAGAAATTCTCGATCAGACTGCGGGCCTTATAGAGGTCTTTGTCGTAAGGGCGCGGCTGTTTGCGGTTGGCCTTTGCCGGGATGACTGGTTCTATTTCGGCGTCGCGCAAGGGCTCGATCACCCGTTCGTCGGCGTCATAAGCCTTGTCGGCGAGCAGCGCGTCGGCCTCAAGCCCCGGCAAAAGTGCATCGGCACCCACGAGATCATGCGCCTGTCCGGGCGTGAGATGAAAGCCGGTCGGATTGCCCAGCGCGTCGACCGTGGCGTGGATTTTGGTGCTCAATCCGCCTTTGCTGCGGCCGATCGCTTGGTCTTCGCCGTCTTTTTTTGCGCGCCGGCGCTGTGCTGATGCGCGCGCACGATCGTTGCGTCGATCATGGCGTATTCATTGTCGGCGTCTTGCGCCAAATGCTCGAAAATCCGCGCCCAAACGCTGGTCTTAGCCCAGCGGCTGAAGCGCGTGTGCACGACACGGAAATCGCCGAAGCGCTCCGGCAAATCGCGCCAAGGTATGCCGGCGCGATAACGGTACAGCACCGCCTCGACAAAAAGCCGATTGTCCTTGGCAGTCACACCTACGGTTCCTTCGCGCCCGGGAAGCAAATTCCTGATGCGCTCCCATTGATCATCGCGCAGAGCATGACGACGCGCCATCGGTCGGCCCCTCCGATTCGGCCGACCGCCTATGAATCACGCGAAACTATTCTTGGGAATCTGGAGGGTTATGTGAGGATCAATCCCTCAATTGATGACAGGCCCTAGTATGGTCTCAGTTTTGCGCGACAGCCCGAGGCTCCGAGGCAACGCAAATTTGTGGTTATTCGCGGAGGACTTGAATGGCTCCGCCACAACTCCTCAACCTTCTCCGAAATTCAAAGAGACGGATCGGCAGAATGTCATTACTTCATAATATTCGCGCTCCGAAACCTCACGACCCGACGTGGCTGGCGCGTTTGCGTTTCTTTGCAAGCAATCTGAATTTCCTGCGTGAATTCTGATACGCAACGCACAAAAGTGAACATCGTTTCAATACAATGGCTGCGCGGTATCTCCGCTGCGATGGTTGTCGTTCTTCACTCAATTTTTTATTACAATGTTGGAATTGGCCTAGGGTCCAGACCCATAAATTGCTTGGCTGATTGATCTGGTTGTGATTCACGGTTTCCGAAAGGAACCGCCGATAATTCTGGACCAGTTCTGGCTGACGGACGCGCAGTTTTCGAAGATCGCGCCGCATCTTCCCACCGACACGCGCGGCAAGGCGCGGGTCGACGACCGCCGGGTCATCAGCGGCATCGTTCAGGTGCTCAAATCCGGCGGGCGCTGGATCGACGCTCCGCCGGAATACGGACCGAAGAAAACTCTCTACAATCGCTACGTCCGCTGGGCCGCGAAAGGCGTGTGGATGGACCTGTTCCACGTGCTCGCGCAAGCCGGCGGGCCGCCCGTGGAAGTCCTGATCAACTCCTCGGCGGTGAAGGCGCATCGTTCGGCGAGCGGCGGTAAAGGGGGGAGAAAAATCAGGCGATCGGTCGCTCGCGCGGTGGACGCACGACCAAAATCCACGCGCTGACCGACGCGAGCTGTCGCCCCATCGCCTTCATGCTCACGGGCGGCAACATCGCCGATTGCACGGCGGGCGCCGAACTTCTCGCACGGCTTCCTCCATGTGAAATCCTGCACGGCGACAAGGGTTACGACAGCAACGCGATCCGGCGGCAAGTCGAGAAAGACGGCGCGATGCCGAACATCCCGCCCAAGGCCAACCGCAAATGGAAGAACTGCTTTTCGCCGTTCCTCTATCGCAATCGCAACGCCATTGAGCGCATGTTCTGCCGGTTGAAGGACTTCCGGCGCGTCGCCACGCGCTACGACCGAAACGCCGCCAACTTCCTCGCCGCCGTTTGCATCGCCGCCACCGTCAGCTACTGGTTATGAGTCTGGACCCTAGGTAGAGAAGCGCCACTGCGACTTTTTGGTTTTGAAAACTGGGGTTACGGCGTCAATATATTTTTTCTAATATCCGGATTCGTAATGATAACGTCCGTCGACAGCTTCGGCAGACCAGGCGCATGGAAGCAATTTTTGATACGCCGGTTCATTCGAATTGCGCCTCTATATTGGATAATAACAAGTATATTTGTAATCATCACGCTTCTGATTCCAAGTCAGCATAAAATCGATGGTGACCTTTTCAGCTATATAATTAAATCTTACCTTTTCATTCCGGCGCTAAGGTCTGCCGACGATCTGCGCCCTATTCTTGGACAAGGATGGTCTCTGAACTATGAAATGTTTTTCTACATAATGTTCGCTGTCAGCATGGTGTTTTCCAAACGGTTGGCCGTCATTTTTTTGACCCTGGCGTTTTGTATTTTCTATTGGGAAGGACGTCAGCTGACGATATCAGAGTCCGATCCTTTTCACTTGGTGCAACGGGCTCATTTTCGAATTTCTTTTGGGCGTCTATGTGGGGCTCGCCTTCCAAGCGGGATTTCGAGTCCCCCGTCTCGTTGCGCTCGGAGCCATTTTCGCCGGATTCGGTCTTCTTTTAATTGGGTTTGATGGCGCCAGCGCTTTGATTGCTGGCGTGCCTGCGACCCTCATTCTGGTCGGCGCTACTCTGGGGCCGCAATTTAACGCCACCAACATGACGCATTGGTTGGTCCACATAGGCAACGCTTGGTACAGCCTCTACCTCACGCATACGCTATTCATTCGCCCTCTATGGAGCATGTGGGCCTTTTTGGGATGCGCAAACTGGCATCCTGGCGCCTTCGTCGCATTGTCGCTTGTGGTGACAATTACTGCCGCGCTGGCAGTCTATCACTACATTGAAACCCCTTTGCTTGCGGCGCTACGGGGCCTCGAGTTGGGCGCATCAGCGCTCAAAGCCCGGATGGCGTCATAGAGTTTTGTCCGTATTTCGCTCTCACGGCGGCGCCCCTGTCGTGCGACGCGCCTGGTTTGCGAATCTGTCCCAGACGCCAGCGTGGCTTAAGCTCCGCGTTACCTTGTCAGCGTCAGCAACACCAATGACGCGACGGGATTGGTCATCACATATCGCTTGAAAAGCCGTCGCGGCTCCAACCCAAACCGAAAGGCCCATTCGAGCCCCGCCGCTTGCATCCACTGCGGCGCGCGCTTTTTAGCGCCGGCGAGGAAATCGAACAGGCCTCCAGACGTTTTGATAATCTTCACATTGGGCAGACGAGAGGCATGGTCGCGTATGAACTGCTGCTCGAGCGGCACGCCCAAGCCAAGCCAGAGAATATCGGGCGCGAGCACATTTATCTCATCCAGCTTCGCGTCGAGCTGCTTGCGATTCAAAAACCCGTGTGAGCGTCCGACAATATTCAAGCGCGGGAAGTCGCGTTTAGTTGCGTTGTATGCTGCGAGATTGACCTTTTCGCTCGCTCCGAAAAGGTAGAAACTCGCGCCCTTCTGCTGCGCCAGGCGCGCTACGAGCGGATAAAGATCGGTCGTCGCGACGCGCTCCGGCAGGGGCTTCTCGGAAAGAAGGCGTGAGGCCATGACTAGCGGCTGACCGTCGGCATTTATAAGATCAGCGCTGTCGACAAGTTCCGCGAAGTCGCCGTCGAGAACGCGCCGCGCGAGCACCTCGCCATTGACAGACGTCAGATAACGCGGCTGGCGCTTCCGTACCGGCGCGAAAACCAAGTCCACCATCAGTCGCGCCGTTTCTTCGAGTGTGAGTTTCGCGACAGCAGCGCCGCCGACAAGAGTTGTTTCAACTCCATCAAAATCCATGATCGAATTCCCGTTTCACATCGCCGAAGCGGCTGCTAAGCGAAGGCCTCAAAAGATCGTTGCGCATAATTCGCGGCGCCTCTTTAGAGTTAACACTTTCTTGAAATCGAAATCAACCTTTGATCACGCCATTCAAATTCGGAGCATGCGCAAGAGCGGTTACGCGCGCTCCGAAAATGCATTGTTTGGGGAAGCAATGAAGCGCGATGCCGTTCTATGATTTTGTTAATGAAGCCAATGTACGAAATCAGAAGACGTTGCGCGACACGTTGTCGCAACGAAAAGTTGAACGTGTTTTTCCCCGTTCCCCATCGACGATTGAAGATGGAAATAACTGATAGAATAAGATTGTGGCTTGTTACGGTTTTATCGCATTCGACTTTTCGATGAGCGATTCTTTCTTGATGTTTTCGTCAATTTCGGTCCTCGCCAATTCGACATTCCTGGCGACGTGCCGAATGATCTTGTTGCTTTCAAACCAACTTTGAGACCTGCGATGACATCATCAACGCCGCTTGCAATCCTCGGCGAAAGCTCATCGCAATCCAGAGATGATTACCTCAATCGGAATGCGCGATCGTGAAGCCCGTTGACGAAAATGGCCGGTGTATGATTAGGTCCGCACAGCCGACTTGCCGATACGGTTGAGCATGTCGTTGCAGACAATGGCGCCACGCGCTTCTCTTCATCCTCCATGATCTAAGGGACCGTTCGACGATGAAGCGAGCGGCGCATGTCTGAAATGAAATCAAACAGGCAACGCCAACACTCCAGCCCCCCTGTGAGAGACCACAATTCGATGGCGTTTTTTCCACGCAATATAGTCATTCTTGCGTCACATTTCCCTGGTGGCGGCGTACAGGAAGTTTTGACGGACTTAGCGGAGGGTTTGACGAAAAAGGGATTCAACGTTCGATTGTTGGCGCTCTATCCGCTTGCCCAAGCGGCGAGCCCGCCTCAAGGTCGCTCGGCCTGGTCCTACGCGGTGAAGCAAAAGCCGAGGTCCATTTGGGACCTGATTGTCCTCTTACATTCGTTGCTGAACCACCTTCGCGCTTCGGCTCCATTCGCAGTCGTAAGCGCAATGCCTGCGGCGAATGTTTTGGCAATTCTTACAGCGCGACTGGCCACTCCCAAAGCTCGGGTGATCATTACACACCATTCGCCAGTTGACACTCACCACCCCATACTCAACTTCGCTGATGGATGGCTGGGAACATGGCGCAATGTCACTGATGTAATTTGCGTCTCGAATGTTGTGTCGGCATCGCTTGCGAGGAAGCCGCGGTCGTATATCGTCAAGCGCAGCACCATACACAACGCGTTGCCGCCGCAGTTGGAGGATTTATTATCCCGATTGGCGCCACAAAGAGACCGCAGTCGGGCCGTCACGCGGACAATTCTTGCGGCTGGTCGACTAACCTGGGTCAAGAACTATTCGGTTTTGCTGCGAGCGGCTGCGCAGGCGCCCAACGCTGAAGTACAGATTATCGGTGGCGGCGAGGACGAACAAAAGCTGATGAATCTCGCACGCGATCTGGGAGTCGAGAAGCGGGTTCGATTTCTCGGACGACGCTCGCGAGAAGAAACGCTGCGCTTGCTTGCCGCCGGCGACGTGTTCGTCCAACCGAGCCTGAGCGAAGGCCACAGTCTTGCGTTGATCGAGGCGGCGAAACTGCATCTGCCTCTAATCGTTTCAAATGTGCCGGCGCAGATTGAGGGCGTAACCGCAAAGGATGGAACGCGCTGTGGCATTTTGATCGATCCTAACGACCACGACGCCCTCGCGCTTGAGATTGGCCGTCTGCTCGACGACAATCTCTATTACATGGAATGGGCGAAGCGCTCCGCGCATCTGGCTGAGACGAACAGTTTCGACGCCATGATAGCCGCCTATGAGGACGTGTTGCGCGACCACGACGGGACCAACAGAGCTAACTCCCCGACCCGGACAAGCAGAAGCGTATCCGTTTAAGGCGCCTCGTTGGAAGCCGAATGACGCGTTTCGTGACGAAGCCGATCATTGATGATGAGCTCAATGTTTTATCATCGAAACGGAACGTCATATCGTCTCGGCGACCAGAGTGGACCGAACCAGCTTCGTTGAACCGCAGTCCATTTTTACAGTGGGAAAAGACCATCGGTTCCGGACGGCGGCGTCTCGGGGAAAATTTCCTGCCAGCCCCCTCCCAGCGCCTTGTAGAGCTGGACCAGATCCAGCGCGAGGTTGGTCGTGCTTGTCTCATATTGCTGGGCGGCCTGCAGCACGCTCCGCTCGGAGTCGAGCACGTTCAAAAAGTCGCCGACGCCATCTTTATAGCGGGCGCGGGCGATCGACAGCGCAGCCCGGGAGTGTTGAAGCTGCGCGGCTAACCGCGATCTGCGTTGTTGCTCCAGTCGATGGGCGACCAGCGCATTGACCACTTCGTGCCACGCTTGCAAAACGGTTTTGTGATAGGCGATCGCCGCTTCCTGTTCCTGGGCCTTTCGCAGCTCTAATGTCCCCTTTAGACGACCGGCGTCAAAGATCGGCAGGGAGACGCTTGGACCGGCGTTGTATTGCAGCGAACTGCCTCTCCACAGCTTCTTGAGGTCGAGAGCGTCAAAGCCGACAGTGCCGTTCAATTTTACGGTGGGATAGAAAGCGGCGACCGCGACGCCGATTTCGGCTGTCGCAGAATGAAGCTGCGCTTCCGCGGACCGAATGTCGGGACGGCGGCGCGCCAGTTCAGACGGGACGCCGACCGGCACCTGCGGCGGAGAGAGAGGAATCGGCTTGGTGGAGCCGAGCTCCTGTTTCATGGATCCGGGCGGCTGATCGAGCAGGAAGCCGAGCGCATTGAGATACTGAGTTTCCTGCGTCACTAAAGAAGGGAGCTGAGCGCGCACGCTTTCCGACTGCGCCGCGGCCGACTCGGCGTCGAAGGCCGTCCGTACGCCCTTGCGTTGCTGTTCTTCGGCGACTCGCCGGATCTCCTCGTCGATCCTGAGGTTTTCGTTGGCGATCCTGATTTGCGTCTGCACGCCCCGCAACTGGATATAGTCGCGTGCAAGTTCTGCCTCCGTTGTGACCAGGGCGTCGCGGCGCATTTCGGCCGATTGATCGACTTGAGCGTCCGCAGATTCGACCTGCCGGCGCACATGGCCCCAGAGATCCAGCTCCCACGAGGCGTCCAGCCCGACGGTGTAATCGCTGATAGGAGGTATCGCGACGCCATTTTGACCGCTTTCGGGGGCTAACTTGCTGAGCAAGCTTGCGATGCCATTGGCGCTATAAAGTTCGCGCTGGTATTTGGCGTCGGCGTTAATCGACGGGAATTGGGCCGCTGCGGCGACGCCGCGCTGGAAGCGGCTTTCCGCCAAGCGGATCGTCGCGGTTTGCACGTCAAGATTTGCAAGCGCGGCGCGGTTTTCAAGATCGCACAACACTGGATCGTGGAAGACTCTCCACCATGCCGGATCCGGCGGAGCCGGGGCGTAGCGGTCGGCGGTTTGCGGGCCGGTGAAGGAAAGCTCCGGAAGCTGCGGATCGGGTGGCGCAAAGTCAGGGCCGACCGAACAGCCCGCGAGCAGAGCCGTGACCAACGAAGCGAAGATCGACGAAATCGCGAGACGGGACTTTATCAATGCGCCCCTCCCGGAACACCGGCCGCCCTTTTGGGCGAAATCAGAAAGCAGAACGGAACGACCAGGAACGAAGCAATGGCGCAATAAAGAAATACATCGGAATAGGCCATGATGGTCAACTGCAACTGAAACGTCTGGTAAGCGCGTCCAATAGCTGCGGTGTGCGCCATGCCGGCCGTCCGCCCCAACCCCCGCAGCGTCGACTCGTAGCTGGCGATCAGCGCTTCGTAAGGCTGATACAGCGGGGTCATATACTGCGAAAGATAGGTCTGGTGGACCTGAGAGCGTTGCGTGACCTGTGAAGTGGCCAGCGAGATGCCTATGGAGCCGAACACATTTCGGAACATGGAAAACAGGGCTGTCCCATCTCCATTGAGTTCTCGCGGCAGGGTCAGAAAGGTTACGGTGGTTATCGGCACGAACATAAACGCCAGGGCCGCCGTTTGAGACATTCGCATAATGACCAGTGTGTTGAAATCCATGTCGGGCGTGAGTTTTCGCGAATACAAAAGCGCGAATCCCATGACCGTGAAACCGAACGCGATCAAATATCGCGTTTGCATCACTTTCATCAGTCGGCCGACAATGGGAATCAGACAAATCACCGCAATTCCGCCGGGCGATAAAATAAGCCCGGCCCAGGTCGCAGTGTAAGAAAGAACCCGTTGCGCAAATTGTGGAATGATCACCGCGCTTGCATAGAGAATGCCGCCCATGGCCGAAATCATGACGCAACCGGCCGTGAAGTTTCGGTCGCGAAACACCGTGAGGTGAACGATCGGCTTTTTCGCTATCGTCAACCAGATGATGGAGCCGAAGATGCCGAGAAATGCGAGCACGGCCATGAATTTGATGAAGTTGGATTCGAACCAGCCCGCGTCCTCGCCGCGATCCAGCATCACTTCGAGACAGCCCAGCCCCAGGGTGATGAGGGAGAGACCGATAAAGTCCATGCCTCGTTTTTTCTTGTTCTTCTCCCAGGGCGGATCTTCCACGACAATCGAGACCAGAAAAACCGCTACCGCTCCGACTGGCACGTTAAGGAAAAAAATCCAGCGCCAGCTCGCCTGATCCGTGATGTAGCCGCCGAGAGTGGGACCAAGCACCGGAGCCACGATAGTGGCGATCGCCGCGACGCCAAAGGCCGCGCCGCGTTTTGCCGGTGGAAAAGTATCGAGGATAATGGATTGCTGATTTGGCTGCATCCCGCCGCCAAAGAATCCCTGCGCCAGCCGGAATATAATGAGTTGCGTCAGGCTGTCGGCTATCCCGCACAAAAACGAGCAAACCGTGAACATCCCTATGCAGATAAGAAAATAACGCTTGCGGCCGAGCAGATCTCCAAGCCAGCCGGAGATCGTGAGCACGATGCCGTTTGCGACGAGGTAGGAGGTGAGCGCCCACGTCGCCTCGTCGCTGCTCGCCGAAAGACTGCCTGCGATATGGGGCAGCGCGACATTGACGATAGTGGTGTCCAAAACCTCCATGAAAGCCGCGAGCGTGACTGAAACGGCTATCAGCCAGGGGTTATAGGCCGGCCTCCATGCGGCGCTTGCGGCGCCTGTGGTATCGGCCACGCTCATTTTATGGTGACTTCGGGGACGACGGAGATGCCGAGCGGAAGCGGAATCTTTGGGTCGAGCCCGCTGTCGATGATGATTTTCACCGGCACGCGCTGGACGACCTTCACGAAGTTTCCGGTGGCGTTCTCCACGGGAAAGGCTGAAAATTTGGAACCCGATCCCAGTTGTATGCTGTCAACATGGCCATGAAGGTCGAGGCTAGGATAGGCGTCCACCCTGATCCTGACAGGCTGACCGGGGCGCATGGCGGCGAGCTGGGTCTCCTTGAAATTCGCCGTGACCCAGACCTCCGGCGCCACGATCACAAAAAGCTGCTGGCCCGGGGCGACATAATTGCCCATTTCCACATTTCGCTTGGTGATCCAGCCGTCCTGCGGCGCTTCGACCACGGTCCAGGAGAGGTTGAGATTGGCCTGGTCAAGACGCGCTTGCGCCTGTTCGATTTGGCCTTTCTGCTGCCCGACCTGCGCGTCCGTTTCGCCGATGCGCTGGGGAACGGGCGAGTTTTGCACGACCTGGGCGTTGGCGAGCATGACCTGAGCCTGCGCTTGCTTGAGCGCCGCCTGCGCGGCGTCGACATCCTGCTGAGTCGTCGCCTGTTTCGAGAGGCTACGCTGACGATCGTAATCGGCTTGCGCCTTTATCAGGTTAGCTTTTGCACTGGCGAGTTGCGCCTGGGCTTGCTCGAGCTGCGCGGGGAAGTTCTTTCGACCGATTTCAGCGCCGTACTGCAATCCGGCATACTGACTTTTGGCCGTCTCCAAGGTCCCTTCAGCTTGCTCTTTGTCAATAAGATACTGCCGCGGATCGATGTGGATAAGCGGCTGACCCTTCTTCACAAACTGATTGTCGTTAACGTCGAGGGACACCACGTTTCCCGACACGCGGGGCGCTATAATCACCGAGCGGCCATCGGAATAGGCGTCGTCAGTGCTTTCAATGTTGCGGGTCGCGAGCCAGTACCAGATTCCTGCTATCGCCATGATAATCAGGACTACGCCCCCGATCATCAAAATCAGGGGGCGTTTTTTTTCTACGTCTGCGTCGCCGGATTTCTCATTTCCGGCCGCGTCGGAAGGTTTGGAGTCGCCTTGGGGGCGCTCGGCGTCGGTCATCAGCGAATCGCCCGCACTTGCGCGCGGCCGGCTGTGGCGCGTCTAACTATTGCAAGCAACATGACTATTCGACACAATGATCCGCTCCTTGGTCGAAGCGCCACAAAGGCGTATAAACGAACTAACTGGTTCGTCTATTAATTCGCGTCGCCGGAGTCAATGCAATCAGCCCATGAACGAAGCGCAAGCAACTTCAGACAGAGCGCCGGCCATCCGACGCATTCCGCGAGGCCAACAACGACGTTTGCAACTCGTGAGCGTAGCCGAGCAGGTTTTCCTGGAGCTGGGGTTCTCCAATAGCACGATGCAAACGATTGCCTCCCGCGCTGGCGCTTCCAAGGAGACGCTCTATCGGCACTTCGCCAGCAAGCAGGCGCTATTTGCCGAGGTGGTCAGTCGCAGAGCAGCGCAAATCTCGGGGCCGGAAAGCGGTTTTCTGAGCGCCGGGCCGCCCCGGGCTGTGCTTTTCAGCCTTGGCTTCAATCTGGTCACGCGCATGACGGAAGGCGAGGCTCCCGCCTTGCTGCGCCTGGCTATCGCGGAGACGTCGAGAAGCCCCGAGCTTGGCGTCATTCTTTACGAAAAAGGGCCCGGCACGACGCAAGACCGTCTGACGGCCTATCTGCGCGACGCTACAGCCCGCGGCGAACTGCGTTGCGAGCAGCCGGAACAGGCTGCCAGATTGTTCCTTGGGGCCGTAATCGCCAACTATCGGCTGATAAGCCTCATCAATCCCGCGAGGACAAAGGCCAGCGAGGGGGAAATTCGTAGCCACGTCCATAGCGCCGTAGGCATGTTCCTGTCTTACTATGGCGCCTCAAGATAACAGCGCGCTCAGCGCCAACTGCGAGACTGCGGTCATCCACGACACCGCCCCTTCGACTTTCGATACAGCGCTGAACGCTCCGACGCGGGCCGCTCCCCGGCTGCTCGGGATTGATCGGATGCGCGGGCTCGTGATCGTCATTATGGCTCTCGATCACGTCCGCGATTTTTTCAACGTCGAAGCGCTCCGTTTCTCGCCGACCGATCTTTCGCAGACATACGCCGCCTTGTTTTTTACTCGTTTCATTACCCATTATTGCGCGCCAACTTTTGTTTTCCTCGCGGGCGCTTCGGCCTTTCTGCACGGGACAAAGATCGGAAGCCGCAAAGCGCTGTCGACATTTTTGTTCACGCGAGGGATCTGGCTGATTCTGATTGAAGTTGTCGCGATCAGCCCCATTTGGGGATTTGGTTTCGGGAAAATCTTTCTGGCCACTCTGTGGGCCATAGGATTCAGCATGATGGTGCTGGCTGGGCTGGTCTGGTTGCCAACCCGAGCCGTCCTGGCGATCGGAGCGCTAGTTCTTCTCGGCCATAATCTGCTCGATGGCTTCCACGCCACCCAATTTGGAGATTGGGCCTCGCTCTGGACCCTGCTTCACGAGCAGGGCCCCCTGCCTTGGGGCGCGCCGGGCAGGCTGGTTTATCCCGTCTTGCCCTGGATCGGCGTTATGGCTCTAGGTTACGGGCTTGGTCCAGTCTTTTTAAAACCCGCGGTTGAGCGGGAGCGGATTCTGACGATGTTGGGGGCGAGTTGGATTGCGCTCTTCCTGCTGCTGCGAGCAACGAATCTTTATGGAGATCCAAGCCCGTGGGCTGTTCAGCGCGATCTTGTAACGACGGCGCTTTCCCTGCTTAACGTGACGAAATATCCGCCCTCGCTGCTTTATGCGCTGGTCACTTTGGGACCGGTGTTCCTGCTTCTCCCGGTCATGGAGCGGCTCCGCGGGCGCGCCGGGGAAATACTTGCGACGTTTGGCGAGGTTCCTTTGTTCTTCTATGTATTGCACCTCTATGTCGCGCCCGCGGCGGCCGTAGCTCTGGCGCTCAGCGAAGGCTTTACGCCGCAACAACTGCACGGACTCGGCGTTGGCGCTGTCCCGCCGGAGGGCTTGGGTTTGAGCCTCGCCGGAACATATGCGGTCTGGATTCTTTTGCTTCTGGCCCTGTATCCGGCCTGTCGATGGTTCGCCGCCGTGAAGCAGCGGCGAAAGGACTGGTGGCTGAGCTATTTATAGACGCGCCGGGGCCAATTGCGCTTGCCGCATAGCCAAAAACCCCGTCGCGCTCAGCGCGACGGGGCCATGTCGGAGGCGAAATTTGGCGTGCCCGCGTTCAGGCCTGCGCGGCGGCGACCTGCTTTTTGGCGATGTCGCGCTTCAATTCGCGGGCGTTCTGCGACAGCTCCTCGTCGTGGGCCTTGGCTAGAAAAGCGTCGAGCCCGCCGCGATGCTCGACCGAGCGCAGCGCTGCAGCCGAGATGCGCAGGCGCACCGAGCGGGCGAGAGCGTCCGACGTCAGCGTGACATTGACCAGATTGGGCAGAAAGCGCGTGCGTGTCTTGCGATTGGAGTGGCTGACGAGATTGCCGGACTGCACGCCCTTGCCGGTCAGTTCGCAACGACGGGACATAAAATTTCCTTTCGGTCGATAATCCACAGGACAGGCTGGCGCGGAAGCGCCCTTGCCGCCTTCCAGTGGGAAAGATTTCGGGAAAAGGGCGACCGGCCCTGCGCCGAGCCCTCTTTGAGCGAGGCTTATAGGCGCCAAAACGAGGAATCGTCAACTGTCGGGACAGCGACCTGCTCGCGGGCGCGCAGGCGACGAAACTCCCCTGCGGCGACAAGCCACTGGACATTGGTCCTGTTCTTTGTTCTATGCCGTCTCGTCATCCGGGCGGGGCCTTCGCTCCTGGCGCCGCCACGCCCGTAGTCTCTCATAACCGCATCGCGCCAAACAAACGACTTTAACGTTTTTTGGCGGTGTTCTATTGCGATTTCCAGCGCGCCCTTTGAAGAGGCGCGATGCGAAGACGACAGAAAGGTTAAAGATTCCATGGCCGCCAAAGCTATTCTGCATATGTTGAGCACGTTGAAGCATATGAGTCCTTTCGACGTGAATATGGCGGTCGACGCCGGCTATGACGTCACGATTCCTTACACCAATGTCACGCTCGATGAAGTCTCGGCGCTGGTGCAGGATGCGATGTTCTCGCGCGCCCCCTCCGCCGCGCTGCGCACTGGCATTTTCTTCGCCGGCCGGGACGCGGTTCTTGGCCCTGGACATGTTGGACGCGGCCAAGAAGGCGCTGCTCAAGCCATTCGAAATTTCGCTTTTTGCCGATCCCTATGGCTCCTTCACCACAGCAGGCGGCATGGTCGCCTCCGTTGAAAAACTCCTGCGCGACAAGAAGCAGCGTGAGCTCAAGGGTTCGAGCATCGTCATTTATGGCGCGACAGGCGTCGTCGGCTATTCGTCGGGCGTGATCGCGGCGCTCGAGGGCGCGAATGTGACGATGGTCGGATACAGCGGCCTCGATCGCGTGCAGAAACTGGCTGACGAAATCGAGAAGCGTTTCGGCGTGAAGGTGAAAGCCGCCGACGGCAGCACGCCGGAGCAGGTTCGCAAGCTACTGCTCGAACATGAGGTCGCTCTCTGCGCGGCGCGCGCGGGCGTGCAAGTGCTGTCCAAGCAGGATCTGGAAGCGGCCAAGCATCTCTTGATCGCCGCCGATGTCAACGCGGTGCCCCCGCTCGGCGTCGAGGGTTGCGGCCTGCACGACAATGGCGTCGTTGTTTCATCCCATGGGGCGCTCGGCATTGGCGCGCTCGCGATCGGCAACATCAAATACGGCGCCCAGTCCGGGCTGTTCAAACAAATGACGACCTCCGACAAGCCGCTCTGCCTCGATTTCCGCGACGCTTTCGCGCTCGCCCGCAAACTCGTCTGAATTCACTTAATTCGCCCCGCAAGATGGTCTTGTCGGGCGTTCGGCCGCCGGCGCGTTTCAAGCGCCGGCTCCAAAAGTTTCTCGAAAGGAAACATAGATGGCTAAGATCAACAAGATGCTGGTCGGCGAGTCGCTGGTCGGCGAAGGCAATGAAGTCGCTCACATCGACCTTCTGATTGGACCGCGCGGCAGCGCCGCCGAGCTGGCTTTCGCCAATGCTCTCGTCAACAACAAGGACGGCTTCACCACCCTTCTGGCGGTTGTCGCCCCGAACCTGCTGGCCAAGCCGAACACCATCCTGTTCAACAAGGTCACCATCAAGGGCGCCAAGCAGGCCGTCCAGATGTTCGGCCCGGCGCAAGCCGGCGTCGCCAAGGCCGTCGCCGACTCGGTCGCCGAAGGCATCATCCCGGTCGCGGAAGCCGACGACCTGTTCATCTCGGTCGGCGTGTTCATTCACTGGGACGCCAGCGACGACGCCAAGATCCAGGATTACAACTATCAGGCCACCAAGGAAGCTCTCGCCCGCGCCATCAAGGGCGAGCCGAAGGCCGCCGAAGTCGTCGCCAAGCGCAACGACGCCAAGCACCCCTTCGCCGCCCACTAAGGCGGACCGAAAGGTCTATCGAAGCGGGGAGCCGGTTTCGGCTCCCCTTTTTTATGGCGCAAAGGGTCGGTTGCAATTTCGAGAAATGACGGAAATGCTCGTGAATCCGAAAATCAAGCGCGAGGGCCGGCTCCTGTGAACAGCGTAATCGGCTGGGACATTGGCGGGGCCAATCTAAAGGCCGCGCGCGCCGAGAATGGCGTCATCGTCGCCGTATCGCAGCAGCCTTGCACGCCGCATCTCGGCTTAAGCTGTCTTGAGCAGGCTATTCGCCGCGCCAGTGAGGTATTGGGTCCCGCCAGCCGTCATTGCGTCACCATGACGGCCGAGCTTTCGGACGCTTTCGAGGACAGGGTTCGGGGCGTCGTTTCTATCGCCGCGATGTTTGCGCGCGAGACCGCGGCTTCGGACATTCTCTTTTATGCTGGCGGCAGCTTTGTCGCGAAGGCGCAGGTCGAGCAATCGGCGCCCAAAATTGCCTCGGCCAACTGGCGCGCCAGCGCCGATCTGGTTGCAAGGAACTGCGCGCAGGCGCTGTTCATCGACATGGGCTCCACCACGACCGACATTATTCCCGTACGAGACCATAAGGTCGCGGCGCTTGGGGAAAATGACTCCAGTCGGCTGGAGCGCGGCGAACTGGTTTATACCGGTCTGTTGCGCGGCGACCCTGGCGCTGGACTGCGGTATGCGCCGGTTGCCGGGCGCTGGACGCAGCTCGTCGACGAAAGTTTTGCGACCCTGGCCGATGTGCATCGCATCTTGCAAAATATTCCGGCGGGCGCCGACATTGTTGCGACGGTTGATGGGCGGCCCAAGACTCAGCAGGCGAGCCGCGCCCAACTCGCGCGTCTGGTCGGACATGATGCTGGCGACGCTGCGTCAACGCAGTGGGATGCATTGGCTCGATTTTTTGCGCGGGCGCAGTGGCGGCGCATTGAGGATCAGATCGCGCTTCTCGACTCTCGCGACGCGCTCGATCCTTCCTCGTTTATTGTCGGCGCAGGCGTTGGACGTCATCTCGTCGCGGCCTGGGCGCGCGCCAACGGCCGCAGCTTCCGCGCCTTTGATGAATTTATCGCTGCGACGCCACAGGCCAAATCCGCGGCCAGCGACTGCGCGCCGGCATGCTCAGTCGCGCTGTTGGCCAGCGAGAATTAATAACTGGAATTTAGAGGTAAGCGTATCCGGCCAGAGCCACGCCTGCGACGCCAAGCGCGAGACCCGTATGCCAGGGCCAACGATGGCCCTTGGTGATGATCGCAATGGTGGTTATTGCAATGGCGACATGCACCAGCGTAACGGCGGTCGTCAGAATGTGATGCCGATGTTCGTGCCGTTCGGCCTCCTGCAGGCGCCCTTCGACCTGACGCTCAAGCGCTTCGGCCTTGGCCTGAATTTCTGTTCCTTCTTTTTGATATCGACGCGCTTCGCGATTGAAATCATCGATCAAGGGGCCGCCTTGTCTGGCGGCGATGTCATAAGCGTTCATCTTTATGCTTTTGGCCTGAAAGAAAGACCACTGGTCGCTGGTTTTGTTTTGCAGCAGCGAGGCGGCGTTCTGCTCGGTGAGAGTCGCGGCGGTTTCAATTGTCTCCAGGCTGCCGACGGTCGCGGCGAGGACCGCAAGAATGGCGATGGAGACGGACACCGTTAGCAGAAAAGGCGTGCCCTCATGCGCTGCATGCTCCGCGTTTTCCGCATGTTCGAACGGCTCTGTGGGAATCTCGTCGGACAAGTGAAGCTCCAGAAATCGGTAATGCGATGGACGACATTACACTCATTGGCCCCGGCGGAAAATTTTCGTGTTCGCGGGGGATTGCAAAGTCGGTCGAAAATCCGCCTGCCTTCTGTCAAGCTGGAAAGTTTCTGTGTCGCTTACAGATAGTTTCTATTACGGGAAATATGCGCTGCATTTTCCGCAAAGGTAAGGCTTCACGGAAAGCTGCGCCGCTGTCCGAAATGAATCCGCCCAAGGTGGGAAATTTGGCGTCGTGCCCGAATAACGCGCTGGAAAAAACGAGGCCGATCATGCCACACAATTTAACAGCAACCCTGACGCTCGCGGCGCTTCTCGCCATCACTGGCGAAGCTCGCGCCCAGGACAACGCCAACATGCCTTCATGCAACCCCAATACGGGACGGGCGTCAGCAAGAATCGATTGCTTGAACAGAATGACGCATGCGTTGAGCGACAGGATTGATGCACTGCAGACGAAGCTCGCGCAAAATACAAAGCCCGCTGACTTGTCCGACTACATACGTCGGTCCGACCTGGACAATGCGCTGACCGGATACGTGAAATTCAACGCTCCGCTGGCGATCAATGTTGCGAGCGAGCCGAGCACGAGCCAGACGGACGGCCGGTGCCTTGCGGCGGATCTGGTCGAGGAAGGCGTGGTAATCGACAAGCCCTGCAACTACGACACCAGGTCTGAGCTTAGATGGCAGCTGCTGCCAGTGCTGAAAACTTCCGCGTTCAACAAATAAAATCACAAACCGCCGCTCGATAGTGTGGTCACGTTTTTCTCCGTGCGAATGTGATTTGCGTATCGCCATAACGACGCTGGTCCTGCTGCGAGAGCCCAGCCGGCAGCTCCAGCGTCGCGCCCGCCGCTTCTTCCACAACCACGAGCGCGTCCGGGGCAAGCCAACCGCCTCCAAGCAACTGGCCGAGCGCGAGCGGGGCTAGCCCCTTGCCGTAGGGTGGATCGAGAAAAGCGAGCGAGAAGGCTTCGCCTGCCGGAGCAAGTCCCAGTTTCGTCGCGTCGCGCCGAAACACGCGTGTGACGCCGCCGAGCCCAAGCGTTTCGATGTTGGCGCGCAACAGCGCTCTTGCTTCGGCGCCGTCATCGATGAACAAGGCTCGCGTCGCGCCGCGCGAAAGCGCCTCAAAGCCCAAAGCGCCCGTGCCGGCGAAGAGATCGACGACGATCGCGCCCTCAAGCGCGTCTTCATAGCGATGGGCGAGTATGTCGAAAATCGATTCGCGCAAACGGTCCGAAGTGGGGCGCACGCTTTGCGATTTCGGCGCGGCCAGGGCGCGCCCGCGCAGGGCCCCTCCAACAATGCGCATGACTTAGCGTGGGCTGCGCGCAGGCGGTTTGCCGCGAGGTTTTCCCCTGGCAGGTTTGCCCGGTCCGCGCGGCTTTCCCCCGCCTCCGGGTTTGCGCGGCCCGTCGAATTTCTTGCCCCCCTCGCTGCGAGGCGGCCTTGGTCCGTTGGCGCGCCCTTCGCTGCGCGCGGAATTGCGGTCGCGCGAAGCGCCTTCGTTGCGCGGCGCCCGGGCATCCCTAAATTCCGAGCGCTCACGAGGCCCGGATGCTTTTGGGCGCGGCGGCCGTGCGTCGCTGCGCGCGCCGCTGTCTGAACGCGGCGGCCTCGGTCCGGCGGAGCGGCCCTCGCTACGATCGAAGTTGCGCGCGCGAGGGGCGTCTCCGTGGGGCGCTCGCGCGTCCTTGAATTCCCTGCGTTCGCGACCTTCCGAACGCCCGCGCGGCGGCGAGCCGCCGTCTGTTCGCGGGGGCCTCAATCCGCTGGAGCGCCCCTCGTTACGATCGAAGTTGCGCGCGCGGGGAGCGTCTCCACGCGGCGGGCGAGCATCCCTGAACTCCTTGTGCTCGCGTTTCTCCGAGCGCTCACGCGCCGGCGCGCTGCGCTCGAAACGCCCGGCGCCCTCGCTGCGTGGCGCGCGCGCCTTCTTGAAGTCTCCTTGCGGCGCACTGCCGTCACGGCGCTCAAACCTTCCCCCGCCTTCACTCGAGCGCCCTACGCTGCTGCGCTGACGCGGTCTGTCGCTTTCAGGCGCGGCGTTCTCGCGCCGCAGCGCATCGAAACGGCGGGCGTTGCGGTTGTCTGCGGCGGATTTCTGGCCTTTGACCGTCACCCGCTCCACCGCGACCGCGCGGCCCCTGCGATCAGCAGTGACGGCGCGTTCTATGCGCGCGCGAGGAGCTTGTTCGGCGCCCTCATCGCGTTGCTTGCGCAACGCCGAAACATGTTTGCGCGGTCGGCCTTCTGAGCGCACCCGCGCTTCCTGGGCCTCTTTCGCGGAAGGAGTCTCTCGCAAGCCCGAGGAAAAATCAACGCCGGCAAGCTCCGCCAGGCCTTTGCCCAGCTGATCGCGCAGCACTTTCAGTTTTACTTCCTCGACTGCGCCCTCGGCGATGTCGCCAAGCTGGAAGGGTCCGTAAGAGATGCGAATGAGGCGCGTCACATCGAGCACAAGATGCTCCAGCACGCGCTTGATCTCGCGATTCTTGCCCTCCAAAAGGCTCATCGAGATCCAGGCGTTCGCGCCTTGCACGCGATCGAGCCGCGCCTCAATTGGCGCATAGGCCACGTCATCCACGGTCACGCCTTTGGCGAGCGTGTCGAGCATCGCCTGATCCACCTGACCGTGCGCGCGCACCCGGTAACGCCGCGTCCAGCCCGTCGCTGGCAGTTCAAGCGTGCGCGCCAGGCCGCCGTCATTTGTGAGCAGCAGCAGGCCTTCGGTGTTGATGTCAAGTCGCCCCACACTGACGACGCGCGGCAAATCGGGATGGCGCTCCTTGAGGAAATCAAACACCGTCTCGCGCCCTTCCGGGTCCTTCGCGCTGGTGACGAGACCGGCGGGCTTGTGAAACAGAAACAGCCGGGTCCGTTCGCGCTCGACCATCGGCGCGCCGTCGACGGTGATCTTGTCGCCCTCGCGCACATTGAAGGCCGGGCTCGAGAGCACGCGCCCATTGACCGACACGCGGCCCTCGGCGATCCATTGCTCGGCGTCGCGGCGCGAACATGCGCCAGCGCGCGCCATCGCCTTGGCGACGCGCTCGCCTTCAAAGGCTTTTTCATGAGGTTCGGCTGGAGCTGGCCGCGTATATGCAGTCGCCGATCGAGGCTTTTGTTGCGTCGGTCTTGCGCTTTTTGTCGCGTCGGTCTTTTCGAAGCGCGGTTTTTCGAATCGTGGACTCTGGCGCTCTGCTTTGCCGGTGTCGTCGCGACCGCCTTTTGCCGCTGTGGAATCTGCGGGGCGGCGGCGCATGGGCCGGTCTCCGCCTTTTGCGGGCGGACGTGGACGTCTTGGTTTTTCATCGTTCATGCGCTTTGATAGCAGGCAAAGCGTCGAGAATGAAAGGGCGAAGCGTTACAAGCCATGTCGGATGACCCTTTCGCCGCCGCTTTTGACGCCGCGCGCCTCGCGGCCGCGCAGGGCGAGGTTCCCGTCGGCGCGGCCATCGCGCGCGCGGCAAGCCTCGTGGCTGTCGCAGGCAATCGCACGCTGCGCGACCGCGATCCCACCGCGCATGCCGAAGTTCTGGCCATACGCGCAGCTTGCGCCCAGCTTGGCTCGGAGCGGCTGACCGATTGCGATCTCTATGTCACGCTGGAGCCCTGCGCCATGTGCGCGGGGGCGATTTCCTTCGCGCGCATTCGCCGCCTGTACTATTCCGCCAGCGATCCGAAAGGCGGCGGCGTCGAGCACGGACCGCAATTCTTTTCGCAGCCGACCTGCCATCATGCGCCGGAAGTCTATGGCGGTCTGCGCGAGAGCGAAGCGGCCTTATTGCTGCGCGACTTCTTTCAGGCGCGCAGGTAGTTCATCCCGTTCGATCTAACCGCGCCACCGCGCGGTCCAGCCCCGCGATCAATTCTTCGCGGCAGGCGTCTCCAGCCGCGAAAATGCGTTCCGCCTTGAACAGGTCCAGCGCCATAAACTGATTGACCGCGGGCGAGATAAGCACGTCAGGCGGATTGTCGGCGATGGCGCGGGCGCTCATCGCGCTCATCATGATCTGACTGGTGACGATCAATGTTTCCAGCGGTGACGGCGGTCCACCGCGCGCCTCAACTCCTGCCGTTCCCGATACATCCACGGCGACGACGATGTCGGCAAGACCGACAAGATGATTATAGGGCAGCGGATTGACGAGACCGCCATCGACGAGAAAACCCTGTTCGCTGGCAGGTGGACGGACAAGCCCCGGAATGGCCATTGAGCCGGCGACCGCGGATCGCAGCGACCCGCTGGAAAACACAGCCTCTCGCCGTCCACGAAAGTCCGTCGCCACGATAAACAGCGGGGTCTGCAACGCTTCGAATGTCCGTGGCATGTCCGGCGGCCAAAAGGCTTCGAGAAAACGCTCGCCGTCGATCAGCACCGGGTGCGCTATGCTGAATGGCAGCCGCACGCGCCTCCGCGCGCGTGACTGCAAAAGCTTGCGCGCCAGTTGGAAACGCCGCGCAAACAAAGTTTCGACATGTGTGCGTAGATCGGCGCCTGAATATCCCGCCGCATAGGCGGCGCCCATGATCGCGCCGATCGACGTTCCCGAGATGGCGCGGGGGCGAACGCCAATTTCGTCGAGCGCCGCAAGCACGCTGATATGCGCCAGCCCGCGCGCGCCGCCGCCGCCCAGCGCCAATGCGACACTGTAGCCTTTGTAGAAGCTCACAGAAAAGCGTCCAGCGCCTTCAGCACGGCGTCGGGCGCTTCCTCGGCGAGATAATGGCCGCTGTCGATGGCATCGCCGCGAATGTCGCTGGCCCAGTCGCGCCAGACTTCCAGCAGCGAAGGCTCCGCCGGAAAATGCGCCGCGCTCCAGAGAAGGAGCGTCGGCACAATAATCTTCCTCCCCGCCTGCTTGTCTGCGAGGAGCTGCACCTTATCGGCGCCTTCGCCGGCGCGGAAATCCTCGCAAAAAGCATGGATGCGCGACGGCTCGTTGAAGGCGGCGCGATAGGCGACAATCGCGGGCTCGCCGAATGGCGCCAGATTCCTGTTTTTGGTTCCGCTTTGCAGCGCGTCGGTCAAAAAGGCGTCGGGATCGAGCGCGATCAGATTCTCGGGACGGGGAGCCTCGAAGCTCATGAACTTCGCGCGGCCGAACTCGGGAAAGATTGGCGTCGCCGAAGCCTTCCTCCATCGGCGCTATGTCGAGCATGGCGAGTCTGGTCAGGCGTCCCGGGTGATCAAGAGCAAGGCGCATGCCGACGCGCGCGCCGCGATCATGGCCCACCAGGGCGAACTGTATGTGGCCCAGGCTCTCCATGACCTTCACGGCGTCGGCGGCCATCAGGCGCTTGGTGTAATTCTCGCCCTTGTCGCCGCCGGGCGCCGACGACCAGCCATAGCCGCGCAGATCCATCGCGACGACGGTGAAGCGCTGCGCGAGTTGCGGCGCGATCTTGCGCCAGGCGATATTGGTCTCGCCAAAGCCGTGCAGCAAAAGCACCGGCGGCCCCGCGCCATGGGAGCGGGCGAAGATCTGGCCGGCGTCGGTGTCGATCCAGTGCGAGGCGAAGCCGGGGTAGAAGTCGGTGGGGTTGGACATTGCGGAACCAGTCTGGGGCGATTGAATTGAAGCTATTCGGGCAAGGCTTGTTGCGAATCCAAGACGATATGGTCGCTCGCATTCACCGATCCACCCCCAACTCCCGCAGCTTCTCCCGCTCGGCTTCGCTCAACGCCGCCGGCGCCAAACCCGCCACGCGGCGTCGCGACGCGCTCCAGAGCGCCAGTGCGCCTCCAGCCAGCGCCAGCAGCGGCGCCAGCCATAGCAGCAGAGTCTCCATCTTGAACGGCGGGCGCAGCAGCACGAAATCGCCATAGCGCGAGACCACGAAATTGCGCACCTGATCGTCGGTGGCGCCGATCTTCAATTGCTCGCGCACCAACAGGCGCAAATCCTTGGCGAGCGGCGCATCGGAATCGTCGATGGACTGGTTCTGACAAACAAGACAACGCAACTCGCTGGCGATGGCGCGCGCGCGCGCCTCCAGGGCGGGATCGGCCAGCTTTTCGCCGGGCTCGATCGCATAAGCGGCGGCCGCCGCCATGAGCGCAGCGGCCAATGCGAAGGATCTGAGCGTCTGTCTCATTCGGCCGCCTGCGGGATGGCCGCGGCTGCGCGGCGGGCGACGCCAATGCGCAGCCTTCTGTCGGCGAAGGAGAAGGCGCCGCCCAGCGCCATGACCAGCGCGCCGATCCAGATCAGCGTCACCAGCGGCTTGTAATAAAGGCGCGCGTCGACGCTGCCGTCGGCATGGGAGTCGCCCAGCGCCGCATAGACCTGTCCAAGGCCGAGCGTGACGATGCCGGCCTCGGTGCGGGCCATTTTGCGCGCCTGATAATAGCGCTTCGCCGGTTCAATTTTGGCGACTGTGCGCCCATCGCCCCGCACGGCCATCACAGCATAGGTCTCCGAATAGTTCGGCCCATTGCGCACCGACATTTCTTCCAGCGAAATCTTGTAAGGGCCGACGTTGTAATAATTGCCCGGGCTCATGGAGGTGATGTTCTCGACGCCCCAGCCCGTCGCGGCGAGGCCAAGCAGCGTCAGCCCCATGCCCGCATGCGCGATGGCGGTTCCAAACACCGAGAGCGGCAGGCCAAAGAAGCGCGCGACCCCAATGCGCCAGCCTGCGCCGCGCGCATTGGCGCGTTGCACAAGATCGGTGAGCGCGCCGACGACGAGATAAACCGCGACGCCCGCCGTGACCGCGGAGAGGTAGGGAGCGCCCTCAAGCGCGCCGAAAGCCCCGAGCGCCAGCAGGCCGACCGCGAAAGCCGCGCGCAGTCTTTGCAGGGCGGCCGGGAGATCGCCGCGTTTCCAGGACAGCATTTGTCCGATTGGCATCAGCAGCGCGAGCGGCAGCGCAATCGGAATCAGCACGGTGTTGAAGAAGGGCGCTCCGACCGAGATTTTTTCGCCGTTGATCGCCTCCAGCGCCAATGGATAGAGCGTGCCCACGACAACGGTCGCGCAACAGACCGTCAACAGAAGATTGTTGAGCACCAGAGCGCCCTCGCGCGAGATCGGCGCGAACAGCCCTCCGACCGGCAAAGCGCCAGCTCGCAACGCGAACAGCGCCAGCGCACCGCCGATGAAGAAAACCAGTATCGCCAGAATGAACACGCCGCGCTCGGGATCGCTGGCGAAGGCGTGCACCGAGGTGAGCACGCCGGAGCGCACGAGAAAAGTGCCGAGCAGCGAGAGTGAAAAGGCGAGGATGGAGAGAAAGATCGTCCAGATTTTCAGCGCCTCGCGTTTTTCCATCACAGCGGCGCTATGGAGCAGCGCCGTGCCCGCGATCCAGGGCATGAGCGATGCGTTCTCGACCGGGTCCCAGAACCAGAAGCCGCCCCAGCCGAGGGTGTAATAGGCCCAGTAAGAGCCCATCGCGATGCCGAGCGTGAGGCTGATCCAGGCGGCCAGCGTCCAGGGCCGCACGAAGCGCGCCCAGGCGGCGTCGATGCGTCCGCCGATCAGGGCGGCGGCGGCGAAGGAGAATACGATGGAGAAGCCGACATAGCCGAGATAAAGCAATGGCGGATGTATCGCGAGGCCGGGGTCCTGGAGGATCGGGTTGAGGTCGCGGCCCTCCCATGGCGCCGCCGTTACGCGGGCGAAAGGATTGGAGGTGAGCAGAATGAACAGCAGGAACGCCGCGCCCAAAAGGCCCTGAACGCTGAGCGTGTCTGCGCGCAGCTTCGCCGGCATGGCCGAGGAGAAAGCGGCGATCAGCGCGCCGCAGAAGGACAGCACCAGCACCCAAAGCAGCATCGAGCCTTCATGATTTCCCCACACGCCCGAAATTTTATAGATCAGCGGTTTCGTGGAATGGGAATTCTCGATCACATTGACCAGCGAAAAATCCGACACGACATGGGCGTAGGTCAGCGCGCAATAGGCGAAGGCGATAAACAGGAATTGCGCGATCGCGGCAGGACGCGCAACGCGCATCAGTGCGCTGTCGCCCAGCCGCGCTCCGGCGAAAGGAATGCAGGCCTGCGCCAGCGCAAGAGCCAGCGCCAGCACCAAAGCGAAATGTCCGGATTCGACGATCATGCGCGCCTCATTTTTTGTCGCCTTGCCAGACGCCTTGTTTCTTGAGCGCGTCGGCGACGTCGCGCGGCATGTAACGCTCGTCGTGTTTCGCGAGGACGCTGTCGGCGCGGAACTTGCCGTCTCCCGACAATACGCCGTCGGCGACGACGCCCTGTCCCTCACGGAAAAGATCCGGCAGGAGGCCCGTGTAGGAGACCGGCAATTCCTTGTCATTGTCGGTGATGACGAAGCTCACGTCGCGACCCTCGCTTTTGACCACGGAACCGTTTTTGACAAGACCGCCGATGCGCAGCCGTGCGCCGGGAGCGGGGCGTTTCTCCGCAAGCTGGGTGGGCGTATAGAAGAACACGATGTTGTCGCGCAGCGCAAACATGACAAGGCCGGCCGCAACTCCAAGAACCGCCAGCGCGCCAAAGATCAGCGTCAGCCGTTTGCCCTTTCGCGTCATGCCGCTACCTTTCGATGTTCAGTTGATCCGCCAGCGCGTCGAGGCGCGCGATATCGGCGGTTTTGCCGGAGAGCGCCTTTTTACCTTCCGCCAGTGCAGACTTTGCCTTTTCGGTTTCGGACAGCACGCTGTAGGCGCGGATGAGCTTCAACCAGCCTTCGACATCATCGCCTTTTTTCGCAAGACGACCGGCGAGGCGATCCACCATGCTGCGAATGACGTCTTGCTGCTGGCCCTTGGGCATTGCGGCAATGGCTTTGCCCTGTTCGCTGGCCGGTCCTTCGCTGGAAGGCTTGCTCGGCTCGCCCCCGCCTTGCGGTTGTTCGCCGACTCCATTCAGCCTATCGAGTTGCGAGCGCACGATGTCGCGATATCCGGCGGTCGGCGGGGCATCGGCGAGCAGCTTCGTCCAGATCTGGCCGGCCTTCTCGACGTCGCCATCCTGGGCGGCGCCGAGCCCGAGATAATAGCGCGACATAGCGTCGGTCTCGTCCAACGCCAGGGCCGCCTCGAAATTGCGGCGCGCCGCGGGCGTCACTGCGCCTTGCGACGACAAGACAAGAGCCTCGCCCAAAGCGTCGTGGCGCGTCGGCGTGGCGCCGAGAAGGCGCAGGGCTTCGGTAAAGGCGTGCACCGCCTCGTCGAAACGACCGTTGCGCAGGTAGTAGGGCGCCACCACCTCGAAACCGCGGCCGTCATCGGGATGCGCGGCGAGATGGGTTTCGATCTGGGCGACGGCTCCAGACAGATCCTGGTGCGGCGGCGTCTTGGCGAGGCGCTCGGCGAGCGGCATGTCCGGGAGGCTGGCGGAGCCGATGTGAAGGTAGAGAGGCACGGCCACAGCCGGCACAAGCAGAAGGGTCGCGCCCGCCGCAACGATCCGCGACAAGCCTGTCGGCGGCGCCATGCTTCCGCCAGCGGCCTCGCTGGCGCGCAGGAGGCGGCGCGCGGCTTCAAGGCGCGCGGCCTCGGCGTCTTGCGAATCCAGCCGGCCCTCGTCGCGTTCGCGTTCGATCTCTGCGATTTGCTCGCCAAAAAACGCCTTATCGGTCGCGGCGGGGTCGACAGGAGCGTTTTTGCCGGCGAGCGGCGCAAGCACGGCCATTACGGCGGCGCCGGTGAGAAGGGCGAAAATGAGCCAGATCATGCGTGGTTGTTTAGAGGTTTGCGTCGATGTTTGGAAGCGTCGCGTTACGTTGGGCCTCGCGTCGGAGTCCTTTTTAAGTTTGCGTGATCGAAAAGGGAGAGATTTTCCCGGAAAGAGCTATAAAGCGGGAAAATTTGACTATGAGACGATCGGAGCCGCGCATGACCCGTTTCGAAGCCATCCGCATCGACAAGGACGACGCCGGCTACCGGGCCGGCTACCAGACCATCGAGGGCGCCGATCTCATGCCCGGCGATGTCGACATCGCCGTGACCCATTCGACGATAAACTACAAGGACGGGTTGGCGGTGACCGGCAAGGGTCCGATCGTGCGGCGCTTTCCGATGATCGCCGGGGTCGATTTCGCGGGCAGGGTGACCGCTTCGACCCATAAGGATTTTGCGCCCGGCGATTTTGTGGTCGCTGGAGGCTGCGGGATCGGCGAAGCGCATTTCGGCGGATGGGCGCAAAAAGCTAGGGTTTCCGGGGACTGGCTTGTCCCATTGCCCGTGGGATTATCGCCCGCGCAGGCCATGGCCATCGGCACGGCGGGGCTCACGGCGATGCTCTGCGTGCTGGCGCTGGAGCGCTTCGGCCTTGCGCCGAAACAGGGGACGATCGTGGTCACTGGCGCTTCGGGCGGCGTCGGTTCCGTCGCTGTCGCGCTGCTGGCGCGAGCCGGCTGGCGCGTCGCCGCCGTCACCGGGCGGCGCGAGGAGGCGGAATATCTGAAAAATCTCGGCGCGGCGGAGATCATCGACCGCGCGGAGCTGTCCAAAGCGGGAAAGCCGCTGCAAAGCCAGCGCTTCGCAGCCGGGATCGACACGGTGGGATCGGTGACGCTGGCCAATGTGCTCTCGCAAATCCAGTTCGACGGAGCGGTCGCGGCCTGCGGCAACGCGCAAGGCATGGATCTGCCCGCCAGCGTCGCGCCTTTCATTCTGCGCGGGATATCGCTTCTGGGCGTCGAGGCGGTGCGTCCACGTCTCGCGCTGCGGCGCGAGGCCTGGGCGCGGCTGGCGCGCGATCTCGACAAGGAGGCGCTCGCCCGCATGAGCGAGATCATTCCTTTCGCTCAGGCGCTGGAGCGCGCGCACCAGATCGTCGACGGCAAGGTGCGGGGGCGGGTCGTCATAGAAATCGGCTAGCGGCGCCCATTTTGCGCCGCGGCGGGAAGCCGCTAATAAGGGCTGATTCCTGACCCCGCGCGTCCTCCTCTCATCGCGAACTGACGAGAGCAAGCGGCGGCGCTTGTATCAATGTCCCTTGAACGGCTGGAGGGCGTGGCGATTTTGCGCAGAGATGATGACGGCCTTTACGGCGCCGCGGCGGCGATTTTTGTCCTTTGCGCCATTGCGCTCGCCTTTCCTTTTCTTTCCGGCGCCTACACCGTTCCCTGGGACGCCAAGGCGCATTTCCAGCCGCAATTCGCCTTTCTCGCTCATGCGTTGCACAACGGCCAGTCGCCTTTCTGGACCCCAAATGTCTTCGCCGGCATGCCACAGATCGCCGATCCTCAATCGCTGATTTTCTCGCCTTTCTTTCTGCTCGCGGCCTGGCTTTCGCCGGAACCCTCCTTCCAGCTCGAAGACGGGGTCATTCTCGCCATGCTGGCGATGGGCGGCCTCGCGTTGATGCTTTATTTCCGCGATCGCGGCTGGCATGCGGCTGGCGCGCTGCTGGCGGCTTTGGCCTTCGCCTTTGGCGGCTCCGCGAGCTGGCGCATCCAGCACACGGGACAGGTGATGAGCCTCGCTTGGTTCCCAGTGAGTTTTTGGTTGCTGGCGCGCGCGCTGGATGGTCGCTCGGCAGGTTACGGCGCCGCTGCGGGCGTGGCTGCCGCCTTCCTGGTGCTGGGAAGAGATCAGGTGGCGTTTCTGTCAGTGCTGCTGCTGACCGCCTATGCGCTGTATCGCGTCTTCACCGACGAAACTGACATGAGGAGCGCCGCAAAGCCCCTTCTCGCCGGGGCTTTCTGCGGCACGGCGATCATCGCATTGCCGCTGGCCTGGACGCTGGATCTTGCTGCGAACTCCAACCGACCGGCCATCGATCTTGACGGCGCCTACAAAGGCTCGCTGCCGCCGGGTTCCTTCCTGACGCTCATCTGCGCCAATCTCTTCGGCACTGACGGGCCTCTCAAGGATTTTTGGGGGCCGCCTGCACAGGTCTTCGGCACCACCGACATTTACCTCGCCCGCAATATGACAGCGATCTATATGGGCGCTTTGCCGATGCTGGTCCTGCTGGGGGCGATGGGCAAGCGCTTTTTCGAGCAGCGGGAGATCCGCTTTTATGCGGGCGCCGCGATGCTGTTAATGATCTATGCGCTTGGGCGCTACACGCCGCTTTTCCAGTTGATGTTTTACATCCCCGGCGTTGATCTGTGGCGCCGACCCGCGGACGCTACTTTTCCGCTTTGCGCAGTATTGGCCGTGCTTGCCGGCTATAGTCTGCATCTGTTGTTAGGCCGCGAGGCGCGACCAAATATATGGGCGCTTGCAGGCGCTTCGGCGGCGCTTCTGGCGCTTTGCGCGGGCGTGGCCTTGAGCAAGGATCGGCTGGCGCAGGCGACGACGCCGCTGCTGACCGCCGCCGGGTTTTGGGCGCTGGCCATAGCCGTCGTCGCCTTCGCGCCGCGCCTTTCTCGAAAAAACGGGTTTGCCGCGCTGGCTCTGGTCGGCGTCGTGACGACGCTCGATCTCGCGACAGGCAACGAACCGAACGAATCCACGGCTCTGCCGCCAGCGCAATTCGACGTTTTGCGCGCCGACACAAAAAACGAGACCATCGCATTGCTGCGCGAAAAGCTCAGCCATTCCGAGCCTGACCGACGCGATCGCGTCGAGCTTGCAGCCATAGATTTTCATTGGCCGAACGCGACCCTCGTTCATGGGTTTGACCATGATCTCGGCTACAATCCCATTCGCCTGAAATTGTTCGAAGACGCGACCGGCGCCGGGGACCATTTGGCGCTCCCGGAGCAGCGCAACTTTTCAAAACTCTACGCCGCCTATCGCTCGCCGATGTCGAATTTGCTGGGCCTGCGTTACATCGCGACGGGCGTTCCGATCGAAGAGATCGACAAGAACATGAAACCCGGCGACGTCAATCTCATCGCGCGCACGAAGGACGCTTTTATCTATGAGTATCAGGGCGCTCTGCCGCGCGTATTGCTCCCGACATGCGCCTTGCGCGCCGATTTTGCGATGATGATCGAAGAAGGCGGATGGCCCGATATCGATTTTCGCGAGACAGTGTTGCTTGAGGAATCGCCGATCTGTCACACGCGCATCACTGGCCAGCCACAGGCGGCGGCGAGAATCGCTTCCTACGAGAATACTAGAATCGTGATCGAGGCGACAGCTCCGGCAGGCGGCGGCTGGGTCGTGCTGAACGACGTCTGGCACCCTTACTGGTTCGCGAAGCTTGACGGAGCGCCAGCGGAGATTTTACGCGCCAATGTTCTGTTTAGGGCGGTGCGCATTCCCGAGGGGCGTCACGAAGTGGAGTTCAGCTTCCAACCGCTGCGAGGGCTATGGCGGAAGTTTACGTCCAATTGAGCGTCAAAGCGCCGTCAGCTAGGCCCAGCCCGCGAGCTCCCGTCGCGCCAGCATCGTCAGCATGCGCATGCCTGCTTCGCTGTCGTTGAGGCAGGGAATACGCGCGAATTTCTCGCCGCCCGCCTCCAGAAAAAGGTCGTGGATTTCGACGCCCAGTTCCTCGATGGTCTCCAGACAATCGGCGGAGAAGCCGGGCGCGATGATTGCGAGACGCTTTACGCCCTGCTGTCCAAGAGAGACTACAGTGTCGGCTGTGTAAGGTTCGATCCACTTCGCCCGGCCAAAGCGCGACTGGAACGATAGTCGCAATTGCTGGTCAGTCATTCCCATCGCCTCGCGAAGCAGGCGCGCCGTCGTCTCGCACTGATCCTTGTATGGGTCGCCTTTGTCGATCTGAAACTGCGGCAGGCCGTGGAAGGAGGCGAGGATGACCTCCGGCTCAAAGTCCAGCGCCGTCAGACCGTCGCGCAGGCCTTGCGCCAAAGCCTCGACATAGGCGGGATCGTCAAAATAGGGTGCGGCGAAACGTAATGTCGGCTGACGCCGCATCTTGCGCAGAACGCGCGCGATCTCGTCAAAAGCCGTGGCGGTGGTCGAGGCGGCGTACTGCGGATAAAGCGGCAGCACGACGATACGCTCGCATCCTTTGGCGATGAGGGCGTCGATCTGCGTCGCCAGCGCGGGAGCGCCGTAGCGCATGGCATATTCGACATGGATCGCTCCGACGCCCAGCGTCCCGCTTTTCGCCTCGATGGCCAGTTTTTCCGCCTGCATGCGCGTAAATGCCTTTAGCGGACTCTCATTTGTCGCCCGGTTCCAGATCTGCGCATAGCCTTTTGCAGATTTCGCCGGGCGCGTGTTGAGAATGACCCCGTACAGCAGCGGCAACCAAACGAGGCGCGGAACTTCGACCACACGAGGATCGGACAGAAACTCAGCGAGATAGCTGCGTACTTGCGGAGCTTCCGGAGCTTCGGGCGTCCCGAGATTGACAAGCAGCAGGCCGACGGGCGCTGAGAAAGTGGTCATGATCTGCTTTCGCGTTCGAAAATCGCAAATTCTTCGTCAGCCATATGAAAACAATGCTCCGCGCGCGGAAAGCGGCCTGCACGCACGTCGCCAGCATAAGCGGCCACGGCGGCCAGAAGCGAGTCGCGCACCGCCGCGTAGCGATGATTGTGCTTGAACTCTCGCTGCGTAATTCCGGCGAGGTCATTGACGACCAGCACTTGTCCATCGGTTGCGGCGCCCGCGCCGATGCCGATAGTCGGGGCGCGAAGGCTATGCGTCATGCGCTCGGCTAATTCCGTCGGCACCAGTTCCAGCACGATGAAGTCCTGCCCCGCTGCATCGAGCGCCAGGGCGTCGTTCAGCAGCTTGCGGGCGGCTTCGGCTGTTTTTCCCTGGCGGCGCTTTTGGAGCTGATGCTGCGAACTCGAGTCCGAGATGACAACAGACGTCGAAGCCCGCGCATTTTAGCGCACGCACCAATTCGGGCTGCGCGCCCTCGAATTTTATGCAATCGGCGCCAGCGCCGCGCAGGACTTTCGCGCTGGCGATGGTCTGCTCGGGCGTATCGTAAGTCGCATAGGGCAAATCGCCGATCAGATAGAGCTGCGGGGCGCCCCGTCGCACCGCGGCGATATGATGGGCCATGTCGGCCAGAGTGACCTCGCGTTCATGGGCGTAGCCGAGCACGTTGACGCCTACGCTGTCTCCCACGAGGATCAAATCGACGCCCGCTTCGGACTCGATCCGAGCGGTGGGCGCGTCATAGGCGGTCACGACGACAATCTTCTCGCCGCGTCGTTTCATGTCGAGAAAATGCGAAGCCTGACTCATGACGCCGGCTTTTTGGTGCGAAGAAACTGACGCATCGGCTTCGGTTCAGCGCGCTTCGCGATCGGCGCAGGTCTTGGGCTGGCCGGGATATTGGATTTGCTCCCAGCCGCCTGTGCATTTGTCGCAGGCGGACAGCAGGGCGCAGACAGTGAAAAGCAGCGCGACAACTCCGATTCTAACTTCCATGTCGAGCCTTTCAACGCGCCCCGAGCCCGGCCCTTCGGCTGCCCGAAACTCCGTTATGCTCCAACTTCAAGAGCTTTGAGCGATTGAAAGCCGCGATCAAAAGTCGATGCGCGCGAAGAACGCCCTGAACTCGCGGCGCAACATAGTGGCGGAAGGGCGCTGCGGCAAGGACGCCGCATCCAGCTTCAGGTTTGTCGCTGGGATGCTTTCACGGCCCCGTTGGCCGAGGGGAGATTTCCGGCCGTTTATTCCGTTTGCGAACGTACGGTCAGCACTTTGACTCCGAAACCCAGCTCGCGCGCCATTCGGGCATGGTCGACACCTGTTTCGAGCCGCATGCAGGGCAAATGAAACTGCGGCGCTTCTCGATTTCCGGAAGAGGCGTCGCGGGATCGAGCGATAGAGTCTTGAAATCGATAGGCGTCGACTGCTGACACATTGGATTTGAGCAGGTCACGAAGAAGCCGGGTACTCCCTGTGACACAAGGGAGGCGATGGTAGGAGGCTCAAGAGCCATAGCGCACCCTATCTGTTTATGGGTTGAGGGTCCTGGATCTTCGAAGCAATGTTCGGGCCATATCTTGAGGGCGGAGCCTCGCCGTGTTTCCTCCGGGAAATTCGGCAACCCCACGCCGCAGAAGGCGTTCTGAATTCCTGGAAGAGCGGGGATTTCCTGTGCGGCCGCTGCTCCCGTAAAAGCAACTGGCTAGGCTTTGGGCGCCATGTCCGAGAAATCAGCTGGCGAGCGGTGGGCTACTTCCTGGTCCGCACATTTCGTCGAATTGGCCATTTCGCCTTGCAACTGGCGCAAATCCGTCTATAACCCGCGCTTCGCGACGCCTCGGCCGGGGGCTGAACGGAAGCTTGAGGCTTGACCTCAAGAGGGTGACGCCGCCCGTCTTCCCGTGTTCCCGCCTTCGAACCTCCCTCGTCGAGCCTTTCCAATCAAAGGCTCGAAGGGCTCCGCGCCGGGTCGGGATGCGAGTTATAGTGGAAAGGCTGAGAGAAATGGCTCTTTACGAGCATATCTATCTTGCCCGTCAGGATATTTCGCCGCAACAGGCGGAAGCGTTGACCGGGCAGTTCAAGAACATCATTACCTCGCTGGGCGGCACTGTCAGCAAGGTTGAGTATTGGGGCGTGAAGTCCCTCGCTTATCGCATCAACAAGAACCGCAAAGCGCATTTTACGCTGCTCAACATCGACGCCCCGCCAGCGGCGATCGCCGAGATGGAGCGCCAGGAGCGTCTTAACGAAGACGTTCTGCGCATCCTCACCCTGCGCGTCGAGGAGCTTGAAGAAGGCCCGTCCGCGCAGCTTCGCAAACGCGACGATGACGGCGAACGTGGAGATCGCGGCGATCGCGGCGACCGTCGCCCCCCGCGCGGCGACCGTGGCGACCGCCCGGAACGTCGCCCCCGCCGTGAAGATGGCCCGAGAGCCGAAGGAGAGGCGATCCAATGACTACTGCCGCCGCAGCGCCCCGCCGCCCGTTTTTCCGCCGCCGCAAGTCCTGCCCCTTCACCGGCGCCAATGCGCCGAAAATCGACTATAAGGACACGCGCCTGCTGTCTCGCTACATCTCCGAGCGTGGCAAGATCGTGCCCTCGCGCATCACCGCAGTCTCGGCGAAGAAGCAGCGCGAACTGGCCCAGGCCATCAAGCGCGCGCGCTTTCTTGGCCTGCTGCCTTACGTGATCCGCTAATTCGAGCGGACGAGCTTCCGACGCTTTGCAGCCGCGCCCAACAGCGCGGCTGTTTTTTTAGTCGAGCGTTTTGCCCAGCCGCCCCGCCAGATCCTGAATGAACTGCCAGGCCACGCGTCCCGAGCGGGCGCCGCGGGTGATCGACCATTCCAGCGCCTGGGCGCGAACTGTCTCCTTCGGCGCGTCCAGTCCGTAATGACGCACATAGCCGAACACCATGTCGAGATAATCGTCCTGGCTGCAATTGTGAAAGCCGATCCAAAGGCCAAAGCGGTCCGACAAAGACACTTTTTCTTCAGTCGCTTCTCCGGGATTGATTGCGGTGGCCTTTTCATTTTCCATCATGTCGCGCGGCACGAGATGGCGGCGGTTGGAGGTGGCGTAAAACAGCACGTTGGCAGGGCGTCCCTCGACGCCGCCCTCCAGAGCGGTTTTGAGGGATTTGTAGCTGGTTTCGGGACCGTCGAAGGAAAGGTCGTCGCAAAAGACGATGAACTGAAACGGCGCCTTGCGCAGCTCGAAAAGCAAAGCGGGCAGGCTCTCGATGTCCTCGCGATGAATCTCGATCAGTTTCAGACGTCCTTCGCCCGCAAGCGCGCCATGCGCGGCCTTCACCAAAGAAGATTTGCCCATGCCGCGCGCGCCCCAGAGCAAAGCGTTGTTGGCGGGCAATCCTTGCGCGAAGCGTTTTGTGTTGGCGAGCAGCAGATCGCGCGCCCGGTCGATTCCCTCGAGCAAGCCCAGCTCTATACGGTTGATTTTTTCCACCGGGGCGAATGTCCTGGTCGCGGCCCGCCAGACGAAGGCCTCGGCGGCAGAAAAAGCCGGCGGTTGCGGCGGCGGCGGCGCGAGCCGCTCCAGGGCCTGCGCGATGCGAAGGAGCAGGGCGGCGGCGTCTTGATCGGGCATGGATGCGCCTCTGTTGATAGGTCGATTCTTTTGCCGGACTATAGCTTGCGATGAGCGTCTTTGCTTGGGAGCCAGCCGTGCCGTCACTATCCGAAGCCAGCCTCCTCGCCCGAGCGAAAATTTTCCTTGAGGCCGCCGAACCGGAAGCGGCGCGCAAATTTCTGGATCGTGCGGTGGACCGGGACGCGACGGGCGCGCTGACCGCGCTGCTCGCCGACGACGCGCGGGCGCGGGCGCTGCTCTTTGGGGTTTTCGGATGTTCCCCCTTCCTTGCCGAGCTTTCCGCCCGCGATCCCCAGCGGTTGGCGCGCGCGCTCGTCAGCGATCCGCAGACGCTCGTTTCGAACCTGCTCGCGGAAATCCCTGCCTTCGGCTCGCCGGACGAGGCCGCGCTCATGCGCTTTTTGAGGCTCGTCAAGCAAGAGGCGGCGCTCATCGTGGCTCTCGCTGATCTTTCCAAGGTCTGGGACACAATGACGGCGACGCGGGCGCTCACACGAATAGCTGACGCGACGCTTTCCGCAGCGGTCGCCTTCACGCTGCGCGAGGCGGCGCAAACCGGACGGCTGGAGCTGGCCGATCAACGCAATCCCGAGCGCGGTTCGGGCTGGATTTTTCTCGGCATGGGCAAACAGGGCGCCCATGAACTGAATTATTCCTCCGACATCGACCTCGTTGTGCTGTTCGATCGTCAGCGCGCCCGTCCCCTAAGACCTGATGAGGACGTGGAGCTTTTCGTGCGTCTGACGAAGCGCGTGATCAAAATCATGAGCGAGCAAACGGCGGACGGTTACGTGTTTCGCACCGATCTGCGGCTGCGGCCCGATCCTGGCGCAACGCCGATCGCCATTCCGCTGGAGGCGGCTTACTCCTATTACGAGAGCATGGGTCAGAACTGGGAGCGCGCCGCCTTCATCAAGGCGCGGCCCGTCGCCGGCGATATTGCGGCGGGTGAGGATTTTTTGCGGGAGCTGGCGCCTTTCGTCTGGCGCAAATATCTGGATTTCGCCGCCATAGCCGATGTTCATTCGATCAAGAGGCAGATCCACGCACACAAAGGCCACGGCGAGATCGCGGTCAACGGCCATAATATAAAGCTTGGTCGCGGCGGAATTCGCGAAATCGAATTTTTTGTGCAGACCCAGCAGTTGATCACCGGCGGCCGGGATCCCAGTCTGCGAGGCCGCGCCACGCTCGAGATGCTTGATAAGCTCGTTGAAACCGGGTGGATCGAATTCAAGCGCCCGAGGGGCATTGGCGAACGCCTATGTCTTTTTGCGCGATGTAGAACACCGCATCCAGATGGTCGCCGACGAGCAAAATCATTCTTTGTCGCAAAACTCCGAAGAGGTCGCAAGGATCGCCAGAATGATGGGCTTTGCGGGTTATGACGATTTCGCTGCCGCATTGCTGCAGCGCCTTGAAACGGTTCAGGACTGCTACGCGCAATTATTCGAAAGCGCCCCACAGCTCTCTTCTGGAACCGGCAATCTGGTGTTCACCGGCGACGAAGATGATCCCGCGACCCTCATGACGCTTGAAAAGCTGGGATTTGCTGAACCCAGGACCGCGACTGCAATCATTCGTAGCTGGCATTTCGGGCGCTATCCGGCGACGCGCTCAGGCGTTGCGCGTGAGCGACTGACCGAGCTGACGCCCGCGCTTCTTGAGGCTCTGGCGGAGACTGACAATGCCGATCAGGCCATGTTGGCCTTCGACAAATTTCTCAGTAGATTGCCTGCGGGCGTGCAGTTGTTTTCATTGCTCGTCTCGCATCCAAACCTATTGGATTTGCTCACGCAAATCATGGGCGCCGCGCCGGGGCTCGCGCGAACCATCGCGCAACGGCCGCGCGTGCTGGGCGCGCTGCTGGAGCCGGCCTTTTACAAGGAACAGCCTGCCTCTTCGGAACTGGCTCAGCGCCTCAGGGCGCAATTTGCACAAACCCGCTCCTATGAGGACGCGCTCGATCGCGCGCGCGTTTTTGGTCAGGAACAAAAGTTTCTGATCGGCGTGCGCGTGATTACTGACGCTCTGTCGCCGCAGGAGGCGGGCTGCGCCTATGCCCGTCTCGCCGAGGCGCTGATCTCCGAGCTGTTGGAACTGGTCGAAGCCGAGTTCGCCAAGTCCCACGGGCGCGTTCCTGGCGGCGAGGCGGTCGTGGTGGCCATGGGCAAGCTCGGCGGCCGCGAGATGACCGCCGCCTCCGATCTCGATTTGATGCTGCTGTATGACGCTGACCCGTCGATCGACTCTCTTGGCCGCGAGCGTTCGTTGAGCGCGCCGCAATACTATGCGCGACTGACCCAGCGGCTGATAGCGGCGCTGTCGGCGCCTACAGCCGAAGGTCTGCTTTACGATGTTGATTTCCGCCTGCGTCCCTCCGGAAACAAGGGTCCCATCGCGGTGCGGCTCAAAGCCTTCGAGGATTATCAGGCGAAAGAGGCGTGGACCTGGGAGCGCATGGCGTTGACGCGCGCCCGCGTTGTGGCGGGCAATGCGGAGCTAGCCTTTCGCACCGAAGCGGCGATTCGGGCGGCGCTGACCTCTCCGCGCGAGCCCGCAAAACTGCGCGCCGACGTAATCGACATGCGCCGCCTGCTGGAAAAGGAAAAAGGCTCCAAAAATCCTTTTTCCCTCAAACAGGTGTCCGGCGGACAGATCGACATTGAATTTTTGACTCAATATTTGCTGTTGCGTCACGCGCCCGCTTGCCCGCAATGCCTGTCGCCATCAATCGTGGAGGCTCTGCTCCATCTACGAGACGAGTGTCTTCTGGACGGCTCGGCGGCGGGAACGCTGATCGAGGCGGCCAAGCTCTATCAAGGGCTGACGCAGGTTCTGCGTCTTTCCATCGCTGAAGATTTCGCGCCGGAAAGGGCCTCGCGAGGATTGGGCAATCTGTTGTTGCGCGCCGCCGACGCGCCGGATTTGACGCGGCTGGAGGCGCAATTGAGAGAAACGCAGGCGGCCGTGCGCGGTCTTTTTATGCAAATTGTAGGAAAATAGCCGGTTTTTTTGGCGAAAGCCGGCGTGTGGCGGTTGTCAGGATCGCAGGCTTGGGCATAGTTACGCCCGATTCGTCGCGCAGGTGCTTTTGGCCGCGGCGGACGCTCCGGCCGGAGGCCACTTCATTTGGAGAAAATTATGTCTCACGCCTATAGGAACGCGCGTTACGACAACCGGGCTGTGCATAAAGTCCCCGGTCTGGCCCTGGGTCTGGCCGTTGGCGTGTGCGCCTTTTTCGCGGCCGCTGTAGCAGTTCCCGCACAGGCCAAAGTTCTCGCCAAGGTCAATGGCGTCGAGATCACCGACGAAGACATGAAGCTGGCCATGGAGGACATCGGCCCCGGAATTCCGCGTCAGCTCGAGGGCAAGGCCCGTGAGACTTATCTGCTGGACTTCCTGATCGACGAGCAGCTGGTCGTGCAGAAGGCGCAGGCCGACAAGCTCGCTGAAACTCCTGATTTCGCCAAGCGGCTGGCCTATCTGCGCGACAAGGCGCTGATGGAGACGCTGCTCGGCAAGGTCGCCAAGGACGCCTCGACCGACGCGGCGATCAAGCAGACTTACGATGACGCCGCCAAAAATCAGAAGCCCGACACTGAATATCACGCCCATCATATTCTGGTGCCGACCGAGGAAGAGGCGAAGGCTGCGGAAAAGCGCATCAAGGCGGGCGAAGATTTCGCGAAGGTCGCTGGAGAGCTGTCGAAAGATCCGGGCGCCAAGGGCGGCGATCTCGGGTGGTTCACCAAGGACCGGATGGTGCCGGAATTCTCCGAGGCCGTTTCGAAGATGGAGCCCGGCCAGGTTTCCGATCCCGTGAAATCGCAGTTCGGCTGGCATGTGATCAAGCTCGACGAAAAGCGCGCCAAGGTCTTCCCGCCGTTGGACCAGGTGCATGAACAGGTTGCGCGCTACGTCGTGCAAAAGGCGCAGAGCGAACTGGTCACGAAGCTGCGCGAAGGCGCCAAGATCGAGCGCACGGAACCGCCGGCTGCTGAAGCTCCCAAGGATGCGGGAAAATCCGGCAAGGTCGAAGAGAAGAAGAAGTAAAAGTTTTCGACGTCTGGAATTGACGCGCCTTTCGCCTCTGGCGGACGGCGCGTTTTTTTTCTATCCCCAGAGGATGAATTGGCTTTTTAGACACTGACAGACTGCGGTGGCGCTGGATTTGAGACCGCCTCCGAAACCGCTTTTCTTGCACAGACGCTGTGGCTTTGCCTGAATCACTTGACGGGCCGGCCATACGCGGTAACACCGCGCATTAGCCACTCCGCTTCGCAAGGATTGTTTTTCATGGCCAAAGCCGCTCCAGTTTCGCCGCTCGCGCCCAGCACCATTCCCGAAATACCTCCGATAGAAGGCGTCCGCTTTGCCGCCGGCGCGGCCGGCGTGCGCTACAAGGGCCGCACCGACGTCATGTTGGCGCTGCTCGATGAAGGAGCTCGCGTGGCGGGCGTCTTCACCAAATCCAAATGCCCTTCGGCGCCGGTGGACTGGTGCCGGGACAGGCTTGAAGGCGGCAAGGCGCGCGTTCTCCTGGTGAATTCCGGCAACGCCAACGCCTTCACCGGCAAAGCCGGCAAGGCCGCTGTCAAGCTATCCGCCAAGCTGGCCGCCGCCGCGACGGGCGCGCCAGAGCGCCAGATCTTTCTCGCCTCCACCGGCGTCATTGGCGAACCGCTGGACGCGTCCAAATTCGAAGCGGTTCTGCCTAAGCTCACGTCCAAGGCGCGGCCCGACGGATGGCTGGACGCCGCCCGCGCCATCATGACAACCGACACCTATCCGAAACTCTCAACGCGCACCGCCGTGATCGACGGCGTCGAGACTCGAATCGCGGGTTTTGCGAAGGGAGCCGGGATGATCGCGCCTGATATGGCCACCATGCTGGCTTTCGTTTTCACCGACGCCGCGATCGGCGCCGACGCCTTGCAGACGCTGCTGTCGCGTTCGGTGAGGGGTTCCTTCAACGCCATTACGGTGGACAGCGATACTTCGACTTCCGACACTTTGCTGCTGTTCGCGACCGGAGCCGCGGAGCGTCGCGGCGCGCCCGACATTGAAAAGGCGAATGATCGTCGCCTCGATGAATTCCGCACGGCGCTGGACGATGTGCTGCTCGACCTCGCGCATCAGGTGGTGAAGGATGGCGAAGGCGCACGCAAATTCGTCGAGATCACGGTCGAAGGAGCGGAAAATGATCGCGCCGCGAAGCGCATCGCGCTGTCCATCGCCAACTCGCCTTTGGTGAAAACCGCGATCGCGGGGGAGGACGCGAATTGGGGGCGCGTGGTTATGGCGGTCGGGAAAGCCGGGGAGATGGCGGACCGCGATCGGTTGGCGATCTGGTTTGGCAACATTCGGGTCGCCCACAAGGGGCTGCGCGACCCGAACTACGACGAAGCGGCGGTGGCCCAGATCATGAAGCGCGATGAGATCAAGTTGCGCGTGCACCTTGGACTGGGCTCAGGCTCCTCTACCGTATGGACCTGCGATCTCACCAAGGAATATGTTGCAATCAATGGCGATTACCGAAGTTAAGCCGATTGCGCTGGCTATGCGGCGTTGAGGGAAACGGGATAGCAGGGACAGCCCCGTTTTCCGCGCCGGAGTTCTTCAGCCGCGCTCGACGGCGCGCAGATCAGCGGAAAGCGCACCACTCGCATCGATTAATCTGAAGACCGATGCGGCGGCGCTTCTGATTTAAGCCGCTGCGCCGCAGCACTTCTTGTATTTTTTTCCCGAGCCACAGGGGCAGGGATCGTTGCGGCCGGGCTGCGCGCCCTTGACGATCGGCGCAGCCTTGCGGTTCGCCTCCTCGACAAAATACCAGTGACCGTCGCCTTCCTCGAAGCGGAAAAGCGAGCGTTCCCTGTGGGCGCGCTGCTCGCCGTCCATAATGAAATGCGCGACGAATTCGACAAATCCCTCTTTATTGCCGGCCTGGCCTTGCTCCGCCGAGAGAATGTCAAGCCCGAGCCACTGCGACTGCGAGGACCAGTGGGTGACAGCTTTTCGATCAAAATCGAAGCGCGACTCTGGCGCCAGGGATTCGAGAAGAAAGTCAATTTTACCGAGCGCAAAAGCGCTGTAGCGTGCGCGCATCAGCGCCTCCGCCGTCGGCGCCGCTTTGCCGGCTTCCAGATAAGGGGCGCAGCAGTCGGAATAGGGTTTACGGTCCTCCGCGCGCAGGCGGCAGGGGCAGGTCGTCTCGCTCATCAGAGGCAGCGTCCTTAGGAGGGAATCATTCTGCGTCTTCTAAAGCGTTTTCGTCCCGAGTGGGAATCTGTTCGTCAGGAACCGCGCTGAACGCTCCAACGCGCGTTGACAGGGCTAAATTTGTTCTTTATATGTTCTCATATTCGCGCTATGTTCCGGGTCACGCGGGTGATTCCGAGCGTTTGGTTTGGTCGAGCACGTGTAGCGTCCAGCGTAAAGGAGTCCGGTTTCGCGGCCTGGCGGCGCGCAGTTCTGTCCCCAACAGATGCGCCTGAAGGCCGCGAGCCGGACTTGAAGTTCCGTCCAGCGAGGCCGGAACGGTTGGCCTTCTCTTGCGAGCAGCTTCGTCATGGGTTGTATGGAGCATTTTCCGGGCGCGGCGGCGCCAGCACTGCAGTTTAGCGTCGGCGAGGCTGCGCGCACGCGCCTGGTATCACCTCGCTCCGGCCTGGATACGCAGGACTTTGCAACGCAGTCATTTTCCGAAATCGCTCCCGATCGTCGGCGTGGGCGCGGCGCGGTTTCAAAAAGGAGCGGTCGCTACGAAGCGCTAATTCGCGAAGATATTGATGACGGCTGGGGCTCGCTGGAAAGCCTCGATCCGCTCAAAACCAACATCCATATTGAACGTCCGCGCACCGTCATCACCCGCAATGACTCGCCCGATATCGCCTTTGACCGCTCGATCAATCCCTATCGCGGCTGCGAGCACGGGTGTGTTTATTGCTTTGCGCGGCCGACCCACGCCTATGTCGGCTATTCCCCTGGCCTCGACTTCGAGACGGAAATTTTCGTCAAGGACGGCGCCGCTCAAGTTCTGGAACGCGAATTGTCCGCGCCGGGCTATGTCGCGAAAACGCTGGCTATCGGCTCCAATACCGATCCTTACCAGCCCACCGAAAAACGCCATCGGGTGATGCGCGGCATTCTGGAAGTGCTGGCCAGGACGAACCATCCCGTTGGCATCGTCACGAAATCCGCGCTGGTGGCGCGCGACATAGACCTGCTTGGCCCGATGGCGCGCAAGGGACTGGCCAAGGTCGCCATTTCCGTGACAACGCTGGATGGCGCACTCGCGCGGATTATGGAGCCGCGCGCAGCAACGCCGCAGCGCCGCCTCGACACGATCGAGAAACTGAGCGCAGCCGGCATTCCGGTATCGGTCATGGTGGCGCCGATCATTCCCGCGATCAACGACTCGGAAATTGAAACCATACTCACAAGAGCTCATGCCGCCGGCGCGCGCGAAGCCGGCTATGTGATGCTGCGCCTCCCGCTTGAATTGCGAGAGTTGTTCAGCGAGTGGCTTGTCACGAATTTTCCGGGCAAGTCGAGACATGTTCTCTCGCTGGTCCGCTCAACCCGCGACGGCAAGCTTTACGACGCCAGTTTCGACAAGAGGATGAAAGGGGAGGGGCCTTACGCATGGATGATCGGACGCAGGTTTGAAATCGCCGCCGCCCGACTGGGGTTTGGCGCGACGCGTCTGCGCTGCGACCTATTCCAACCGCCTAGGCGAGCTGGTGAACAACTCGCACTGTTTTGAACCCGTGACAGGTCATTTATGTCCGAACACCAGCCGCGCCGTCACAAACGTCGCAAGAAGCGCCAGCGCCAGCGCGACGACAATCCAGTTAAAGAGCTTGCCGTAGCTGAAACTCATTCGGCCGGAGCCATTCTCTTCCGCGTCCCGCTTTGCGCGCCACGTCTCCAGAGCCGTTTCAGCGAGATGGCGATAAGTCGCGAGGCGACGCCCTGTGCCCTCGCCAATTATGAAAGACGAAAGTTCGGCGTCGTCCGGCCAGCGACTTCGCTCGGTCTCGAATTGCCGCATCCAGTCGAGTTTGCTTTGTTTATAAAGGGCGTAAGCCACCAGTCCGACAATGTCGCTGTCATCCGTTACCAGCATTTGAAAAATCCCGGCGCCGAAATTGCCGTGCGTTCCGCTCGCGGCGGTGGGCGCCGGTAATTGACGATTTTCCTCGCTAGTCATTTCGTCACCCAATTCGCGCCAGCCGGTCCGCTGCAAGCTTCGGCCCACGTGCAACTTGAGAAGATTTTACACAACTATTACGGTTTGCCAAAAATAGAAACTCGGAGCGAAAGTGTAGACGGCGGACGGTCCTCCTTCAGCCCCTTCGCTTTTGCGCGCTTGCGACGAAGATTGGGTCTTGCTTCAAGCCGCGTGCAGGCTGAAAAGCTGAGGTTCAATTTCTCCGGGGGCGCCGCCGTTGCCGACTTCGACAAGCACTTCTCCAGATTTTTCTGTCGAAAGCAGGCTGCTGCGCAGGGGGCTCGATCCCATCGCCGGAGTTGACGAAGTTGGTTGTGGACCTTTGGCAGGTCCCGTCTGCGCCGCCGCGGTCATTCTGGACCCAAAGAACATTCCGCAAGGTCTGAATGATTCCAAGGCCATGACCTCCAAGGCGAGAGAATTCGCTTTCGGGCTCATCTGCGAAAGCGCGGTTGCGGTCTCCTTCTCTTTCGTGACCGCCGCTGAAATCGACGCAATTAATATCCGAAAGGCGGCGTTGCTCGCGATGTCACGGGCCGTCGTCGGACTTTCGGTCAAGCCATCCTATGCGTTGATCGACGGCCATCTTTTGCCGGGTCTGCCTTGTTCCGGCGAGGCGATTGTAAAGGGCGACGGCTCGTCGCTTTCGATCGCCGCCGCGTCGATTGTCGCCAAATTCATGCGGGACAGCTTGATGCGACGGGTGTCGGAGGAATATCCGGACTATGGATTCGCCGCCCATGTCGGATATGGCGTGCCGCGTCATTTGGCCGCGATCAAGAGTTCTGGACCGACGCCGCACCACCGGATGAGCTTTTCTCCCCTGCGCGACAAAGAATTCAAGCCCTAACGCGGAACATATGGGCGAAGCGTCCCGTAAAGCGTCAATAACCTATTGGTAAGGATGATTTTTTCTTAACGAAGCCGTTCGAAAAAGGGACGCCGGCGTGACGCCTCGTTAAACCTGACCTTTACCCCGATCCGGCATAGTTGCGCTCGTTGGTAAGCGTAACCGGTATCGAGTCAATGAGTAGCGCACGCGTCGGGGCGGCCCGCCTTAACACCCAGCTAAAGGTCACGCGTACTGGGTTAAAGAATTCCGGGCAACCTCGCGCGGCGTCGCTTCGCAATGCTATTTTGCGCGGCGACAGCGCTGCCCTTTTGAATGGCATGGAGCCAGCGAGCGTCGATCTCGTTTTCGCCGACCCGCCCTATAACCTTCAGCTTGCGAACAAACTGACCCGGCCCGACCAAAGCATTGTCGACGCCGTGGATGACGCATGGGATAAATTTGCCAGCTTTGGCGACTACGATTCCTTCACCCGGGATTGGCTGGCGGCGGCGCGCCGCGTCATGAAGCCCCAGGCGACCATTTTTGTCATAGGCTCCTATCACAATATTTTTCGAGTCGGCGCGATCATGCAGGATCTCGGATTCTGGATCCTGAACGATATCGTATGGCGCAAGAACAATCCCATGCCCAATTTTCGCGGGCGCCGCTTCACCAATGCGCATGAGACCATGATCTGGGCGGCGCGCGACGCTGACGCCAAAAATTACACTTTTAATTACGAAGCGCTGAAGGCCGCGAACGAGGACTGCCAGGTGCGGTCCGACTGGCTGCTGCCAATCTGTTCCGGCGGCGAGCGAATCAAGGACCCGCAGGGCAGGAAAACTCATCCGACGCAAAAGCCGGAGGCTCTGCTGGCCAGGGTGATTCTGGCGGCGTCGAACCCCGGTGACCTCGTGCTCGACCCTTTTTTTGGCAGCGGCACCACCGGAGCCGTGGCCAAGCGGCTACGCCGTGATTATTTGGGCATCGAACGCGAGGGGGCCTACGCCGACGCGGCGCAGACGCGCATCGATAGCATAGAACCCCTTGATCTTTCGACCGTTTCGATTGCGCCCACCAGGCGAAGCGAGCCGCGCATCGCCTTCGCCAGCCTTGTCGAGGCCGGCCTCATCGCTCCGGGCGCGACTTCTGACCGACGCCAAGCGGCGCCATGCCGCGCTGGTGCGCGCAGACGGGGCGCTGGCGATGAGCGGGATTGTTGGCTCCATCCATAAGACCGGCGCTCTGGTGCAGGGCCTTCCCGCCTGCAACGGCTGGACCTTCTGGCATTATGAGGAGGCAGGACGCCTCGCACCCATAGACGATTTGCGCTCGCGGGCGCGCGAACAATTGCGAGAGGCGGCGGAATAGCCTTGCGGAAAGCGGAAACGTCTGCGGCGCCGTCATTGCGAGCGCAGCAGCAAGCGGCCATCCCTTGCATTTCCTGGACTTTGCTACAGTCTTATGGCAAACGGCCCCAACTCTTTTTTCAGGACCGGCACATGAGCTCTTTCGCGTTCAATGATATCAACCTCGAGGATCTGAAACTGGGCCTTGCGGATGGCTCCATCATTCCTGTCGACGTGCGCGAGGCCGAGGAATATACGGCGGGCCATATCAAGGGCGCGCTGTTCAATCCCCTGTCAAAATTCGACCCCGCCAAGCTGCCGGTCGCTCCCCAAGGCAAAAAAGTGGTGATCTACTGCCGCTCGGGCCGCCGTTCGGTAACCGCCATGGAGCAGGCCCGGCTGTCAGGTCGTCGCGACGTCAATACCCATTTCGGCGGTGGGATTCTTGCCTGGCTAGGGGCCAATCTTGAGGTCGAAAAAGGCCTCTAACCCCATAGCTCCGGCTCCGGCGGATATACTGTCGAGCCGTCGTAACGCAGCCCGGGCGCGCGATCCTGCGCAAGCAACAACGGTCCGTCGAGATCGACGAAGGCCGCGCCCTGTCCGACGAGAATGGCGGGAGCCATGGCGAGCGAGGTGCCGACCATGCATCCGGCCATGATCGCAAAACCCCTTTCGCGCGCTTCCTTCGCCATAGCCAGCGCCTCGGTCAGTCCGCCGGTTTTGTCCAGCTTGATGTTTATGGCGTCGTAGCGGCCTTGGAGGGCGGCGAGCCCGGCGCGGTCGTGCGCGCTCTCATCCGCGCAAATCGGCACCAGGCGTTCGATCCGGTTCAAAATTCCGTCATCGTTCGCGGGGAGCGGCTGCTCGATCAAAGTCACGCCGGCTTTCGCGCAAGCTGCAATATTGGTCAGGATATTTTCCTCTCGCCAGGCTTCGTTGGCGTCGACGATCAGCTCCGCCTGAGGCGCGCCGGCGCGAACGGCCGCGAGTTCGGTCCGCATCGCCAGGGCCGGCGAGCTTGATTTTCAGCAAGGGGCGATGCGCCGCCTTCGCCGCGGCCGCGAACATGTCCTCGGGCGTTCCGACAGACAGCGTATAAGCGGTGGCGAGCGGAGTTAACGCTGCAAACCCGGCGCTTTGACAGGCGGGAACGCCGGAGAGTTTCGCTTCAAGATCCCACATCGCGCAGTCCAGGGCGTTTCGCGCCGCCCCGGGAGGCAGGAGTTTTTGCAACGCCTCGCGGTCCGCTCCGCCCTCTATGGACGCGCGGATGCTTTCTATCGTGGAAACGACGCTCTCGGCGCTTTCTCCGTAACGGGCGTAAGGCACGCATTCCCCATGCCCCGACTTCGCGCCAGCGCGCATGGTCACTGTCACCACCAGCGCTTGCGTCTTGGCGCCGCGGGCGATCACGAAACTGCCTCTGATCGGAAAAGCCTCGACGGCGACTGCGAGCTGGGCGCGCATTTGGTCTCCCGGACAAGCTACCGCGCGATTGCATCTGGGGTGGCCGCGCTCGACATTGGCAATCGGCGAAGTTAAGACGATTCGCAAGCTTCTTGGATTTGCATGGAGTTCCGGCGGCGCCCAAGCCCGCCGTCAATGGCGCCCAACTGCGACGAGGCGATATGGCGACAGAGTTGGACGCTGACCCACCCAACGTCGCCGGATTTTCGGTCGACGGCGGCAAGCGGCTCGTCCTGACGGGCGCCTGGACCTTGGCTGCTTCCCGCACGCTCGAAGAGGAAGCCAGGTCCATCGTATCGCAAGCCGAGGGCTCTAGAAGCGTGGTTCTGGACATCGGCGGGATCGCGCGACTCGATACCGCCGGCGCTCTGCTTCTCAACCGCGCCAAGGAGGAATTGGTTCGGAGCGGAGCCGCCGTCACTTTGGAACGAGCGCGATCCGAGTTTCAGCTTTTGCTGAAGGAGAAGCTGCCTCGCGGCGCAGGCCCCGCCCCTCCGTCCACCAATTTATTGGTCGATCTGCTGGCTGACCTTGGCTTTTCTTTCGTCAACGGCATCAGGGAATTTTACCGCGGCGTCGGCTTCCTGGGCGAGTTCATCGCCGCGCTCGGACGAACCGTGCTGCTTCCGAAACTGTTTCGCGGCACTGCGCTCGTCTACCAGATGGAGATGTTCGGTTTTCGCAGCATACCGATCATTGTTCTTATCAATCTCGCAGTTGGCGCAATCGTCGCTCAGCAGGGCATTTTTCAGCTGATGCGCTTTGGCGCGACCAGCTACTCCGTGGATCTCATCGGCATATTGGTGCTTCGGGAGCTTGGGGTCCTGCTCACCTCGATCATGATCGCAGGTCGTTCGGGATCCGCGATAACGGCTGAACTCGGGTCGATGAAAATGCGCGAGGAGGTCGACGCCCTGCGCGTCATGGGCCTGTCGCCCATCGATGTTCTTGTCGTTCCGCGCGTGCTGGCTTTGGCCTTCTCATTGCCGTTGCTGACCTTCATCGCGGACGCCTCGGCCTTGTTCGGCGGTCTGCTGGTGTCCTGGGTATATGGCGGCCTCAGCCCCACCGCCTTTTTGTCTCTTTTGCAGTCGGCGATCGGCCTGAACACCTTTCTCGTCGGCCTCATCAAGGCCCCTTTCATGGCGCTGGTGATCGGACTGATCTCCTCGCAGGACGGACTGGCGACACAAGGGTCAGCGGAGTCCCTTGGTCGGCAAGTGACCGCCGCCGTCGTTAAGAGCATCTTCATGGTCATAATCGTCGACGGGCTGTTCGCAATGTTTTTCGCATCCATCAATTACTGAGCCTCGAGGGTCATGACTGTTTTCGCGCAACCCGCAAATGGCGCCGCAACGGCGGCCCCGGAGATTGTGATCGGGGTGCGCGATCTCATCGTCGAGTTTGGCGCCCACAGGGTGATGGACGGACTCGATCTTGACGTTTATCGCGGCGAAGTTCTTGGTTTCGTGGGCGGCTCCGGTCAGGGCAAATCCGTGCTCATGCGCACCATCCTCGGACTCGTACGCAAGAAAGCGGGCTCGATCAGATTGTTCGGGGAGGATCGGGACAGGCTCGCGCCGCGCCAGCTGCGCAGGCTGGAACAGCGCTGGGGAGTGCTTTTCCAGAACGGCGCTTTATTTTCCGCTCTCACGGTGAGGCAGAACATTCAGATGCCCATGCGCGAAAATCGAGATATTTCTCAGCGCTTCATGGACGATCTGGCGATGCTCAAACTCAAACTTGTCGGGCTTCCCGAAGACGCCGCCGACAAATTTCCCTCGGAATTGTCGGGCGGCATGGTGAAGCGCGCCGCTCTCGCCAGAGCCCTCGCGCTAGATCCGGAACTCGTGTTCCTCGATGAACCCACGTCAGGTTTGGATCCCATTGGCGCCGCCGACTTCGATGAATTGATCGCCACGCTGCAAAAAACGCTTGGGCTGACGGTATTCATGGTGACGCACGACCTTGACAGCCTATACTCGATCTGCGACCGCATCGCTGCTCTTGCGGGTGGAAAGGTTGTCGGCGTGGGGTCCCTGCAAGAGCTGCTGGCGTCCGATCAGCCTTGGCTGCGCGCCTATTTTCATGGGACCCGCGGCAGCCGCCTGATCGATGCAACTGGTCGGCGAAGCGAGGGGCGCGAGCCCCGATAAGGACGAGACATGGAAACCCGCGCCAATTACGCGCTTATCGGAGTCTTCACGCTCGCGGTCTTGTTCGCCGCTTTTCTTTTTGTGTTCTGGTTCTCCGGACCGAGCAAGCTGGCGCTTTATCAAACTTATGAACTCGTTGTGCGAGGCTCTGTCGAAGGACTCACGCGGGGCAGCGCCGTGCAGTTCAATGGCCTCAAGGTGGGTGAAGTCACGCGCCTCGACATTGACCCGGAAGATCCCAGCCAGGTCGACGTGCTCATCAACGTCGACAAAAAGACCCCGGTAAAGGCCGACACGCGCGCGAGGCTGGAGCAAAGAGGGTTCACGAATGTCGCCGTGGTCTCGCTGGTGGGCGGTACGCCCGGCGCTCCCGAAATCATAAAAAAGCCCGGAGAAACCTATCCGCGCATCACCGCGGAACGCTCCGAGATCCAGAATCTGCTCGAAAATGTCCAGCGTCTGGCGACCAAGGGCACCGACATGGCGGAAAAGCTCGAGAAATTGCTCGACGCTAATTCCGCTTCGCTGACCGCTTCCATAAAAAATGTGGAAACCTTCACCAAGGCGCTCGCAGACAACAGCGGGTCGACCGGTTCGTTCATTCGTGACGCGGCTGACATCGTTCATGCGTTGAAACCGGTCGCCGCCCACTTTGACAATATGATTGCGAACGCCGATCGCGCTCTCAAGGCGCTCGACCCCAAGACGATCAAAAGCATCGCCGGCAATATCGCCGGGGCCTCCAGCAATATAAATCGCTTCTCCGCGACGGGATTGCGCCAGTATGAGCAACTGGCCATCGACGCGCGCAAGGCCGTGGACTCGCTGGATCGCGCCGTCCATACCTTCGAACGTGATCCTTCGCAGGTGATTTTTGGACCGTCCCAGTCCGTTCCCGAAGTTCAAGGCCAGTAATCGCTCTTACGCTTCGCTTAAACCATCCCGCGTTACAGTCGCGCCCGAACATGGCGTGATTTGACCGGAGCAGCGATGCGGCAAGCAAACCAGGCGCTCAATGTCGTGATCCTGGTGGATCACGGTTTCGTGAGTGGCGGCCAATCCAAGGTTGCAATTGAAAGCGCCCTGGGCCTTTTGGCTGCGGGAGCAACGCCGATTTTCTTTTGCGCCTGCGGACCTGTCGATCCGCGCCTTGCGGCGGCTGGGGTCGAGACTGTCTGTCTTGATCAGCACGACATTCTGGATAATCCCTCACGCGCCGCCGCAGCGTTGCAGGGAACCTGGAATCGCGAAGCCGCCGCCGCGCTGAAACTGCTTCTGGCCAGCCTGCCGCGCGAAAACACGATCGTTCATGTGCATGGATGGGCCAAGGCGCTGTCGCCTTCGATCGGCCCGGCGATCCGCGCCTCGAAGCTGCCCGCCGTCTACACGATGCACGAGTATTTTCTGGTTTGTCCCAACGGCGGTTTTTACAATTACCAGCAAGATCATGTGTGTCATCTGACGCCCATGTCGGGCGCCTGCTGGGCGACCAATTGCGATTCCCGCAATTATCCGTTCAAGCTCTGGCGGAACGCCCGACTTCTGGTCGCCCGTTTGGCTGGCCTCGCGGAAAGCTTTGCCGATTTCATTTTGATTTCCGACCTGCAGGAAAGGCTTTTAGCGCCATACCTGCCAAAGGATGGCATGAGGCATCGCGTTTGCAATCCTGTCGAGGCGGAGGCTCTCGGTCCCAAAAGCGATCCGGCCTCGGGCGAAATGCTGTTTGTCGGGCGGCTATCGGCGGAAAAAGGCGCTTTGCTGTTTGCGCAAGCCGCTCAAGCGGCGAACGTCACGCCCGTCTTCATCGGCGATGGGCCCATTGCGGCGCAATTGCGCGAGTCTTATCCACAGGCGCGTCTGCTCGGGTGGCTTGAGCCCACCGAGGTTCGCGCCGCGATGCGTGCGGCGAGAGCGCTCGTGTTTCCCTCGCTTTGGTATGAGGGCCTGGGGCTCACTGCTCTCGAAGCCAAGGCGATGGGGACGCCGGTGATTGTTGCCGATGTCTGCGCTGCGCGCGACGAGATCGCGGACGGCCGTGAGGGCGTGTGGTTCAAAAGTGGCGACGCAGGCGCGCTGGCGCAGCAGTTGACGCGGCTGAAAGACGACGCGCTGGTCGCCGAATTGGCTCAAGGAGCCTACGAATCCTATTGGCGCCATCCGCCGACGCTGGCGCGCCACGTCTATGAGACGCTGGCCGTTTATCGCGCGATGCTGGCGCGGCGCGACTAGCTATTGCGGGTTCTCTAGACTGAAGGCCTGCGTGCTTTCGTCATAGGCGAAAATCTCGCCATAGCGTCCCCATGTCGTCACGCTCTTCAATGTCGTCTCGGCGTAATCCTCGCTCATGTAGTCTTCCAGCTCCTCGCGGAAGCGGGTCGCCGGAGCGTGATGGGAGGGACGCTCGTCCAGCACGCGGCGGATGCGTTGCGCCAGGGGCACATAGGACAGGAGATGATCGCCGAAAAGTTTTTTGCGTTGATCGACATCCATCTCTGCAAAACGCCTTCCGGCAGGCGTCAATTTGATGTCGCCTTCGGCGAGCTCGGCGAAGCGCAAAAGTTGCAGCGTCTCGGCGACGGGGAAAAGATCGTCGATTTCAAGCTGCAGGCTGTCGGCGAGGGCTGGCAGATCCGCCTTGCCTTCATAAGGCGGTGCGGCGACTTCTTCGATCATGCCGGCAAGCGTATTGGTGGAGACAGTTGGCAGCGCCATGCCCATGCCGAGACCAGGAAAGGCGCCGGGATTGGCCTTGGCCATGTCCGCGCGGCGCGTCATCAGCGCGTAAATCTGATCGACGAGCTGGCGGAATTCGGGATCGAGGCGGTTGCGCGGATGTTGCAACGTTACATTGATCTCGGCAGCGACGCGGCCGGGATTAGACGACAGCACAACAATGCGGTCACACATCAACACCGCTTCCTCAATGTTGTGGGTGACCATCAAGATCGATTTAATGGGCATGCGCCCTTCGACCCAGAGGTCGAGCAGATCGGTGCGTAGGGTTTCGGCGGTGAGCACATCCAGCGCCGAGAATGGTTCGTCCATCAGCAAGATGCTTGGCGACACCACCAGAGCGCGTGCAAAGCCGACCCGTTGGCGCATGCCGCCGGAGATTTCCTTGGGATAGGCGTTTTCAAAACCGTCGAGGCCGATGATGTCGATCGCCTGCAGGGCGCGTCTGCGCGCTTCCTGCTCGGACACGCCCTTGGCGCGCAGGCCGAGTTCGACATTCGCCAGCACGGTGAGCCAGGGAAACAGCGCGAAGCTCTGGAACACCATGGCGACGCCGTCGACGGGCCCCGTCACCTTTTCACCGTTATACTCAACCTCGCCGTCGCTGGGGCGGTTGAGCCCAGAGACGATGCGCAGCAATGTGGATTTGCCGCAGCCGGAGCGCCCAAGCAGCCCCACGATTTCGCCCTCGTTCAAAGTGAGCGAAATCCTGTCGAGCACGGTCGCGCTCTTGTCTGCTCCGCGGCCGTAATTCTGCGAGACATTGTTGATCGCGAGCAAAGGTGAAGCGGTCGGGGGGGTGGTAGCCATGCGAAAACCTCACAAAAGCCGCAGACGGCGCTCCGCAAAAGCGGAGAGCTGGCGCCAGAACAGCCGGTTGATCAGAATGACGACAATGCTCATGGCTGCCACGCCCAGCACGATCTTGGGAAAGTCGCCATCAGCCGTCGCCTTGGCGATATAGGCTCCGACGCCCTGCGCCGAAACCGTGTCGTTACCCCATTTCACATATTCGGCGACGATGGAGGCGTTCCAGGAGCCGCCCGAGGCGGTAATCGCGCCCGTAATGTAATACGGAAAGATGGCGGGCAGGATTACGCTCTTCCACCAGCTCCAGCCCTTGATGCCGAAATTTTGCGTCACCTCCCGCAGGTCGTTTGGGAAGGCGCTGGCTCCGGCGATCACATTGAAGGCGATATACCACTGCGTGCCGAAAACAATCAGTCCGGACAGCCATATGTCGGGGTCGAGCTTGAAGCGCAATATGCCGATGACAGCGATCGGAAACAGCACATTCGCAGGAAAAGCGGCAAGAAATTGTGCGAGCGGCTGCGCTTTTTCCGCGATGCGCGGGCGCAAGCCGATCCACACGCCGACTGGAACCCAGATCAGACTGGCCACTGCGATCAGCGCCATCACCCGCAAAAGCGTATAAAAGGTCAGCGTCGCGACGTTTTTGACTTCCGCCATATCTACGCCGGTGTGCAGGAAGCCAATGATCATGGTGAGGCTGACGAACAGCACAACGCCGATAATCATGTACCAGATCAGATCGAGGGTAAGCTCTATCTTGGGATTTGGCGCCCCGTCGCGGCGTATCGGCGCAGGCAATTTCAGAGGAAGAAGCGAGGTCGCGTGCAGCAAGGCGGCGGGATAGCTCATCACCCGTTGCAGCCAGCGGGTATGAGAAAACAAATCGCGCACCCACGAGTCAGTCTTCGTTTGCGAAACCGTGAGCTCCACCCGAAATTTGTCGGCGAATGCGACAATCGGTCGAAACAGCAACTGATCATAGGCGAGAATGATCAAGGCCACCGCGATGACCGCCGCCACGACGCAATCAATGCGCTTGTTGTCGATGGCCAGCGCGAGATAGGATCCAATGCCGGGCAGGCGGACATTGACGTCTCCGACCGAGATAGCCTCCGAAGCCACGACGAAGAACCAGCCGCCGGACATGGACATCATCATGTTCCATATGAGGCCGGGCATAGCGAAGGGAGTTTCGAGCTGCCAGAACTTCTGCCAGGGCGTCAGCCTGAAGTTCGCCGCAACTTCCTCAAGATCGCGCGGCACGCTTCTTAGCGACTGGTAAAAGGAAAAGGCCATGTTCCAGGCCTGGCTGGTGAAAATGGCGAAGATCGCGGCGCATTCGGCGCCAAGGGTCGAACCTGGAAAAAGCGCCAGAAAAAACGTGACCGTAAACGAAAGAAAGCCAAGGATCGGGACCGACTGCAAGACGTCCAGCAGTGGAATAAGCACCATTTCGGCGCGCCGGCTCTTGGCGGCGAGGGTCGCATAGGTAAAGGTGAAGATCAGCGAGACGACGATGGCTGCGAACATGCGCAAGGTCGTGCGCAGTCCGTAATACGGCAGTTGGGAGTAATCCAGCGAAAGAGCCGCCGTTTCGGGGGCGTTGAGCGGCGAAGTCATGCCGCGCGAGCCATAGCTCATCAGCACGAATACCCCGAACACCAGAATGAGCGCGGCGACATCCCAAAGATTAGGAAGATTCGCGCGTCGGCTTTGAGCAAATGCGATCAAGCGGCGTTGCGTCATGCGGCGGTCTGTCCGGCTCGGTGATCCCCGCTGCAAAAGGCGGAGGCAGGCATGATGATGTGCGAGGGACGCGTCGCAAACTGCTAAAAGCGCGCCGCCGGATCTGCCGCAGCTTGGCTTCCAATGATTCGACGCGTTATCCGCCGGATCGAGGCAATCCGGCGAGACTTGCTCTAGCATCATGCCTGCACATGGCCAATAGATGTGACAGGCGCGTGTCAAAGACTGGAATCAGGACTTAGCGCGCCCGGCGCCGCCCAGCTTTTTCCGTGGAAAGGGCCTGTTCGGTCCTGGAAATCGCGCCGGTTGGCGTCGTGTCGGCTCCAACGCGCTCCAGCCGCGCAAGGCGCGCATCAATGTCGTTCAGGCGTGTCGCCAGCGCCGTCGCTGCGCGGTCAAGCGTCTGCTCGGCTCCAAGGTTGGTGCTCTCTGCGGTTTCCAGCGCCTTTAGCCGGTCGCCGACGCGCTGCGTCTCGGCGGTGTGTCGGATCTGTTCGATCTGGGCGCGCAGGCCGCGCACATCTTCGAGCAGGAGCGCGATATCGGGCGGGGAACTGCCGGCGGAAGCGACTTCCAGTTTCCAGGGCAAAGCCTGCGCCAGCGTCGCAACGTCGATTTTGGCGCCGGCCTCGATCGCGGATCTCACGCCCGTGTTTTCGCCCATTGTCAGGCCCGCGGCGCCGCCGCCAACGACCGACACGGCCAGCGCCACCCAAAATTGCTTTCTCAGCGATTTCGAGCTTTGCCCCGCATTGTGGACGGGCGCATCGGCGAGACGCGCCCGCATGTTTCCCAAATAAACCCGACCGCCGCCGCTCATCGGCGGGAGCAATGGCTCCTTGTTCGTCATGAACGTCTCCTCAGCTGCGGCCGAAACAATTTTTTTCCATCTCGACCCATCGAGGTTAAGGCGCGGTTAATGCTGGAACTTCGATGGCGATGTAAGTGCCTGCGCCGACGCCGATTTGACGCTGCCGCGCAATCGTGTATCCGAACAGTCGAGAGCGGCTAAAGGACAAGAAAATCATGTGCTGGAGTGGGGAAGCTTCTACAGTTTTGGCGGCGACGGGAATCGCCGGCGCCGCTTATTCCGCGCTCAAGCGCAATCCGGAGCCTTTGGCGCTGTGGGTGTGCCTGCTTTATTTCGCCAGTATGGAGGCGTTGCAGGCGGTCAGCTATTCGGTGCTGGACCAGTGCGACTCGCCTTTGAATCAGATGATGACGCTGTTCGGATATTTGCACATCGCGTTCCAGCCTTTCTTCATCAATTCGGTGGCGCTCTACTTCATGCCGAAAGACGCCGCGCGTAAGGCCGCGCCTTGGGCCTACGCCGCTTGTTTCATCGGCGCGATCGCCATGCTTGTGCAGCTTTATCCGTTCAATTGGGCAGGCCACTGCCAGGTCGGGCGTCCGCTGTGCGGGGAGTTCTTATGCACGGTGCGGGGCGAGTGGCATCTCGCATGGCTCGTGCCCACCAATGGCATCGGCAACAGCATGGCCGACAACGCCTGGCTTGGCCGCGGATTCCTGTCCTATCCGCTGACGGCCTTCTTGCTGCCGGCGCTGATCGGCAGCTGGCGCTTTACGCTGTTTTCATACGTGGCGGGGCCATTTGTGGCGGCGCTGACCACGAACAACATCAATGAGTGGCCGGCTGTGTGGTGCCTGTTCAGCATCGGACTGGTGCTGGCGATCATCAAAACGCCGCTGCGCTATCACTTGCATGTCGGCGAGCCATGGTGGCGTCATGTCGGCGAGTGGTGGGCCGCGCGGAAAACTCCGGCGCCACAGCCTTCCATCCATAAAACCGCAGCTGAAAAAACCGTCGCCGAAATTCCTCCGGCGGAGTGATCGTGGGACGCTCCCTGCCTGGGGCAGGGAGCGCGGTCCTATCGACTACGCCTTAACTCTCACATACTCTCCCGGCGCATCGCAAATCTGTTTCAGTTTGCCGCCGCCGGGCTCGCGCGCCGGAACCTGCTTGGGCGCTTCCGCCGTCAGCCAGGCAAGCCAGTCGGGCCACCAGGACCCTTTGGTTTCCCGCGCAGTCTTTAACCAATCCTCATAGAGGCCGACCGGCGGTCCTCCGGTCCAGTATTGATATTTGTTCTTTTCCGGCGGGTTGATGATGCCGGCGATATGACCTGCGCCACCAAGCACATATTTCACGGGACCGCCGAAATAGCGCGCTCCAATAAATACGGAGCGAGCGGGCGCGATGTGGTCCTCCTTCGCCGCAATCTCATAGATCGGCATCGTCACATCCTTGAGATTGAGCTTCACGCCATCAATCACCATCTCGCCGCGCGTCAGGTTGTTCTCGAGGTAGCAATTGCGCAGATAGAAAGAGTGATTTGCGCGCGGGATTCGCGTGCTGTCGGCGTTCCACGCCAGAAGATCAAAGGCCGAAGGCGCTTCGCCCTTTATGTAATTGTTGACGACATAGTTCCAGACAAGCTCGTTTGGACGCAACATATTGAAGGTATTGGCCATCTTGACGCCTTCGAGATAGCCCGTCTTGGCCATGGCTTCTTCCAGCGCCGCGAGCTTGGCCTCATCGACGAAAATCTGCATGTCGCCGGCTTCGGAGAAATCGACCTGCGTCGCGAAGAAAGTCACGCTGTCGATGCGCTTGTCGCCCTTGGTCGCCATGTAGGCCAGCGTCGAAGCAAGTAGCGTTCCGCCGACGCAATAGCCCCCTGCCGCAATACGCTTTTCGCCGGTCGCCAGTTCGATAGCGTCGAGCGCGGCCAGCACGCCGTCGTGCATATAGGCTTCAAAACCCAGATCCGCCTTGCTCTCGTCGGGATTGACCCAGGAGATGATGAAAACGGTCAGCCCCTGCGCCACAGCCCAGCGCACAAAGCTTTTCTCCCGGTTGAGGTCGAGCACATAGAATTTGTTGATCCATGGCGGGATTAGCAACAGCGGGCGGGCATAGACCTGCGGCGTCGTCGGCGAGTACTGGATCAGCTCCATCAACTCGTTGCGCAATACAACCTTGCCGGGCGTATTAGCCATATCCACGCCGAGCTGAAACTTGGTCTGATCGGTTTGGCGGATCTTCAGCGTGCCGCCCCCGGCGGAGAGATCCTCGGCGAGCATCTCCATTCCGCGCACAAGGTTTCCGCCTCGAGCAGCCAATGTGGCGCGCAAAAGTTCGGGGTTCGTCGCGACAAAATTCGACGGCGACACAGCGCTGGAGATCAGTCGCGTATAAAACGCCGCCTTCGCCCGCGTCTGCGGATCGAGACCCTCCGTGCGCTCGACCATGTCGTTCGCCCAGCTCGTGGTCAGGGCGTAGGTCTGGCGCAAGCAGTCGAAAAAAGGATTATTGCTCCAGTCCGGGGAAGCGAAACGCTTGTCGGAGGGGTCCGGCGGCACGATCGGAGCCGCTTCTTCGCCAGAAAAACGATGGAGAGTCTGGCTCCAGATATCGCCGAGCCCGCTGATGAGATCAGCCTGAGCTTTTGCGACGCGCTCTGGCTGCATCATCCAATATTCGGCGACGAGACCGAGGGTCTTGGTGGCGTCGGCGACATTGACGGCCAGCTCGCTACGGGTTTCGTTGAGATCGGAGGCGCTCATCGCCGCCGCCAGAACGCGCCGACCCTGATCGACGAGCTTCGCGAGATTCTCTGCCGCCGCGTCGAATTCTCCGGCGCCGAGGCCGGCCATGGGAGCGCTCGCTGCGGCATTATGCGCAGGAGGCTCTGGCTGGAGAGGCGGCGGTTTTTTCTCGGGAACGGGAAGCTCGGGAGAGATATCCCGGGCGGGACTTTGGCGAGCAGACCCCGGCGGGCCTGGAACCTTTGCGGCCTGCGGTGATAGAGCCGGGGCCGGGACAGCGACAGCGGGAACGTCTTTTGGAGCGACGGCCCTGGCAATCTCGGTCTTTGCTTTGCGGCTTTTGCTTTTGCTGTCTTTCTTTATGGCTTTGTCGCTCCAGGATGTCTTTGGCGCGGCGTTTGTCGCCGGCTTATTGACCCGTTCAGGCGCCCTGTCCGGTTCGTGATCGGCGGTCATGCTCAGTCCTGTCCATCCGTCCAGAGGAGCCGCCGGTGGCGGCGCGCATTGGAACTTGATATGCTATCACTATGCCCCTAGCGACGCACGCCGTCACTGATCAATCAATTGTGCGGATGCGAATGCGCCCCAGTTCAGACCAAGCATTTAGTGCCAGAGCATCGGTAACGCAATGTGACGCCATGGCCCGAGGCGGCGACTTTCGGTTTTGCGCCGCAGCAAGGATCGCGCTGGCTCTTGTTCTGCTTTGTCTTCCTGGCGCCGCCTTTGCGCAGGAACCGCAAAGCGGCGGAGAAGCGGTCGGCCGCGCCCTCGACGCCATGCATCTACGCGCCGAGCCTGCGCCAGCAGCCGATTTCGTCCAACGCGCGCGCCCGGATCGCAATTCGCTTAATTACAGGCCGATGGCTCCAACCGACAAGTCATTGAAGAAGAAGACGCCGGCGGAGCTGGATGCGCTGGCCGCCGAGCTTGAAAGCTCGTTGGCGCGCAACCAGCGCGCCGCAGCCCGGGTGAAAATCCCGGATCCGCAACCCAAGGCGGTAGCGCCGCGCGCCGCCGGCGCGCAGACGCAGCGCCCTTGAGGGGACGGCCCCGGCCGCTAAGCTGGGCGAGAAACGGATTTCGGCACGCAAATGCGGAAAACGAAGGGCCGAGCAATTTTCAGGTTCCTTAGAAACGTGAAAATGCTTTAGAACCGAAGCGCTGCTCCTAACGCCACCGGACCCCTGAAATGTCGGATTTTTATCGCATCAAGCGCCTGCCTCCCTACGTCTTCGAGCAGGTCAACCGGCTCAAGGCCAAGGCGCGCGCGGCCGGCGCTGACATTATCGATCTCGGCATGGGCAATCCCGATCTGCCGGCGCCCAAGCATGTGATCGACAAGCTGGTCGAAACGGCCGGACGTCCGCGCACGGACCGCTATTCCGCTTCAAAGGGCATCGCAGGGCTGCGACGCGCCCAGGCCAATTATTATCGGCGCCGTTTTAACGTCGATCTCAATCCCGACACGCAGATCGTCGCGACGCTTGGCTCAAAGGAAGGCTTCGCCAATATGGCGCAGGCCATCACCGCGCCCGGCGACGTTATCCTCGTGCCCAATCCCTCCTATCCGATTCACGCTTTCGGATTTCTGATGGCGGGGGGAGTCATTCGTTCCGTGCCCGCCGATCCGACGCCGCAGTTCTTTGAGGCGCTTGAGCGTGCGGTCAAACATTCGATCCCCAAGCCCATCGGCGTCGTCGTGTGCTATCCGTCCAATCCGACCGCTACGGTGGCTTCGCTCGATTTTTACAAAGACTTGGTGGCTTTCGCGAAGAAGCATGAGATTTTCGTGCTTTCGGATCTTGCCTACGCGGAGGTGTATTTTGAGGGCGAGCCGCCGCCCTCCGTGTTGCAGGTTCCTGGCGCCATCGACGTGACTGTCGAATTCACCTCCATGTCAAAAACCTATTCGATGGCGGGATGGCGCATGGGCTTCGCCGTCGGCAACGAGCGCCTCTGCGCTGCGCTGGCCCGGGTCAAAAGTTATCTGGACTATGGCGCCTTCACCCCGATTCAGGTGGCGGCCGCGACGGCGCTCAATGGTTCCGACGACTGCATCAAGGAGATGCGCGCGATCTATAAAAGACGCCGTGATGTCATGGTCGAAAGTTTCGCCCAGGCGGGATGGGCGATCCCTGCGCCTACGGCTTCCATGTTCGCATGGGCGCCGGTTCCCGAGCGTTTTGCGGGCCTCAGCAGTCTCGAATTCTCCAGCCTCTTGATTGAAAAGGCGGATCTCGCAGTTGCTCCCGGCGTCGGCTTCGGCGAGTATGGCGAGGGTTTTCTGCGCCTCGCGCTAGTCGAAAATGAGCAGCGCATCCGACAGGCGGCGCGCAATCTGCGCCGGTTTTTCGACAGCGCGGACACCAAGCTGCATAATGTCGCTCCAAAAATCGCGCGCGCCTGAGATGGGTTATTGATCGATGTGCCTTCCCTCCGGAAACTGGGCTCCAGATTCTTGAACTGCGAGTGCGACCCGCGCTCTCGGTGTCCTTCACCCCCGGCGATATGACGGCCGGCCTTCGCCCGGTCTCTTCGGAGCGGCTCGCATGAATATGTTATTGCTCGAACCTCGCGCCGAATGCGCAGGAGTAGTCCCCAGGGTGAAAGGGTGTGACATTGCCGCCGCCGCAAGAGCGAAGTTTCGACCGACGCCCCGATCCAGATGCATTGCTTGCGGTGGCCGGTCACTCGACACGCGGGAGACTATGCATATTTCTCGGCGCAGCGCCCGGAGTCGGCAAGACATATTCGATGCTGGAGCGCGCTCGCGCGGCTAAAGCCGACGGCGTGGACTTGCTGATTGGTCTTGTCGAAACACACGGCCGCAGCGAAACTCAGGCGCTTTTGCAAGGGCTCGAGATTCTGCCGCGGCGCAAGATCGACTATCGAGGCCACGTCATCGAAGAGTTCGATATTGATGCGGCGCTGGAGCGCAAGCCGAAACTGATCGTGGTCGACGAACTCGCGCACACCAACGCGCCCGAAAGTCGCCATCCGAAGCGCTGGCAGGACATCGAGGAATTGCTTGAGGCGGGCGTCGATGTTTGGACGGCGCTCAATATCCAGCATCTTGAAAGCCTTGCTGACGTCGTCGCGCGCATTACCGGCGTGCGCGTGCGTGAAACGGTTCCCGACCGCGTGCTCAGCGAGGCTGCGGACATAAAATTGGTCGACATCACGCCTGACGAGCTGATCCAGCGGCTTCAGGACGGAAAGGTCTATTTCCCGCAAACGGCGCGGCTGGCGGCTCAGAACTTTTTCACGCTGGGCAATCTCACGGCTCTTCGCGAATTGGCGCTGCGCCGCACCGCCGAGCGCGTAGACGACCAGATGGTCGATTATCTGCGCCAGCACGCGATTGAAGGGCCTTGGGCGACGACCGAGCGATTGCTGGTTTGCGTCGGCGCGGATTTTTCATCCGATAGAGTCGTGCGCGCCGCCGCACGCCTGGCGACCGCCCTCAATGCCGAATGGACAGCGGTTTTCGTGGAGCGGGCGGGACAGGAGGAGGCCGATATTGCGCGGGTAAAGCGTGTCGACGACTCGTTGCGACTCGCCGAACGTCTCGGGGCCGCGACGGAACGGCTTTCCGCCTATGATCTGCCGGGAGAACTGCTGCGCTTCGCCCGACGTGAAAATGTCACGCAAATCGTGCTCGGGCGGTCCCGCGCCGGTCTGGTGAACACCTTGTTGCATCGCTCACTCACGCAGGAACTTGTGCGCCGCTCAAGCGACATCGCCGTTCACGTGGTCACGGACGAGAGTGGTCCGCCGCCGCCTCCAAAAGTCGCGTTGCCGTCTCGAATGTCTCTGGCCGCCGGCGTCGGCGCCGCAGCGCTTTCGGTTGCTGTAGCCGTCGGCTTCGGGCTCGTCCTCAATCAGTGGCTGCAATTGCCGAACCTGTCGATGATTTTTCTCGTCTCAGTTATTTTCTGCGCATTGCGCCTTGGTCTATGGTCCGCGATCGCGGCTGCGCTTTTCTCCTTCATGGCGTTCGACTTTTTTTTCGTTGAACCACTTTACACTCTCGCGATCTCCGAGCCTCAGGAGATTCTCGCGCTTCTGGTTTTTCTGGTTGTCGCGATCATAACTGGCCTGCTGGCGGGTCGCGAGCGAGAACACTCGATGCATATGAGCCAGCGAATAGACGCCGCGCGCGCTTTGTACGAATTTTCCCGCAAGGTTTCGGGCGCGGCGACGCTCGACGACGTAGCCTGGGTCGCAGCCGCGCAGGCGCAAAAGGCTCTCGGCGCGCTTTGCGTCGTGGTGCTGGTTCCTGACGAAGGCGAGATCCGCCTCGCCGCCGCATGGCCGCCTCTCGATGCTTTGGAGGTCGGGGAGATGACCGCAGCGCGCTGGGCTTTCGAAAAGGCCGAGACCGCCGGCTGGCGCACGGGCACTTTGCCGAATGTGCGTTTTCAGTTCCGTCCATTGCTCACGCCTCGCGGCGTCGTCGGCGTTTGCGGCGTGCAAACCAGAAGTCAGGACGCGCCGCTTTCAGCGCAAGACGACCGCACGCTTTCTTCGATTCTTGATCAAACCGCCATCGCGATGGATCGCGCGCAATTGATGGATCGCTCGATACGCGCCGCCGCGCTGGAAGAAAATGAAAAACTGCGCACGACATTGCTTTCGTCGCTCTCGCATGATCTGCGCACGCCGCTTGCGTCAATCACCGGCGCAGTCACCAGCCTGCGTGAACTCGGCGATAAGATGTCGACGCCGGACCGGCAGGATTTGTTGGCGTCCATTGAGGAAGAGGCTGGACGTCTCTCGCGCTTCGTCAAGAATCTGCTGGACATGTCGCGCATCGAGGCTGGCGCGCTTGAGGTTCGTCGGGACTGGGTGGATGTCGCCGACGCGATCCGAGCCGCCACGCAGCGAATCCGCAAGGTTTTTCCGGAGGGTAAAGTCGCCGTCAGCGTCGCGCCGGACTTACCCTTTATTCGAGCCGACGCAAACCTGCTGCAACAGGTGCTCTTCAACTTGCTGGACAACGCGCATAAATATGGCGGCGGCGCAGCCGTGAATGTTCATGCCCGTCAAGAACGCGGAGATGTCGTTGTGACCGTCACCGATGAGGGGCCAGGCGTGAAATCAGCAGATCTGGAACGCATTTTCGAGAAATTCTATCGCGGCGGGCGCCCCGATGGCCGCAAGGCCGGAACCGGACTCGGCCTGTCGATTTGTCGAGGCCTTGTCGAGGCTATGGGCGGGACCATTGCGGCGCAGAGCCCCGCGTTGCGCAGGCGCGGCACGCGCATGATTTTGCGCTTTCCGGCAGCCGAACTTCAGGAGGACGCGCGATGACTGGCGAGAGGGTTCTCGTCGTTGACGACGAAGCGGAAATCCTGCGTTGTTTACGCTCGGCATTGACAGCCTGTGGATACGAAGTCCTGTCTGCGGAGACTGGCAAGGAAGCCCTGCGGGCGATCGCCGCTCGTGCGCCGGACGTCGTTTTGCTTGATCTCGGCTTGCCCGATATGGATGGCAAGGAAGTGATCGCGCAGGCGAATGTTTTTTCTAAAGCGCCGGTCCTCGTGCTTTCAGCGCGCGATCGCGAAGCGGAGAAGATCATGGCCCTCGACGCCGGCGCCGTGGACTATGTGGAAAAGCCCTTCGCAATGGGCGAACTGATGGCGCGCTTGCGCGCTGCGCTGCGGCACGCGTCGCACGATGCAAGCAAGGTGGAGCGCATTGAGCGCGGCGCTCTTGTGATCGACCTCGCCCGGCGCCTGGTCATGAAAGGCGGCGCTGCGGTGAAACTGACGCCCAAGGAATACGACCTGCTGGCGCACCTGGCTCGCGGTGAAGGGCGTTTGCTCACGCACCGCCAGTTGCTCACTGCGGTCTGGGGGCCGGCGCATAGCGACGACTCGCAATATTTGCGTGTTTTCATCGGTCAACTGCGCGCAAAGATCGAAGACGACCCGGCGAATCCACGACTTATCCTGACCGAACTCGGCGCGGGCTATCGTTTCGCCGAAGTCGGCGCCTGAACGCTAGCGCTTCTTCGCGTCGGACGCTGGCAGAACTTATCGGTTGGGCTATATGCAATCTTTCGTCAGCGCGCAGATGAGGAAAGAGCATGCAGCATTTCAGTCACGCCCAATATTTACCTGTAGCGCCGCAGTTTTTCGCATTTCTGGCGGGCGTGCTGGTCATAATGCTTTTTCTCGTTCAGATCCGCGTGCTGCGCTATGCTTACATGCGGCTCGGCGTGAGTTCGGGCGCTGCCGTTTTCCTGCTTTTCGCCTCGCTTCTTGGCAGTTACGTTAACATTCCCATCGCTACCCTGGGCGAGGAGCCCATGGTTAGCGAGCGCGAAATCAGCTACTTTGGCATGCGCTATGTCGTGCCCATGTTGACTGATTCACCCGAAGTCCTGCTCGCAGTGAATGTCGGCGGCGCGGTCATTCCGACTCTGTTGTCTATCTACCTGCTTTCAAAGAACGGGCTTTGGGGGAGGGGAGCGATCGCGACCATTTGCATCGCGGCCATCTGTCATTCGTTGGCGCAGCCTGTCCGCGGCGTCGGCATAGGCCTCCCCATTTTCGTCGCGCCGGTCGCGGCGGCCATGATCGCCGCAATTATTTCCTGGCGTAACGCCGCTCCGCTAGCCTATGCGGGGGGGAGTCTCGGCGTATTGATTGGAGCGGACCTGCTCAATCTCGATAAGCTGCAGGGCATTGGCGCTCCTGTGCTCTCGATTGGCGGAGCAGGCACGTTTGATGGAATTTTCGTCACCGGCGTGATGGCTGTGCTTCTGGCCAGTTTCACGGGCGGGACGCAAGTCTCATCCTCCACAAGCTATCGCGGAAGTTAACTGTCCCCTGTTTGCGCCAGCGACGATCCAGCTCCGGATCAGGAAGCGTCCATATTTCTGATGGGAATAACCGAACGGTTGCCCCCATGCATATGTCCCATCTGAAATCTTTCACCCCCAAACTCTCAAACGGTCCAAGAATTGAAAAAGCGCCGCCGGGCAAAGTCGAGTCCTTCCTCGTCGCCGCCGTTTCCGAGGATCAGGGCCGCGGGAAAAGAAACAGACATTTCAGCCAGCCCCCGTCGAAGGATGAGAGCGAGCGCGGGGAAAGTGACCGTTCGCCGAATTGCACAGGCGCCGCGCTGGGTCAAAATGCTCCTATGCACGCTGCGACTGCCTTTCTCGCGCGACAGATGCTTCATAGTCTTTCGAGGCAAACCGCCGCCTTGACGCGCGAAGCTGACGCCTCGAGAGATGCGCTGGCCGACGTGGCGAGGCCGCGTTGCGATGGAATATAATGAGCGTATCTGCTCTTCCCGAAGCGAAACCGACGCAGATTCGCAACAAAAACTGCTCTCCGCGAGTGCATGGCGATGAAGCGACTGTCAGACGGCGAGAAGAGTGCGACGCGGCTGCGTTGCTTGAGCTTTTTAACGAAGATGTGTTTCAGCGAATGGCGGCGACGCGGGAGCCATTCGCCTCTTGTGAGGAACTCGTCACATGGCTCAATGGATTCTCGAAACGCAAATTGGAAATCGTTGCGGAGGTCGATGGCGCCGTCGTCGGCTTCGCCGGCCTCTACCTGTTGGAGGACCGTCTGGATCATGCTGGCTGGATGTGCGTGGGCGTGCGCGAAGAACGACAGCGTCGTGGCATAGGGGCGCTTCTGCTGGAAACCCTCGTTGTGGCGGCCGATGTGCTCGCCGGCTTGCGACGGGTGCAGCTCACAGTCTTCAGTGACAATGTATCAGCCATCAAGCTCTATGAAAAATTTGGGTTCAAGATAGAAGGTCAGCACAAGAATTTTCTGCGGCGCGGGGATGTCTTTGTCGACGCATTGACGATGGCCAGGCTGTACGAACGCGCTTCGACAACAACAACGGAGCGGCTGCGCCAGATACAGAAACTACGTCCCTTTTGGTTATCGGCGACAGAGACTTAAAAATCTCGTTCGTCTTGCGAAAGAGCTATTTTTCGCGCGTCCAGCACAATTTTCACGACAAGCCCGCCGACCGCCAGAATTGCTAGGATGATCGTGACTTCGTCCAGTCTGGTGAGACCATTCGCGCCGCGTTCGTTAATGCCGAGGGCGAGCGCGACAAACGGCCAAACCGCCAACAGGGCGCGAAACTCAGTCGTGCCTATTCCAATATAGGCCATCTGTCCGGTGAGCCGCGCAGTCGCCCGAATATATGTGTAGCTCGAATAGAGCAGATAGCAGGCCAGAACAATTGAAGCGGACACCAGCGAGAAAAACGGCGAAAAGCCAAAGGCCAGGATGATTAACAGTTGCGTGCCGAGATCAGCGCTGTGATCGAGCAAGCCCAGGCTTGCGCGCTCTTCCTGGCGCGCTCGCGCCAAAGGTCCGTCCAGCGAAGTTCCCAGCCAGTTGAAGAAGATGCCGATCGGTATAAGTGACAGCCACGCGAGGGAGTAACGGCATGCAATAAGCGCTATCGCCGTCGCTACGCCGCCGGCGACGCCCAAATATGTCATTTGCGAAGGAGTGACGCGTTGCGGAAGCTTGACAATTATCGCGTTAATCAGCTTTTCGGCCTTCGGCGCAAAAAAGCTTTGGTGGTGGCCTCTTGGCGCTCCAACCACCTTCATCAGAATGTCCGCTAAATTCATCGCGCCGAGTTCCGTGGGCGTGCAGTCATGTAACTCCTTGTCGCATAAATCCGGCGCATTTCCCATAGCGGCTCTCACACTATGGCGAATCGCCGTTCAAACGCTTCACAGAGCGTGAACGGAACACTGCGCCTTTCTCCTGCCGCAAGGCCTCGTGGACAGAATTCGGGCATGTCCCTATAATCGCGCTCCCGTTCAAGCCTCAAGCAGAACATGCTCCGCCTATTGGTTCGTTTCGTCAGCGTCTTGTTTTTGGCGAGCGGCCTCGTGGCGCTGATCGTCGACGGCACGCGTTCACTTGCCGGCGGCAGCTTGTACGTGACCACCCTGGCGAGCGCGCTTCAGGCTCTCAAGCCCCTCGCCCTTGAGGAGCTGCAGACGACGTTTGGCGTGCATTTTGCCGCCGCGTTTGCTTATGCGCTAATGTTGGTTCCGGTGAGCCTCGCGCTTTGCGGCGTTGGCGCGCTGCTCTTTGTAATCAGCCATAAGCCTCGCGCGACGATCGGCTATCTGCCCGAATAAACTGGGCGCGCGCGCTTCTCGGAAACGGCTCCTGCTCTTGGCGATGGAGCCGCGACGCATATCTATCTGTCTCGCTCCGTTGGAGGACAAAGATGTCGATTCTTGAGAAGCTTTTGGCGACCGCGGTTTTTTCTCCGCCCCCGGACAGGCCGACGCCCGTGGCTCATGGCGCGCGGCATTTCGTCACTGGGCGACCGCTCGATCCGCCTTTTCCAGAGGGCATGGAGCGCGCTGTGTTCGGCCTGGGCTGCTTTTGGGGCGCGGAGCGCAAATTCTGGCAGGCTGGAGAGGGAGTCTATGTCACGGCCGTCGGCTATGCCGGCGGCGAGACCCGCAATCCCACCTACCAGGACGTGTGCACCGGGCGCAGCGGGCATGCCGAGGTCGTGCTGGTCGTCTATGATCCGGCCGTATTGTCCTTCGAGCAGCTGCTGAAATTGTTCTGGGAGAGCCACGATCCGACCCAGGGGATGCGGCAGGGCAATGACGTCGGATCGCAGTATCGATCGGTGATTTTTGGCTATTCCGCCAGCCAGCTCCAGGCCGCGCAAGCCTCGCGCGAGGCGTATCAGGCGGCGCTTTCCTATCAGGGGTTTGGCGCCATCACCACGCAAATCGCGCCGGCGCCTCCGTTTTTCTATGCGGAGGAAGGGCATCAGCAGTATCTGGCAAAAAATCCCCACGGCTATTGCGGCCTCGGCGGAACGGGCGTGGGCTGCCCGGTGGGAGCCGGGGTGAGCGCGCCATAGAGTTCGCCGGCGCAAGGGGATGTTGCATCTTCGGGGCAAAGCCCGCTATTCCAGGCTGACCAACCGGCCAAGTGACCGACCGCTGGAGACGCGCGGCGAATGCACAGATCACCCGCCTTTGCGGCGTCCGCCCTCACGCGGGCAGGCCGACAAGCATGAGCGACCCGAAGGATCTGGATCCCGCGGACTGGGGGGCCTTTCGCGCGCAGGCTCATGGCGCGCTTGACGCGATGATTGACCATATCCGCGACGTGCGCGAGCGTGCGGTCTGGCGTCCGGCCACCGAGGAGGCCAAGGCGCATTTTCGTCGCGAGCTGCCGCTCAAGGGGCGCGACCTTTCCGAAACGCTGGCCGATTTCGACCGCTACATAAAGCCCTTCGCCATCGGCAACACGCATCCCTTGTTCATGGGCTGGGTGCAGGGCGCCGGCACGCCGGTCGGCATGGTGGCGGAGATGCTCGCGGCCGGGCTCGACTCCAATTGCGGCGGGCGCAATCACATCGCTCTGGACGTCGAGCGACAGATCGCGCTGTGGATGGCGCAGGCCTTCGGCTTTCCTTCGGACGCTTCGGGGATATTCGTCACCGGCGCGTCCATGGCCAATTTCCTGTCGCTGCTGGTCGCGCGCGAGCGCGCGGCGGGAGCCAAAAATGTGCGGCTCAATGGCCTCAATGCGCTGGATTCCATGCTGGTCGCCTACGCCTCGCGCGAGGTGCACAATTGCGTGCGACAGGCGATGGAGCTGTCGGGCCTTGGCGCGCGGCACTTGCGCCTTATTCCTTCGGATGAGCGGCGCGCCATGCGGATTGGCGACCTTCAACACGCCATCGACGCTGACCGCGCAGCGGGGCTGACGCCTTTCCTGATCGTCGGCACGGCCGGCACGGTGGACACGGGCGCCATCGACGATCTCGATGCTCTGGCCGATGTGGCCAGCGAGGAAGAGCTCTGGTTCCATGTTGACGGAGCCTTTGGCGCGCTCGCCGCGCTGTCGCCGGCGCTCAAGCCTCTGGTCAAGGGGCTGGAGCGCGCCGACAGCATCGCCTTCGATTTTCACAAATGGCTGCATGTGCCTTACGATGCGGGCTTCTTTCTGGTGCGCGATCCCGAGGTGCACCGCCGGGCCTTCGCGGCCGACGCCGCCTATCTTTCACGCGCGCCGCGCGGCCTCGCCGCCGGCCAGACCTGGCCCTGCGATCTCGGCCCGGACCTTTCGCGCGGCTTTCGCGCGCTGAAAACCTGGTTCACGATCGAGACCTATGGGACCGAACTGCTCGGCGCCTGCATCGCGCAGACCTGCCGCATGGCGCGCCGACTGGAGGCGCTGATCGAGGCCTCGCCGAATTTCGTCCTGCGCGCGCCGGTGACGCTGAACATCGTCTGTTTCGGCGTTGCGGACGACGCCGACGGGAGTCTCGCGCGTGAGATCGTGATGGATTTGCACGAGAGCGGCGAAGCGGCGCCGTCGCTGACCATTCTCGACGGCGTCCCGGCGATCCGCGCGGCGATCATCAACCACCGTACCCATGAGGCGGACATCGACAAATTCATGCAGCTTCTGGAAGCCATGCGCCGCCGCGCGCTGAAGGAGCCGCATCCCGAACCTCTGGCCGAGGCGCCGAAAGGGCCGGGGCGGACGCGGCTGTCGCAGGATTAGGGGCGGGAGCGACGCCAAGGCGGGTTCCGCCGTAAACTCTCGACGTTTTGAAGTAGAGGATACCGGGTCGATGTCTGCTTATTGGTTAACATATAAGCCGCTGGGGCCCACCGCGCCCAAAGGGTGGCCGATCGAAAATATGAGGGACTTGGTAAGACGCTTTGAGACTGATCCATTTACTTCGACTGAATGGTGGCGCATAGCGGCTCATCAATCAGCCCAAATTGGGGACCGCGTTTACCTGTTTAAGCAGGGCGACGACCCACGCGGCATCTTCGGCGTAGGAAGCATTATTCAAGGTCCTGAACTGAGGCCCTCTGATCAGGGTGGCGCCAGGCCTCAGGCGCTCATCCGTTTTGAAACGCTAGTGGATCCGACGGAAGGGTTTTTGCTGCGGTTGGATGAAATAGACGACTTTGTGCCGCCGAACACTGTTGCCGCCCAAGCGAGCGGCAACAGTGTTCCCGACGGAATTATCGTTGAGCTTGAGAGCCGGCTCGCTCAAAAGCAGACTGCGCCACCACCACCGCCGATTGAACGTGGACAAGCGGACGACTTGGCCTTCGATCCGGAAAGTGTTTCCGACGACCGGCAGCGGGCGTTTCGCTCCATACGCATACGTCGCGGACAGCCAGCTTTCCGTGCGGCATTGTTGAAAGCGTATGCCGCGCGCTGCGTTATCACCGGCTGTTCAGTAGAGGACGTTTTGGAGGCTGCTCACATCTTCCCATATAGGGGAATACTAACAAATCATGTGAGCAACGGCCTGCTCTTGCGGACGGACATCCACACTCTCTTTGATTGTGGCCTCCTTGGGATTCATCCCGATACCCGCAGGGTAGTTCTCGCCGAAGGACTAAAAGGTTCATCCTATAGCAAAATTTCGAACCTACCGCTGCGCATCCCGACCAACGAAGCTGATGGTCCAAGTAAAAAAAATCTTCAAAGGCATTTTGCGATGTTTGAATCTCTTCAAAAGCAGAGGACCTGATTTGTTCTGTCTACTTTTCTAGCTCAATTGCAGGAGTGCGTGTTGACGCACTCGGCGCTCGGCGTGAATCAGAGGCCAGGTCTATAACCCCATCTACCTAAGAACTCACCCCTTGCCCGCGCTGCTCTTCTGGTAATCCTTCACATCCGAAAACACGATGGCCGGATTGCGCTCCTCGTCATAGCGCAGCGAATAGGCGCTGGGGGCCATGAAGACCGGATCGCCATCGATGTCGTCCGCGATCGCCGAGCCATGCGCCTCGATGAAAGACTTGAGCGCTGCCTTGTCCTCGCTGCTGATCCAGCGGCACAGCGTGAAGCGCGAGGTTTCGTATTTGGTTTCGAGGCCATATTCTCCCGAAAGCCGCGTCGCCAGCACGTCGAGCTGTAGCGCGCCAACCATTCCGACGATGGCGCCGGAGCCGTCCAGAGGAATGAAGAGCTGCACCACGCCTTCCTCGGCGAGCTGCCTGAGGGCCTCGCGCAGCTTCTTGGCCTTCATCGCGTCGCCGATGACGATCCGGCGCAGGATTTCCGGGGCGAAGCTCGGCACGCCGCGAAAGACGAGGTCTTCGCCCTCGGTCAGCGTGTCGCCGATGCGCAGCACGCCATGATTGGGCAGGCCCACCACGTCGCCGGCGAAGGCCTCGTCGGCGATGGAGCGGTCGCGGGCGAAGAAAAACTGCGGCGCATTGAGCGCGATGGGTTTGCCGGTGCGCACGAGCCTGGCCTTCATGCCGCGCTGGAGTTGTCCCGAGCAGACGCGCATGAAGGCGATGCGGTCGCGGTGGTTGGGGTCCATATTCGCCTGAATCTTGAAGACGAAGCCGGTCATCTTCGGCTCGTCGGCCTCGACCATGCGCTTGTCGGCCTGCTGGGCGCGCGGCGGGGGCGCATAGGCGGCCATCGCGTCGATGAGGTCGCGCACCCCGAAATTGCGTAAGGCGCTGCCAAAAAACACCGGGGTCAGGTGGCCCTCGCGAAACGCGGCAAGATCGAAGGGTTTGCTGCCCTCCTCCGCGAGCATCGCCTCCTCGCGCCAGCCGTCCGCCTCGAAGGGCGGCAACAGCGCAGTCAGGGCCGGATCGTCGAGCCCGGACACGGACATCAGCTCGTCGTCCTTGTCGAGCTTGCGCACGGATTTCGTGGAAAAACAGTAGGTGCCGGCGAAGGTCTTGCCACGGCTGATCGGCCAGGTGATCGGCGCCGTGTCCAGCGCCAGAGTCTTTTCGATCTCGTCCAGAAGCTCGAAGGGATCGCGCGCCTCGCGGTCGAGCTTGTTGATGAAGGTGACGATGGGAATGTCGCGCAGGCGGCAGACTTCGAACAGCTTGCGCGTGCGCGCCTCGATGCCCTTCGCTGCGTCGATCACCATGACGGCGGCGTCGACGGCCGAGAGCGTGCGATAGGTGTCCTCGGAAAAGTCCTCGTGGCCCGGCGTGTCGAGCAGGTTGAAAACGCAATCGGCATATTCGAAGGTCATCACCGAGGTGACGACGGAAATCCCGCGCTCGCGCTCGATGCTCATCCAGTCGGAGCGTGTCTGCACGGCGTTGCGCTTGGCGCGGACCTGTCCGGCGAGCTGAATCGCGCCGCCGAACAGCAGCAACTTTTCGGTCAGCGTGGTCTTGCCGGCGTCAGGATGCGAGATGATCGCAAAGGTGCGCCGCCGGGAAATGGGGTCGGCGAGAGAGGCATTGGGGGAGGGGGCGTTCATTTTTCGGACGGAAACCTTTGGGCGCGGTTCGCGCGCTTTCTCTGCGCGCCGTCTTAGACCGATCCGGAGCAGGTGGCGAGCCTCTTGATATAGGCGGGCGGCGAGCAGGCCTCCGAGCGCCGAGTGGACGGGGTGGTTTGTCGCCATTGGCGGATCACCGCACCGAATGACCGGAATTGCCGGTCAAAGCCGACGTTCTCTATATTTCCGAAAGCATGCCGTCCGTTCTCGGCCAAAGAAAGCCCGGCGGATGAGCCAGAGCGCCCACCCGACGGATGCCGTGATCTGCACATTATTGTCGAAACCAGCGCGAAGCGCCAATGAGACTGGCGATTTTTACGTTTCTCATTCCTCTCTTTATTGTAAACAATTAGTTTTTTCTTGTCTTTGTCGACAGCGGTAAAATAACCGATTAGTTAACTTGAATTTTTAGTAAAAATTTATGGAATATTCTATAGAAAAGCCTGCGAGCCTTCGAGACCGCGTGGACGTTGCGTACTCTGGCGCGTGGCGCGCCGTGCAGCGAAGTCCCGAGCTTGCCAATCGCGCCGTGTGACGGCAATCTCAGCTCAGCAAAGACGTTCCGCGGGTTTATGCCGGAGTATTCTCTGGCCGGGCGACAGGACATGGGAAGCTCCAGAATCATGATCGTAGACGATGGGATTGCCGATGCCGGCGTAAGAAACGGGGGATCTCTGCCGGGGCTTCGGTCGGGGCGTATCGACCGCCGGTCGTTTCTGCTGGGCTCCGCCGCCGGTCTCGGCGCGCTGGAACTTGCCGGTTGCGCGACGTCCGACAGCATCATGCGCGCCGAGGCGGCGAAGTGGTACGGGTCGGTCCCCACCGAGAAATTTCCGATCCCGGCCGTCGACGTCGGCAAGATCGATCCGAAGTATTTTCGCCAGACGGTGCGCTATGACACCAAGGAAGCGCCCGGCACCATTCTCATCGATCCCAGAAATTACTTTGTTTACCGCATCGAAGGCGACGGAAACGCAATCCGCTACGGCGCCAATGTCGGCCGCGCCGGGTTCCTGTGGAGCGGTGAAGCCTATGTCGGGCGCAAGGCCGAATGGCCCGTCTGGACGCCGCCCAAGGAGATGATCCAGCGCCAGCCAGAGGCGCGCAAATACGCCAGCGGCATGCCAGGAGGTCTGGACAATCCGCTCGGCGCCCGCGTGCTCTATCTCTACAAGAACGGCGTTTACACGGTGTTCACGATCTACAGCACCAGCGACCCCGACACGATCGGGACCGCCATTACGAGCGGCTGCACCGGCCTCCTCAGTCAGGACATGATCGACCTCTATTCACGAACGCCGATCAAGACGAAGGTGGTCATGCTGCAGGCGTAACCAACGCCGCCAACCCCCGGTCCAGGCGCCGCCGATGCTGGCAGCGCGAAGAACGAGGCCGTTCGCCAGAGTCACAGCGATTTGCGGGCGGCGGCGGCCACTTGTCGTGCGTCGGCGCCACGCCGCTTCGAAAGTGCGCTGCTTAATTGTTTCTCCAATAGCGGACCGACTGGAATCGAGCGCGACTGCTGTTGTTCCAGAACGGTCATGTTTCCTTCTGGCTACAGCTTCACATCTTCACGTATCGCTTGTCCGCATGCTGAGGCGCCAGATACGATATACTTTGCGAGCAATCGGCTTTTGGAAGATTGCGTTGGGACCCATTCCAGAGCGTGCGGCCTTGCCAAAGACGGCAAATCGGAGGAAATTTGCCTTCTTTGCGGGAGTTTCCGGCGAATCCCGAGAAAAAACTATTGGTTCGATTGGATGTTAGCTGAAACGACCCGCTAATATTCAGTGTGATTTGAGGCCAAGAGACATGAGACGGATATTGACCGGCGTTTTGATTTGCGAGGCTTTGGCGCTCGCCGGAATTTGTCCCGCTTTGGCCGGCGCGGCCACGGCTCCGGCGTCCGCCGCGCCTGTGTTCGGCTATCTAGATCCCAAGACGAATATCTTCACCCCGGCCCCGGAGCCTTCATACCTATCCCAATTGGTTCTGCGGCCGCCAAAACCGCCGGTCGTGGTCACGGGAACTCTGAACGTAACAGTGACGGTGACCTATTCCGCATTCCCGGTTCCTCGCGTCACACAAGCCAGCGTGTCCATGGCCACGATTGCCGGACAATCCGCCTATCCTGCTTATTCATCAGGAACTGGCGGCGTTGCCACCCTTGTATTCTCGGGGAATACTGGCGTCGCCACCATCACTGTTCCTTATGCCCTCAATGTATCGTCGACGAGCGACCTCGTGGAGTTGGGCCTGTATCTCTTCGACTCGAACGGTGAAAACGTGACCCTTTCGCGGACCGTTTCTCTGCCGGCGAATGGCGCGACCTCAAATGTTTCATTCACGCAGGTTTTCTGAACGGAGATCGCGATGTATGCGACCAGGTTTCTTCGTGCTGCGACAGTGATGGCTCTGGCGAGCGCCATGACCAGTCAGTCCGCAGCCAATACGGTCTCCTTGACGGGCGTCTTCAATGTCAAGCTTACGATCATGTCGGATAACGGCGCCGTGCCGCTGAACACCTCGCTGAACGTGAATATTTCTATCTCCGCGTTTCAAACATCAGGCGGGCAGCGCGTCCAGGCGACCGAAACAGTCACAAAAACTTCGACGTCGCAGGTCGTGAGCATTTCGGTGCCCTATGACTGGACGTTGGTGAACCCCTTGGGGACGGTCATGATCAGCGTGAGCGTCACGCCCGCGCTGACCTATCCCGCAGCAGATTCGGCCTCGGTGTCCGGTTCCGTTCCACTGCCTGCCAACAATGCGACGACGAACGTTTCGGCGCCAATTCAACTGTAAAGTTACTTTCACCAGGGAGCCGCCTGTGATGACAATTTGGAGAAAAATCTTTGCGCTCACTGGCGCCGCTCTTTCGGCAAGCCCGGCCGCCGGGCAAACGCTTGGCGCGGCGCCTGCGCCTGCCGGCATTGTGGTTCAGCAAAAAGCAGCGGCAAACTTTACTCAGATTGGGGGAACAGTCACGTTCAACGTGACGCTCACCGTCAACCCGCTGCTGACCAATGGGGCCTCCGTGTACTGGTCCGCCAGCGCGTCCGTGTATGACGCCTCCTCCTCCGGCTCACATGGCATCAGTGGCGGCGCCACCGTGAACAACGGAACCGTGACAATTTCAGGCAGCCTTCCTTACGTCTGGCTGGTGTCGTCGTCGACAGATACAATGAACGTCGGGATCAGTGTAAGCGGCAGCGTCAACACTTCCGTATCCTACAGCTTTTCCACGGGTTTCAGCTCCAGCCTGACGTTGCCTGCGAACGGCGCGACGACGCCTCTGACGTTTACCGGCACGCTGTAGGGAGTGGCAGGATGACGAAGCTTTCAGCCTCCCGAGTCTTAGCCGTCGCGGTCTTCGCGCTGGCGTCGCTGCCGGGGATGGCGCAGCAAGCCTCGACGCCTCCGGTAAAAACCACGCCTGAGCCGGGCCAACCATATCAACCGCCGATCGACGCTATCCCCGGATATTTCGACCCGGTCGCCGGCACATTCACGCCATTGCCGCCGACGCAAGGGGACGGGCTCCCGTTACCACCACCGCCGTCTTCGTCTCCGACGTATGCCAGTTTCGATTTTCCTTTCGTCTTTAAGTTTCCGAATTCAGACCCTCGCGACTACCCGACCATCGTCTGTTCAGCTTCGGTCACGGCTCAGTCGGCTTATGGGACGCATCGCGTAACTGGCTCCAATCAATTTGATGCATTCTCTGTAACGCCCCGCATTTTCCTCTCCATACCAACTGGAAACGGGCGAGTTGATGCCGCGTTGACGGCGTATTGCACTGCCTACGATACGAACAACGTCCCTCACAGTGCAAGCGGCTCGGAGAGGGTTAATGTGGGCTCATATGACAGAAGCACCTTTCCATTCGTCATGACGTTCCCATAACGCTGAAGTCCGCTCTGGCAGGACGGATCAAATTCGCTTCGTCAATACGGGTTAATTGAGCTGTGATGCATCCGCTATGAACGGTAAGGTTGTCTCATTCTGTGATTGGCCGCTGCATGACCGCCTATTGGCGCATGGCAGAAATTCGAACTGACCCGCCTGCGCAGCCCCAAGCCCTTTGACATCCCCGCCGCCCATGCCTAGTTTCCGCCCCGAATCCCTTCGGCGGCTCTCCGCCGCCCGCCACCGCGAAAGCCAAAACCCCATGCGCGCCGAACCGCAAGCGCTGAAAGAGCAGATCGAGCAGTCCGTAGGGCTGCTGAGGAGGCATCTTTGACGCCCCTACCGCCACGCGCCGTCTCGCCGAACTGAACGCCAAGGTCGAAGACCCCGACCTGTGGAACAACGCCGAAGAAGCGCAGAAAATCATGCGCGAGCGCACCGAGCTGGAGGACCGGCTCGGCTCCATCGGCAAGCTCGAACGCGAACTGGAAGACGCCGTAACCCTCGTCGAGCTCGGCGAGATGGAGGATGACGCCCCCACCGAAAAGGAAGGCGTCGACGCCATGAAGGCGTTGCTCAAGGAAGCTCATCGGCGCCAGATCGAGGCGCTATTCTCGGGCGAGGCCGACGGCAACGACACCTATATCGAAGTGCATTCGGGCGCCGGCGGCACGGAAAGCTGCGACTGGACGCGCATGCTGTTTCGCATGTACGCGCGCTGGGCCGAACGCAAGAAGTTCAAGGTCGAGGTGATCGAAGAGACGGCGGGCGATGAAGCCGGGCTCAAATCCGCGACGCTGCTGGTCAAGGGCCATAACGCCCATGGCTGGGCCAAGACGGAATCCGGCGTGCACCGGCTGGTGCGGATTTCGCCGTTCGACTCCAATGCGCGCCGCCACACCAGCTTCGCCTCGGTCTGGGTCTATCCCGTGGTAGATGACCGCATCAACATAGACATCAACGAGAGCGATTGCCGCATCGACACCTATCGCTCCTCGGGCGCGGGCGGGCAGCACGTCAACACCACGGATTCGGCCATCCGCATCACGCATATTCCGTCGGGGATCGTAGTGGCCTGTCAGGCCGAGCGCTCGCAGCACAAGAACCGCGCCACCGCCTGGAACATGCTGCGCGCGCGACTCTATGAAAAAGAGCTGGAGCGGCGCGAGGCGGAAGCCAACGCCGTCGCGGCCTCCAAGACCGAGATCGGCTGGGGGCACCAGATCCGCTCTTATGTGCTTCAGCCTTATCAGCTGGTGAAGGATCTGCGCACTGGTTTCACGTCAGGCACGCCCGCCGAAGTACTCGACGGCGATCTCGACGAGTTCATGCAAGCCTCGCTCGCGCAGCGAGTTTATGGCGGCGGACCGGAGTCGGTCGAGGACGTTGAGTAAAGACATTACCTAACAATTTCGAAAGACTTCCTTGGCGGCGCCCAAGTCCCCGGTGGGGCGCTGTTATGTTTTTGGTAATTTCTTTCTTTAAAACCCCAAGTTTACGCCAATCGCCGACAGAGAAATAAATGTGAGAACGGGGAGTTGTCACCTGCGGCCACGGCACATAATATGATGGCATGAACATGGACGCTCCCACCCGCGCGATCGACCTCGACTCAACGGAGTCGGGCGTGAGCGGAACTCCGTCTTGCGCGGAAGAACTTGCGGCGCGCCTCAATGCGGCGGGCCTGCGTCCGACCCGGCAGCGGGTTGCGCTGGGAGAGCTTCTGTTTGGCAAGGGCGATCGGCATGTGACGGCTGAGCGTCTGTTCGACGAGGCGACCGCCGCGCAGATGCCAGTTTCTTTGGCCACGGTCTATAATACCTTGCATCAGTTCACGAGCGCCGGCCTGCTTCGCGAGATAGCGGTGGACGGGGCGCGGGTCTATTTCGACACGAACACTTCAGAGCACCATCATTTCCTGCTCGAAGACGACGAGGAGCTTTATGATATTTCCGGCTCGAACGTCGCCGTGGCGAATCTTCCGGCTCCGCCGGCCGGGCTAAAAATAGCCCGCGTCGACGTGATCGTGCGGTTGCGCCGGGACGAGGCGTAAAACCTCAATCGATCTTTTCGCCGGGATAGGCGCCCCAGAGATTTTCTTGTTTCATGTAGCCGTCAAAGCCCTGTCCGGCGATACGGCACCACTGGCCGTCACAGCGCCGCAGCATGGCGATGACGCCCGGGGCCAATTTAGCCACGGGGGTGGCGTGGTCGCTGGACGTGAGCACCTGCGGCTCTTTTTTCCATGGCGCTATGAGCGCCGTGCGGCGGCCCGACAGCAGCGAGTGCAGCACCCAGCCTTCCGAGCCTTCGGAATCTCTGATCTTGCGCCAGATTTCAAATTCCGCGGTGATTTCCACAGGCAATCCCGCCCGCTCGTAAAGCCAGAGCGTGCGGTGGTCCTTGCTTGGACCTTCATGCAGATTGACGCGGTTCGACTTCAGGCTGACGAATTGCGGCAGCGGCAATTTGCTGACCGGCCCGACCTGCGCCTGCTGGGCCCGCGCGGCCGTTGATTCGACAGACAACGGCAAAGTCAGCGCCAAGGCGAGACCGAGCGTCTTGACGAAGCTTTCGCCGACAGTCCGTAAGCGCGGGGGCATGAGGTTTATTCCCTTTTCATTGGCGTTGATCGCCGAAGGCGTTGAGACGAATCTCGGCTCGAACGCGATCCGTCTGATTCTTTGATGGTTGCAGCGATGCTGGATCACTCGTCTTGTCTTTGGCCCGCCATCTGCTAGGAAGGCCCGGCGAAGCGGCGTTCAAGCTGTTCCTTTTCGCCTATCGTCGTTAAAACGGGGTTGAGAAGCGCCACCCTGAAGGCGGATGGGGTCAAAAGCGCGGCGCCTTCGCCTATAAAATTGGCGTATCGGAAGCACACGTTTCCTGATACGAGAATATCGGATTTTGATCTGGGAGACGAACGCGAAGATGGCGAAAAAGAAGCCGCTCGTCGTGGTGACACGTCGGCTCCCCGAGGTCATCGAAACCCGCATGTGCGAGCTGTTCGATACGCGCCTCAATGTGAGCGACAAACCCGCGACCCATGAAGAACTCGCTGAGGCTATGCGAACCGCCGACGTGCTTGTGCCCACGATCACCGACCGTATCGACTCGGGGTTGATCGCACAGGCCGGCGAGCAAATGAAGCTGATCGCCAATTTCGGCAATGGCGTCGATCATATCGACGTGGCTTCGGCCTTGCGCCGCTCCATCACCGTGACCAACACCCCGGGCGTCCTCACCGAGGATACCGCCGATATGACCATGGGGCTGATTCTCGCTGTGGCCCGCCGGGTGGTCGAAGGCGCAAACGCCATCAACGAGGGCAATTGGGCGGGCTGGGCGCCCACATGGATGCTCGGTCGCCGTATCACCGGCAAGCGCCTCGGCATCGTCGGCATGGGTCGCATCGGTCAGGCGCTGGCGCGCCGCGCCAACGCCTTCGGCCTGTCGATCCATTATCACAATCGCCGTCGCGTCCCGGTCGAGATCGAGGAGCAGCTCGAGGCGACCTATTGGGAATTGCTCGACCAGATGCTGGCTCGCGTGGACATCATTTCGATCAATTGTCCGCATACGCCGGGCACCTATCATCTCTTGTCCGCGCGCCGTCTAAAACATTTGCGGCCCCACACAATCCTGGTGAACACCGCGCGCGGAGAGATCGTCGACGAGAACGCGCTGGTTCGCATGCTCGAGGCGGACGAACTGGCCGGCGCCGGGCTCGACGTGTTCGAGCATGAACCCGCGGTGTCGCCGAAACTGTTGAAGTTGGCCAGGGCCGGAAAGGTCACGCTGCTGCCTCATATGGGATCGGCGACGATCGAAGGCCGAATTGACATGGGCGAGAAAGTCATCATCAATATAAAGACTTTCATGGATGGGCACCGGCCGCCGGACCGAGTACTTCCGAGCATGTTGTAAGGCGCCGCCACTGTCTGGCGGTGGCCTTGCCCGCTTTCGACCTGAAGGATGCCGTAATGAAAAGACTCCCGATCGCGCTAGCGGCTTTCGCCTGCGCCCTCACCCTTGCGTTTCCAGCCGAGGCCAAAAAGTCCAAACCGGCGGAAGGCGAGCAGCAAAAGGACGATGCGGATAATGGCGCTATTCCGCGCTATCAGCCGTTTCCGCACAATCAGAATTTTGTCCTTACCGATATCAACGGCAAAGCGCCGCCCAAGGAAATGTGGCTGCGCATCGATACGACGGGCCGCGCGAACGGGTCCTCGGGCTGCAAAAACTGGTCGGGAATTTTCGTAATCGGTCCCAACCGCCTCGGACCCAGAGCCATGCCCGCTTTCACCGAACAGACATGCGATCCCGCAGCGCTTGCCTATGAACATGAATATTGGAGCATCATGCTCGGCGGACCCTATTGGGACACCAAGGGAGACGACCTGATCATCAAGGGTTTCAAGGGCGGCGGCATTATGCACTTCACGCGGTCGATGTAGCCCGCCAGGCGACGCAGCCAACGGCATGGCTGGCTGCTGCAGCTTGGCTTAACCTTTGGAATCGCTCGATTCAGTTTTGAGAGACCGGCAACTCAGGGAGATTTCATGAGCCGCAGTCTTGATGGACTTTCATTCGTCGTCCTTTTCGCCGCTTTATCAGCCTGCAACAGTTCCCGTCCGCCCGAACCCGCGCCCATCGCGCAAGGCCCGGCCAGCCGCAGCGTCACGCCACCGGATTTCAAACTGCCGGAGGGCTCCGGGTGCGGGGGCGCCATCGCGCGCTATCGCGCCATCATGGAAAACGACCTTTCGATGGGGCATGTGAACAAGAGCGTTTACGGGCAGATCCAGGAGGAAATCGGCGAAGCGGAGACCGCATGTTCGGGCGGGCAGGACGCGCGGGCGCTTTCGCTGTTGCGGGCCAGCAAGGCGCGGCACGGCTATCCAGCCTAAAGCTTTATTCTAACAGCGCTCCAGGTGAGGGAGCGAGCGGTTTTGCGCGCTGCTGATAAGAATTGAGACCATTAAAAAAATCCGCAATCGATTGATTAGATTGGAAATCGTCCAGACTATAAGCATTGACCGGGAAATAGAGACTGATACGCTTCACCTATGATCGCGATATGCCTGCATGAGTTCTTGCGGAATCTTCAACAGACCGCTGGAAGACTGGATAAGCCCTCGAAGCGAAGAGGCGTCGCCTCCTGTTGCGTGCGGGTACGCAGAGGCGCTTGACGATGGAGACTATGGCCGGCCTTGAGCCGTGGCTTGGGAGAGGCGAGAAAATGACAATGTTTTATAAGAAGTTGGTCTGCGGCGTCGGTCTGGCGATCCTGTTCGCAGGTTCGGCCGTCGCGGAAGAGGCGAATTTGAGCGTGTCGATCAAGGACCACCGTTTTGCGCCCGCCGAAATTCACGCGCCCGCCAATACGGCGATAACGCTCAACGTCAAGAATCTCGATCCGACGCCAGAAGAATTTGAAAGCAAGCCGCTGCGCGTCGAAAAAGTCATCGCCGGCGGCGGCGCCACGGCCATCCATATCCGTCCGCTCAGCCCCGGAAAATACCGCTTCTTCGGTGATTATCACGAGGATACTGCGGAAGGCTTCCTCATCGTCGAATAGATCCCGGCAGACAGGACCACCCATGCTTGGCGCGCTCATTATCGTCTTTCGCGAGGTCATCGAAGCAGGCCTGATCGTTGGCATTGCGCTGGCGGTGACTCGCGGCGTGCAGGGGTCGCGCGGCTGGATCGCAGGCGGGGTTCTCGCTGGCGTTCTTGGCGCGCTTTTGGTGGCCGGTTTTGCGGAACAACTTTCGGCGGCGCTGGCCGGGCGTGGGCAGGAACTGTTCAACGCCAGCGTGCTGGGCGTGGCGGTGGTGATGCTCGCCTGGCACAATATCTGGATGGCGCGGCATGGACGCGAGCTTGCACGTGAACTATCCGATGTCGGGCGCGCTGTCGCGAGCGGGGACAAAACCTTTGTCGCGCTGGCCGTCGTCGTCGGCGTCGCTGTGCTGCGGGAAGGCGCCGAAGTGGCGCTGTTCCTTTACGGCATTCTGGTTTCCGGCGAATCCGGATCGAATCTTCTCATCGGAGGCTTCGCCGGTCTGGTTCTCGGCGCGCTGCTCAGCGTGCTGACTTTCTACGGGCTTGTCATCATCCCGCCGCGCCGGCTTTTTGCGGTGACTTCCGTGCTTGTGACCATGCTCGCCGCAGGCCTCGCCGCGCAAAGCGTCGCCTTTCTGCAACAGGCGGGCATAGTGACGGCGTTGTCGCAGACGCTGTGGGACACATCCGCCGTCCTGCCGGACAATAGTCTGTTCGGGCGGGTGTTGCATACTTTGATCGGCTATTCCGATCAGCCGTCCTTGATGCAGGGTCTCGTCTATGCGGCGACCATTGCGACCATCGTCCTGGCGACGAAGCTGGCGGCGGCTACCCCTTCACGCCCCGCCACGCCCGTGAGCGCGCCTGCAGAATAGCCCGCGCCGCACCCGGGGCGAGAGGATTGAACCCGAAGCCGGGGCTCCCCATGTGACGGCGGCGTTCGCGAACTTTGTTGCGGAAAGGAAGGATCATCGCCATGCGGGTCAGCTTTTTGACGCCAATAGGCGCAGCGCTCTGCGCGGCGGGGCTGAGCGGACCAGTTTCGGCGCAAGAGCCCGCCAGTCCGCCCGCGCCTCAATCCTACGCTGCGCAGGACGGGCGTTTTTCCATGACCCCGACGCAAGGCGGTTTCTTGCGGCTGGACAAGGAAACCGGCGCTGTCTCTTTTTGCACCGTCGATGGGGGCTTGTCTTTGTGCCGGATCAGCGCCGACGAGCGCGCCGCGTTCGAAAGCGAAATCTTACGCCTGAGGCGAGAGAACGCCGAACTGAAAGCCGGTCAGGCCCGCGCCGGCGGATTGCCTGGCGAAGAGGAGTTCGAGCGCGCGATGTCCTTTACCGAACGTTTCCTGCGGCGCATGATGCGCGTCTTCAAGGACGAAACGAACGGCGACAAGTCCTGAAAAAGGCATTTCACGCAGGATTTGCCCGGAAAGCGACATAAAGCATAATTCTAAAGCCTTTTCACGCAATCGAGTTGATCATGAGCGACGAGAACCCCTTCGCCAACTGGCCGCACATCGACGCACCGAGAGCGCAAGGCCAAGCAGAGGCGCGCAGTTCGGCGCCAGACCCCAAAGGCCTTCCCGCAGGGTCATTAGAAAGAGACGAGGACATGGCCAGCAATAATGCTTTTGAAGATTTTCTTGGCGGCTCGCCAGCCTCGGTGTTCGTGAAACTGCTTTTCGTTTCGCTCGTCGTCGGCGCATTGCTGATGTGGCTCGACATACGGCCGGCCGATATTCTGCGAGGGATACAGGATTTCATCAATCGCATTTATGCGCTCGGCTTCGGCGCCGTGCGGGAGTTGATCAACTATCTGCTCGCCGGAGCGGTGATCGTGGTGCCCGCCTGGTTCATCCTGCGCCTGCTGAGTCATGGCTCGCGCCGGTAACAGGCGGAATGCGGCGCTGCAGCATCGAGCAGCGAAGCCTTGACGCAACTTTTCTGCGTTTCCAGCGTTGACTCAATGACCTCGCCGCGCGGAGTCCTTTTCGCAAACAGTGCGGGGAATTGAGGAAGATGCGTTTAGCGCGCAGATGTTTGCCGCGCCGGCGCGTCATGGGAGAGAAATCATGGATCGCAGATCAGCTATCGTCGCTTTGGGCCTTGGAACGGCGTTTTTGCTCGCCCCGCGCGTCATCCTCGCCGCAGAGGACCATGTTGCCGAAGCCATAAGCCATACTAAAGAAGCGATTTCGCACGGCAAGATGGGCCACGCGGACCAGTTGGTGGTCCACGCCAAGGCTGCGCTAACCCATGCCGAAGCCGCCGAGAAAGCAAAGCCCAATCCTCATGTCGCCGAAGGCATCACGCATTTGAAGGCGGCGATCGAGCACGGCGAGATGGGTCACGCGGACGTCGCCACCGGACACGCCGAAGAGGCGTTGAAGCATCTCGAGATGGCGAAATAGCTCGAGAACGAAAACCCATTCCGCGTCGCGACAAAACGTAAAGCAACCGAGCGGATCGAACCTCTCGGTTGCTTTTTTGATTCTCCGTCGCGCAACCAGACGCTTCGAGGGGCTCCTTTACCCGCGCACGGAAAGCTTACGGTAGGCGTTGTCGGAGTTGGTGACATAGACGTGGCCAAACTCGGTCTTGCTCCACTCGACGGTTTCCGCAGGCAAAGAAGTCTTGATGGCGGCGACGTCGATGGGAAAACCGGGCGTGGCGGAGCTGCCGATCAATTTGACCTCTCCGGCGCCGGGTCCCACGGAAAAATCGGCCACCGCCGCGCCGTCAGCGTTGTACGCGCGCGCCCAGCCCGGCGTGCCGATACCGGTCGCAATGACAGGAGCCTCGACGAACAATGGCTTGAGCGCGTCATCTGCTTCGTCCGGACCGAACGCGGGGGTCGCGAAGGTGAAACTTGCGAGAGCCGAACTACGGGTGACCGCATGGTCCGCGCTCGGCGGTCTGCCAACGGAATAAAGCACGAGCTTGCCGCCATTCAGCGCGGCCTTGATGTCGTCCAGGGTCGCCGAAGCAAAAGTCTCGGTTAGTCTCATGAGGGTGGTCCTGCTGCGCAAGAGTGAAGAGTGCTGTCTTTGCGACAAATCCGACAGTCGCGAGACGTTTCAGAGGGTAGAGGCAAACGCCATGCCGCAGCGGCGGCTCTAACTCGCCTCGTTGTCACGCAGCAGCAAACGGGGATATTTCTTCTCAGCCCCGCTCGAGCTCAGCAGATCGCCACCGACAAAGGTTGGTCCCGCCATGGCGGAGATCGCGGCGTTGCGCGATCCGCTGATCTTGTTGCGGATAATGAAACCTTCTCCGACGGCGGCGCCGGTCGCGAACCCAATGCCGTAATCCGCTCCGCTTATCCTGTTCTCCTCTACGCGCAGATTTTCGCGATAGCCTCCGAGCGCGACGCCGATCCAGGCCGGGCCGACGATGACGTTGCCCGAAATCTCGCAATTTTTTTCGGCAAGCAGGCCGGTTCGCCAAAACATGTCCGGCCCGAAGTCCTTGTCAGGGTGGGTTTCGCGCAAACCGACGATGGTGTTCCCCGCGACGACGCCCATGTCCGTGCCCTGGTCGGCGTTGGCGAGGGCGATTCCGCCACCGGCGTCCTCGATCCTGTTATTGCGGAAAGTCGCGCGCTTGGCGCCAAATTCCGCATACATGGCTTTTTCGCCGAAGCCCTTGCAGTCGTTGCCTATCACCAGAATGTCGTGACCGGCGTTGTTGCGAACGGCGGTATAGGCGCAGCTGGAAATGTGGTTGTTTTCGACCCGCACCGAACCGGAACCCCAGATGCTCACGCCATTGCCGTAGGGACCGTTCCCGCCGGAAAAATTGTGAATGTCGAAGATCCTGTTGTTGCGGATGCGCGAGCCCTCATGACGCCCGGCCTGCGTCGTCCAGACCATTACGCCGTTGTCGCCGCAGTCACGCAGACTGTTGCCGTCGATATCCACCCCAAGCCCGTCCAACGAATGATAGCCGGCGTCCCGGACGCGCTCGATAAGGTTTTGCCTGAAGACGCCGCCGCAACGGGCGAGATTGACGCCGTGGCTCGCAGAATTCCGGATTGTGCAGCCGGAAATGGAAAGGCGCGGGACATCCGAGAAATCGAGCAACCCTCGCTTTGGCTCAAGCGCGTTGCCGGCGCCGTCGAAGACTATGGATTCGAGCGTGAGGTTCTCTGCGCCGTTCGAATAGAGCAGGGGCCCTGGGCCGAGAAGTTTAAGCGTTGATCCGCCGCGCGCGCCGATCAGAATGGCGTCGGGCGGCAACTCCAGCGAGCGGATTGCAGTGACGCCGGCGGGAAGGCGGATCGCCCGACCAAGCGGGGCCGCCTCGCGCATCTGCGCCGCGATTTCCTCGGTCGCATCGCGGGCGTGAGCCGAAAAGGGCGTCGCCAAAATTCCGGCGGCGAGACCAAGAATCCCGCGCCGCGTCGGATGCGAAAATTTGCATGAATTCGCATGAACGGCGCAAAACATAGCACGATTGTATTCCCTCGCCGCGCCGCGTCGAGGTTCGCTTGCGGACAAGGTGAACGGGTGCGTCAATGGACCAACCCGCGAGAGCGGAAATCCAGAATCTTAAGGACCACGTTCGAAATGCCCCTCGCTCCAACGATCTGCGGGTCAGAATGACCGTCCCGCCATGCATGCGTTTCATAGCCAATTCATCGGAGGCGCCGGATCTTCCCGGCGCTTATGCGCTGCTGATCCGCCTCGATGCGTCTCTGCTCGCCAAAGCCGGCCGCCAGGCCGTGATGCTCACGCCTGGCCGCTATATCTATTGCGGCTCCGCCAAGGGCCCGGGCGGCATCGCGGCGCGACTGAGGCGACATATGCGTCGCAAAAAGCGGGCGCATTGGCATGTCGATCAATTGACCTGCGCGGGCGCGACACTCGGCGCCTGGGCGGTTCCCGGTGGCGACGAATGCGCGCTCAACGAGGAGCTTGCCGTCTTCCCGAGCCCGGTGGAAGGTTTCGGCAGCACCGATTGTCCGCGCTGCAAAAGCCATTTGCGCTTCTGGCCCACAGATGCGGCCCTTCCTTCGCACTGGGAAAATGCTAGGAAGAACGCCAAATCGATCCCCTCGGCCAGCGAGCCCCTCTGAACGCTCGCAATAGCCATATTGTTCTGGATTCAAAGAATGTCCGACGCCAAACAACAAAGGGTCGAAGCCCGCAGCCCGCGCGGCCTCACCGACCGCGACGCCGGTGAACTCGCCGCGACCGGCAAGATGCTGGAGGCGATTCGCTCCGTTTACGAGCTTTATGGCTTCGAGGCGCTGGAAACCCCTGCGATTGAATATACCGACGCGCTCGGCAAATTCCTGCCCGATCAGGACCGGCCCAATGAAGGGGTGTTCTCCTTTCAGGACGACGACGAGCAATGGCTGTCGCTGCGCTATGACCTGACGGCGCCGCTCGCCCGCTTCGTGGCGCAGAATTTCGACGCTCTGCCCAAGCCTTATCGTTCCTATCGGGTTGGCGCGGTCTATCGCAACGAGAAGCCAGGACCGGGACGTTTTCGCCAGTTCATGCAGTTCGACGCCGACACGGTGGGGGCGGCCTCGCCCGCCGCCGACGCGGAAATCTGCATGATGGCCGCCGACACGCTTGAGCGGCTTGGCGTCAAGCGGGGCGATTACGTCATCAAGATCAACAGCCGAAAGGTGCTCGACGGCGTCATGAAGTCCGTTGGGCTGGAGGGCGACGAAAACGCGGGACGCCGCCTCGCGGTTCTGCGCGCCGTCGACAAGCTGGACCGGCTTGGCCCCGAAGGCGTGAAGCTGCTGCTCGGCGCCGGCCGCAAGGACGAGAGCGGCGACTTCACCAAAGGCGCCGGTCTCGATCCCGACGCCATAGACACGATTCTATCTTTCAGCGTGGGCGGCCAGTATACGGATGGCAAGCCGCGCTTCGACCTCTTTGGTCTGCTCGGCAAGAGCGATATTGGCGCGCAGGGCGCCGAGGAGCTCATGGAGATCGAGGATCTCGTGCGCGACGCGGGCTATGGATTCGACCGCATCCGCATCGACCCTTCTGTCGTGCGCGGTCTCGAATATTACACCGGCCCGGTGTTTGAGGCGGAGCTGACTTTCGAGACCAGGGACGAAAAGGGCAATCCGGTGCGCTTCGGCTCGGTTGGCGGCGGCGGGCGTTACGACGGTCTCATTGGCCGCTTCCGCGCTGACAATACGCCGGCGACAGGTTTTTCGATTGGCGTTTCGCGCCTCCATGCGGCGCTAAAGCTCGTCGGCAGTCCGATAGTCTCGACCGCCCAACGGGTTGGGCCTGTGGTGGTGCTGCTGCTCGACCGTGACCGCGTAGCCGACTACCAGCGCATGGTCGGGCAATTGCGCGCCGCAGGGGTCGCAAGCGAATTATATCTCGGCGCCTCCGGCATGAAGGCGCAGATGAAATACGCCGACAAGCGACACAGCCCGCTAGTGATTATTCAGGGTTCGGACGAAAAGGCGAAGGGCGAAGTGCAGCTCAAGGATCTCGTGGAAGGCGCGCGCGCAGCGGCGTCGATCACGACAAATGAAGAGTGGAAGGCGCAGCGCCCGGCCCAGATTTCCGTTCCCGAAAGCGAACTGGTGGAGCGGGTGCAGGAGATTTTGGCGCGGCGGGGTTAAGAGGCGTGTGGAATCTTCGGCCTCCGCCACAGGCGGTCAATCCGCATTGGCGCCGCGCCTCACTTAGTCGACGAAAACCGTTTGAGACGTCGATCGGCAGCCCATCCTGAGGCTGCTGGCGGCCACAATCGACATCAGCGACATCAGCTTTACTTAGGTGGTCACGACAAGCCGCGAGTGAAAGCCGAGCGCCCTGATATGCGCTCTTGCGGGCTGACCTTAGGTCGCCGCGGGTTTTTGACAGTCGTCGACCAAACGCTCGCATTGCATAAGGCGAGGCAGAAGATGGCTCACAAGATACTTGTTTTTTATGGTTCCTATCGGTCGGACCGGATGGGCATCCGACTGGCGGACTTCATTGTTGCAAGGCTTCGCGCGCGCGGCGACGCTGCTGAGCTTATCGACGCAAAAGAGGTCGGCCTTCCAATGCTGGACCGAATGTACAAGGAGTATCCGCCTGGTTCGGCTCCGGGCGCGATGGAGGCTCTGGCGTCGAAAATTCGCGCCGCGGACGCTTTCGTCTTTGTGGTGGGCGAATATAATTGGGGAGTGCAGCCGGGGCTGAAGAACCTGACAGATCATTTTCTTGAAGAATGGTTCTGGCGTCCTGCCGCGATCGCCAGCTACTCGGGCGGACGTCTGTCTGGGGCGCGGTCAAGCGTCGCCTGGCACGGGATTCTGTCCGAAATGGGCATGGTCGTGATTTCGAGCGCCTTGGCGGTGGGTCCCATCGGCCAGACCCTGGATTCGGCCGGCGCTCCGTCCGGCGCCGGCGGAAAAGGTCTGGAATCGGCGTTCCCAAAGTTCGCAGACGACCTTGCGTGGTGGACCGAAGCCGCCAAAGCGCAACGGGCGCACTGCACGCCGCCCTATTGAATTTGAGATCAGGATCCCACTGTGCTAGGCGGCCTTTCTCGTCGCCACCAACTTGAGAAGCGCTTCGGCTGCGCCGGTTGAGGATGCGGGATTTTGCCCCGTAAGCAGGCGGCCATCAACGATTGAAAACGGCTGCCACGCAGGAGCTTTCTCGAAGATGGCTCCGAGTCGCTTCAACTCGTCCTCAACGAGGAACGGCACAACATTCGTAAGCTGCACAGCTTCCTCCTCCTCATTGGTGAATCCGGTGACGCGCTTACCCTTCACAATCGGCGCGCCATTGTAGGTGACCCGATGGAGCACCCCAGGCGAATGGCAGACCAACGCCACCGGCTTGCCGGAATTGTAGAAAGATTCGATCAAGGCGATTGAATCCGCGCTTTCCGCGAGGTCCCACAGGGGGCCGTGTCCACCCACATAGAAAACGGTGTCGTAATCTTCCGCCTTCACATCACCAAGCCTGATCGTCTGGGCAAGCGCTTGTTGCGCGGCCTTGTCCTGCTTGAACCGCGCCATGGCGGGCGTCTGATTTTCCGGTAAATCGCTCTTTGGATCGAGCGGCGGTTGCCCGCCTTCAGGCGAAGCGAGCGTCAGCCTCGCGCCGGCATCCCGGAAAACAAAGTAGGGAGCGGCGAACTCTTCGAGCCAGAAGCCGGTTTTGCGGCCGGTGTCGCCAAGTTGATCGTGAGAGGTCAGCACCATCAGGATTTTCATGTCCCTTCTCCTTTCTGGATTCTTGCCCGCATTTCGATTGTTCCGCCAACATCACGCGCGGGCCAGGCTAAGCTGAGCTTTTTGTTCGTGGATCGTCGTTCGCGTCGAGGTATTCGAGGCCGAGTGGACCAATGGCGAATACCTCTGAGACGTACTCGCCAGACTTCGCCCAATGGAAGTGGGACGTGTCGCCGGGCAAGACGATGATGCTGCCGGGCGGGTAAGCCTCCAGTTTGTCCGCATCGAACGTATCGCCCAGGCCGATGTAGAACACGCCGGACATGACCGTGTAGATTCGGTCTTCAGGATGCTTGTGCGGCGCCAGCTTTACGCCGGACGGAACTTTCACTCGGATGACATAGGGGCCAGCCTCGGAAGGATGGCCGACGAGTACGGCGAGTCGCACAGATGGAGGGAAGGCCGGGAATGGCTTCCAATCAATGTCCTCCGGAAGAATCGACCTAAAATCCGCCTGGCCCGGCTGATGTGTTCGAACCATTCGATCCTCCTCGTCCAGAGTTTCTAAAGCAAGCCGAACGACGTCTGCTTCAACTCTGCGGCGGAGCCAATTTTCGCAAACGCGCGCCCTTGAATTGTCGACGCCGGTAATAGCGGTGTTGCGTCGCGTGTCCCACGCCATCAGGCGTCGCCCGCGCATTTTCCGGACATTTCTCGCCCCGACGCTTTTCGGCGTGCGGCCACATCACTCCGTCAAATGCTAGGTCGCGAGGCAATGTTGACAAGTCTGTCCGCGTGCTTTCGCTTGAACCCTGTCACGGCCTCTTATTCCACGAGCGATCTTGGACCGCTGACAAACGGACTGTCCCGAAGATAAAATCGTAGCAGGCGATTCACGTCCCGCGAAATGCCGATCCTGATGCTTTGCCCTAATTCGAAGGCTTCGTGTTTACTGTGTGCGAGCCACAGAGGACCTTCTCGGCAAAGATCGAGCCCATCGAGCGAACGATCAACCCGCAACGCCGCAGTGAGCCTTCCCGGTCCTCGCGCCAAGTCGCGAAAGCGCTCGACGCCGCGATTTAGCCGCATGATCGCGATGCCTTCTAACGGCTCTAGCGCCCTGATCAGGACGCCGGCTCCAATCCCGGGCGCTTCGCTGGAAACATTCAGCATGTATGAGCGGCCGTAAGCGAGATAAATATAGGCGTGCCCGCGCTCGAGAAACAGCGAAAGATTACGCCGAGTCATCCCCCGGTAGGCGTGCCCCGCGGCGTCGCCGACGACATATGCTTCGGTCTCGACAATGCGCCCGCTCGCGACGCCTTCCGGCAGTTCCCGCACCAATAACTTGCCGATGAGATAGCGGGCGCAAGAGACCGTATCAATCGGCAACTCCGAGCGTGCGATCGGCGATCCGCTCGATCCAATGCGCGCGCGAAGGCCCCGGCTCGAACGGATCGCAGAAATACTGGGTCTCGCGGGCAACCTTGCCATCGAGCAACTCCATGATGCTCACGGTGTACGACGGACGCCCGTCATAGGTGAGGATAAACTCCGTGACCCAGAGGTCGCCCGCGCCAAGAACCCGCTGCACTGTGAAACGTTTCCGGTTTGGCTGCGCGGCGCGAGAAGACTGAATGTTCCGCCGCCCGCGGATGCGTTCGCCCGATTGAGGATATTCGAGCACCGCGTCCTCACGGTAAATCTGGTGCTCCTCCATAAAGTCGTTCGCATCGGAGGCGGCCCAATGGCGATCCAGAGCCGCTCGAAACTGTCGATCATCCATACCTCTCTCCTTTATTGTCGCCGTCGATGTGAGCCGGACTGTGATGCGCCGGGCTGGGACACGCAGGAGCGTCCATCCCCCATGCGAAGACACAATCACAATGGCCGGAACGTCGAGAGGGAGCCGGTCAGCTTCCGGCAAAATATAGGGCGCTCTGGACGGCGCCGGCGTTTCAGTCCTTTGCGCTCAGAACTGAAGTCGCCGTCTTCGGATTTTGCGAGTGGGTGCGCTGGCGAGCCACTGTCCGCGCTCGATCGAAGCCAGGCAATCCGGCAGAGTCGGCAAAACATCGAAAGCGCTCTGGAGCACTCGCGCGGGACCGAAAAAACTCGAAGCTCGTGGCGCCTGGATTCGGGCGCAGCCCAAAAGTCGAAGGGGTGGAACGGGAACTCCTGGCGCGGCGATGTGATCGCGCGCTTCAACGCCTCGCGTCAGTGCTGCGCATCATGGGCGTTGCCCGGATCATTGCGCATCCAATCGGCCAATTTGGTCAATTGCTGACTGAGCTGCGACCGCACTGCCGCATCGTCGACGCATTCCTCGAGCGCCGCGTTCATGCACAGAAGCCAGGCGTCGCGCTCCGCGGGACCGATGGAAAAACGGGCGTGTCGCATGCGCAGACGCGGATGCCCGCGGCTCGCCGAATAATTCTTTGGGCCGCCCAGCCATTCGGTCAAATAGAGCTTCAGGATCGCTTTCGTCGGGCCAAGGTCCGTTGCGTGCATCGCGCGGATGGCGCGCGCGGGAGCCATCGCGTCCATATTCCGGTAGAATGTCTCCACCAGCCGGTCTACGGCGGGCGCGCAGCCGATGATGTCGAAGATTGTCTCGGTTTGGGAGTCGTTGATTGTCATGCGGGTCTTTGAGCAACATAGGCGCCAGCGCGGAAAGTTGCGCCGCGTTAAATCAACTTGAGGCCCTTGAGGCTCGCATGTCCGTGGCGTCCCACGATCAAATGGTCATGCACGGCAATCCCGAAAGGCTGGGCGATGGCGATGATGTCCTTGGTCATGCGGATGTCGGCGTTGGAGGGCGTGGGATCGCCGGAAGGGTGGTTATGCGCCAAAATCATGGCGCAGGAGCCTAGCTCCAGTGCGCGTCGCACCACCTCGCGCGGATAGACCGGCGTGTGATCCACCGTGCCGACGCCCTGCACTTCGTCGGCGATCAGCGCATTGCGCTTGTCCAAAAACAGGATGCGAAATTCTTCGCGCTCGGCATAGGCCATGGCCGTGCGGCAGTAGTCGATCACATCCATGAAAGAAGACAGCACGGTGCGTTTTTCCAGCGTTCCGCGCGCCAGCCGCCGCGCCGCTGCCTCCACGAGCTTGATTTCGCAGATCGCCGACTCGCCCAGCCCTTCTATCTCGCGCAGCCTTTCGGGGCGGGCCGCGACGACCTCGGAATAGGAGCCAAAGCGCGCAAGCAGAGCTTTGGCGAGCGGCTTCACGTCGCGCCGGGTAATGGCGCGAAACAGCAACAGCTCCAGAAGCTCGTAATCCGCCAGCGCCGCGTCGCCGGCTTCCATGAAGCGGTCGCGTAGACGCTGTCGATGTCCATGAAAGTGCGGGGTTGCTTCTCGCAGACCGGGGGCCGCCGCCCCTTTTGCGCTGTCGCCAGCGCCGCTCATGGAGCCGGTTGCGGCGGCGCGGTGGGATTGTCGCGTCCAATCGGGGAGGAGGTGAAGATTTCGACGCCCGTCTCCGTTATGCCGATCGAGTGCTCGAATTGCGCGGAGAGCGAACGATCGCGTGTCACGGCAGTCCAGCCGTCGCTCAGCACCTTCACCTGCGGGCGCCCGAGATTCACCATGGGTTCGATGGTGAAGAACATGCCGGGGCGCAGTTCCACGCCTTTTCCCCTGGTTCCGTAATGCAGGATGTTCGGCTCGTCGTGAAACAGCTGGCCCAGTCCATGACCGCAAAAATCGCGCACGACGGAGCAACGCTCGCCTTCGGCAAAGCTCTGGATCGCCGCGCCGATATCGCCGGTGGTGGCCCCCGGTTTCGCGACGGCGATGCCTTTCAGCAGGGCTTCGTAAGTCACTTCGATGAGGCGCTCGGCGCGCCGGGGAATTTCCCCGACGGCGAACATCCGGCTGGCGTCGCCATGCCAGCCATCGACGATGAAGGTCACGTCGATGTTGACGATATCCCCTTCGCGCAAGGGTTTGTCATCGGGAATTCCGTGACAGACCACGTGATTGATCGAGGTGCAAATGGACTTGCGATAGCCGCGGTAGTCCAGCGGCGCCGGATAGGCATTGTGGGCCATGGCGAAATCGAACACCAGATCGTCGAGCGCCTGCGTGGTGACGCCCGGTTGCACGTGCTCGATCAGCATGTCAAGCGCCTGCGCGGTAAGCCGGCCGGCGCGGCGCATTCCTTCGAAATCCTCGGGGCCATGCAGTTTTATGTGCCCGGTCTTGCGCCCTGCCGGCGCAAGGTGGGACTCAATGAAGGTCATATTTTCAGGTCTCTTGGTTTAGCGGCCCCTGTCGCCACTAAAGTTAATGATTGGCGACATTAAAGCAAGCTGCGGTTCGAGGACCTCGCCCGATCGAGGTCGGTCAGAGCTTTTCCTGAACGCTCGCCCGAGCGCCTTTACCCCACACCGCCGTCCTATCCCCATAACCACGCCGCGCCGCGCACGCCGCCGCTGTCGCCATGCATATTTTGAAGAATTCTGGCGTCCAGCGCATCTGTAAATGCATATTTTTCCACACGCTGCTGCAAACCCTCATACAAAAAGGCAATATTGGAGAGGCCGCCGCCCAGCACGATAACGTCTGGATCAATCACGTTCACCACACCCGCCAACGCCCGCGCCAGCCTGTCCTGATAGACGCCAAGAGTCTCGATCGCATGCACGTCCCCGGTGTTGGCCCGCTCTGCGATCGCCTTTGCGGTTAAACTCTCGCCGCAACGCGCCGAATAATCCCGCGCTAGCCCGGCGCCCGAGAGGAATGTCTCCACACAGCCGTCGTGACCGCAGTAGCAGGGAAGACCGGGAAATTCGTCGCCATGCATCCAGGGCAAGGGATTATGACCCCACTCTCCCGCGATCCGGTTGCGGCCACTGACGAGTTCGCCATCGACGACGACACCCCCTCCGACGCCGGTTCCCAAAATTACGCCAAACACGACCCGCGCGCCGGCGCCGGCGCCATCGGCCGCCTCGGACAGAGCAAAGCAATTGGCGTCATTCTCCAGACGCACCTCGCGGGCCAGCGCGCTGGCGAGATCGCGGTCCAGCGGGCGGTCATTGAGCACGATGGTGTTGGAGTTCTTGAGGAGGCCAGTGCGGGGCGAGACTGCGCCCGGCGTTCCGACGCCGACCGTGGCGCGGCGCTGGAGCTCCAGTTCGAGTTCATGCACCAAAACGACGATGGCTCTCACTATTTCGTCGTAGTCATGCGCCGGAGTATCCACGCGTCGGCGAGCCAGGACCTCTCCATTTGAGTCGAGAGCGATCGCTTCCGTCTTTGTGCCGCCGAGGTCGATCCCAATGCGAACGGATTCATGCGTCATTTGACTTGCGCGCGATCGAGGTTCCGCGCGTCTCTCAAAGCGCCCTGCGCTGCGACATCAATCTGCGCTGAGTCGAGATCGAGTCCTTGCGCTTTTACGCCATCCCACCTTGCTCCGGTGAAGTCCGCCCCAGCCGCGTCTGCGCCCTGGAGGGCGGCTCCCGAAAAGTCCGCGCCGGCGGCATGGAGATAACGCAGATCGGCGCTCATCATATCTGCGGCCGTAAAATTCGCGCCTTCGGCCACGGCGGTGCTGAGCACCGCGCGCATCAGGCCCATGGACTGGTTTTTCATATCGGCGGAAAGATTGGCTTCAATGAACTTGGCGCCCCGCAGGCTCGCGCCGGTGAGGTCGCCGGCAAGTCTCGCCCGCGAGAAATCGGCTCCGTCGGCGCGCACGCGCTGCAATTGAGTCGCGAATATATGCGCGCCGATCAATGACGCCCCGGTGAGGTCCGCCTCCAGAAGCCAGGCCTGATCGAGAATGGCGTGATCAAGTTTCGCACCGGAAAGTCGCGCCTTGATCAGTCTCGCCGCTCGAAGATTGACGCGGCTGAGATCAAGGCCCGACAGATCCAGGCCATTCAGACTCTTGCCGGAAAGGTCGAGCGGCCCGTTTTCCTTTTGGGCTTTCAGGGCGGCCATGATGGCTTCCCGGCTATAATCCGAGGTGGAATAGGCGGGCTGGGTCAGATCCACGCCGCGCAGCATCTCTTGAGCAGAGGCGGCCGCGCAAGTCGCGGAGGCGAGGGTTATGACTAAAGCTGCAATCTTGGACAGGGCGCGAGAGCGTTGACGCCAACTTAGGTTCATGCTTCGTCCCCGTTTTCTTCGCCGCCACCGATTAGCGCTCGCGCCTGCTGTATCCATTTTCCGCGTTCGACGCGCCCCGGAGCCGCAAGGGCGGCGCCGATCCATCGCGCGTTGTCGATATTCCAGGCGGCGATCTGATCGTAGTGGAAGATCCCCAGCGCATGCAGCTTTTCGACGCTCTTGGGGCCGATGCCCTTGATTTTTCCCAACTTGTCCGGCGATCCGCCGCGCGGCTGCGCAAGCTCGTCCGGTCTTTGTCCGGGGAAATCCTTCTTGGGGGCCGATTTGGCGGAAGGTTCGGCTCGTTCGGCTTTCGCGGCAACGAGGGGCCCGTCGACCGGTCGCGCCGCTGGCGCGACAGGGTCCTTTTCACGCGGCGCGCCTCGTAAAATCACGGGCGGCTGCTTTGTCGGCGCGCGCGTTGGGGCAGGGACCGGCAGCAGGCTCTTGGCGCCGCCGCCCAGCGGAAGACCGAAGAAATAGGCGAAACCGGTGAGCAAAGCGATCTCGAGCCATAGTCCTGCGCGGGCGGGCGCGAGCCCCATCGTCGCGACCACGCCGGCGCCGGCGAGCGCGGTCAGCGCCAGCAAAACCACCCAGCGGCCTGAGAACTGTCCCTCCCGCCCGCGCGTCGCCGTTACAAAGCCGATCAGCATTCCGAGAACGCCCGCTGCTGCGAACCATTCCCAGCCGAGAGTCAGCACGTAGAGCATTCGCCTTCTCCGCTTTTTGAGCGACTTTGGTCGCTTCCGACTATCTCGCGACGACCTGGATCGCTAAGCCGTTCTCGCCTTCCTGAGCAACGCCACTGGCGGTGAGACGCCCTGCGTCGACGCCAAGCTCCACAAGTCGGTCGATCACAGCTTGTGCGCGGCGCTTGCCGATTTCGCGGTTCACTTCGTCGATGCCGGGGCCGGGCAAATGGCCAATCACGTCGAAGTTCGCATCGGCGACGCGCAGCAATAACTGCGCGAGCGCATCGAGCGTGGCCGTTTGGGCGTCGCGGAGCGTTGGCTTTCTCTCAACGAACGCGAGCGGCGCCTTCGCGAGTAGCTCGGTCACAGCTTTCTGGCTCTCGGCGGCGGTCAGGGGCATGCCGAGCGTGCGCGGATTGAGCTGAGCTTTGGCGACGAAGCCTCGAGGAAGCGCGGCCGCCAGCCGGGTCCGGATGTCGGCTACGGCGCCATCAAACGGCGCCTCGCCGCTCAGCGTCACCGAACTATCGGCAAGAGTGAGCTTGCCGCTGGCGAGTCTGGCGAGCGACGGTAAAGCCGCTGCTATCGCCTGTGCGAAATCTTTTGGCGCGCCCTTCGCCTGTGTCAGCGAGTCAGAGACAGCGGCGCCCGCAAAGCGGGAATGGACGAGGTTGTGGATATTTTCCAGCGCAGCGGCGTCGGGGGCATGCCCCGCCAGGGACAGGGAGGCGTCCTTGAGCGTCGCGGAGAAAACGAATGGCGAAGGCGGGCCGTCGACGAGTTCGAGATTTGAAAGGCTGAATCCCTTGGGCAAATTCGCCTTGATCTCGGCGTCCAGCTGCGACGCGGTGACATTTGCTTTGCCTTCGCCCTGAACTGTCAGGCCGGAATCCTTTAGCGAAACTTTTCCCGCCGCCAGTTTGGCGAGCTGAGCCAGACCGACGCCGACGGCTCCTACGAAGTCGCCTTCCGGGGCGCCCGAGCCGATATGAGTAGCGTCGCTGACCGCAGCTCCAGCCGCCGCCTTCGCCGCTCCGTTCAGAATTAGGGTTCGCGCCTCGCTCGTGGGGACAAAGCCCTCCAGCGAGATCATTTCGCCCTTCCGCGTGGCGCTCCACGCATAGGGCGAAACGCGCGGGGGAGCGACGCTGACATGATCAATTCGGGCGCCCGCTGGGGCCGATTTGGCGCTGGCGATCAGCTTATCGAGATCTGCTTCCGGCTTCGCCTCGCCTTCCAGCGACAAGGCGTCGTCGGTCAGTGTAGCGGCGCCGGGGTCCATCTCGGCGAGTTTCCGCGCTGCAAATAGCGCGAGGTCGACAAATACCGGCGGCGCTCCTCTGGCGTAGGCGCTTCGGTCAGAGATTTCGAATCCAAGCCGGGAGAGCTCTGCGTGCAACTTGTCGCGTTCGCTTCTCACGGGCATGTCGCCTTCCAGCGAAATCAGCCCGCCCTTGCGCTCCAGTCTGAGAACGAAAGGCTTTGCGGTTCCGACGACTTTGGTTTCGTCCAACGCTGCGCGCAGTCCCTCGATCCGCCGGATGTCGAGAAGCGCCTGATCGCGGCCTTCCGGTGACAAGGCCACCCCCGAGACGACGACATCGCGCCCGGCGGCGACGACTGTAGCGGTGTCGATTGCGTCAGGGGTTTGCGCCAGTTGTTCGGCGGCGCGCCTCGCCAGGTCAATTTCGACCCTTCGAGTTATGGAATCAGTCGCAAAATAGCCGATCGCCGCCAGAAACGGCAGTCCAATCCACCACTTGTTCGGATGCTGCATGGCAGTAACAACTCCCGTCAAAAACCTAAAGAGAATCACGCCACGCACACATGAGGTGACTGCATGGCGCAGCCCCATGTCAAGAAAATGGCCGGGGCAGGAGGCAGGACGGGCGGCCAATCGCCCGCGCGCAATCCGAATGTGGCGTTTCGCCGCCTCGCTCCTCGTTTACCTGATTCAAGAAACACTTTACCTTTGTTGGCGAATCGCCAGACGGGTTGCGGCAATGCAGCGTATTTGATTGGGCCGAAAGCATGACAAAAAAAATCCTGGTCATGGGTTTGCCGGGCGCTGGTAAGACCACTTTGTCCCGCGCGCTCGCCCCAATGCTGGGAGCGGTATGGTTCAACGCCGACGAAGTCCGCGCCAATGTGAACAAGGATCTGGGATTTTCGCCGGAAGACCGGATAGAGCAGGCGCGCCGGATGGGCTGGCTTTGCGAGCGCGTGACGCAGTCCGGCATTATGGCGATGGCTGACTTCGTCTGTCCCACTCCTGAAGCCCGCGCTGCCTTCGGACCCGATTTCATTATTTGGGTCGATCGCATCGAAGAAGGCCGATTCGCCGACACCAATCGCTTGTTTGTCCCACCAAGCGAATACCATGTGCGCGTTTTACGGGACGGAGCGCCCTCGCTTTGGGCGGAGCGCATAATGCGCGATTTGAATCGCGGCGTTCCCGCCAGTTTCGCGAACGTCGTCGTTCGGTAGCGCGCCGAAAAACGCCTAACTTGTCAACAGACGGCCAGTCATGCTTTTTCCACGATTTGCGCTTTCCTTGTAGACCGCCCGGGGACGGGCGGGGGAACGCTCGCGGGCGCGCCTTCTGAAGACCCGGCTTTGCCGGCGCTGATTGGGAGACCACTCAATGAAAAAATTGTTTACGCTGGCGGGAGTCTTGGTGGCGGGCCTGTCTCTGACAGCTTGCTATTCGCCGGGAGATCGCGCTGCGGGCGGCGCGGCGATCGGCGGTCTCACCGGCGCCAGCATCGGCGCGCTGGCCTCCGGTGGCCGGGCCGGTCCCACGCTCGCGGGCGCGGCAGTTGGCGCCGCGACGGGCGCTGTGGTCGGGGCCGCGACAGCGCCGCCTCCACCTCCGCCTTGTGCCCGTTGGGGAGCCGATTACTACGGTCGGCCGGTCTGCATCGCTTTTTACTGAAAGTCGACGCTCCCGAGCGGTCGGACTCGCGAGGGATTCTAGGCGATGTGCGCGTAGATCGCGTCTATCCGCGCTCCGTGCGCAAGCCCTTCCACTATATTGATTTCCAGCCCTTGCGCGGTGGCCTCGGGGCCGCAGCGCTTCACCAGCCTCGCGGCCTCCCCCGGGCTGGCGACAAAGGCGAAACCAGTCGGACCCCAGGATGTCTGTCCGCCGCCGGTGGCGCCTTCGCGCAACAACCGTGAAATGGTCGCCTCCACCGCAGCGCTGGTGAAGCGGCGCCCGCTTTGCGCCGGCGCAAAATAATCTCCAACGATAATTTGTATTTGCGTAATCGCTTCACCGAAAGCGGCGATGTCGCATTCCGCGAGAGCGGGCAGCGCCTGCATCAGCACGCGGCGGCAAAGTTCGCCAGCCTGCACCGACGAAAATGCGGGAAGCGCTGAAAAGGCCTCGCGCTCGCTGTCCCCGTGCAACCCGATTGAGTTTTTGTCCATCACGAGCAGGATGCGCCAGTCCTGTGGAAATGGCAGTAGAGCGATCACCGGCGGCGTGAGGCCGCTCACTCCGCGACCTCCGTCCACAACCAGCCCGCCGTCCTGAAATAGGCCGGCGCCCAGCCCCGAGCGCGCGCCTCGTTCCATCAACGCCGCGTCGCCCGCTGCGTCCGACGGCAAATCCTCCAGCCGCCGCAAGGCCCCCGCAATGGCGAGCGCCAATTGGGTGCCGGACCCCAGTCCCGCATGGGCGGGGATTGCTTCCTCGACGATTAGGCGGTGACGGGCGGCCGGCGCCAAAGCGGCCTGAGCTTTTTGCAGCAAACGCGCCGCGCGCTCGCCTTCGACGCCTTCGACTGTGTTCTCGTCATTTCTGGTCAGTGTCAGTCGCGTGCGAGGACCGCTGATCGACAGGCCCAGTCCGCCAAACTTGCGGCCAAGGCCGCCGTTCATGTCCAGAAAGCCAAGGTGCAGCCGGGCGGCCGCTGTGACGCGGACTTCGTTGACGCTTGACTCGGCCGGCATGAGGTCCCGTTTTGATCGAGCAGATTTTAGAGCAAGATCCGACGCTGTTTTTGCGCCGCGTCGCATGGGGCCGATCCTTCCCCAAAGCGCGGCGACGCAGTTGGGCGAGTAAGGCGCCAGATCGTGAATGGCAAGGCAATTTCGCCGCCTGTGCGATTGTTAGCTCGGGTTTGTGGCGATAAATTTGCGGGATTTTTGCGAAAAGCTTGCTAATTGCCCTGTTGAGTTTGAATGGAGAGCGCCATGACAACCAAAGAGCACACTTATTCCGAGAGCGAGATCACAGCGCGTCTCGCTAGCGAACTTCCTCATTGGCGTTTGGAAAACGGCTGGATTCGACGCAAATACAAAACCCATTCCTGGAAAGGCACGCTGATGGCGATCAATGCGGTCGGACATCTGGCGGAAGCCGCCTGGCATCACCCGGATATCGCCGCCTCCTACGCCTTTGTCGAGGTCAAGCTCATGACGCATACGGCGAAGGGAATCACCGACAAGGACTTCGAGCTTGCGCGAAAAATCGAGGAAGTGGTCTGCTGGCGGCCCGGTAAAGTCGGCGGCGCGCTCGAAGGAACGCCCGAAACCGATCTGAGATTCGCCTATCTGAAATACGACGATTAAGAACGCCCGGCGAATTCGGCGGATGGGGGATTTTTTGACGGAGCGGATTTTGGACATCGGTCCCGCGCGGGAGAGTTTTTTGTCGCGCGTTGCGCAAGGGCCGACGATTATGGGAATCGTCAACGTAACCCCCGATTCCTTTTCCGACGGAGGCCTGTTCGTCTCGCCGCAAGCCGCTTTGGCCCGGGCGCGCAAGCTTGTCGCCGACGGCGCCTGTATCGTCGACGTCGGCGCCGAGTTCAACAAGACCCGGCCATGAGCCAGTCTCCGCCGAGGAAGAGTGGGCGCGGTTGGAGCCATTGCTGGCGACCCTCGTGACCAGCTCCGGCGCGACGGTTTCGATCGACACCTACAAAGCGCAAACCGCGCGGCGGGCGCTGCAAACCGGCGTAGCGGTGGTCAACGATGTGTGGGGACTGCAGCGCGATCCACTCATGGGACCGGTTGTGGCGGAAGCAGGCGCCGCAGTGGTGATCATGCACAATCGCGACACGGTGGACCCGGCCGTCGACATCGTTTCGGAGATTTTGAGGTTTTTCGAAACTTCCCTGGAGCTTGCTCGCCGCGCAGGCGTTCCCGACCGGCATGTGCTGCTCGATCCAGGCGTGGGCTTTGGCAAGAGCCGCGAACAAAACTATCAGGCTTTGCGGTCCATCCCTCGATTCACGCAATTAGGCCGCCCGTTATTGATCGGCGTTTCCCGAAAATCGATTTTTCGGGATCTCCCTGATGGTTTGGTGGAGGGCCGTCTGGTCGGGACGCTGACCGCAAATATTTTTGCTGCGACACTTGGCGCGCGCGTCTTCCGGGTTCATGACGCGCTGGAGCACAAAGCCGCTTTTTCCGTTTTTTCCGCGCTAAAAGCGTCCGCTTCAGCCTGAGGATGAAGAATTATGGCGCAGATGCAGGTGGGGTTCGGACTGGGCTCCAACATTGGCGACAAGACGGAAAATATAAGAGCGGCGCTTCGGCTGTTGGCTGAGCGCGGAGTCGCGCGGTTGAGTGCGATTTCGCGAATTTATCGCACGCCGCCCTGGGGCGTGCTCGACCAGGGCGATTTCGCCAACGCCTGCGCGGTCGGAACGACTGAGCTTACGCCCTATGAACTGTTGGCTGCGGTCAAACAGATCGAGGCGGATATGGGGCGGGAGCCCACGCGCCGCTGGGGGCCACGGCTGATCGATGTCGACATCCTGTTTCTGGGAGACCACAGCCTCGAGGATCCCGAACTGACCATTCCGCACAAGGAACTGTTTTCGAGAGGATTTGTCCTCGTGCCGCTCGCGGAGATCGCGCCCGGTCTGGTCCTTGATGGCGTTTCGGTGGCGCAAGCGGCGTTGGACGCGGATCACGCAGGAGTAACCCTCTGGCCGGAGTGAACGCGGGCGCCAAAGCCCTAGCCTAGCGGGAGCGTTTAACGGAAATATCGTGCAGTTATGCATTGTTGGAGGGTATTGCGGGGCTTGGCTTTATTCTTGAGCGGGGCATTTTTTTGGGGGCGTTTGTCTCAACATTGCGGGGCTGCCTTATTGGTGCGGCGCAGCACAGATTGTCGCAGCCTGGCGGGTGGGGGACTTTGGCGGGGAATCCGGCGGGCTGGCGTTGGCCGGTCTGGTTTTATAAGTCTTGGAAAAGATTTGCTGTTTGTATTATATTTGGGTTCATCCTTCACCTGTGGGAACTACGTAGTGGCACGGTTAGGGTAGGTTTAAACCCATCCTAATAGGTCAATAGACCCCTTCAATAGATTGTGATTGCCCATCCTATCGAGTATTGTTTTTGGGGTCGTGACACGAAATTGTTACGCCACGCTAAGCGGGGTCTGCGGCGGTCCTTTTGGGGGTCGCCAGGAGCCCGGCTTAGGCGGCGACATCGGTGTTCGTCCGATGAATAACAACAGCGGCGGGAACGGGGCCTGGCTCCATTCTGCAAGCCGCGACCAAGGCAAGGGCGGTTGAAAGCGCAACAGCGCTGCAAGCGTTACCACTGAAATAGGACGAACAAGGCCCGTTCTGGGAGGCGGGGCGTTACCGATCGCGCGCAAATCCCTGGGAGCACTTAGGAGGATAAAGCATGAGTTCGACAACTGACACAGCTGCGGGCGCAGCTGCTGGCACAGATACCGTCGTTGATCTGAGGGGCATGTGGATCGGCTTGGCCGTTCTGAACGTGTTCTATCTGATCGTTCGCATTTACGAGCAGATCTTTGGCTGGCGGGCGGGTCTCGACTCCTTCGCCCCGGAGTTCCAGACCTACTGGCTGTCGATCCTGTGGACGGAAATTCCGCTTGAGCTGGTTTCGGGCCTTGGCCTTGCCGGCTATCTGTGGAAGACCCGGGACCGCAACGTCGACGCGGTGACGCCGCGCGAGGAAATGCGCCGCCTTGTTGTTCTGGTTCAGTGGCTGACGGTTTATGGCATCGCCATTTACTGGGGCGCTTCGTTCTTCACGGAGCAGGACGGCACCTGGCACATGACGGTGATTCGCGACACGGACTTTACGCCGTCGCACATCATCGAGTTCTACATGAGCTACCCGATCTACTCGATCATCGCGGTTGGCGCGTTCTTCTATGCGAAGACCCGCATTCCGTATTTTGCTCATGGCTACTCTCTGGCGTTCCTGATCGTGGCGATTGGCCCGTTCATGATCATCCCGAACGTCGGCCTGAATGAATGGGGCCACACCTTCTGGTTCATGGAAGAACTGTTCGTTGCTCCGCTGCACTGGGGCTTCGTGTTCTTCGGCTGGATGGCTCTCGGCGTGTTCGGCGTGGTTCTCCAGATCCTCGCCCGCATCCATGCCCTGGTCGGCAAGGAAGGCGTCGCGCTCCTGGCGTGATCTGCTTGATCGGGCCGCGCGCCTTTGGCGGGCGGCCCGTGTCCCCGATCGCCTAAGACAAACGTGCATTGCCGGTTTAAGTCAGGCGCGACGTTTCGCGAGACGCTCGATTTATGTCAGCCGTGCACGGCTCCCGCGGGGGGAAAGACCCTTGGGAGAGTTGTTGGGGATCGCGGACATCTACCGGAATCCGGCGAGAAAAAGCCGGGAAGATATTTATAAAGACACCAAGGAGAAGAAAGATGTCTTCATCATCGAAGAGCGGGGGAGCGGTCGGTCCGTTTCATTCCGTCGCCGAGGCGGCGGGATGCGTACAGACTGTCGACTGGTTGCTTCTGACACTGCTGTTTTTCGCCGTTCTCGGCGGCTATCACGTCCACTTCATGCTGACGGCGGGCGACTGGGACTTCTGGGTTGACTGGAAGGATCGTCGTATGTGGCCAACAGTCGTTCCGATCCTGGGCGTGACGTTCTGCGCGGCTTCGCAGGCGTTTTTCTGGGTCAACTTCCGTCTTCCGTTTGGCGCGGTGTTCGCGGCTCTCGGCCTGCTGATCGGCGAGTGGATCAACCGCTACGTGAACTTCTGGGGCTGGACCTACTTCCCGATCTCCCTGGTGTTCCCGTCCGCTTTGATCGTTCCGGCGATCTGGCTCGACGTGATCCTGCTTCTCTCGGGCAGCTACGTGATCACGGCCGTTGTCGGCGCTCTGGGCTGGGGCCTTCTGTTCTACCCGAACAACTGGCCGGCGATTGCGGCGTTCCATCAGGCCACCGAACAGCATGGCCAGCTGATGACGCTTGCGGATCTGATCGGCTTGCACTTCGTCCGCACCTCGATGCCGGAATATATCCGCATGGTCGAGCGCGGCACGCTGCGCACCTTCGGTAAGGACGTCGTTCCGGTCGCGGCCTTCTTCTCGGGCTTCGTCTCGATGATGGTCTACTTCCTGTGGTGGTTCATGGGTCGCTGGTATTCGACGACCAAGGTGATCGACAAGATCTGATTGATCGCTTCGCGGTCTGGGGTCGCCCCCAAGGGCGGCTTCCCGGATCGGGAAACCGGAAGGTCTACAAAGACAAGAAAATGAGGGGCGGCCTCAAGATTCCCGCGAGGGACGGGGCCGCTCCAGAGACGAGCCGCGGATCGAGTTTGTGGCCCTTGGTTCAGACTTGGCCCGCTAAGAGAAACTGGGAGGTTTATTCATGAGAAACCTAGTCAAGCTTGCCGCCGTTGGCGCGGCGGCTGTTGTTGCGACGCTGGGAGCCATCGCTCCGGCTTCGGCTCACGGCGAAAAGTCGCAGCAAGCGTTCCTTCGCATGCGCACCCTGAACTGGTATGACGTGCAGTGGTCGAAGACCGCGGTCAACGTCAACGAAGAACTGGTGCTGTCGGGCAAGGTGCACGTGTTCTCGGCTTGGCCGCAGGCCGTCGCGAACCCGCGCGTGTCGTTCCTGAACGCCGGCGAGCCGGGTCCGGTTCTGGTGCGCACGGCTCAGTTCATCGGCGAGCAGTTCGCTCCTCGTTCGGTGTCGCTGGTGCCTGGCAACGATTACGCCTTCTCGATCAACCTGAAGGGTCGTCGCGCCGGTCGTTGGCACGTTCATGCTCAGATCAACGTCGAAGGCGGCGGCCCGATCATCGGACCCGGCCAGTGGATCGAGATCAAGGGCGACATGAAGGACTTCACCGATCCGGTGACGCTCCTTGACGGCACCACCGTCGACCTCGAGCATTACGGCATTGACCGCATTTATGCGTGGCATCTTCCGTGGCTTGCTGTCGGCGCGGCGTGGATCTTCTTCTGGTTCGTCCGCAAGGGCATCATCGCTTCCTATCTGCGCGTTGCAGAGGGCAAGACCGATGAGGCAGTGACCGATGAAGATCGTCGCATTGGCGCGATTGTCCTCGCTCTCACCATCCTGGCGACGATCGTCGGCTACGCTGTCACGAACAGCACCTTCCCGCGCACCATCCCGCTTCAGGCTGGTTTGCAGAAGCCGCTGACCCCGATCGTGACGGAAGGAACCGTTGGCGTTGGCAAGGAGCAGGTTAAGGCTGAGCTTCAGGGCGGCGTTTACAAGGTTCCGGGTCGCGAGCTGACGGTTAACGTCAAGGTCACGAACGGCACTTCGGAGCCGGTCCGTCTTGGCGAATACACCACGGCTGGCCTGCGCTTCCTGAACCCCGACGTGTTCACGACGAAGCCCGAGTTCCCCGACTATCTGTTGGCGGATCGCGGTCTGTCGGTCGACCCGACCCCGATTGCTCCGGGCGAGTCGAAGGAAATCGTGGTCAAGGTGCAGGATGCCCGTTGGGACATCGAGCGTCTCTCGGATCTGGCTTACGACACCGACAGCCAGGTGGGCGGTCTGTTCTTCTTCTTCACCCCGAGCGGCAAGCGCTTCGCGGCTGAAATCGGCGGACCGGTCATTCCGAAGTTCGTCGCGGGCGACATGCCCTGATCGAACAGCCAACCTGGGCTAATCTAAAGACCGGCCGGACTAACATCCGGCCGGTTCCTTTTTCAGGGACGGCATTTTCTTATGAAGTTCAAAATCGGCGCGACGACCTGCAAATTGAAGTTGCGCCTCAGCTCAATTCCCCGGGCGTCTTTGTCGTCAATGCGAGCGCGTGAACAGGTCCCGCCAATTCCTCGGACAAAGCGTCGTTGACCAGTCGATGACGCTCCAGGCGCGTTTTTCCCGCGAACGCGTCGCTGACCACCTCGACATCGAAATGCGTCTCCCCATGCTCGGAACTATGTCCTGAGTGACCGGCATGGAGATGAGATTGATCCGTGACCACCATGCGAACCGGATTCAACGCGGCGGATAATTTGTTCTCGATCGCGGCTTTCACTTTTCCTGTGCTGGCGCCTGTCATGCTCAAATTTCTCCTGTTGCATAGCCGGATGTTCGGGAAGCGAAAGAAGCCGCTTTCGCCTCTCATGGAACGGAAAAGATACTCTTGTGGTTGCAAACACGCGCTAGTCGCTTGCGGCTTCACGACGCATCCCCATAATGTGGAATCATGGATCTCAATTCACCCCTTTTCGATCGCATCCGCGTCAAACGGCAAACCAAACAAGAGCCAAGCAGGTCTCAACTGCGCTGCGACTCGCCCGGTTGCGACGCCGTGGGAGAGTTTCGGGCTCCGATGGGGCGCTTGCGAGAGGGGCAGTATTTTTGCTTTTGTCTGGACCATGTTCGCGAATACAACAACTCATACAATTATTTTAACGGAATGAGCGATGAAGCGGTTGCGCGTTATCTCAAGGACGCAACCGTTGGCCATCGTCCCACCTGGTCAATGGGGGTGGCGCGTGGCGCCAGTGGTTTTCGCGCAGACAAGCCAAAGCCGGGAAGCGAACAGGATCCCCTCGGAGCCTACCGCAAGCGTTACCATCGCGCGCGCGCCTATGAACCCGCGGAGCCGCGATATTCTCCTGTCTCGATGCGCGCGCTTGACGCTCTCGGTCTGGACGAAACTGCAAATGCGGAATCGATCAAGACGCGCTATAAGGATCTGGTCAAAAAACACCATCCTGACGCCAACGGCGGAGATCGCTCCTGCGAAGAGAAATTGCGGGAGATCATCCATGCCTATAAAACGCTGCGAGCCGCGCGCCTCGTCTGATGGTTTTTTTCGCGCGAGAGACAGCATAAGGCTGCGCCGACAGCGAGACGGAGGACGAGTGTTGGTCGAAGTAGAGAAAAACGCCGCGCAAATTTCGGGGTTGCCGGATACGCGGGTTTCCGCGCGCCAGCTTTTCAATATCGACACGGATCTCATGGTCCCCGCTTTTTCGGCGCCCAACGAGCATGTCCCGGACCTTGATCAAGACTATCTTTTCGACCGCGAAACGACGCTGGCCATTCTTGCAGGTTTTGCCCGAAATCGCCGCGTCATGGTCACCGGCTACCACGGCACGGGCAAGTCGACCCATATTGAACAGGTGGCGGCGAGGCTGAACTGGCCTTGCGTCCGCGTGAATCTCGACAGCCACGTCTCTCGAATCGATCTAGTCGGCAAGGACGCTATCGTCCTCAAGGACGGCAAGCAGGTCACCGAGTTTCGAGACGGCATTCTGCCCTGGGCGCTGCAAAATAATATAGCGCTTTGCTTTGATGAATATGATGCTGGGCGACCGGACGTCATGTTTGTCATTCAGCGCGTGCTCGAGGTTTCCGGTCGGCTGACTCTGTTGGATCAGAATCGCGTGATCCGTCCGCATCCGGCCTTTCGCCTCTTTGCGACTGCAAATACGGTGGGCCTCGGAGACACGTCCGGACTCTATCATGGCACGCAGCAGATCAATCAGGGGCAAATGGACCGCTGGTCTATCGTCGCGACATTAAACTATCTGCCCCATGACGCTGAAACCAACATAGTGCTGGCCAAGGTCAAAAGCTTTCAAAAAACCAAGGAAGGCAAGGACGCGATCAACAAGATGGTCCGCATCGCCGATCTGACCCGCAACGCGTTCATGGCGGGCGATCTTTCGACGGTGATGAGTCCGCGTACGGTGATCACCTGGGCCGAGAACGCGGAAATTTTCGGCGATATCGGTTTTGCTTTCCGACTGACTTTTTTGAACAAATGCGACGAGCTGGAAAGGCCGCTTGTCGCAGAGTTCTATCAGCGCTGTTTCGGTAAGGAACTGCCGGAAAGCGCCGTCAATGTCGTGATGACCTGATATTCGAGGCGGACAAATCTCCGCCCGGCTGGATCAGTCTGGCTGAATGACGATTTCCGGCATCTCGTCGTTTTCCTCGCGGTCGAGACCATCCTCTTCGGCGAGCTTCACCCCGACGATGCAGATTTCGTCATGGTCCACGACGACTTCCACCGGTTCAAGACGTTCGCCCTTGCACGGGCCGTCATTGCAAATGCCGGTGGCGATATCGAATTGCGCGCCATGCTTCCCACACAGCAGGTAGCGCAAGCTGGAATCGAGGAACTGTTTGGGCTCGAAGTCCAGCCGTGAAGCCTGGTGCGGGCAACGGTTCACATAGCCGTAAAACTTGCCCCCCTGGCGCGCGATTACGATGGGAAAAGGAGCAATCTTGCCGTCTTCGGCGACGCGAGCGAGCACAAAACCCATTGCGCGGCGTTTTGCTACGTCGTTGACGTGGCAGACAGCATAAAGTTCCTGGACTTGTTCCACGTGACCGTCTCCCGGGCGACGGCGGCTCCAGCCGCACGCTCCGCCCCGAAAACGAACGATGCAATTTCCTTACCTAAGCGCTGACCATGCATCGTGTAACCGTTCAGTGCAGGCTGACCGTCAGCAACTTGTTCTCCCACGCATTGGCCAGGGCCCCCTCTCGGGAGTCGGCCAGCACGATTGGCGTGCCATCGGCGGACAATAAGGCAAACACCGTCAGTCCCGGCTCTATTTCCGGCGCTTGCGGATAAAGTCGGCTCACGTCCTCGGATTTCATCGAGCGCACATAGGCAATGGCGCCATCTCCAAGATGAGCGAACTGCTCCGGCGTCAGCTTCGGCATTCGGGACTCAACAGAACTTTTTCCTTCCATGACACCCTCCTCGGCGGTTCGCTTGAACCCGCCTTTGGCGCCTGCGCTGGCAGCGCGCCTGAAGTCCTAGATACGCACGATCGACGGCTTTTAAAGAGGGTAGAGGAAGGCGTAAGCCTCATAAATCAAGCACCATCCTCTCCGGGTCTTCCAGCGATTCCTTTACCCGCACCAGAAACGTGACGGCTTCTTTCCCGTCGACGATGCGATGATCGTAGGAAAGCGCGAGATACATCATGGGCCGGATTTCGACCTTGCCGGCGACCGCGATCGGACGGTCCTGGATCTTGTGCATCCCCAAAATGCCCGACTGCGGCGCGTTCAGGATAGGCGTCGACATCAGCGAGCCGTAAATGCCGCCATTGGAGATAGTGAAAGTGCCGCCTTGCAAATCTTCCATGGAGAGCTGGCCGTCGCGCGCCTTTTTGCCGAGCGCTCCAATAGTCTTCTCGATCGTGGCCACGCTCATGCGGTCGGCGTCGCGCAACACGGGCACCACCAGACCCTTGTCCGTGCCCACGGCGACTCCGATATGCGCGAAATGTTTGAAAACGATGTCTGCGCCTTCGATTTCGGCGTTCACCGCAGGAACCTCTTCCAGAGCGCGGCAGCAAGCTTTGACGAAAAAGCCCATGAAACCCAGCTTCACGCCGTGCTTTTTCTCGAACAACTCTTTGTAGCGGTTGCGCAACTCGATCACGGCGCTCATGTCGACTTCGTTGAACGTCGTCAACATGGCCGCGGCGTTTTGCGCCTCCTTGAGCCTGCGGGCTATGGTCTGGCGCAATCGGCTCATGCGCACGCGCTCCTCGCGCCCGGAGTCTTCAGGGCCGGCAGGCAAGCGTGGGGCTGGCGGTTGTTCAGGGCGAGTCTGAACCGTGGTCGGCTGAATCGTGAGTTGTTGCGCCGGGGGCGTCATAAGGTCGCCCTTTAGAACCTGTCCGCGCCTGCCTGAGCCCGCCACTCCCGAAAGATCGATATTACTGTCGAGGGCAATTTTCGCTGCTGCTGGCGACGGCGGCATGGATGTTTGAGCGGCTTTAGGCGCGGGGGCGGGCGCGGCGACCGGAGTCGGCGACGGCGGCGCTTTTTGCTCAGGGGCGGGCGAGGGCTTTGCGGCGGGGGCGGCCTTGCCGGATGTCGCGCCCTCGGTAATCTGGCCAAGCAGGGCTCCTGGCGTCACAGTCTCGCCCTGCTTGGCGACAATTTCCGCGAGCACGCCAGAGGCTGGCGCATTCACCTCCAGCGTGACCTTGTCCGTTTCGAGTTCCGCGAGAGCCTCGTCCAACCTCACGGCCTCGCCGGCCTGCTTGTACCATCGGCCGACCGTAGCCTCCGTTACGGATTCACCCAGCGTCGGCACGCGAATTTCAGTCATAGGCGCAATTTCCTTCGACTTGCCGGAGCCTGGGCTCCGTCTTTAATTCATCTTCTCTTGACGCTTTACCGGCGCGGCGCGCCTTTTCAGGACCCCAGCGCCTCATCGACGAACGCCTTGAGCTGAGCGAGATGTTTCGACATTGTGCCGGCCGCCGTTGACGCCGCAGCCGGCCGACCGATGTAGCGGGCGCGTTTGCTGGAGCCGCCGACCTGCGTCAGCACCCATTCCAGATAAGGCTCTACGTAGGACCAGGCGCCCATGTTTTTGGGTTCTTCCTGACACCAGACAATATCGGCCTGTTTGTATTGCGACAGGCGGATCACCAGTTGCTTCAGAGGTAAGGGATAGAGCTGCTCCACGCGCAACAGATAGACGTCGTCGACGCCGCGTTTCTCCCGCTCTTCCTGCAGATCGTAATAGACCTTGCCAGAGCACAGGACGACCCGGCGGATCTCTTGTGACGCGCGGAGCGTGAAAGCGTGTGCAGCCGTAGCCGTGGCCGCGTCATCCGAAAGGAGCCGATGAAAGCCCGATTCCGGGCCAAGCTGGTCTATGCTCGAAACGCAGCGTTTGTGGCGCAGCAGAGACTTGGGCGCCATCAATACGAGGGGCTTGCGGATATCGCGGTGCAACTGCCGGCGCAGGATATGAAAATAATTGGCTGGCGTGGAGCAATTGGCGACCTGCAAATTGTCCTCGGCGGCAAGTTGCAGGAAACGCTCCAGCCGCGCGGAGGAATGTTCCGGCCCCTGACCTTCATAGCCGTGCGGCAAAAGGCAAACGAGCCCCGACATGCGCAGCCATTTGCGTTCGCCAGCCGACAGGAATTGATCGAACACCACCTGCGCGCCATTGGCGAAGTCGCCGAACTGGGCTTCCCAGAGCACCAGGGTGCGCGGATCCGCCAGCGAATAGCCGTATTCGAAGCCAAGCACCGCTTCTTCCGAAAGCATCGAGTTGATGACTTCGAACTCGCCTTGTCCGTCCCGCAGATGTTCGAGCGGGATGTAGCGGGCCTCGTTCTCCTGGTCGATCAGCACGCTGTGTCGCTGCGAAAAGGTGCCGCGCTCGCTGTCCTGACCGGAAAGGCGGACGCGATGACCTTCGAGCAGCAAGGCGCCGAACGCCAGGGCCTCGGCCGTCGCCCAATCGATTCCGACGCCCGTTTCAATCGCCGTGCGCCGCGTATCCAGAAAGCGCTGGATTGTGCGGTGAACATTGAAGTTTTGGGGCACGGAGGTCAGCTTTTTACCGATTTCGTGCAAAGTCTCCAGCGGCACTCCGGTCTTGCCACGGCGTTCATCATCGGAGGATTGGTAGCCCGGCTTCAACCCGGCCCAGCGCCCGTCAAGCCAGTCGGCCTTGTTGGGCTTGTAGGACTGCGACGCCTCGAATTCCTGAGATAGCTGTTCGCGCCAGGTCGACTTTATCTGATCGACCTCTGTGCGGGTGACATGGCCTTCGGCCTCCAGTTTTTCGGCGTAGATGTCCAGCGTGGTCTTGTGCGCCCGGATCTTCTTGTACATCAACGGCTGGGTGAAAGCCGGCTCGTCGCCTTCGTTGTGACCGAAGCGGCGGTAACACCACATGTCGATCACGACGGGCTTCTGGAACTGCTGGCGGAATTCCGTCGCCACGCGCGCCGCGAACACGACGGCTTCCGGGTCGTCGCCGTTGACATGAAAGATCGGCGCTTCGACCATCTTCGCGACATCGGACGGGTAAGGGGAGGACCGCGAATAGCGCGGATAGGTCGTAAAGCCGATCTGATTGTTGATGATGAAATGAACCGATCCGCCTGTGCGGTGGCCTTTTAGGCCAGACAGTCCGAAGCATTCGGCGACGACGCCTTGTCCGGCGAAGGCCGCATCGCCGTGGATAAGCAGCGGAAGCACAGCACGGCGATCGTCGTCTGCGCAGTCGTGCTGATCCTGTTTGGCGCGCACTTTGCCGAGCACTACAGGATCAACAATTTCGAGATGCGAGGGGTTCGCGGTCAGCGACAGATGCACCTTATTGCGGTCGAACTCGCGATCGGAAGACGCGCCCAGGTGATATTTCACGTCGCCGGAGCCTTCCACCTCATCAGGAAGGAAGGAGCCTCCCTTGAACTCATGGAACAGGGCGCGGTGAGGTTTGGCCATAACCTGGCAGAGCAGATTGAGTCGTCCGCGGTGCGCCATCCCAAGGACAATTTCCTGCACTCCCAACGCGCCGCCCCGCTTGATGATCTGTTCCAGCGCCGGCACAATGGATTCTGCGCCGTCGAGACCGAAGCGTTTTGTGCCCGTGTATTTCACGTCCAGAAATTTTTCAAAGCCCTCCGCTTCAGCGAGCTTGCGCAAGATGGCGCGCTTGCCCTCCTGCGTGAAGACGATCTCTTTTTTTGGCCCTTCGATGCGCGCCTGCAGCCAGGATTTTTCTTCCGGGTTGGAAATGTGCATGAATTCGAAGCCGATCGAGCCGCAGTAGGTGCGGCGCAGGATCGTCACCATCTCAAACACGCTGGCCTGCTTCAGGCCCAGGACGCCGTCTATAAAAATCTTGCGGTCGTAGTCCTTATCCTCGAACCCGTAAGTCGCGGGATGTAATTCGCCGTGATCAGGGCGCTGCTCCAGCCCGAGCGGATCGAGATTGGCGTGCAAATGGCCGCGCATGCGGTAGGCGCGGATCATCATCAGCGCACGCACGCTGTCACGGGTGGCCCGTTGGAGTTCCTCGTCAATGATTGGCGCAGAGGGCGTCGGAATGCGCGTCGGGGTCTCGACTTGTGGCTGAGCCGGCGCTCTGGTTGACGCCTTTGGCGCCGGCCAATCTCCGTCGAGAGCGTTCACCCAATCGCTGGCAGGCTTTTGAGGCCAGTCTGCGCGCGCCCAGGAGGGACGGAAACCGCTGGCGTCCAGCGGGCGCGGAAATGCACCCAGTCCTGCAAAAAACGCGCGCCAGTCCGGACTGACGGACGCCGGGTCCGTCTCGTAGGACTCCAGCAGATGTTCAAGATAGGCCGCATTGCCGCCTTGCAGGAATGAAGTCGCCTCAGACAGCTCATTTTGAGAATTGAGCTGCGTGTCGACTCCGCCGCCGACTCCGCCGTTCGTTTCCAGACGCGCCATCGTTCCTCCTGGACGCTTTCGGGCGTCCGCGCCTCTCCCTGGTGGGGGAGAGGAAGTAGCTGACTCAGGCCTTCAGCGCTTCGACCAGCGTTTTGCCAAGGCGCGCTGGGGAAGGCGAAATGCGGATGCCCGCGGCTTCCATCGCCGCGATCTTGCTTTCGGCGTCGCCTTTGCCGCCAGCGATTATGGCGCCAGCGTGACCCATACGGCGACCGGGAGGCGCAGTGCGGCCGGCGATAAAGCCCGCAATGGGCTTCTTGCGGCCGCGCTTGGCTTCGTCAATCAAGAATTGGGCCGCTTCTTCCTCGGCGGAGCCGCCGATCTCGCCAATCATGATGATCGACTTGGTCGCGTCGTCAGCCAGGAACAATTCGAGCACCTCGATAAAGTCGGTGCCCTTGACCGGATCGCCGCCGATTCCGACCGCGCTGGTCTGGCCGAGACCTTCGCGGCTGGTCTGGAAAACGGCCTCATAGGTCAGAGTGCCGGAGCGCGACACCACGCCGACCGTGCCGGGCTTAAAGATGTTTCCCGGCATGATGCCTATCTTGCATTCGCCTGCGGTGACGACGCCGGGGCAGTTGGGGCCGATGAGGCGCGATTTGGAGCCGGACAGCGCGCGTTTCACGCGGATCATGTCATGCACCGGAACGCCTTCTGTGATGGCCACGATGAGGGGAATTTCAGCGTCGATCGCCTCGCAAATGGCGTCTGCGGCGCCTGGCGGCGGCACATAGACGACGCTAGCGTCCGCGCCCGTCTTTTCGCGCGCTTCGGCTACGGTGTCGAAGACAGGAAGGTTGAGATGAGTGGAACCGCCTTTGCCTGGCGATACTCCGCCGACCATGCGCGTGCCGTAGGCTATCGCTTGCTCGGAATGAAACGTGCCGGTCTTGCCGGTGAAGCCCTGACAAATGACCTTTGTGTTTTTGTCGATCAGCACTGACATGTGTCGAAATTCCAGGGGACGGACGGCATGCTACGCCGGGATTTCAGTAGAGACAGACCAAACGAAAACGCGGCGATCCCCACCCCACGTTTCAGAATTTATCGATCGCCGCCACCGCCGCGACTCTCTATCCCGGCTCAAACTATTTGGGATGGACGCTTGTTTCAAGGCAGAATGCGCCCAGCGCCAAGGCGCCGGCGACCAAATAAACATCACTTGCCGGGACAGTGCTATTCTGTAAGCAGATTTACGCAAGCATGGAGCCGCGCGCTGTAGCGGGGTCACGCGCTTACTTGCAAGGGCGGCGCAGTCCCAAGCCCTGAAGCTTAGTGAAGCAATGATGCGGCGATATCCCGCAGTCGCGTCTCGTCAAAGTTGAAGTGGACGTGCCATTCATTGACGCCAATTCGGCCAAGGCTGGCGGCGCCGACCGAACTAACTTCGCGCGCGGACATGACGCAGACTGGACGGCGGACCCCGCGATCATTCGCCACACCGACCACTACCGCCGAAGAAAAGGTCTGAACAACTGCTTGCTCATCTGCCTGAAAAATTGAGCAGACATATCGCTGACCGGAAATCCCGCGCCAGGAATAGAATCTTGCCCGTAGTTCCGAGGAGTTTAGAGAGGCGAGCGCCTGACCTCGCGGCGCTGTATGCGATGAACCGGCGGTTGCAGCATTTTTATGCTCATTAGGATGAGACTCAACGAGAATCATGCTGTCCTCCGACGCCTTGCGCAAGTGCCGACCTGTGCGAACAAGACAAGAACAAACTAGAACAAAGCGCGATTAAGGTCAAGCGGCCCAGGCGCACGTCCCCTGCCTAATTTTCCAGCGCCACAGAGAGCCTCGGCCGCGCAGCTCCGCTTCTACTTTCCGCGATAGCGCACGCTCTGCAACGCCTCGGACTCAAGATGGCTGCTGGCGCAGTCTTTTCAAGGCTCCAGGCCGCCTCCTTCGGTGCGCTTCCAGGCCGCCCCGCAGGCTTTCGCCAATTCGCGGACGCGCAAGATGTAGCTTTGACGCTCCGTGACAGAGATGACTCCACGAGCATCAAGCAAGTTGAAAGCGTGAGACGCCTTAATGCATTGATCATAGGCAGGCAGCGACATCATATGCTGTGTTGTCTCATCGCTTTCGCCCGCATCCAACAGACGTTTACACTCGCTTTCAGCAGCGCCAAAGTCTGCAAAAAGTTTGTCCGTGTTGGCGCCTTCGAAATTATACCTTGAATATTCTTTTTCCGCCTGAAGGAATACGTTGCCGTAACTCACGCGATCGCCGCCTTCTCCCCCGTTGAAATTGAGATCCATTATGCTGTCGACGCCCTGCAGGTAACAGGCCAGGCGCTCAAGTCCATAAGTCAGCTCGCCCGCTACCGGAGCGCATTCGACGCCCGCGACCTGTTGAAAATATGTGAACTGTGAGACTTCCATCCCATCGCACCAGCACTCCCAGCCAAGTCCCCACGCGCCAAGAGTTGGGCTTTCCCAATCGTCTTCGACAAAGCGGATGTCGTGAACTTGCGCATTGAGTCCTATCGCCGCCAGCGAGGCAAGGTAGAGCTGTTGTAGATCGGGCGGAGAGGGCTTCAGAATCACCTGAAACTGGTAGTAATGCTGCACGCGATTGGGATTTTCTCCATAGCGTCCGTCTTTTGGGCGTCGGCAGGGCTGCGCATAAGCCGCACGCCAGGGCTTCGGCCCCAGTGCGCGCAAGGTCGTCGCGGGGTGAAAGGTGCCGGCCCCCATCTCCATGTCATAGGGCTGCAAGATCACGCAGCCTTGCGCCGCCCAAAACTGCTGGAGCGTCAAAATCAGCCCCTGGAATGATTTTGTTGGGGACAGGGCGGGCGCGGTCATGTTGTTTTCCTAAAGACAGGCGACGTCCGGCATCGGACGTTGCAAGACTGGGCTGTTCTTCGGCCTATACGAAATTCCGGCGCGCTCGTCCAAATTCCCGGCGACCGATGAGGCGCTACTGAGACTTTCCGCGGGGTTCGGGCTGGCGGGGCTCGAGAGTTCTGGCCGGCCGCCGCCCAGCCATCGGTTCCGTCGGGATACCAGTAAACATTGGCGTAGCCCACGGCCAAGGCGCGTTTCGCCGCGTTCCACGACATCCAGCAGTCTTTCAGGCAGTAGAAAACCAGCGGGCGGCTTTTATCGCTCTTTGTCGCCTCGGCAAGGCCGTTCTCGAAGTAGCGAAGCGTCGGTTCGGCCAATTCTCCGTAACCTGTGTCCGGAAGCCAGATGCTTCCCGGAATATCTGCGCGAGGCGCGTCGCGCCAGATCGCGCCACTCGGCAAACCTGCAGGTTTGGGCGGCCGGGGCAGTGCGTCGATAAAAACAGCTGTCTTTTGCGACCAGAGGCGAAGCGCTTGCGGAGTGTCGAGCACAACCGCGCCCTTAAGCGTGGCGGGAACGGGCGCGCGGTAGTTTTCCAAGCGAAATCCGGGCGGCTCTTTCGGCGGGCTGTTTTCATTTGAAGCGCTGAAACCCGCCATCAGCATCGTGAAAAGAAAGATCAGGCCGATGCGGATCATGGAGCAGCGGCGATTGGGCGTCCTTCTTCGTCGAGAAGGGGTACGCCATAATCCTGCAGGATTTTGTCGAGTGCGCTTTTATTTTGCAGGATGAACTGGTTGAGGTCGCGTTTCCAGTTTTGATCGGAGTGACGCACGCCGAAGCCGATCCGAAAGCTCATGCGCGCGCCTTTGACGTCCCCGATCGGCGTCACGACGAGTTTTATTGGTGATTTTTTCGCGTAGTAGCCAGCAAAAGGTCCCCAAACTATCGCAACGTCTATATCGCCTTTCACCAGATCGTCGATCATTGTGGCGCTCGGCGACTCGACCCTGGTGTCGACCATCAGCGCATATGGTTTCACCGCGCCCAGCAGCCCGTTCGTCGCCAGAATATTCCCCGGAGGGGTGTTGGCGACCAGGCCGATATGTCGGCCCTTCTCCTTCAGGCGGGGATCGTCGAGCGACTTGAGGCCGCCGAGATCGGAATCTGCCCGCGTCACGATGGCGTAGGTCGTGTGGTAATAGGGATTGGTGGGCTGCACGAGATCATTGCCTTGCGGCACGCCAAGAATGACGTCGCAAAGATGAGCGTTCAGCGTATTGCGGACAAAGCCGGTGGCGCCCGGGTAGAAGGCGAAGGCCACGTCCTTGCCGAGTTTAGCGCCAAGCAGTTGCGCGATCTTGTTTTCAAATCCCTCGCCCTTTTCATTGGAAAAGGGCAGGTTGTTCGGGTCGGCGCAAACGCGGAGCACCTTCGGATCGACAAGTTCGATCGATCCGGAATTGTCGGCGCCGCGCGCGCCGGCGTCGGGCCCCAGATTTTGCGCGAAGCCCGCCGGCGCGGCTGAAACCACGACGGCGGCGCTTAAAACGAGCAGAGCGAGTCCGCCGAGCCGTGGACATTTTATCCCCGTCACATGCAACTCCCTCGCCCTTGTCCACCGCTTTGCGGCGGCGGCCGACTGTCTTACTTGCCGCTCATGCACTTTGTTTCGGCTTCCGTGAAAGCCGCAGGCTTTTCGTCCTTCTTCTCGGGACGGCCGCGATCCACCGCTCCGGTCGAACGGGCGCGCAGATAAATGTAAAGATCGTCGAGATAGCACATGGCGTTCTTGTTGTCGGCGAAGGCCGGCATGACGCTTTCGTTGCCAGCGGTCTTGTTCTCGCGGCCGCCGATCACGATGCCGGAGAATTCCGCATAATCGAAGCGCTTCACCGAGTCTTTCAGTGCCGGCGCATAGGTCGAACCTTCGGCGTTGGGGCCGTGGCAGACGTGGCATTCGGCATGGTAGCGGCGGTAGCCGGAAAACGTATAGAAGTCGACCGTTCCGTCGGGCTTGACGTTATATGTGGGATCGCCCTTGGCGTCGAAATATTTGCCGTCGACCGACTTTACCGCTTTCGGATCGCCTGGGGGCTCCGCAAGGGCGGCGGTTGTAAAACCCATAAAAACGCCCAGGGCGAGCGCCCCGGCCAGCGACAGTCTCATTACTCTCTCCCGACGTTTCCATTTTTCTAAAAAGCGGCGCCCGGCAATGCCACGTCATGGCGGCATGCCGAGCGCCAACCTACCTAACTATAGGTCGCTCAGTTAGGAAGAGCGAACACCGTCAACACGCCGCCGAGCGCGGTGTAATTGGCCAGCGAGGCGTAGTTGCCCACCGCGCCGAGGCCTTCGTTGCTCTTGGCGAGACCAGCCGCGAGACCGATGCCGGCCCAGCCGCCAACGCCCGAAAGCACCGCGACATATTGCTTGCCGGCGTGCTCATAGGTCATCACGTTGCCGATGATGCCCGACGGAGTCTTGAACTTGTAAAGTTCCTTGCCCGTCTTGAGGTCAACAGCCTTCAGATAACCCTCGAGCGTGCCGTAGAAGGCGAGCCCGCCCGCGGTCGTAACCGTGCCGGACCAAACCGAGAACTGCTCCTTGTTCGACCAGACAATCTTGCCGGTGCGCGCATCCCAGGCGATGAAGTTGCCGGTGTGCGTTTCACCCTTGTCGCGTCCCGCCGGGAACATTTCCAGCGTCGCGCCGACATAAGGCTGACCAGCCGTGTAGCTGACGCGGAAGGGTTCGTAGTCCATGCAGACGTGGTTGGTCGGCACGAAGAACAGGCCGGTGTCCGGGTTGAACGACGCCGGCTGCTCGTCCTTGGAGCCTAGAGCCGCCGGGCAGACGCCCTGTGTGTTGACGTCTTCGCCGTTCTTCTCGGTTGAATATTTGTCGACGACGAGCGGACGGCCGTAGGTCTTGGAGCTCTTGTCCTGATCGACCTTGGTCGCCCAGTTGACCGCCGGATCATACTTTTCAGCCACCAGCAGCTCGCCGTTCGTGCGATCGAGCGTGTAGCCGAAGCCGTTACGATCGAAATGCACCGCGGTCTTGCGCTTGACGCCGCCAATGTCCTGATCGGCGAGGATGACTTCGTTGATCGCGTCATAATCCCATTCGTCGTGCGGGGTCAGCTGGTAAACCCACTTCACCGCCCCGGTGTCGAGATTGCGCGCCCAGATGGTCATGGACCAACGGTTGTCGCCCGGACGCTGCTTCGGATTCCAGGTCGATGGGTTGCCCGAGCCGTAATAGATCAGGTTGAGTTCCGGATCGTAGGAATACCAGCCCCAGGTGGTGCCGCCGCCGGTCTTCCACTGCTCGCCTTCCCAGGTGTTGATGCCCGAGTCCTTGCCAACCGGCTTGCCGAGATGAGTGGTCTTCTCGGGGTCGATCAGAGTGTCGGTGTCGGGGCCCATGGAGTAGCCGCGCCAAACCTGCTTGCCGTCGGCGACATTGTAGGCGGTGATATGGCCGCGGACGCCGAACTCGCCGCCAGCGATGCCGACCAGCACCTTGTCCTTGAAGACGTGCGGAGCGGCCGTCGAGGTCTGGCCCTTGGAAGGATCGCCGTTCTTCACGGACCAGACGAGCTTGCCGGACTTGGCGTCGAGCGCGACGAGAGTGGTGTCGGCCTGAGCCAGGAAGATCTTGCCGTCGGCATAGGCGAGGCCGCGGTTAACTGTGTCGCAGCACATGACCGGAACGACGCTCGGATCCTGCTTGGGCTCGTATTTCCAGAGAATCTTGCCGTTGTCGTTGAGGTCGAGCGCGTAAACGATATTGGGGAACGGCGTGTGCAGATACATTACATCGCCGATGACCAGCGGAGCGCCCTCATGGCCGCGCAGAACGCCGGTCGAGAAGCTCCAAGCGGGAGCGAGCTTGCTGACGTTATCGGTGGTGATCTGCTTCAGGGTGGAATAGCGCGTATTGGCGTAGTCGCCGGTGGGCAGCGCCCATTGCTTGGCGTCTTTTTGCAGGGTCAGCAATTCATCGGCGTTCGCCGCGCCAATCGATAGCAGCGCGAAAACACCGACCGAAGTCGACAACAACAGCTTATGCATGAGCATTTCCTCCTGACGATGCCGACGCGCGCATCTGATGGCGTCGTCGCCGACATCGCGCCATTTAAAGGCGCCTCGACAATGGGAAGGCGTTTTCCGTTCCTTGTCTCACGTCGATCAGGCGAAACCCGTTGGAAATGCGGTTTCGCTGACCTCCGAAGAGAAGCTTCCGGTTCCCGTCCAGAAGACATCTTTTAAGTCGGAAACGGCGGGATAATATGGCGCCGCCTTTTCGAGCGCAACCCCGGAAAAGGCGTTCTACTATGTTTCTACGCTCAAAGGCGGACGGGACTTGCCCAACGAGGTAAATGGCCATGATGCGATGCATTATAGTAGCGCTATTCTTGAGCGCTTCTTGCATGAGACTTTCGGCCGCCGAGAAGTTCAGGCTAGAAGAAATCGCTCCCGGAGTTTTTGCGCATAAAGGTCAGACTGCGCTGATGAGCAAAGAAAATTATGGTGATATCGCGAATCTCGGCGCCATTGTCGGGGACGACGCGGTTGCGGTGATAGACACGGGCGGCAGTCTGGTGGAGGGCAGGCTGTTTATTGCCGCGCTGCAGCAAAAAACCTCCAAGCCAATCCGTTACGTGGTCAATACGCATGCACATCCCGATCACGTTTTCGGCAATGGAGCCTTCGTGGGGCCGGGCGTGACCTTCGTCGGCCACAAAAATCTCGCGCGCGCTTTGTGGGCACGCGGCGCCTATTATCTGGAAGCCTTTCGCGGAACGATGGGCGACGCGCTTGACGGCGTGACGATCGTCGAGCCCAATATAACTGTCAGCGAACAGATGACCTTGGATCTCGGGGGCCGCAAGATTCTGTTGCAGGCCTGGCGCGCCGCGCATAGCGACTGCGACCTGACGGCGCTCGATCTGCAAACGGGGACACTGTTCGCCGGCGATCTCCTCTTTTTGCAGCATGTGCCGATCATCGACGCCAGCCTGCTCGGCTTTCTGGAGGTCGCGGACCAGTTGGCCAAAATCCCCGCCACGCGCGTCGTCCCGGGTCACGGCCCGCTGGTCGCGGACTGGTCGGGCGCTCTGGAAAGCGAGCGCGGCTATCTCAATCGACTGACCAGCGACTTGCGCGCGGCCATCAAGAAAGGCGACAATGTCGCGGATGCGGCCCGCGCCGCCGGCCAGAGTGAAAGGGGCGCCTGGAGCCTTTTTGACGATTATAACGGTCGCAATGCGACTGCTGGATTCGCGGAACTGGAATGGGATGCGCCTTGAGCGCTTGAGTAGCCACCGCCGGGCCTGGGAGAAGACAATGACTAGAACCGCATCGCGTCGCTGGATGGGCGCCGTCGCGAATTTCGCTAGCCTCGGCCTTCTTGGCGGCGCGCTCGCCCAAACCCCCGCCTCCGATCCCTGGCCCGATCTCGCACGCGATCTTTTTCAGAGCCGGACGATGGTGGCGGACGACGCTGTCGTGCTGGAAGCGCCCGTGCGAGCGGAAGACGCGGCTATCGTGCCGATGACCTTGCGTCTCAAGGAGTCTCGCGTACAGAAGGCGACGCTGGTCGTGGACCAGAATCCAATGCCCATGGCCGCCAGCTTCTCGTTCGGCGAGAACGCAGGCGTGAGCTATGTGTCGACGAGAGTGCGGGTGAATTCCTACACCAATGTTCACGCCATCGGCGAAACTCGCGACGGCGCGCTGCATGCGCAGGTGAAATTCGTGAAGGCTGCGGGAGGTTGTTCGGCGCCCGCTGTCAAGAATATGGATGAAGCCGCCGCCCACATTGGTCAAATGAAATATCGCGAGTTCAAAAGCGCGGCGCCGGGACTTCATGAAGCGCAGATCATGATCCGGCACCCCAATAATTCTGGAATGCAGATGGACCAGCTCACGCATCTTTATATACCCGCGCACTACATTGATAAGGTGGAGGTGCGGCAGGGGGCCGAGCTTGTTTTTTCGATGGAAGGCGGAATATCGCTGTCCGAAGACCCCAACTTCCGCTTCAGCTATGCGCCCAATGGCGCCAAGACGATTTCAGTCGAAGCGCATGACACGAAGGGAAATGTGTTCAAGCAGGAATGGCCGATCGGCGAAGCCTCCTGACGCGGTATGCAGGACTTTTCCAGGTCCTGTCATCCGCGCGATCGGCGTGCAGGTTCGGCGTCCCTGGAGTCAACCTCCCCAGATCATCAGGATGACGGAAACGAGCAAAGGCGTGGACGCCAAAATGCAGATCATTGAGACGCAGAGCACGGTTTGCGAGGGCGCGACACGATCCGCTTGTGGACCGAGGCTGTTTTTCCGAACGCTGGCGAACAACATTACTCATTCCTCCCGGATGGCGGGAAACTCAACTCTGCAAGACGAAGGCGGCCCGCGACGTTACGGTCGCCCAGAACCGTAAATGCAAAACGCCCACAACCACTTCAATTTACCGGTTTCACGGTAAAAATGACGTTGACGCGATCCCGCGCTCGCGCGTCGACACGACGAAATTCAAGGCGGTGGGTGAGTAGCGCGAATGATTTCGCCTCAAAAAGAATACGCAATTTAAGGAAAACAGCTTCTTATCTCGCCGACGCGAGCGGCTTTCGCTTCGCTTCCCTGCGTTGATCCGACGTATTGCGCGTTGGTGGCGCGGGAGCAGCTTTTTCGCTGAAAAGCTCGGCAAGTTTTTCGGTCATGGCTCCGCCCAGCTCTTCGGCGTCGACGATGGTCACCGCCCGGCGGTAGTAGCGCGTCACGTCGTGACCAATGCCGATAGCGATAAGCTCCACGGGAGATTTCGTCTCAATGTCATGAATTATCTGGCGGAGATGACGCTCCAGATAATTGCCGGGATTGACCGACAGCGTTGAATCATCAACCGGCGCGCCGTCCGAGATCATCATCAGAATGCGGCGCTGCTCGGAACGCGCCATGAGCCGGCGATGCGCCCAATCCAGAGCCTCGCCGTCGATGTTTTCCTTAAGCAGGCCCTCGCGCATCATCAGGCCGAGATTGCGACGGGCCCGTCGCCAGGGCGCGTCGGCGGCCTTGTAAATAATGTGGCGGATGTCGTTGAGGCGGCCGGGGTTGGGCTTCTTGCCCTCGTTGATCCAGGCCTCGCGCGACTGGCCGCCCTTCCAGGCGCGCGTGGTGAAGCCGAGAATCTCGACCTTCACGCCGCAGCGCTCCAGCGTGCGCGCGAGAATGTCGGCGCAAGTGGCGGCGACGGTGATCGGCCGGCCTCGCATGGAGCCGGAATTGTCGAGCAGCAGGGTCACGACCGTGTCGCGAAAATCCGTATCTTTTTCACGCTTGAACGAAAGAGGCTGTTGCGGGTCGACAACGATGCGCGGAAGGCGCGCGGGGTCGAGCATTCCTTCTTCGAGATCGAATTCCCAGGAGCGGCTTTGCTGCGCCATGAGCCGGCGCTGCAGCCGATTGGCGAGACGCCCGACCACGGAGGAAAGATGCAGCAGCTGCTTGTCGAGGTAGGAGCGCAGCCGGTCCAGCTCCTCGACGTCGCAAAGCTCCTCGGCGCGCACCATCTCGTCGAATTTGGTCGTATAGGCCTTGTAGTCATTGCCCGAGCGCTCGCTCGCCGGCAGGGCGGGACGTCGCGCGTCGGAAGCTTCGTCGGCCTCGCCGCCGTCCGATTCCTCTTGCGATTCGCCATAGGGCGCATCGGCGGATTCAGCCTCGCCGTCCTGCTGCGAATCGTCGGACGCCATGGCCGTATCCATTTCGGACTTGCTTTTGGCGTCCTCCTTTTCGTCCTGCTCGCTCTCGCTCTGATCAGGATTTTGCGGCGGCTCCTCGTTGTTTTCGTCGCTGTCTTCTTCGTTGTTCTGCTCCGGCCCCGACATGTCGAGACTGGAGAGAAGATGTTGAACGATCCGCGCGAAATCTCGCTGGTCCTCAATGGCGCCAGAAAGCCTGTCGAGATCCGCGCGGGCGCGTTGCTCGATGAACTCCTGCCAGAGATCGACGATCTTTTTCGCGTGCGGCGGCGGCGCCAGTCCGGTCAGGCGCTCTCTTGCAATCAGGGCGAGCGCGTCTTCGAGCGGCGCGTCCTCGCGACTGGAAACGGCGTCGTAGTTGGCTCTTTGATAGCGGTCGTCGAGCATTGCGGAGATGTTGCTCGCCACGCCGGTCATGCGGCGGGCGCCAATCGATTCGACGCGCGCCTGCTCCATCGCGTCAAAGGCCGCGCGGCCTTCGACTGTGGCTGGCGAGAAGCGCCGATGAATAGCGTCGCTGTGGCAGGCGACGCGCAGCGCCATCGAATCGGCGCAGCCGCGTAAAATGGCGGCGTCCCTGGGCGTGAGTTTGCGCGGCGGCTCCGGCAGCCGCGCCTTGGCCCCCTCCTCGGTGGAGATGAGGGAAGGGCGCTCGGGCGCAAAGCTTACGTCGAGATCGGGAGATTTCGCCATGGCCCGCATCGCGCCCGCGACGGCGCGCTTGAAGGGCTCCTGCGGCGCATCCTTGGATTGAGCGGGTCTGCGGTTGGTGGGGGCTGACATGAAGGAGGTATAGCGCGCGGGCGCGGGGCGGGGAAGGGCGCTTGCCGCGCGACCTTGCGCCGCCCGTTTAAAATCCGCATGGTGAGGGTCGCGGAGACCGGTTTCGATGAGCGACGTTTCGAGTGGGGAATTGAAGTTCGAGAATAGCGAGAAACTTAGGGCGTGGCTGGAGACGCAGCCGCGCGAGACGAGCGTCGTCATCGCGGCGCGGGCGGCGTTGCGGGCGCTGCCGACGCTGCATCTCTCCGCCGGTCGACTGTCGGAGCGACAATTCGCGGAATTGGCCTTCGCGAGTTTTTGGGCTGCCGCATTGGCGCGGGTTGCGGCCAAATATCCAACCCGCGCCAATGAGCTTCGTTCCGCCGCCTCCGCCGCCTCCGCCGTCGACGCCGCCGTCGCCGCCTCCGCCGCCGCCTACGCCTCCGCCTACGGCGCCGCCTACGCCTCCGCCTACGGCGCCGCCCCCGCCGCCTCCGCCTACGCCGCCGCCCCCGCCGCCTCCGCCGCCGCCTACGCCGTCGACGCCGCCGCCTCCGCCGTCGCCGCCTACGCCGCCGCCGCTGCCGCCTACGCCGCCGCCGCCGCCGCCTACGCCGTCGACAGCGCCGCCGCCTACGCCGCCTCCGCCGACATTTGGAGCGCCGTATCCGCCGACGCCAATCGGCTCAAATCGTTCGCGCCCAGCGTCGTCGCTGGCGAAACGTTGTGGCCGCACGGCGTCCCATCTTGGGCGAATGAGAATTGGCGCGGCTTTCATGGCGTTTTAGTCCAAACGCATTGGCGGGTTTGGCTCCTCTGGTATCAGTGGCGCTTGGAGGGCCGTGAAGTCCCCGAAGCAGTCGAACTCCTCTTCGCAACCCTCCCCGACGACCCGGGCATAAAAGACCCGGCCGAACAAAACGCCGCGCTGGCGGCGGAGATTAAGCGACTGAGCGAAGAGTCGCCGCGCCCGTCGTCCTGGGATTACTTCGTCAGCTACGCCAAGGAGAACGAAGCCGACGCCCGCGAAATCGTCGACGTTCTCGAAGGCGCAGGCCATTCGACTTTCGCTCAATACAAGGACATTGCGGCGGGACATAATTTCGTGCGGGAAATGCAGCGGGGGCTGGCGGCGTCGCGAAGCCTGATCGCCGTCGTTTCTCCCGATTACGAAGCCTCGGATCATTGTCAAGCCGAATGGGCCTCCGCCTATAAGGGCGATACCGGCGGCGCCCGCCGCAAGATCATTCCCTTTCTGGTGCGCGAGACGAAGCTGAACGCCCTCGCCAGCCAGGTCGTTTATAAAAACCTCATCGGTCTCTCGGGCGAAGCGCGAAAGCGAGCGATTCTTGAGGCGATCGCGGGGAGGTCACTACCGCCGCCCGCCGAAAACGTCTCGGCGCCCTTCACTTTCGGCTGGAACGCCGCGCATCGCGTCACGATCACCGCCGGGCCGCTCAATGTGCCGGTTTTCCTTCATGCCGGCGGCGACAAGGACCACCGCGAGCGTCTCGACGCCTGCCGCAAGACGGCGTCGCGCCTCGTGGCGGATTTGGCCGCGCAAAAATTCAACGTGCGCGGAGCCTATCGGGAATCTCTGGAACGCTATTTCGAAGATTTGCCCACAGCGCCCGGTGAAGGCAATTTTCTGATGGCCGATTGCGAGGCGCGCACCTTGCGCGGACTATTCGAGGACGACGCCGCCGCGCTGCCGCGCGACTTGGCCGAGAGACTCAATCGCGTTCTTGAATTTACCATCGCCCTGCGCCCCTATTACGAAGGGGTCGGTCGCTTTTACGAAGACGTGAAAAGCGGCGCGCTGTCGACGCCATTGCCGAGAGACGCGGTCGAAGGCTTTGCCGCGACCGTGCGCGAATATTCGCCCGAGGTCTTTGAGTTGGAGGTCTCGGAAGGGCTGAGCAAAGTCGAGCGGGAGTTGCCGCCGGAACAACCGCCGCCGCCAGGTCCTCCGCCAGAGGGCGTTCTCGCGCCGCGCGCCGATCCGATCGACGCGCCCGATCCCCGAAAGGCGCATGATTACGGCGTGGCGAGTTCGATCAACGCCATTTACGCGACCTTCCTGAAAGGCAAGGATTTGGCCGTCGCGGTGAAGGGCTGGGACGAAATCGCGCAAAAGCTTGGCGAGCACGCGGGGCCGGTGATTGAATTTCTCAAGAATTTTCTTCCCTGACATCGCACTCTTCGCTTGACGCGCCGCTCACTCGCGACTAGAACACGCCCACTTTCGACAGGCCGTAGTTCCACGCCGTCGCCGACGACTCGTTAGCGATACTTCGGATCTAAACGCTGTCGCCTTACCTGTGACCGCCAAATTCAGTTGGTAATCATACTCTGGCCCCCAAAGGCCTGGGACAGGAAGGCATGATCCCGGTTCTGCCGGGGTCCTCTGCGCTTGGAGCGCCTCGGTCCTGGAGACTGAGCGCGCTCGGCTCGTTTGCGCCGCCGATGCGACGCCCTCGGGTTTAACAACACGAATTCACCATTCGCTCGAAGCGAAGGATAGCTTGATGCCGACGATCAGCCAGTTGATCCGCAAACCGCGGCAACCGAAGACATACCGCGAGAAGTCGCGCCACATGACCGCATGCCCGCAGAAGCGCGGCGTTTGCACGCGCGTCTATACGACGACTCCGAAGAAGCCGAACTCGGCTCTCCGCAAGGTCGCGAAGGTGCGTCTCACCAATGGCTTCGAGGTGATCGGCTATATTCCCGGCGAAGGCCATAACCTCCAGGAACACTCGGTAGTCATGATCCGCGGCGGTCGCGTCAAGGATCTTCCGGGCGTTCGCTATCACATTTTGCGCGGCGTCCTCGACACCCAGGGCGTCAAGGACCGTAAGCAGCGCCGTTCGAAGTATGGCGCGAAGCGTCCGAAGTAAGGAGCCAGGGCGATGTCGCGACGTCACAGAGCGGAAAAGCGGGAAGTCATCGAAGACGCCAAGTATGGCGATCTCGTTCTCGCAAAATTCATGAACTCCATCATGTACGACGGCAAGAAGTCGGTCGCGGAAGCGATCGTCTACGGCGCCTTCGACATCATCGAGACCAAGGCGAAGAGCGATCCGCTCGGCGTCTTCAAGAGCGCCCTCGACAATGTGGCGCCTGCGATCGAAGTGCGGTCCCGTCGCGTCGGCGGCGCCACCTATCAGGTGCCGGTCGAGGTTCGCAACGAGCGCCGTCAGGCTTTGGCGATCCGCTGGATCATCAACGCCGCGCGCGACCGCAACGACAAGACCATGGTGGATCGTCTTTCAGCCGAGCTGCTGGACGCTTCCAACAATCGCGGCGCAGCCGTGAAGAAACGCGAAGACACGCATCGCATGGCGGAAGCCAATCGCGCGTTCTCGCACTATCGCTGGTAACTGTTTTTCCGCCCCATCGAGGACGATCCAATGCCCCGCTCTCATCCGATCGAGGACTATCGCAACTTCGGCATCATGGCCCACATCGACGCGGGCAAGACGACGACGACCGAGCGCATCCTCTACTATTCCGGCAAGAGCCACAAAATCGGCGAGGTGCATGAAGGCGCCGCGACGATGGACTGGATGGAGCAGGAGCAGGAACGCGGCATCACCATCACCTCGGCCGCCACCACCACGATCTGGAACGGCAAGCGCCTGAACATCATCGACACGCCCGGCCACGTCGATTTCACCATTGAAGTCGAGCGTTCCCTGCGCGTGCTCGATGGCGCGGTTTGCGTGCTCGACGGCAACCAGGGCGTTGAGCCGCAAACCGAGACGGTCTGGCGCCAGGCGGACAAATACCATGTGCCGCGCATCGTCTTCGTCAACAAGATGGACAAGATCGGCGCCGACTTCTTCCGTTGCGTGGAAGAGATCCACACGCGCGTCGGCGGCCGTCCGATCTGCGCCCAGCTTCCGATCGGCTCCGAGAGCAACTTCAAAGGCATTATCGACCTCGTGCGCATGAAGGCGGTCGTCTGGGAAGACGAAGGTCTTGGCGCGAAGTATCACGACGAGGAAATTCCGGCCGAGCTGCTTGAGCAGGCAAAGGAATATCGCACCCACCTCATCGAAGCGGCGGTCGAACTCGATGACGAGGCGATGGCTGCCTATCTCGACGGGACCGAGCCCGACGAAGAGACGTTGCATCGCCTGATCCGTCTCGCCGTGCGTCGCGTGGCCTTCGTGCCGGTGTTCTGCGGCTCCGCATTCAAGAACAAGGGCGTGCAGCCCCTTCTCGACGCCGTTGTGCATTATCTGCCTTCGCCGGTCGATCGCGAGGCGATCAAGGGCGTGGACATGGACACGGGCGCGGAAATGGTCCGCAATCCGTCGGACGACGAGCCTTTCTCCATGCTCGCCTTCAAGATCATGGACGATCCCTTCGTCGGCACCATCACCTTCTGCCGCGTCTATTCGGGCAAGATCGAATCCGGCACGACCGTGCTGAATTCGACCAAGGACCGCAAGGAGCGCGTCGGCCGCATGCTGCTGATGCATGCCAATAACCGCGAAGACATCAAGGAAGCTTTTTCCGGCGACATCGTTGCGCTTGCCGGCCTCAAGGACACCCGCACCGGCGACACCCTCTGCGACACGCAGAAGGCCGTCATTCTGGAGCGCATGGAATTCCCGGAGCCGGTCATCGAGATTGCGATCGAGCCGAAGTCCAAGGCCGATCAGGAAAAGCTCGGCATTGCGCTGTCGAAGCTTGCGGCGGAGGATCCTTCCTTCCGCGTTTCGACCGACCAGGAAAGCGGCCAGACCATTCTCAAGGGGATGGGCGAACTGCATCTCGACATCAAGGTCGATATTCTGCGCCGCACCTACAAGGTCGACGCCAATATCGGCGCGCCGCAGGTGGCCTATCGCGAGCGTCTCTCGCGCAAGACCGAAATTGACTACACCCATAAGAAGCAGACCGGCGGCACGGGTCAGTTCGCGCGCGTGAAAATCGTGTTCGAGCCCAACGAGGCCGGTGGCGGCAATGTGTTCGAGAGCAGCATTGTCGGCGGCGCCGTGCCGAAAGAGTATATCCCCGGCGTCGAAAAGGGGATCGCCTCTGTCATGGGCTCGGGCATTCTCGCCGGCTTCCCGGTGGTCGACCTCAAGGCGACGCTGTTCGACGGCGCGTTCCACGACGTCGACTCCTCGGTGCTCGCTTTCGAAATCGCTTCCCGCGCTGCGACCAGAGAAGCCCTGCAAAAGGGCGGTTCGGTTCTCCTGGAGCCGATCATGAAGGTCGAGGTGGTGACGCCGGAAGAATACACCGGCTCGGTCATCGGCGATCTCAATTCTCGCCGTGGTCAGATTCAGGGCCAGGACATGCGCGCCAACGCGGTGGTTATCGACGCGATGGTGCCGCTCGCGAATATGTTCGGTTACGTCAATCAGTTGCGCTCCTTCACGCAAGGTCGCGCCAACTACACGATGCAATTTGATCACTATGAACAGGTGCCCGAGGGCGAGTCGAAGAAGGTTCAGGCGAAATTCGCCTGAACGTAGATCGCGCTGGGTTTTAGGAAAGACCAAGGAGACTGGCCATGGCCAAGGAAAAGTTCTCACGCAACAAGCCGCATTGCAACATCGGGACGATTGGTCACGTTGACCATGGCAAGACGTCGTTGACTGCGGCGATCACCAAGGTTCTGGCTGAGTTCGGGCGGGGCGACCTTCACGGCCTATGACCAGATCGACAAGGCTCCCGAAGAGCGCGCGCGCGGGATCACCATTTCGACGGCGCATGTGGAATATGAGACGGCGAACCGCCATTACGCGCACGTCGACTGCCCCGGCCACGCCGACTATGTGAAGAACATGATCACCGGCGCGGCGCAGATGGACGGCGCGATCCTGGTGGTGTCGGCGGCGGACGGCCCGATGCCGCAGACCCGCGAGCACATTCTGCTGGCGCGCCAGGTCGGCGTTCCGGCGCTGGTGGTGTTCCTGAACAAGGTCGACATGGTCGACGATCCGGAGCTTCTGGAGCTGGTCGAGCTGGAAGTTCGCGAACTGCTTCAGCAAGTATGAGTTCCCGGGCGACGATATTCCGATCGTCAAGGGTTCGGCGCTGGCGGCTCTGGAGAACAAGACCCCGGAGATCGGCCATGACGCGATCCTGAAGCTGATGGCGGAAGTGGACGAATATATTCCGCAGCCGGAGCGTCCGAAGGATCAGCCGTTCCTGATGCCGGTTGAGGACGTGTTCTCGATTTCGGGCCGCGGCACGGTGGTGACGGGCCGTATCGAGCGCGGCATCATCAAGGTTGGCGAGGAAGTCGAGATCGTCGGCATCCGTCCGACGGTGAAGTCGACGGTGACGGGCGTGGAAATGTTCCGCAAGCTGCTGGATCAGGGCGAGGCTGGCGACAACGTTGGCTGCCTGCTGCGCGGCACCAAGCGCGAGGACGTGGAGCGCGGCCAGGTGCTGTGCAAGCCGGGTTCGGTGAAGCCGCACACCAAGTTCAAGGCCGAGGCCTATATTCTGACGAAGGAAGAGGGCGGCCGTCACACGCCGTTTTTCACCAACTATCGTCCGCAATTCTACTTCCGCACGACGGACGTGACCGGCATCGTGACGCTTCCCGAGGGCGTCGAGATGGTGATGCCGGGCGACAATGTGGCGATGGAAGTGGCGCTGATCGTTCCGATCGCCATGGAGGAGAAGCTGCGCTTCGCCATCCGCGAAGGCGGCCGAACGGTCGGAGCCGGCGTCGTCGCCAGCATCATCGAGTAATTTTGGCTGAATCTGGACCGCGGGGCTCATCGGCCCCGCTTTCAAGAGCAAAGTTGCGCGTCGTGACGAACGCGCGATCCAAGGGCGGGCTGATACGCTCGCGGTCCTAGAGGATTAAAGACAATGAACGGTCAGAACATCCGGATTCGCCTGAAGGCATTCGATCACCGGATTCTCGATACGTCGACGAAAGAGATCGTTTCGACGGCGAAGCGCACCGGAGCCCAAGTTCGGGGGCCGATACCGCTGCCGACGAAGATCGAGAAGTTTACGGTGAACCGCTCGCCCCATATCGACAAGAAGTCGCGTGAGCAGTTTGAAATCAGAACGCATAAGCGGGTTCTCGACATCGTGGATCCGACCCCGCAAACCGTGGACGCGCTGATGAAGCTCGATCTGGCTGCGGGCGTCGACGTCGAGATCAAGCTCTAAGATACTTTAGGAACTCGGGCGGCGCTCTAATCGCAGCGCGCCCAGCGAAGGATTTGGATCATGCGGTCGGGCGTCATCGCGCAAAAGGTCGGAATGACCCGCATCTTCACCGATGCGGGCGAACATGTGCCGGTCACGGTTCTCAAGCTCGACGGCTGCCAAGTCGTCGCGCACCGGACTCAGGAGCAGAACGGCTACACCGCCGTGCAGCTCGGCATCGGCCACGCAAAGGTTAAGAATGTCTCCAAGGCCGAGCGTGGTCGTTTCGCGGTGGCGAAGGTCGAGCCGAAAATGAAGCTCGCCGAGTTCCGTGTCGAAGAGGCCGACCTGCTGCCTGTCGGCGCAGAAATAACGGCGGACCATTTCGTGGTCGGTCAGTTTGTCGACGTGACGGGAACGACCATCGGCAAGGGCTTCGCCGGTCCTATGAAGCGTTGGAACTTCGGCGGTCTGCGCGCCACTCACGGCGTTTCGGTGTCGCATCGTTCGCATGGTTCGACCGGTGGCCGTCAGGACCCGGGCAAGACCTTCAAGAACAAGAAAATGGCCGGCCATATGGGCACGGACCGCGTAACGACCCAAAACCTGCGCGTCGTGAAAACCGATGTGTCCCGCGGCCTCGTGCTGGTCGAGGGCGCTGTCCCCGGTCATGCCGGCGGCTGGATTTTCGTGCGCGACGCAGTGAAGCGCGCGCTTCCGGCGGATGCTCCCAAGCCAGGCAAGTTCCGCCTGTCCGATGCTCCCGCTTCGCAAGAAGAAAAGAAGGAGGACTGAGCCGTGAAGATCGACGTTACGTCGTTCGACGGTCAGACGGCCGGTTCGATCGAACTCTCCGATGAAATTTTTGGTCTTGAGCCGCGCGAGGATCTGATCTTCCGCATTATTCGCTGGCAGCTCGCCAAGCGCAGAGCGGGAACGCACGCCGTGAAGAATCGCGCGGCGATCTGGCGGACCGGCAAAAAGATGTATAAGCAAAAGGGCACAGGCGGCGCCCGTCATGGCTCTGCTCGCGTTCCGCAGTTTCGCGGCGGCGGTCGGGCGTTCGGTCCGCAGGTGCGCAGCCACGAGCACGACCTCACCAAGAAGGTCAAGGCCCTCGCGCTGCGTCACGCTCTTTCGGCCAAGGCCAAGGACGGCGCTATCGTGATCTGGGAAAACGCCCAGCTCGCCGAGCCCAAAACAAAAGTGCTGAAAGCGGGTTTTGTTAAGACCGGGCTTTCCAGCGCACTTATCATCGACGGCGCCGCGCCGCAGACCAACTTCGCTCTGGCGGCGCGCAATATCCCGCTGATCGACGTGTTGCCGGTCGAGGGCGTCAATGTTTACGACATTATCCGTCGCGAGAAGCTGGTTCTGACCCGCTCTGCGGTCGATGCGCTGGAGGCGCGGCTGAAATGAGCAAGGATCCTCGCCATTACGATATCATCGTCGCGCCGGTCATTACCGAAAAGGCGACGTTGGCCGCCGAGAACAATCAGGTCGTGTTCAAGGTCGCTCGTACCGCGACCAAGCCGCAGATCAAAGCCGCGGTCGAAGGCCTGTTCGACGTTAAAGTCAACGGCGTCAACACGCTCGTCCGCAAGGGCAAGGTCAAGGCGTTCCGAGGCGTGCGCGGCAAGCAGAGCGACTTCAAGAAAGCAGTCGTGACGCTGGCCGAAGGCCACAAGATCGACGTGACGACGGGACTCTAAGGGAAGGCTCGAGGACAAGAACATGGCGCTGAAGACATTCAAGCCGGTCACGCCGAGCCTTCGCCAGCTCGTGATCGTTGACCGTAAAGATCTTTATAAGGGCAAGCCCGTCAAGACACTGACCGAAGGTCAGTCCTCCAAGGGCGGCCGTAACAACAACGGACGCATTACCGTGCGTTTCCGTGGCGGCGGTCACAAGCAAACCTATCGCATCGTCGACTTCAAGCGTCGCAAACTCGACGTGCCGGCGAAGGTTGAGCGGATTGAATATGATCCGAACCGCACCGCCTTCATCGCGCTGATCCGATATACCGACGGAGAGCTTGCCTACATTCTTGCGCCCCACCGGCTTTCGGTCGGCGATGAGGTCGTTTCGGGCCAGCAGGTTGACGTAAAGCCGGGCAACGCAATGCCTGCCGCCAATATTCCGGTCGGCACGATCGTGCACAATGTCGAGATGAAAATCGGCAAGGGTGGCGCCATCGCAAGGTCCGCGGGCACTTATGCGCAGATCGTCGGCCGTGATCAGGGATATGTGATCGTGCGCCTGAATTCGGGCGAGCAGCGTCTGGTGCACGGCCAGTGCTTCGCAACCATTGGTTCGGTGTCGAATCCCGATCATATGAACACCTCCGTCGCAAAAGCGGGGCGTTCTCGCTGGTTGGGTCGTCGTCCGCACAATCGCGGCGTGACAATGAACCCGATAGACCATCCGCACGGCGGCGGCGAAGGCCGCACTTCCGGCGGTCGGCATCCCGTCACTCCGTGGGGCAAGCCGACCAAGGGCAAGAAGACTCGCAGCAATAAATCGACCGATCGTTTCATCGTGTCCTCGCGGCACGCCCGCAAGAAGAAGGGCTGATCCATGGCTCGCTCTATTTGGAAAGGCCCGTTCGTCGACGGCTATCTGCTCAAGAAAGCGGATGCTTCACGCGGAACGGGTCGTTCGGAAGTCATCAAGATGTGGAGCCGTCGCTCCACCATACTGCCGCAGTTCGTGGGCCTTACTTTTGGCGTCCACAACGGGCACAAGCATATTCCCGTCAATGTCACGGAAGACATGATCGGTCACAAGTTCGGCGAATTCGCTCCGACGCGCACCTTCCATGGTCACGCGGCGGACAAGAAGTCGAAGAGAGGCTAAAGCCGATGTCGAAGCCCAATAACCCGGCCCGGATCGCGGAAAACGAGGCAAAGGCGGTCGCGCGCATGCTGCGCGTGTCTCCGCAAAAGCTAAATCTTCTCGCCCAGCTCATTCGCGGCAAGAAGGTCGAACGCGCCCTCGCCGAACTGCAGTTTTCACGCAAGCGGAGCGCTCTGGACGTTAAAAAGACTCTGGAGAGCGCGATCGCCAACGCCGAAAACAACCATGGGCTCGATGTTGACGATCTCGTCGTCGCGCAGGCTTTTGTCGGCAAGGCCCTTGTGATGAAGCGGTTCCACGCCAGAGCTCGCGGCCGCGCGAGCCGCGTCGAGAAGCCCTTCTCGAATCTTACGATTATCGTGCGCGAAGTCGAAGCGCAGGCGCAGGCTTAAAGGAGCACCCCTATGGGTCAGAAGGTCAATCCGATCGGGCTGCGCCTTGGCGTCAACCGCACCTGGGACTCGCGCTGGTTCGCGTCCAAGGGCGAATACGCCAAGCTCCTGCACGAAGACATCGCCATTCGCGAAGCTGTCTCCAAGACGCTGAAGCAGGCGGCGGTTTCACGCATTGTGATCGAGCGCCCGCATAAAAAATGCCGCGTCACGATTTACTCGGCCCGTCCGGGTGTGGTGATCGGCAAAAAGGGCGCGGACATCGACAAGATTCGCAAGCTCGTCGGCAAGTTGACGGGCAGCGAAGTGGTGATCAACATTGTCGAGATCCGCAAGCCGGAGATCGAGGCGACCCTCGTGGCGGACTCGATCGCCCAGCAGCTGGAGCGCCGCGTGGCGTTCCGTCGCGCCATGAAGCGGGCCGTGCAATCGGCCATGCGTCTTGGCGCCCAGGGCATCCGCATCAACTGCTCGGGGCGTCTCGGCGGCGCCGAAATCGCTCGCCTCGAGTGGTATCGCGAAGGCCGGGTTCCGTTGCATACCTTGCGCGCCGACGTTGACTACGGCGTTGCGACAGCACATACCGCCTACGGCGCTTGCGGCATTAAGGTTTGGATTTTCAAGGGCGAAATCCTTGAACACGATCCGATGGCGCAGGATAAGCGCTTCGCCGAACAATCGGCGGGCGGCGGCGACCACCACCACGGCGAAAGAGATCGCGATCGCGATCGCGGCAGGCGTCGCGAACCGCGCGACGCCGCGTAACGCCCAAAACTGACATAGAGCTTGCGCACGCTGATTTGAGGCGCGGGCGATAAAGCCGCATTCGAGAGTTCGACATCATGTTGCAACCCAAACGCACGAAGTTCCGCAAGGCCTTCAAAGGCCGCATCCACGGCGCCGCCAAAGGCGGTTTCTCGCTGAACTTCGGACAGTTCGGCTTGAAAGCCCTGGAGCCGGAGCGCATTACCGCGCGCCAGATCGAGGCTGCGCGCCGCGCAATGACGCGTCACATGAAGCGCGCAGGGCGCGTATGGATTCGCATCTTCCCGGACGTGCCGATCTCCAAGAAGCCGACCGAAGTGCGTATGGGCAAGGGCAAGGGCGCGCCGGAACTATGGGCGGTGCGCGTCGCTCCGGGCCGCATCATGTTCGAAATCGATGGCGTGCCGGCGCCGCTGGCGCGTGAAGCTCTTACGCTTGCGGCCGCCAAACTGCCGATCAAGACGCGCTTTATCGAGCGTATCGCCGAGTGAGGATTTGACATTATGAAAGCTAAGCAGCATTTGTCCGATCTTCGCGCGCTTTCCGAAGATCAATTGAACGATGAGGTCCTCAAGCTGAAGAAGGAGCAGTTCAATCTGCGCTTCCAGCGCGCCTCCGGGCAGCTTGAGAACACATCGCGGGTGCGCGTCGTCAGACGCGAAATCGCCCGAGTGAAAACAATCGCCGCGCTGAAGCGCGACCAGCAGCAAGGTTGAGTGGGCCGCCATGCCGAAGCGAATTCTCCAAGGCGTTGTCGTCAGCGACAAGCAGAACAAGACCGTTGTGGTGAAAGTCGAGCGCCGCTTCACTCATCCGCTGTTTCAGAAAACGGTGCGTCGCACGAAGAATTATCATGCGCATGACGAGGCCGGCTCCTTCAAGGTCGGCGATGCGGTGACGATCGAAGAGACCGCGCCGATATCCAGACTTAAGCGCTGGCGCGTCGTGGAAAACGCTCCCAAGGCTTGACGGCTGCGGGCGTAAGGGAAAGTTCCGGACGAAGTTGGCGCTGGCGCCGAAACCAGACCGGATAGAAGAGGCGGGTAAGCCATGATTCAGATGCAGACAAATCTCGATGTCGCCGACAACTCCGGCGCGCGCCGGGTCATGTGCATCAAGGTGCTGGGCGGTTCTAAGCGCAAATACGCGGGCGTCGGCGATATCATCGTCGTCTCCATCAAGGAAGCGATTCCGCGCGGCCGCGTCAAAAAAGGCGACGTGCTGAAGGCCGTTGTGGTCCGCACCGCAAAGGACATCAAGCGCGCCGACGGTTCGACGATCAGATTCGACTCGAACGCCGCGGTGCTGATCAACAATCAGAAGGAACCGATCGGCACGCGTATTTTCGGACCGGTTCCGCGCGAACTGCGCGCCAAAAATCACATGAAGATCATCTCGCTTGCGCCGGAGGTGCTGTAATGGCCGCCAAGATCAAGAAAGGCGATAAGGTCGTCGTTCTCGTGGGCCGCGACAAGGGCCGCACCGGCGAGGTGATCAAGGTAGACCCGCGCGAAGGCCGCGCGATCGTCGAAGGCGTCAATCAGGTGAAGCGTCACCAGCGCCAGACCAAGGACCGTGAAGCCGGCATCATTACAAAATCGGCGCCGCTCGATCTGTCCAATCTCGCGATCGCCGATCCAAAGGACGGCAAGCCGACTCGCGTCGGATTCAAGATTCTCGATGACGGCCGCAAGGTTCGCGTCGCCAAGCGTTCGGGAGAACAGATCGATGGCTGAGGAAAAGAAGCCGAAGGCCGCCAAGAGCGCGGACAAGCCCGCCAAGGGCTCCGGCGCCGCTGACACCAAGAAGGCCGCCAAAAGCAAGGCCGCGCCCGCCGTGGACACGGCGAGCGAGCATGCTGACGCGCCGTTGAAGGGAAAGCCGAAGGCTGAAGCTCCGACGGGACCTTACACGCCGCGCATGAAGCAACACTTCGAAGAAGTGGTTCGCGCCGAAATGACCAAGCAGTTCGGCTACAAGAATCCGCTCGAAGTGCCGGTCATCGATAAGATCGTGCTCAACATGGGCGTGGGCGAAGCGGTGAACGACACCAAGAAGGTCACCTCTGCAGCCGGAGATCTTGCTTTGATCGCCGGTCAGAAGCCCGTGATCACCCGGGCTCGTCTCGCTATTTCGACCTTCAAGGTTCGGGAAAACATGCCGATCGGCGCCAAGGTGACCTTGCGCAAGACACGCATGTATGAATTTCTCGACCGGTTGATCACGATTGCGCTGCCGCGCGTTCGCGATTTCCGCGGCCTCAATCCGAAGTCCTTTGACGGGCGCGGCAATTTTGCGCTCGGCATCAAGGAGCACATCGTGTTCCCGGAAATCGACTACGACAAGGCCGAATCCATTCTCGGCATGGACGTAATCGTCTGCACGACGGCGAAGACCGACGAAGAGGCGCGCGCCCTGCTGAAGGCGTTTAATTTCCCGTTCCGGCAGTGAGGCGACAAGCCTCAAACGCGGTAACCGAAAAGGCAAGACCAAATGGCCAAAAAAAGCGCGATAGAAAACAATAAGCGGAAGGTGAAGCTCGTAAAAGCGCTCGCCGGACGCCGGATACGCTTGAAGACTGCGGCGGCTGACGAAACTCTGACTGCCGAAGAGCGGTTCGAAGCGCGTCTGAAACTCGCTGAACTTCCCCGTAATTCTGCGCCGAATCGCGTGCGCAACCGTTGCGAAATCTCCGGACGTCCGCGTGCTTTCTATCGCAAATTGAAGATGTCGCGCATTGCATTGCGTGAGCTTGGTTCCCGTGGCCTCGTGCCCGGCCTCGTGAAGTCCAGCTGGTAAGGGGAGCGGCAAAATGGCGATCAACGATCCGTTGGGCGATTTGCTCACCCGTATCAGAAATGCGCAGATGCGTCGTAAGGAGAAGGTGTCTACGCCTGGCTCCAAGCTGCGCGCGCATGTTCTCGACGTGCTGAAGGACGAAGGCTATATCCGCGGTTACTCGACCACCGATTTCGGCAATGGCCGCACGGAATTCGAAGTCGAACTTAAATATTTCGACGGGCAACCGGTGATCAAGCAGATCGAACGCGTGTCGCGTCCCGGTCGGCGGGTTTATGCGGACGTCAACAGCGTTCCGCGCGTCGCCAACGGTCTCGGCGTCACTATCGTTTCAACGCCCAAGGGCGTTATGGCCGATCACGCGGCCCGTGAGAACAACGTCGGCGGCGAGGTTTTGTGCAAGGTCTTCTGATCCTGCGCCAAGCCCACCATACAGGAATGTAATCATGTCTCGTATCGGCAAGAAGCCCGTCGTCGTGCCGGCCGGCGTCACCGCCAAGGTCGACGGCCAGCTCGTTTCGGTCAAGGGCGCCAAAGGCCAGCTCGAATTTCTGGTTCCCGAGGACGTCTCGGTCGTCTACCAGGACAATGCGATCAAGGTCGATCCGCGCAACGAAACCAAGCGCGCCCGCGCGCTTTGGGGCACGTCCCGCGCTCAGGTCAACAATATCGTGCTCGGCGTAACTACGGGTTTTGAAAAGAAGCTTGAAATAACCGGCGTTGGTTATCGCGCCGCGATCCAGGGCAAGAACCTGCAACTTGCGCTCGGTTACTCGCATGATGTGAACTACCCGATTCCGGCTGGCGTGACCATCACCACGCCCAAGCCGACGGAAATCACCATCAGCGGCATCGACAAGCGCCAGATCGGCCAGATAGCGGCCGAAATCCGCGCCTTGCGCGGACCCGAGCCCTATAAGGGCAAGGGCGTGAAATACGCCAATGAGTTTATCTTCCGTAAGGAAGGCAAGAAGAAGTAAGGATCGCCGTCATGGCCAGGGATGTTCAACTCGAAACTCGCCGCAAGGAGCGGGTGCGCCGTGCAATTCGCGCGCGCGCCTATGGGCGCCCGCGCCTGTCGGTTTTCCGCTCTTCGAAGCAGATCTATGCTCAGATCATCGACGACGAAAAGGGCGTGACCGTGGTCGCCGCGTCTTCGCTGGAAAAGGCGAATCGCGACAGCCTCAAGTCTGGAGCGAATGTCGACGCCGCGAAGGTCGTGGGCAGGCTCCTTGCCGAACGCGCCGTCGCTCAGGGCATAAAGACCGTGGTGTTCGACCGCGGAGCCTATATGTATCACGGGCGCGTGAAGGCTCTCGCAGACGGCGCGCGTGAAGGCGGTCTGGAATTCTAACATCGCTGGAGCGCGATTGGCCTCGCAGGGGGCCAGTCGCGTTTTGGATCACCTCGAAGCGAGCGGCCTTTTCGGCCGCGTAAGTGACGGAAAGCAAAATGGCGCGTGAATCAGAAGGCGGTCGCGGTCGCGATCGTGAAGAGCGCGATAGCGAGTTCGTGGACCGTCTGGTCCACATCAATCGCGTCGCTAAAGTGGTTAAGGGCGGCCGACGCTTCGGCTTCGCGGCTCTCGTTGTCGTCGGCGACCAAAAGGGCCGCGTCGGTTTTGGACATGGCAAGGCGCGCGAAGTTCCCGAAGCGATCCGCAAGGCCACGGAAGCCGCCAAGCGTGGATTGATCCGCGTGCCGCTGCGCGAAGGCCGCACGTTGCATCACGACGTCAACGGTCGTCATGGCGCCGGCCGCGTCGTTCTGCGCGCAGCGCCTCCCGGCACCGGCATCATCGCCGGCGGTCCGATGCGCGCCGTATTCGAAACGCTCGGCGTGCACGACGTTGTCGCCAAGAGCCAGGGCTCTTCGAATCCTTACAACATGATCCGCGCGACGTTCGACGCGCTTGAGCGTGAAGATTCGCCCCGCGCCGTGGCCGCTCGTCGCACGCTGAAGGTTTCGTCCTTGCAGTCGCGCCGTCAGGGCGTCGACGCCGAATCCGTCGAACTCGTGAGTGGGGAGATCGACATGACGACATCCAAAACCATCACGGTCGAGCAGATCGGTAGCGCCATTGGCCGTCCGGATCTGCAACGCAAGACTCTCATCGGTTTGGGCCTCAAGGGGATCGGCCGTCGCCGGACTCTCGAGGACACCCCGGCCGTGCGCGGGCTGATCGCCAAAGTGGCGCATCTCGTCAAAATCGTCGACGGGAAGTGAGGGCGGGGCAATGGTGAAACTCAACGATCTCTCCGACAATCCTGGCGCCAGCAAGAATCGCATGCGCGTTGGTCGCGGCATCGGCTCCGGCAAAGGCAAGACCGGGGGCCGCGGCGTGAAGGGCCAGAAGGCCCGCACCGGCGTCGCCGTCAAAGGCTTCGAAGGCGGTCAGATGCCGCTGCATCGCCGGCTTCCGAAGCGCGGGTTCTACAACCCGTTCTCGCATGACTATAATGAGGTCAACATCGGGCGCATCCAGCAGGCCGTCGACTCGGGCAAGCTCGCGGCCGCGACGCCTGTCACGAACGAATCGTTGATCGCAGCCGGAATCATCTCCAAGCCGCGCGACGGCGTGAAGATACTCGGCCAGGGCGCGATAACGACGAAGCTGACCTTCGAAGTGGCTGCGGCGTCCAAATCCGCTGTCGCGGCGATCGAGGGCGCGGGCGGTTCCGTGAAACTGCTCGCCGCCGCCGCCGAATAAAGTAAAAGAAATGCGACCGCCCTTGCGGGGGCGGTCGCATTGCTTATTTTCATCGCACTCAAATTGCGATAGGTGGCTCAGTCGCCTCATTGCAACGAGTTCGAGGCGTCCAAACAAAATAAGAAGCGCCGCGTCGGCCGTGTGCCGCGACGGACTTATGGAAGAAGGGGAGTTCGTCCATGGCATCGGCAGCCGAACAGCTCGCGGCCAACGTCAATCTCTCCAGCTTCGGCAAGGCCGAAGAGCTGAAAAAGCGCATCTGGTTCACTCTGGCTGCGTTAGTGGTCTATCGTCTGGGCACGTATATTCCCCTGCCCGGCATCGATCCCGAAGCCTTCGCCAAAAGCTTCTTCGGTCAGTCCAAGGGCGTTCTGGAGCTCTTCAACATGTTCGCGGGCGGCGCCGTGCAGCGGCGCGCCATCTTCGCCCTGAACATCATGCCCTACATCTCCGCCTCGATCATCATTCAGCTGCTTACAAGCGTGATTCCGTCGCTTGAAGCGGTGAAGAAGGAAGGCGAACAGGGCCGCAAGGTCCTCAACCAGTACACGCGATATCTGACTGTAATCCTCGCGACCTTCCAGGCTTATGGCATGGCTATGGGCCTTGAGGGGCAGCAGGGGGTGGTGACGGAACCAGGCCTGTTCTTTCGCCTCACCACGGTGGTGACGCTGGTCGGCGGCACCATGTTCCTGATGTGGCTGGGCGAACAGATCACATCGCGCGGCATCGGCAACGGTTCCTCCCTTATCATCTTCGCAGGCATCGTCGCCGCATTCCCGTCAGCCATCGTTTCGACCCTGGAGCTTGGACGTCAAGGCGCCATTTCCACAGGATTGATTCTTGGCGTCATCATCATGTCGTTCGTGGTCGTCGGCTTCATCGTGTTCATGGAGCGCGCTCAACGCAGGCTGCTGATCACCTATCCCAAACGGCAACACGGCAATCGCGTTTACGAGGGACAGAGCTCCTTCCTTCCGCTCAAGCTCAACACGTCGGGCGTCATTCCGCCGATCTTCGCGTCGTCCCTGCTGCTGCTGCCCACGACAGTGGCCAATTTCTATCAGACGCAGGGCACCGACAGCATTTTCGCGACGATCTCCGCCTATTTCGGCCATGGTCGTCCGCTGTATATGCTCGCCTATGTCGGCATGATCGTGTTTTTCGCCTTTTTTTATACGGCTATAGTGTTCAACCCGACGGAAACGGCCGATAATCTGAAAAAGCACGGCGGCTTCCTGCTCGGCATTCGTCCCGGCGAGCGCACCGCCAAGGAAATCGACACGATCCTGATGCGCATTACGGTGCTCGGCGCCGCTTATCTCGCGCTGATCTGCCTGCTGCCGGAAGCGCTGATCTCCTACGCCAACCTGCCGTTCTACTTTGGCGGCACGTCGTTGCTCATCGTCGTTAGCGTGACGATGGACACGGTAGCCCAGATTCATGGGCATCTGCAGGCCGGGCAATATGAAGGATTGATCCGCAAAACGAAGCTTCGCGGAAAGCGCGCAAAATGAGGCTCGTTCTGCTTGGCGCTCCAGGCGCGGGCAAGGGGACTCAGGCTACCCGGCTCCTTGCTAAACACAATATTGTACAGCTTTCGACCGGGGATATGTTGCGCGCGGCTGTGACCGCTGGAACGCCGCTAGGGGCTGAGGCCAAGGAAATCATGAATCGGGGCGAACTGGTTCCGGATCAACTGGTGATTGATCTCATTGACCAGCGCATAGGCGCCGCGGACGCGGCGCATGGCTTCATTCTGGACGGTTTTCCACGCACGGTGGCGCAAGCCCGGACGCTCGACACACTGCTGACTAAGCGAAACATGAAGCTCGACGCCGTGGTCGAACTGGTTGTCGACGAAAATGAGTTGCTGAAGCGGGTCGAGAGCCGGGTTCGCGAGACGCTGAAAGCCGGGGGCGTGGTCCGCGCCGACGACAATCCTGAAAGTCTGAAGACGAGGCTTGACGCGTATCGCAAGCTGACAGCCCCCGTATCCGCTTATTACGCCCAAAAAGGCGACCTGAAGCAGGTGGATGGCATGGCGCCGATCGATGACGTAACCTTGGCGATCGACAACGCCATTGGCGGCTGAGTTCGCGCCCGATCTTCGTCTATCCGTTCTTTGAAGCGAAACGGCTCCAAAAATGGGCGCAACGCATTTTTGCGGGCTGGATTTCGGCACGTCGAATTCCACCGTCGCATGCCGGATCAATCGCCGCATAGAGCTTGTCGCCGTCGAAGGCGAAAACAAGACGCTGCCAAGTTCGATTTTTTTCGACTTTAACGATGGATCGGTTTCATTCGGCCGCGCCGCTCTGGAACGCTATGTCGACGGCGCCGAGGGTCGCTTGATGCGCAGCCTCAAGTCTGTTCTCGGCGGGAGCTTGATGGACGAGACGACCCGTATCAAGTCGCGCGTCTATTCATTCAAAGAAATTATTGGCTTAATTCTTGGTCGGCTCAAATCGGCCGCCGACTCCGTGGCAGGCGACGCGGTGGAGCGCGTTGTGTTGGGACGACCCGTGCATTTTGTCGACGACAATCCGGAAGCGGATCGAAACGCGCGCGACGCGCTGGAAGAAATTGCACGCGCGCAAGGATTTCGCGAAATTGCGTTCCAATATGAGCCTATCGCCGCAGCGCTCGCCTATGAGCAGAATGTCGAGCACGAGCAATTTGCCCTGATCGCCGACATTGGCGGCGGCACGTCCGATTTTTCCATCGTGCGCGTCTCGCCCGAAGGTCGTGCCCGGGAGGATCGCAGCCGGGACGTGCTCGCCAATAAGGGCGTTCACATTGGCGGGACGGACATCGATCGCCTGCTCAGCCTGCGCGCGGTGATGCCGCTGCTTGGTCTCAATTCTGAAAGGCGTGGCGACTTCGGGACCAAGATTCTTCCGGTTCCTAACAGCTTTTTTGTCGATCTCTCCACGTGGCATCGGATCAATCTGCTCTACAAGCCGGCGGTCGCACGAGAACTGCAAAGTCTGCTGCGACACTCGCTGTCGCCGGATTTGATTGAACGACTTATCGCAGTGATCGAAAGCCGCCGAGGTCATTCGATCGCGCTCGCCGTGGAAGCCGCCAAGATCGAGCTCTCGACGCAAGACAGCGCGATCATTGACCTTGCCGAGATTGAGCGGGACTTTGTCGTGGATGTGAATCCCCGCATTTTGCATCAGGCCATCTACGAGAGGCTTGGCGCGTTGACCCGCTGTCTTGAGGATACGCTCCGCGCCTCGGGACTGAGCGGAGAGCGCATTGACGCCGTGTTCCTCACAGGCGGCTCCACGGCGATCCCGGCCGTGCGAGACGTGGTGACGGCTCGCACGCCGCGAGCGCTACTCGTTGAAGGCGACCTTTTTGGCGCCGTCGGTCTTGGATTGGGCTTGGACGCGCAACGAAAGTTCGGGTAATTCGAAAGCGGGAAAGCTGGATTGATTTGCCGTCCAGCACAGGCCTCGTTCGAACTTTTGCTTCGATCGTCAAAAAATATCTCTTTTATTCTTGACTCCTCGGTAAACGCTCGTTATCCGCTCCATACAGCCAAAATAGGGAAGCGCCCGCTCGCCGGGAGCTCCCGTTTTTGCGTTCATGCAACCCGCAGGGGCCGGCCTCCACCGGACGCGGGTTAAATGCGGCGCCCCGCAGCGCCGCGCCTCAGCGCGCCGTCGCACGACGGCGCAACACATGGAGCGAACAGTGGCCCGTATTGCAGGCGTAAACATCCCGACCAACAAGCGCGTCGTCATCGCGCTCCAGTATATCCACGGCGTCGGTCCAAAGACCGCCGAGGAAATCTGCTCCAAGGTCAATATCCCAGCCGAGCGGCGCGTGGCCCAGCTTACCGACGCGGAAGTGCTCCAGATTCGCGAGACCATCGACCGCGACTATCTCGTTGAGGGCGATCTGCGCCGCGAGGTTGCGATCAACATCAAGCGTCTGATGGATCTTGGCTGCTATCGCGGCCTGCGTCATCGCCGGCAGCTGCCGGTCCGCGGCCAGCGCACGCACACAAACGCTCGCACCCGCAAGGGCAAGGCCAAGCCGATCGCCGGCAAGAAGAAATAATTCAACAGTCGCGCGTCTCGCGCGACGAGATCAATCAAGCGAAGCGCGGCACGCGCTTTTGCTTTCAGCACCCCTAGCGCCTGGAATTACGGGCGCGCTCGAAGGACAAGAAAATGGCCAAGGAAACCACCCGCGTTCGCCGCAGGGAACGCAAGAATATCGTCTCCGGCGTCGCGCATGTGAATTCAACCTTCAACAACACGATGATCACCATCACCGACGCGCAGGGCAATACGGTGTCCTGGTCATCGGCCGGCACAATGGGCTTCAAGGGTTCGCGTAAATCGACTCCCTACGCCGCCCAGATGGCGGCCGAGGACGCGGCGCGCAAGGCGGGGGAGCACGGCGTTCGCTCGCTAGAGGTGGAAGTTTCCGGTCCCGGTTCAGGTCGGGAATCGGCATTGCGCGCGCTCCAGGCGGCCGGCTTCACGGTGACGTCGATCCGCGACGTGACCCCGATCCCGCATAACGGCTGCCGCCCGCGCAAGCGTCGCCGGGTCTGATCGGCGCATATTTCCTGCAACCGCTTGAAGCGGCGGTTGCGGGTTCTCGCCGCCTAAAGTTTCAAAAATACGTTTTCGAGCGCGCTCCGGCCGGCATCCGCCGGCGCCGCAGCCGAGAAGCTCAAGGAAAGGCGCCACAGTGAGCATCCAGAAAAACTGGCAGGAACTCATCAAGCCCAACAAGCTCGTCGTCACCCCGGGCGACGACCCGCGCCGCCAGGCGACCGCTGTCGCCGAGCCGCTTGAGCGCGGTTTCGGTCAAACGCTCGGCAACTCCCTGCGCCGCATCCTCTTGTCGTCTCTGCAGGGAGCCGCGATCACCTCCATTCATATCGACGGCGTTCTGCATGAATTCTCTTCGATCCCTGGCGTTCGCGAGGATGTCACCGACATCGTCCTCAACATCAAGGACATCGCCGTTAAATACCAGGGTGAAGGCCCCAAGCGCCTGACCCTGAAGAAACAGGGGCCGGGCGCAGTCACCGCCGGCGACATCCAGACCACTGGCGACGTGCAGATTCTGAACCCCGAGCTGGTGATCTGCACCCTCGACGAAGGCGCCGAGCTTCGGGTTGAATTCACGATTTCCACCGGCAAGGGCTATGTCCCGGCGGACCGCAACCGGGCCGAAGATGCGCCCATCGGCCTCATCCCGATCGACAGCCTCTACTCGCCGGTGAAGAAAGTCAGCTACCGCGTCGAAAATACCCGCGAGGGCCAGGTGCTCGACTACGACAAGCTCACGCTGTCGATCGAGACCAACCGCGCGATCAGCCCGGAAGACGCGTTAGCCTACGCCGCCCGCATCCTTCAGGATCAGCTGAATGTCTTCGTCAATTTCGACGAACCGCGCCGCGAAGAAGCGGCTCCCTCGATCCCGCAACTCGCCTTCAATCCGGCGCTGCTTAAGAAGGTCGACGAGCTGGAACTTTCGGTGCGTTCGGCGAACTGCCTGAAAAACGACAATATCGTTTATATCGGCGACCTCATTCAAAAGTCCGAAGCAGAGATGCTTCGCACTCCGAACTTCGGTCGCAAGTCGCTAAACGAAATCAAGGAAGTGCTGGCGCAAATGGGCCTGCATCTTGGCATGGAAGTTGCCGGCTGGCCGCCGGAGAACATCGACGACCTCGCCAAGCGCTTCGAAGAGCATTACTGAGCGGTCCATTTCCTGCACATTGCGGGAGGAAAGAAGAGACGGCCGTACCTTGGCACGGCGGCCGTAAAAACAACGGAGAGAGCCAATGTATCATCGCAACAAGAAGCGCCGTTTCGGCCGCACGCATGAGCACCGCAAGGCGATGTTCGCCAATATGGCGCAGGCGCTCATCAAGCATGAGCAGATCGTCACGACGCTGCCAAAAGCCAAGGATTTGCGCCCCGTGGTTGAAAAGCTGGTGACGCTCGGCAAGCGCGGAGATCTGCATGCGCGCCGTCAGGCCATCGCTCAGATCAAGGACGTCGCGCTCGTCAAGAAGCTCTTCGACGTGCTCGGCCCGCGCTACAAGGAGCGCAACGGCGGATATTGCCGCGTACTCAAAGCCGGCTTCCGCTATGGCGACAACGCGCCGCTCGCGGTGATCGAATTCGTCGACCGCGACGTCAATGCAAAGGGCCAGGATTCCGGTCCGGTTCAGACGAACGAAGAGGCTGCGTAAGGCTCTCTCGCTTACGTTTCAAGTTTTGGGCGGCGCTTCCGGCGGCCGCCCTTTTTCTTTGTCTAAATCATTTCTTCGGGAGCGGCGCGTTGAAGATCCAACGATGTCCGAAAGGATCACGCAAGCTGGCGTAGCGGGTGCCCCAGAAGGAGTTGGTGGGTTGCGTCTCGATCTTGGCCCCCATCGATCCGGCGCGGGCGCAGACGTCGTCGACTTCCTTGGGCGTGTCATACTCGAGGCTGACGGCCACTGTGGGCAGGTCGCCGGGCATTGGGGCGCGCGACTGGCCAAGCTCCAAAAAAGCATCTGCAAGCATCACCGAGCCGCCATTAATCAATAGCTCGCAGTGCGCAATGCGCAATCCATCGACAGAAGGCATCAAAGCCCGCTGCTGCGCGCCGAAAGCGCCCGTGTAGAAAGCGATCGCCGCCGCGGCCGGGGACACGGTCAGATACGGCGAGACCTTCGGGCGCGTCATTATTCGACTCCATTGCTGCGGGCGATTGAATCGCCCCAGACAGATTTGCGGACACTCTGAAAAAAAGCCTTATCGCGCTTCGCGATAGTTGTCTGCTCCATTCCTTGCGGAGCGCACAGCCGCAGTTCCACTCCCCATTTTATGTTGCGCGGGGGCGCTGTGATGCGCGCGCGCCGAGCGGGCTCCTCATTCCGAAAGGCTACAAGATAGGAGAATTTTTCATCCTCGAAGGGGAGGTCGGCGCCTTTCAGAAGCTTGTGGTCGCGCGAGCGCGAAAGGCGTGTCGCGAAATGGCACCAGTCCGGCGACGTCAGCGGGCAAGGCCGGTCATGCGGACAGGGAAGTGCGATGCGTCCTCCCGCGCGGATCAGCCGTTCACGCAAGGTCATCAGGCGGGAATAATCGCGCGGCGTGCCGGGCTCGATGAGCACCAGCGCGCGGCCGGCGCGCTCCCATAGCGCGTCCAGCGCGACCGGCAATGCGTTGTCGGCAATCTCGGTCAGCGCATAGCTGGCGACAACCAGGTCCGCGGGCGCGTGAGCGCGAGGAAGAGTCAGCAAATCCGCTGTGATTATATTTGCTTTGGTCAGCGCCACGTGAGCGCTGGTTTCGATCAGTCGCCGCGCCAGCGCCAGAAATTCCGGGCTTCGGTCGAGCAAAGCGACGTCGCGGATGTCCGGCCAGACCTCCAGCGCAGCGAAAGAAGCGCTGGCGAGGCCGCAGCCGGCGTCGACGAGGCTCGAGGGCCGGAAGTTAGGTGATTCCTCGAAAATCTTGCGCAGAACTGTCGCGTTTGCGGCGTAGGTCGCCGGCAAGCGCGTTAAAGCATAGGCTAGGGCGTCGAGATCGTCCCGCAGTAGTTCGCGCGAGGACTGCCTTGAGCGAAACCCCTCCGACAAGCGTGTTGCGCGCGCACTCAGCTCCTTGCGTCCTTTTCCTTCAAGCAGAGCCTGTAGCGCAGACGAAAGCTGCGCCGGAGGGGAAGTCCAGGATGTCGTCACCTTGGCGAGGTTCCTTGTTGTTTCATCGGCGATACATACTTCCACGATGCGCGCGATGCGCGTAAAAGAGCCTCAAATGCTGTTATGAAGGCCGCGCGAGATCGCGGCGAGAGGATCAGAAATGTCAGTCAACTCGGCCGCTCCGCGCACTCTCTATGATAAAATCTGGGACGACCATGTGGTCGACAGCCAGGCGGACGGGTCCTGCCTCCTTTATATCGACCGCCATCTCATTCACGAAGTCACGAGTCCGCAAGCGTTCGAAGGTCTGCGGTTGACAGGGCGCAAGGTTCATTCACCGGAAAAGACGCTTGCAGTCGTCGATCATAACGTGCCGACCACCGACCGCTCCCTGCCCATCGCGGACCCCGAGAGTCGCGCTCAGGTCGAGCAACTCGCGACCAACGCCGGCGAATTTGGCGTCGAATATTACAATGAGCACGATCAACGCCAGGGAGTCGTGCATATCGTCGGTCCCGAGCAGGGCTTCACTTTGCCGGGCACGACCATCGTGTGCGGCGACAGCCACACCTCGACGCATGGGGCCTTCGGGGCTCTCGCTCATGGCGTGGGAACCTCCGAGGTCGAACATGTGCTGGCGACGCAGACGCTGATCCAGAAAAAAGCGTCCAACATGCTGGTGCGCGTCGACGGCAAACTCGCGCCCGGCGCAACCGCCAAGGACATAATCCTGGCCATCATCGGCGAGATTGGAACGGCGGGCGGCACCGGCCATGTCATCGAATATGCCGGCGAGGCGATCCGCGACCTTTCAATGGAAGGCCGCATGACAGTTTGCAACATGTCGATTGAAGGCGGCGCTCGCGCGGGCATGGTCGCGCCCGACGAGAAAACTTACGCCTACCTCAAGGATCGGCCGAAGGCGCCCAAGGGCGCGCAGTTCGACGCGGCGCGCCGCTACTGGGACAGTCTCCACAGCGACGAAGGGGCGCATTTCGATCGGGTGGTGACGCTGGACGCCGCCAGTCTTCCGCCCATCGTCACCTGGGGCACCAGCCCTGAGGACGTCGTGCCGATCACCGGCGTAGTGCCCACGCCGGATGACGCCAGAAATGCCGGAAAGCGCGCAGCGATCATGCGGGCGCTCGAATATATGGGCCTCAAGGGCGGGGAAAAACTCTCCGATATCTTCATCGACCGGGTGTTCATCGGCTCCTGCACCAACGGCAGGATCGAGGATCTTCGCGCGGCGGCGGCGCTTGTGGCCGGCAAGCAGGTCAATGCGCGGGTCAACGCTATGGTGGTGCCCGGCTCAGGCCTCGTGAAGGCCCAGGCCGAAGCCGAGGGGCTCGACAAGATTTTTCTCGCTGCCGGTTTCGAGTGGCGCGAGCCGGGCTGCTCGATGTGTCTCGCGATGAATCCGGACCGGCTGGAGCCGGGGGAACGCTGCGCCTCAACCTCGAACCGCAACTTCGAGGGTCGGCAGGGTTTCAAGGGCCGCACCCACCTCGTTTCCCCCGCCATGGCTGCGGCTGCGGCCATTGCGGGCCATTTTGTCGACGTGCGGACCTGGAAATGACGAGTCCGCGCTTGCGCCTTGACGGCGACGCGGGTGAAAATCCAAGCAGAAGAGGCTGATCATCAATGGCGAATATTTCCCACGATGCCGGTCTTGCGGCGCTCAAGGCTCCAACCCTGGACGATATCGAGACGCTGGCGAAGTCGGCCTACGCCGCTTTGCCCTCGCGCTTCACGCGCCTGTGCGAGGGACTGATCATCCGTGTCGAGGATTTTCCAGAGGACGAAACTCTCGAGGAAATGGAATGCGAGACGGAATACGACCTTCTCGGCCTGTTCAAAGGCCAGGGACTGACGCAGGGAGAGCATCTTTCCCAGACCGGCGATCAACCGAACATGATCTGGCTCTATCGTCGCCCGATTATCGATTTCTGGGCTGACGGCGAGGAAACCCTGGCGGAAATCGTCACCCATGTGCTCGTCCATGAAGTCGGCCATCATTTCGGGCTTTCCGACGACGATATGGAAGCGATAGAGGCTCACGCGGGGTAGAACCGCCCAGCCTTTTCCGACGAGGAGCGTCGCCGATCCGCGATCGGTCGCGCTTTGCGGCTTGCGGCGTCAGCGGCGCCTGGACTAAAAGCCTCTTAACAGTTCTTTCCTCGGCACTTTCGGCGCCAAGCCGCGAAGGCCCCATCGACGGCTGGAAAAAAACATGTGTTGGAGCGGCGAAGCGTCTACGGTTCTGGCGACGGTAGGCGTCAGCGGCGCACTGTATGCGGCCTATAAAAAGGAACCTGCGTCACTGTGGGGCACGCTGCTCTATTTTGCGATGATGGAGGCGTTGCAGGCCTACACTTACACCGTCATCAACCAGTGCCAGCTTCCATCGAACCAGATAGCGACGGTGCTGGGATATTTGCACATCGCCTTTCAGCCGTTTTTCATCAACGCCATATCACTGCATTTCGTGCCGGAAAAGGTGGCTGAGCGGCTGTACAAGCCCGTCTATGCGATGTGTTTCGTCTCCTCCATCATCATGCTGTTGCAGCTTTATCCGTTTGAATGGGCGGGGCTTTGCGAACCGGGCCGCGCGCTGTGCGCGCAGCGGTTGTGTTCCGTCAGCGGCAATTGGCATATCGCCTGGGACGTGCCCGCCAATGGCATCGGGAACTGGACCTACGAGCATCATCTGACAGGTTATTTCAGCTATGGTTTCGTGGCCTTCGTGATGCCGCTGATGTATGGCTCCTGGCGGTTCACGCTGTATCATTTCGTCATGGGTCCGTTCATGGCGCGCATGCTCACCAACAATTTGAACGAGGCCCCCGCCGTATGGTGCCTCTTGTCGATCGGGTTCCTGCTGATCGTCATCAAGACGCCGGTGCGAAATTATCTTTACGTGCGGTGGAACCTGCTCTGGAAGTGGCTCTTTGGCTACGATGGTTCTGCTGAGCCTGCGCCGGCGCGGGCAAAAGCGCCGCAGCAGACGCCGGTATTGGAACAGGTGTGAAGTGTTGATGGCGCGGAGGTCATTGACACAGCCGCCGCCACGCCTACAACCGGGCCAACGTCTTACTGGAGATTGGTCCCCACATGCCGCATACGGGTCTTGAGAGCCTTGTCACCGCCGCCTTCGAAGACAGGGCGAATATAACTCCCGCAACCTCCGGCGACATTCGCCATGCGGTTGAAAGCGCCCTGCGTCTGCTTGACGCGGGAAAGCTGCGTGTCGCGGAAAAGATCGAGGGCAAGGACGGCCCCGAGTCCTGGCGGGTGAATCAATGGCTCAAAAAGGCCGTTCTGCTGTCGTTTCGTTTAAACGACATGGCGGTGATTGCGGGCGGTCCCGGCGGCGCAACGTGGTGGGACAAGGTTCCGTCCAAATTTGTCGGCTGGGGAGCCAATGAGCACGCCGCTGCGGGATTTCGGTCCGTGCCCGGCGCTGTGGTGCGCCATTCCGCCTATATCGCGCCCGGCGCGATCCTGATGCCGTCCTTCGTAAATCTGGGTGCCTATGTCGACGCCGGGACGATGGTCGACACATGGGTGACGGTGGGCTCATGCGCGCAGATCGGCAGGAATGTGCATCTATCCGGCGGCGTCGGCATCGGAGGGGTCTTGGAGCCCTTGCAGGCGAATCCAACCATCATCGAGGATGACTGCTTCATCGGCGCCCGCTCCGAGGTCGTCGAAGGCGTGGTGATCGGCAAGGGCTCGGTGCTCTCGATGGGCGTCTTCATCGGCGCGTCCACCAAGATCATCGACCGCGCCACCGGCAAGGTGCATGTCGGCCATGTGCCGCCCTATTCGGTTGTGGTGTCGGGAAGCTTGCCGGGCAAGGCATTACCTGACGGTTCTCCCGGTCCCGCGCTTTATTGCGCCGTGATCGTGAAAACGGTCGACGCGCAGACGCGCAGCAAGACCGGCATCAACGAATTGTTGAGGGATTGATGGCGAGCTGGCCCTCGAGCGAGCGCATACGCTTTCTGTTCCGCACCGATCAAGGGCGCGTCGACCGCGACGAGTGGCGGCGAGGCGCTCTTGGGTTGCTCGCCATTATCGCGCCTTTTGTCGCTATCTGGCTGCTGCTCGAACCCTATACAAATCACGATCTCGCCAAGACGCCGCTGTTCGATCCGATGGTCGCGCTGGCTTATTCCTATTTAATAGTCTTCGCCTTTGTGGGGATGCTGGTCGCGATCAGCTTCGTCAACCTTTCGGCAAAGCGCCTTCGCGCTCTCGGGCGCCCGGCTCCGCTCGGCCTTGCCAGTCTTGCTCCGCTCGCAATATTTCTCGATGGCGCGGCGCATTGGCTGCAGGTGCGCATCGCCGACGCGATGCCGCGCTGGCAGCTCTATCTGCTTGACGCAACCGCGATCCTTGTCCTCGTCTGGACAATCTATGAGTTGGGATTTGCGCCCGAGAGTGGTGAACCAAAGTGACGGCGCTTTCGCCCGCCGTCACTTTGACTCGCGAGTTGCTGCGCTGCCCTTCGGTGACGCCGCTTGACGCCGGCGCGCTTGATGTACTGGAGCGGAGTTTGAAAGCGGCGGGCTTCGCCTGCACGCGCAAGATTTTCAGCGAAGCCTGCACGCCCGACGTCGATAACCTTTTTGCAAAAATCGGCTCGGGAGCGCCGCATCTCGTCTTCGCCGGTCATACCGACGTCGTGCCTCCGGGAGACCTCAAACGCTGGCGTTTCGATCCCTTTTCCGGCGAGATCAGCGACGGAAAAATCTACGGGCGCGGCGCCTCCGACATGAAAGGCGGCATAGCTGCTTTCGCCGCCGCCGCGCTGGACTATGTGAGCAGGCATGGCGCGCCGAGGGGCGCGATCTCGCTTCTGATCACGGGCGACGAGGAAGGCCCTTCGATCAACGGCACGGTCAAACTGCTCGACTGGGCAAAGGCGCAGGGCGAGATTTTCGATCACTGTATCGTCGGCGAGCCCACCAATGTCAGCGCGCTCGGCGATATGATCAAAATTGGACGGCGCGGCTCGCTCAATGGTCATGTCGTCGCGCGCGGCAAGCAGGGACATGTCGCTTACCCCGAACGCGCGGATAATCCCGTGCCTGCGATAGCGCGCGTCGTCACCGCGCTCACCACTCATGAGTTGGATCGCGGCACGGAGCATTTCTCGCATTCCAATCTTGAAGTCACCTCGATCGACGTCGGTAATCCCGCGGTGAATGTGATTCCGGCGCAAGCGCGGGCGAGTTTCAACATACGCTTTAATGATCTGTGGACCCCGGAAAAGCTGCAGGCGCGCATAAAAGAGGTGGCCGAAGCCGCTGCGGGCGAGACATTAATAGAGATCGAGTTCGCACCTTGTAACGCGCGGGCCTTTCTGACCAGCCCAGGCGCCTTCACCGAACTGGTCGCACGGTCGATTTGCGAGGTAACGGGGCAGACTCCTTGCCTTTCGACCAGTGGCGGCACCTCCGATGCGCGCTTCATCACGCGTGACTGCCCGGTCGTGGAGTTCGGACTTCTTAACGAGACGATTCACGCCGTCGACGAGAATGCGCGCATCGCCGATATCGACGCTTTGACGACCGTCTATGGCCGCGTGCTAGAGAGCTATTTTGAGGCGTCATGGCGCGCATAATTTCATCTACGGCAAAAATAAATGTCGAGCTCGCGAATGGCGTCGCCAGAGTGTTGATCGACAATGCGGCGCGCCGCAACGCTTTCGATTTTTCGATGTGGCAGGCGTTGCCGCTGATCATGCAGCAGATCGAGTCGGCGGAAGACGCAAGAGTTGTCGTGCTTGCGGGCGCGCCATCGCTGCCCTTTTGCTCGGGAGCCGATATTTCAGAGTTCTCCACTTTGCGATCGACGGCGGAAGGCGGCCGCGCCTACGAAAAATCCAACGTCGAGGCTTTCGATGCGCTGGGCCGGCTTTCAAAGCCGGTGATTGCGGCTATTTCCGGATTTTGCATGGGCGGCGGAATGGGATTGGCTGCGGCGTGCGATTTGCGCATCGCCAGCGAAGACACGGTATTCGCCATTCCAGCCGGACGGCTTGGCGTCGGTTATCCTCCCGCTGCGATGCATTACGTTGTGGCGGCGGTCGGCCCGCAGACCGCGATGGATTTGTTCTTCACCGCGCGTCGCATAAAGGCGCAGGAAGCGGCGCAATGCGGCTTTGTCGGGCGGCTTTTGCCGAAAGAGGGTTTCGAACCCGCTGTGATCGCGCTGGCCGAAGGGATCGCCGCCAATGCGCCCTTGACGCTGCGCGCGGCCAAGGCCGCCATTCGCGCCGCTTCGCACGCTCCTCACGCGCCCAGTCCCGCGCAATGCGAGGCGCTGGCGGCGGCCTGTTTCGACAGCGCCGACTATGCCGAAGGGCGCATGGCCTTTCTGGAAAAGCGCGAGCCCAGGTTCGCCGGGCGCTGAGACGGAGGCAGTCCTCGGCTATCGCCTGGAACTGGAGCCAAGTCTCACCACGCGGCCGAAAGGCGAACCGCCGATTAAACCCTCCTTAACTCAGTCCAACCCCGCGCCACATCGCCGCTGCATCGCCATATTGCGCCACGGCGTGAATATCGGCATGAAGGAGCACCTTCATTCCTCCGCCCGGCCAAAGGCGTCTCGCCTGGCGCCTGCATCAAGAGCGATCAAAATGACCACAACGACGCATACCGACCTCTCCAGCTGGCTCAAGGACGCGGCGAAGGCGCTCGCCAGCGTCGAGGCGCTTTACAGCGAGGCGCTGGCCACCGTGCGGGCGCGCGTCACTCGCGACGGCAAGCTTTCCAACGAACTGATCGAAGCGGACCAGCACGCCGCCCACGGACTTTCCTGGTTCGCCACCTATCTGCAAGGCCTGCGCGAAATGGTCCATTACGCCGAACGCGTGTCGGCGGAAGGGGCTTTTGGCGAGACCGAAGACCTTTTGACCCGCATCGGCTTCGCCGAATTTCTGGCTCAGGTTTTTGGCGGAATTCCCATGAGCCAGGGCGAAATCGTCCGCCCCGCCGACTTTGGCCTTTCCCCCTCCAGCGTCGCCGCGCGCCGCATTCCCGAGGTCGACAGCCTGATCGCGTCAGGCGCCACGACCCCCAACCGCGCCCGCCTCGCCCAATTGATCGACCATCATGAGGCGGCCGAAACGATCGGGGCCACGGGCCTCGACGACACGCTTGAGGCGATCCGCTCCGAAATGCGGAAATTCGCAGCGGATAACGTCGTTCCCTTCGCGCAGGAGTGGCACGCCAAGAACCAATATATTCCGCTCGAGGTCATCTCGGGCCTCGCGGATCTCGGCGTCTTCGGTCTCACCATTCCTGAGGAGTTCGGCGGCTCCGGCATGGGCAAGATCGCGATGTGCGTCGTTTCCGAGGAGCTTTCGCGGGCCTATATCGGCGTCGGTTCGCTCGGCACGCGCTCGGAAATCGCCGGCGAATTGATTCTGGTCGGCGGCACCCAGGAGCAAAAGCAGAAATATCTGCCCAAAATCGCATCGGGCGAAATCCTCCCTACCGCTGTCTTCACCGAGCCCAATAACGGCTCCGACCTCGCGGGGCTGCGGACCCGCGCAACGCGCGAAGGCGACGTCTACAAGATTACCGGCAACAAGACCTGGATCACCCATCCGGTGCGCGCCGACGTCATGACGCTTCTCGTGCGCACCAACCCGAACGAGAAGGGCTACAAGGGCCTCTCCATGCTGCTCGCCGAAAAGCCGCGCGGCACGGACGAGAACCCTTTCCCGGCCAAGGGCATGACCGGCGGCGAGATCGAGGTGCTCGGCTATCGCGGGATGAAGGAATTCGAAATCGGCTTCGACAACTTCGAGGTGCCGGCGGCGAACCTGCTCGGCGGCGCGGAAGGCAACGGCTTCAAGCAGCTGATGGAAACCTTTGAATCCGCGCGCATCCAGACGGCGGCCCGCGCGCTCGGCGTCGCGCAATGCGCGCTCGACCTTGGCCTGCGCTACGCCAAGGAACGCGTCCAGTTCGGCAAGCCCTTGTTCGCTTTCCCGCGCGTTTTTGGCAAGATTGTCAGCATGGCCGTGGAAATTCACATTGCCCGCCAGATCACCTATTTCGCCGCGCGGGCCAAGGACGAGGGCAAGCGGTGCGATCTCGAGGCCGGCATGTCCAAGCTGCTCGGCGCCCGCGTGGCCTGGGCCGCCGCCGACAATGCTCTGCAAATCCACGGCGGCAACGGCTTCGCGCTGGAATATCCGGTCTCGCGCGTGCTCTGCGACGCGCGAATCCTCAATATCTTCGAAGGCGCGGCGGAGATTCAGGCGCAAGTGATCGCGAGAAGATTGCTCGAAGGCTGAGCGAAGCCGAAAAGCCGCGCGTATAAGGCAAGCCGGGAGTCGGAGACGACTTCCGGCTTGCTTCGTTTCACCTGCGCCGCTCCGGCTCCGCGCGCGCACGGCATCAAAATTGCTTTCTCTATGTCGACAAATGAGGTCGAAGATCAATCAAGTGTGAGCAGCAAACAGGATGAAAACGACGTTCATCAGAAATACGCTCGACGGCCGCAAAGTTGAAGTCATCGGTTCTTATGTCTGCGTCGCGGGTGAACCGGTGGCGGACGGACTGGTCGAAGTCGAGGGCCATCCAAACCGGAAAGCCATCCTGTCCACGCTGCCTAACGCCACGCACATGGCTGGGCCGCTCGCCCTGACCTTTGAGGAGGCCTCCACCGTGCGCGGCGCTCTGGCGTTGGCGGTTGATCCCGTCACCGACCCGAGCGAGATTGAAAAGCGCTTTCGTCACGCCCTGGCCATCCGCAATCGCAACGCCGGCATCGAATAGGACACAGCCCATCTCTTTTGACTTCAACGCCGGAGGCGCGAAGCTCGCGGCGATGAGCACAGCTCTTGCGTCGCTGTTTCCGGCGCAATGAGCGGTTGTGGCTGCCCCAACTTCCTCGCACCCTCCCGCCTCCTCGAGTAAGCTTCGGCGCGGCGAGTGACCGCAGTTGTCATTCGTCCTCACAGGCCCCACGTTCAAAAAGTTGAGGTTATTGAGGAAAGGGAAGCAGTCATGTCCAACATCGCGGTGCATAATGGCGCGTGGGTTCTGGTGGGCGACGGTCGGCACGCCCTGTTCCTTTACAATCATGGCGACCCCGATTTGCTCGATCTGCGCGTTATCGAAGCGCGGGTGGAGGAAAATCCCGCAGCCCATGACCAGGGTACCGATGCCCCCGGCCGTTATGCCTCGCGCGGTGGACCGCGCAGCGCTGTGGAGATCACCGATTGGCATGAGGTTGAAAAGGAACATTTCGCAAAGGAAATCGCGGATCGCATCAATCAGGCCGCCGCAAGCGGCGAGATGAAGGAAATTGTCATCGTCGCGCCGCCGCGCGTGCTGGGCGAAATCCGCAAGGAGCTTTCCACGAAGGCGCAGGCCAAGGTGAAAGGGGAAATAGACCGCGACCTCGCGCGTCATACTTTGCCGGAGATAGAAAAAGCGCTGGCGCGGAAATTCGCGCAGACCTGAATACGACCATTAAAGTCCGAAGCCGCGACGCAGCGAGAGATAAAAACAGCTCACGGCGAGTGCGGCGAGTACGGAGAAGGTCGCGGCGACGCCGGCGCTCCGCAGCGGCAAAATATCTTTTTCTTGTGACATGCCATAGGCGTGCGCAGCGCGGCCCAGCAAGAGGGTCACGCCCGCTCCGTGGAGGGCCCGAGCATCTAGCCCAAGGCTTTCCGCGAGACCCATCAGTATCAAAGCGACAGGAACATATTCAGCAAAATTTGCATGTACGCGCATGCGGCGCAGCAAGCTCTTGTCGCCCCCGTCACCTACTGAAACATGTGCGCGAAAACGAACGCGGATCACGCGCGCAGCAAGATAAATATACAAGGGGACGAGAAGACTGGCGTAGAGCGCGGTGATTGGCATCGGCAATTTTCTCCAAATGACACTTGTGATGCTTGCATGCAGATGCGACGATTCTATTTTTTCGCGGTCGCCTTCAGCTCATAAAGCGCCGCAAGCGCCTCGCGCGGCGTGAGCGCGTCGGGATCGATTGTCTTGAGCGCCTCGCGCAGCGGATCGGTTGTTCCGACGGACGCGGCAACATGAGAAAACAGCGGCAGATCGTCGATCATTTTTTCAACCGGCGCACGACGGTCGACGGCCTCCAGCTGCGCCAATATCTTGTGCGCGCGCGCCACCACGGCAGGCGGAAGCCCGGCGAGTTCCGCGACATGCACGCCGTAAGAGCGATCCGCCGCGCCTTTGATCACCTCGTGCAGAAACACGATGTCGCCGGCGTGGTCCGTAACTTTCATCGTGAGGTTGACGAGGCGCGAAAGCTTTTTTGTCAGCTGGGTCAGTTCATGAAAGTGCGTCGCGAATATCGCGCGGGAGCGATTGACTTCATGCAGATGTTCGATCGTCGCCCAAGCGATGGAGAGCCCATCAAATGTCGCGGTGCCGCGTCCGATCTCATCGAGTATGACCAAAGCACGCGGCCCGGCGCAATTCAGGATCGCAGCGGTTTCCACCATTTCGACCATGAAGGTGGAGCGCCCGCGCGCGAGGTCGTCAGAAGCCCCGACCCGCGAGAACAAACGGTCAACGACGCCAATCCGCGCGCTTTCGGCGGGCACGAAAGAACCAGCCTGCGCCAGCAGCACGATCAGCGCGTTTTGACGCAGAAAGGTGGATTTGCCGGCCATGTTCGGGCCAGTGACAATTGCGATTTTGCTGTCCGATAAGTCGCAGCCATTGGGCGCGAAAGCTTTTCCCTGGGCTTGCAACGAGGCTTCCACGACGGGGTGGCGACCCTGCAGAATTTGAAAATCCAGCGAGTCGTCGATCAGTGGTCGACGCCAGTCGCGCCGCGTCGCGAGTTCCGCCAGCGCCGCGAACAGATCAAGCCGAGCGAAACTCTGGCTTAGTCGCTGCAAAGCCTCGGTTTGCGCCAGCGCCGCGGAGACCAGAGCGTCGAAAATGGACAATTCGCGCGCCAGCGCGCGCTCGGCGGCAGAAGCGATCTTGGCGTCGAGTTCAACGAGTTCGCGAGTGGAAAAGCGCATGGCGTCGGCCATGGTTTGACGGTGAGTGAAGGTCTCGTCAAAGGGCGCACGCAACAGTCTCTCGCCGTGCGCCGCCGCCACTTCCAAAAAGAAGCCGAGAAAATTGTTGTGCTTTATCTTGAGCTGTTTGACTTGCGTCAGCTCGACATATTTCGCCTGAAGCCCCGCGACGACTTTCCGGCTTTGATCGCGCAGATCGCAAGCTTCGTCCAGATCCGGGTCAACGCCTCGCGCGATAAAGCCGCCGGCGCGCCTGTCCAGCGGCAACTCCTTTGCCAGGCTTTGCGCAATTTGCCGTTCAAGCGTCGCGTCCGCCGCCGAAAGCTCCGCTGTTGCCCGAGCGACTTCCGCCGGCGCGTTCTCTAGTCCAAGAAAAGCAGCAATGTCGCGCGCGGCGCCCAGGCTGGCGGAGACCGCCGCCAGATCCCGGGGACCGCCGCGTTGCAAGGAAAGGCGTGAGAGCGCGCGCGCGAGATCCGGGGCGCGCGCCAACTTGGTTCGCAGGTCCTCGCGCAGGCCGGAGTATTCAACAAAGAAGGAAACGGCGTCATGCCGTTGCGAGATTTCCTTGCTGTCGGTGGATGGCGCGCCGATCCGCTCGGCCAAAAGTCGAGCCCCCGCCGACGTGACCGTGAAGTCGACGACCGACAGCAGCGAACCCGCTCGCGCCCCGGCCAGAGTTTGCGAAATCTCCAGGTTGGCTCGCGTCGCCGCGTCCATGTCGAGCGTGCGGCTCTCTCGCAGGGTCGAAGGGCGTGCGAGCGCCGGGCGCTCCGCCTTTTGCGTGCGCTCCACGTAGAGAATCGCACAGGCGCAGGCGGCGAGTTCAGCCGGCGAAAGCGCGCCGAAGCCATCCAGCGTCGCCACTCGGTAAAACTCCATCAGTCGGCGTTCGGCGGAAGCGGCCTCGCCAGCATCACGTCCCAACGGCGTCAGTGGCGCGTTGCGTCCTTCCAGTATTGCCTGGAGACGCGCATCGCCAAAAAGCGCCTCGGTCATGACGATTTCGCGCGGCTCCAGCCGCGCCAGTTCTCCTGCCAGGCTTGCTTCCGCGCGCTCGACAACGCTGAACGCGCCCGTGGAGATATCAACGCATGCGATGCCGTAAATCCACCCGCCATCCGCCGTTCGGGTGCGCGCCAGAGCCGCAAAGCAGTTGGCCCGCGCCGGGTCCAGCAAGACTTCCTCAGTGATCGTGCCCGGAGTGACGAGCCGGACAACGTCGCGCCGGACTACGGATTTGGCGCCGCGCTTTTTTGCCTCCGCGGGATCTTCGAGTTGCTCGCAGACGGCCACCCGATGGCCGAGCGCGATCAGTTTTTGCAGATAATCATTGGCGCGTTCGACCGGCACGCCGCACATCGGAATGTCTTCGCCCCTATGTTTGCCGCGTTTGGTCAGCATGATGCCAAGCGCCCGCGCAGCAATGATCGAATCTTCAAAAAAAAGTTCGTAAAAGTCGCCCATGCGGTAAAACAGCAGGCAATCGGGATTAGCCGCCTTGATCTCGATGTATTGGGCGATCATCGGCGTAGCGCCGTCGCCGTGCTTGTCGCGTGTTTTCGGCGGGGTGTCGGGAGCGGCCTTGTCCATGGCCGGCAAGCTATCAAGCTTCCCCGCCTTTCGCCACATTGCGCAAGGCGGGATGAAGAGACCGAGCTTGCGTCCACGCCGCAGCTGGGGAAAATAGCGTCCGGTTTGAGGCTTGCAGAATGCTCAGAGATTGCGCCAATGGATTTGAATGAGCAAATGGTCTTTTCGTTGGTCCGGCGAACCGCCTCTGGAAAGGAGTCAGGCGTAAATTGAGCGCGTCCTTCGAAGCTTCGCCGGCGTCTTCAGACCCTCTGTTGCGGGCGCGGCCAGACGAGAGGCAGGATCGTCCAGAGCCGTCAGCGCGCTGGCGTTTTTTTGTTCTTTTTATAGCGTGTCTGACAGTTCATTTGATCCTCGTCACGGCTTTGCTCATTGAAGACAAGATAAGCCCCGCCGTGGACACGGCCGAGCAGGAGATAGCGGTCGAGGTGGTCGCGGAGCCTCCCCCTGAGCAGAAAGCCGAGCAACCGCCGCCCCCCGAGCCAAAGCCGGAAGAGCCGCCCGCGCCAGAGAAAAAGCCAGCGCCCGAGCCTCCGCAGCAAAAACTCACGCTTGACGAAAAGCCGGCTTTCGACGCTCCACGCGCCGAAAACAAGGAGAAGCTTGACCGCGAAGCGCCGGACGATGAGACCAAGGCGCAGCATTTGGCGAAGCCCAATGAGGAAACCGCGCAAAAACCCGACCCGCGCCATAAGGAGAAGGCGCAGCAGGAAACCGCGCCTCAACCCGCTCAGGAGCCGGAAGCCACGGGGCCGGAGGAGGACAAACGCGAGGCCGAGGTCGTGGAGCAATCTGCGCCAAAGCTCGGACCCAAACCGGAAAAACCTGTGAAACCCGATCCCAAGGCCGCGCCGGGCGAGAAGCAAAAATCCATCGCCGACATGGTCGCGTCCCTAGTCCCCACGCCCGAGTATCAGCTGGGCGGCGCCGCCAAAACCGCTCCGATCACAGGCGGAACAGCCAAACCGACATATCTTTCGGTGGTGCTCGGCTATATCAAGCGACAATTTCGACCAGTTGGCGGCCAGCGGATCAACGAGGGGGTCATTACCTTCTATGTCGATCCGAATGGCAATCTGGTGCATCAGGCCCTGCGGCGCTCTTCGGGTTCGGCGGCGCTGGACCAGGCGGCGCTGACGGCTCTGCACCGCGCCGCGCCCTTTCCGCCAACGCCGACCGCCACTGCGATCGGACTTATCTGGAAATATTGACCGTTGCCGAAGTCAGAGCGCGCGACGGGTTGGATAGAATTCTGGAACGGCGAACCGCCGATCTACGCCAATGCGCGTCACAAACTGTTGCATTATCAAACTGTCGCGCGAGGCATCGCCCCGCATATTCCGTCACCCTCCGCGCGCGTCCTGGATTTCGGTTGCGGAGAGGCGCTATTCGCGTCGCAGCTCGCACAGAACTGCGGTCGCCTGCTGCTGTACGATGCGGCGCCGTTTGTGCGCAATAAATTGTGCAAGAGCTTTATCCAAGAACCTCGAATCGAAATTCTGGAGAATGGCGCGCTCCCGGGCGTCAAGGACGCCTCGCTGGACCTCATCGTCGCCAATTCGCTCATCCAGTATATCCCGCCGGATGAGCTCTCTAACCTGCTGGCTTTGTGGCGCGTCAAGCTCAAGCCGCATGGAAAGCTGCTGGTCTCCGACATTCCGAAGGCGAAAGGCGCGCTTGAAGACGCTTTGACGCTGCTGGTCTTTGGCTGGCGCGGCGGCTTTTTTGTAGCCGCACTGGCAAGTCTCGTGCGGCTGTATTTCTCGGATTACCGGACGTTCCGCCATGAACTGGGCTTTTTTGCATACGACCCGTGTGAAATCGAGGAGATGTTGCGGCGGGGCGGTTTTCATGGCCGACGGCAGGAGCGCAATATCGGCCACAATCAGAGCCGTCTCTGTTTCATCGCCGAGAAGAGTCACTCCAGCGCGATCGCAGACACGAGCCGCCCATAGTCCGGCTCGTTGCGATGCACGCTGCGGCGATAGCTGAAGCAATGATCGGCATCGGCGTATGTGTCGATCCCGATATTCTCGAATGAACCAATGTCGAGCCGTCCGATTCGCGCCTCGATAAAGGCCGGCAAGTCGAACATAGAGTGCCCCGCGTTGGCGGATGGCGAAAAAAAGCGCGCGTGACTTGCGTCCTGCGCGACGAAGCGTTCGACAAATTCGGGACCGACCTCGTAGCTCGCTGGGCCGATCATCGGCCCTAGCGCGATATGGACGTCGGCGCGGCGGGCTCCCAGCCTCACCATCGCTGCAAGCGTGGCCTCGATCACGCCGGTCAAGGCGCCTTTCCATCCTGCATGCGCTGCGCCGACTACGCCCGCTCTTGCATCGGCGAACAACAGCATTCCGCAGTCGGCGCCGGTGACGCCGAGCGCCAGTCCCCGGGCGCGCGTCGCGAGACCATCGCAGCGCGGGCGGGCGTCTTCGGTCCATGGCGCATCAATGACCACAGCGTCGCTGGAATGGATCTGGAACGGAACCATCAGTCGTCCCGCCTCGACCCCCAGCCGCCGCGCCATGCGCGCTCGATTTTCAAGCACATGAGTTGTTTCGTCGCGCGAGCCTACGCCGCCGTTGAGCGATTCATAAACGCCGGTGGAGACGCCGCCGACGCGCGTGAAAAAGCCGTGGCGCAGGCCCTGCAACTTAAGATTTCCAGCGGAACAGGGGCCCAGCTCCGGAGGGGTAACGTCGGTCATGATTTCTCCGTGTGCTTAGGGAGCAAAGCCCGGCAGGTCAGGCATGTCGGGGTGCATCACCGCCATCGCCTTGAACAACTCGCCCATGTTATCGCGCACATCGCCTCCGCCGACCAGGCGGTCCAACGCGCTTCCGATGTCGGCCTGCTGCCGTGGCGTCGCCCTTCGAAGAAGCGCCTCCGCGCGTCTTCCTATGCCAAGTTGCGTCAGAAAGACTCCCTGCGTAACTGGCCCCTGCACTTTCGCGCCCTTGGCAATGGCGGCTCGTTTGAGCGCCGCGAAATCGACATGCGTGGTCAAATCGGCTTCGCCCGGCGTCTCCAGCGGATCGACGTAGCCATGACGAGCCACCGCCTGGAGGCTCTCGCCCAGCGTGGTCTGCGTATATCCATAATCTATGAGTAGCATCACGCCGCCGTCGGCGACGATGCGCTCAGCAATCTCTCCCATCAAGCGTTGGGCTATGGCGTTGACCTCAACGACTGAGCCCTCCGGCGCCGGAATCTTTAATCCTGGCTCGGGGTGAGCCGTCAGTCCGAAAGTCAGTCCGCCCTTGCTGTTGAGGCCGATCAACCGTTCATGCCATCCGGACGGCGTTTTGACAAAATGTCTCGCTGGCAGGGCATCGAAGAACTCATTGGCCAAAATGAACAGCGGCGCGCGCGGCAGCTCTCCCACATCGGCGCGCCACGAAATCGGCGTCGACTCCCCTGCCAGCATCTGGCGCTGCAAATCGCGCAGCACGGGGCTGATTTCAACGAGGTCAACCTGGATATGGGAGAGGAAATTCGGCGCGACGCGTCCAACGCGCAGCACATCGGACATCAACGTGCCGCGTCCCGGTCCAAGTTCGACCAGTCGAGCGTTCGTGGGACCGTCGGCGGTCGCCCAGGCCTCGCTGATCCAGACCCCGAGCAGTTCGCCGAACATCTGGCTGATTTCCGGCGCAGTGATGAAATCGCCGGCCGTCCCGAACGGATTATGCGTCGTGTAATAGCCGAAACGGGGATGTCCCAGGCAAATTCCCATATAGCGTTCCAGCGATATCGGCCCGTCCTGAGCGATAATCGTGGCGATTTCCTTGAAAAGGCCGCTCATGCGAGGGCCTCACGGCGGCGCATGGATATGATGATCAGAAGCGCGCCCAGCACGATCATTGGCGCGGAGAGAACCATTCCCTTGGTCAGCCCATTCCCAAGCGCCTCCTGCACCGGGTCAGGTTCGCGGAATAATTCGCAGAAGCTGCGCGTCAACCCATAGCCGACCCCGAAAATCCCGCTCGCCAATCCCGGCCGCTTCAGCGCGCCAGCGCGCAGCGCGAGCCACAGGACGACGCCGAGCGCGACGCCCTCCAGTCCGGCTTCATAGAGTTGACTGGGATGTCGCGGCGTATCTCCCGCCATCGGGAAGACCATGGCCCAAGGGACGTCAGTCTCGCGTCCCCACATTTCCGGCTTGATGAAATTGGCGAGTCGACCGAAAAAAATGCCGATCGGCGCCACTATCGCGCATACGTCGGCAACCGTGAGGAGCGGGAGCTTCTCGCGCCGAGCAAACAAGACCATGCCGACAATTGCGCCGAGCAGGCCTCCGTGAAAAGCCATTCCGCCTTTCCACGTCTGAACGATTTCCAAAGGATGGGAGATATAAAAACCGGGGTCGTAGATCAGCACATGGCCGAGCCGTCCACCGATGATCACTCCAAAGGCGACGTAAACCAATAGATCGTCTATCCCCGTCAGCGACGGTCGCGGCTGTCCCGCGCGCCACCAGGCCTCTCGGCCGCTGAGCGCGCGCAGATAGACCCAGCCCAGTATAAAGCCGCCGATATAGGCAAGCGCATACCAGCGCAGCGGCAACGGCCCGATGTGAATGGCGACCGGATCAATCATGGGAAAGGGGATGACAAACAAGGGCATGCATGTGTCCAAGGAGCCGGTCTGGCTTCGCGCATGAGTAGGACTGCCGTTCTACCGTTAACCTTGACCATTGTCATGTGTCGTAGCGGGCGCGATTTCGACAATGCGCAGCCCGGTGGAAGTCTGTCCTCTTATGAAATATCATGCCCGACGATAGCGCTTTCAAAGAAGCGCCGCCTGGATTTGATGAAGCGGATTTTCTTTGCCGACGCGAACGCCCTGGACTGCTTTAACGTCGACGCTGACATCGAGCTTCTGTCTGCCCGAGCCCAGAATTACGCCGTCGATCGGCGAGACATCAGCGTAATCGCGGCCGATCGCCAACATGATGTGGTCGTCGCAGACAAAAACATTGTTCGTAGGATCAAGTTGCAGCCAACCGAATTCCGGACCGCACCACAGGGAAATCCAGGCGTGTGAGGCGTCGGCTCCTTCCAGGCGTCGCTGCCCCGGCGCCGGTATGGTGCGAAGATAGCCGCTGACATAGGCCGCCGGGAGACCGAGGCCGCGCAGACCGACGATCATGATGTGGGCGAAGTCCTGGCACACGCCGCCGCGCCTTGCGAAAACTTCGTGCAGCGGCGTCGTGACCTGAGTAGCTTTCGGGTCGTAGGCGAAATCCTCGTGAATGCGTCGCATTAACTCCAGCGCCGCCTCGAGAACCGGCCGCTCTGGCTCGAAACTCTCGCGGGCGTATGCCGTCACCGGGGGCTGCAATTGCGTCAGCCGACCAGGAAACAGAAAATGCGCTGGAGACTGAGGGCCAAGCGACTGAAATGAGGCCGCGGTCCGACGCGCGCTTTCCCAGGCCGGCGTCAGCGCCGCGGCTGGCGGCTGAGGTCGCCGCACCGCGACGCGGGCCTCAAGCACGATCTGCAACGCTTTATGTGCGGCGTCTATGCGCGCCTTGACTACGCGGTTGCCAAAAAAGTCGACGCTTTCGCGTCGGCGAACCGAAGCAGGCGTCAGCTCGATGGCGCTGCGCAGGACTCGCTGGCCGCCATCGCTGCGCGGCGTCAGCCGCAAAGTGCAACGCGCTGTGGCGACAGGAGTCGCGTAGCTGTAGCTGGTCACATGCCGGATGTCGTAGATCACGCGAGTTGCGACCGTTTGTTAGCGGGGAGGGCGTTGTCGCCATGGAGGAAATAGCGTTCGGCGATGGCTTCAGCGAGCTTGGTCAAACGCTGCTCAATGGCGAGAATCGCCGCTGAGTCCAGCGTCCTTGCCTCTTTAGCAGCGAGCTCCGCGCGCAACGGCGTGGCTAACCGTCGCGGTTTCTCCATGACGCCATCGTCGAGTAATGCCGGGAGACTGGCGAGTTGGTCATCGATGCGCGCAACCTGAAAGCTGACCGAGCGCGGGTTAAATGGATCCAGCATCGCCATGTCGAGAACGGGAGCGAGCGCCGCTCCGCTGAGGTAGCGGCTACGATAGGTGATCTGGGAGTCGATAAGTTCGATCAGCGCTTCAAGCGACTCCATGGTTGGTTTCCCGTCAGCAAACTGGCGAGCAAACCGGCAGGTGTTGATCGCTCGCTCGACACGCCTGCCAAGGTCAAGAAAGCTCCAGCCGGCGACTCGGTTGAAATTTTCATCCGTCAGGCCTGCGAGCGCGGCCAGAATATGCAGCGCGCGGTCCGTGCAATCGACGATTTCAGGCTCCGATGTCGCTTCGAGGCCGGCGAAAATGTCTTCCACGTCGCTTGCGGTAGGCGTGACGGACTGCAATTGCGTTTCGAGCCTTCCGATCAATTGCCACACGTCTTGCGAAAGACGTTCGCGGATGATCGACGCGGTGCGCCTCGCTTCTCTGGCGTTTGCGCGCGCGGCGCCATAAGCGTTGATGTCCGCGACTGCCGCCAGGGCTATCATCGCCGCGGGGAGATCGCGCGAGTCTTCATCGACGCAGCCCCATGCGATCAACAGACGCAACAGCCGATCAATCGGCTGGCGATCGTCAACGCCTTCGCCCGAACTCGGCGCCTGTTGCTCCGCGAGACGATTGCAAAGGCAGCGAACGATCCGCAGCACTGCTTCGGTCCGTTCGAGATAACGCCCCATCCAGAACAGATTGTCGGCGGCTCGACTCGGCAAGCTTCCAAGCACGCGCACGATGCGCGCGTCCTCGGCCGGCGGCAGCAGCGTCGCCGACTCGATGGGCGCTTCGCTCAACACCCAGACATCCGCAGAGGGAGCGCCCTCGTTGGCGTGCAGCCCTTGCGCATCCTGTCGATCATAAATGCTGCAGTAGCCGCCGGGCATTATTCGCCAGCCGTCCTTGGTTGCGGCGGCGAAGACCCGTAGCACGAACGGGCGTGGCTTCAGGGCGCCGTCCACCCAGGCCGGCGTCGTCGACAGCGCAAGTTGCTCCTGTGCGACGAAATCCATGCCTCGTTCGGCCATCATGGCGACGAGTTTCTCGCGTTCGGAATTGCCGAGTTCGGATGCGACGAGACCACGCCCATCCGCGCGTCCAAGGGCTCCGACGCCAAAGGCGCCCTTGATACGGAATGCGTTCAGTTCGCCAATCACGCGGGCAAGAACGTCTTCATTGCCGCACCACAAGGTTTCGACATTGGCGAGCAGCAGCTCCTCGCCCAGCAGCCGTCGCGCGAGCGCCGGCAGGAAGCTCATTATTACGCGGGCCTCGATGACGCCCGCCCCCGGCATGTTGGCGAGGGCGACGGCGCCCTCGCGAATGGCTTCGAACAGCCCGGGCGCGCCGAGCCGGGAAGCGGCGTTCATTTCGAGCGGATCGCACCAGTCCGCGTCAACCCGGCGCCAAAGCACATCGGCGCGCTTCAGGCCGGCGATCGTGCGCACATAAAGCTTGCCGTCGCTGGCGATAAGATCTTCGCCTTCGACGAGCAGCAGCCCGAGATAGCGGGCGAGACTGACCTGTTCGGCGTAGGTTTCGCTGAAAGGGCCCGGAGTGAGCAGACAAATGCGCGGATCGGCCCGTTGCGCGGCGCTGGCGAGACTGGTCCGGAAATCTCGGAAAAACGAGGCCAGCCGCCGCACATTCATGTCACGAAACAGGCTGGGAAAGGTGCGCGCCAAAATCAGCCGGTTTTCTAGGGCGTAGCCAGCGCCGGACGGCGCCTGCGCGCGGTCGCTTAACACGCGCCATTCGCCATCGACCCCGCGCGCGATGTCTGCGGCGTAAAAGCGCAGCCACCGGCCGCCGGGCGGCTCGACGCCGACCATGGGCCGCACGAATTCTGAAGAACCAGCGACCGCCGCAGCGGGCAGAGCGCCTTCGGCCACCAGGCGGTTCTCGCCATAAATATCGTGCAGCAGCAGATCGAGCAGTTCGGCGCGCTGGACTATGCCTGCTTCGATCTTCTCCCATTCGGTCTGCGTCAGAAGAAAGGGGAGGCGTGACAAGGGCGTTGCGCGTTCGCGCGTTTCGCCATGGACCCGATAGGTGACGCCCATCTCGTCGATACGCCGGGAGGCGCTGGCGAAACGCTGATCAACGTCGGCTTCTCCGAAGCCTGCGAGCGCATCCAGCAACGCCAGCCAATGTTCGCAAGGACGTCCCGCCGAATCCAGCAATTCGTCGGCGTTCCCCGGCGACGGCCGGTAATCCGCCAGCCACGACGCCACACGCCGGTTTCGTTCGTCGGTGTGCGGCGCGGTTGCCGCTTCAGGCGACAAAGCTCCTCCGCAGATCAAGAGTTCAGCGGGAATTCGCCAGCCGGTTCTTCGCGTGGAGGCTCGACCCGCCCCGGCGTGTGGCCGTGGTCCTGAAAACGTGAAAGACGCCGCGCTTCCGCCTCATGCGAATTGACCGGAAAAGTGTCGTAGCTGCGCCCGCCCGGATGTGAGCTGTGGTAGACGCAACCTCCCAGCGAGCGTCGGCTCCAACTGTCGATCACATCGAAGGTCAGCGGCGCATGCACGGAGATGGTCGGATGCAGGCCGGAGGGCGGCTGCCAGGCCTTGAAGCGCACTCCAGCCACCGCCTCTCCGCTTCTATCGGTGCCGGTCATCGGAAGCCGCCGGCCATTGCAGGCGATCACGTGCCGGCCAGGCACAAATCCCTGCGCCTTGACCTGCATCCGCTCGACCGAGGAATCGACGTAACGCACGGTGCCCCCTTGCGCGCCCTGTTCGCCCATAACATGCCATGGCTCGAGCGCGTGGCGCACTTCCAGCCGCACTCCGTCATGCGACACCGCTCCCGCGAAAGGAAAACGGAACTCCCATTGCGCGGCGAACCATTCGTGCTCAAAGGCATAGCCTGCCCGGTTCAAATCGTCGAGCACGCCCGTAAAATCCTCCCACACATAATGCGGCAGCATGAAACGGTCGTGCAGCGTCGTTCCCCAGCGCACGAGGCTCCCCTCCTGCGGCTCTCTCCAGAACCAGGCCGTGAGCGCGCGCAGCAGCAGTTGCTGGGCGAGACTCATACGAGCGTCCGGCGGCATCTCGAAAGCGCGGAATTCGACGAGCCCCAGCCGCCCGGTGGGACCGTCCGGCGAATAGAGCTTGTCGATGCAGATTTCCGCGCGATGCGTATTGCCCGAGACGTCCACAAGCAGATTGCGGAACAGCCGGTCGACGAGCCAAAGGGGAAAATCGGTCGCGCCGGGGGCTGGCGTGTTGGCGAGCGCGATCTCCATTTCATAGAGCGACTCGTGACGCGCTTCATCGATGCGGGGCGATTGGCTGGTCGGGCCAATGAACAGGCCGGAGAACAGGTAGGACAGAGAGGGATGGCGCTGCCAATAGAGGATGAAGCTCTTGAGCAGATCGGGCCGGCGCAGGAAGGGCGAATCCGCCGGCTTCGCTCCACCAAGCACCACATGATTGCCGCCGCCAGAGCCGGCGCCGCGCCCGTCGGTCATGAATTTGCTGGTGGTGAGCCGGGCCTGCCGCGCGTCCTCGTATAGCCCCATCGTGTTGGTCACCGCCTCGCGCCAGGATTTCGCGGGGTGGATATTGACCTCGATCACGCCTGGATCCGGCGTCACCTTTATGACGTTCAAACGTGGGTCCAGCGGAGGCTCATAGCCTTCGATATGCAAGGGCAGGCCGGTCTCGCTCGCGGTTTGCTCCACGGCGGCGAGCAGATCGAAATAATGTTCGAGCTTTTGCACCGGCGGCATGAACACGCAGAGAGCGCCGTCGCGCGCTTCGACGGTCAGTGCGGTGCGCACGCCTCCTTCATCGGGATTTTGCTCTTCCACCGCCTGCGGCGCGGGCTGTCCGGCGCTCAAAGGCGCGGCGCCATAGGCCATTTGATATTGAGCAGCGGGCGGCAAGTCAGGACGCTCCTCTAGCGTGTCCTGTTGCACGATCTGCGGAAAGATCTCCGGGCGCACCCAGGGTAGCGACTTCAACGGCAGCCGCAGGCCCACCGGCGAATCCCCCGGAGCCAGGAACAGTTTTCCGCGTCGCAAGGGCCAATGGCCCGACACCCAGGTTGCAGACGTCGCCGGCGCGTTCCAGCACTGGATCGGCAGCACGAAGCCCGTGGGAGTCGAGAGCCCGCGTTCGAAAGTGCGGACAATGCGGCTGCGTTCTTCGGGGTCGTCGATCTTGGGGTCGGAGGGATCGACATTGACCGGCAGCGCCGCCTCCTTGCCGATCCAGTGGACCGGATCTTCATAGGCGGGGATAACGTAGGAGCTGTCGACGCCAAGATGCGCCACGAGGGAGCCGATAAATTTCTGCGCGCCTTCCGGCGTCGCGACGCCGCTCTTATTCTCGCAGTTCATCCCGGCGATGAGACCGGGATTGCGCCAGACCGGTTCGCCGTCCGTGCGCCAATAGACTGCAAAGGCCCAGCGCGGCAGGCTTTCGCCCGGGTACCATTTGCCTTGGCCATAATGCAGAAAGCCGCCGGGAGCGAAGCGCTTTTGCAGTCGGCGAATCAGACCGTCGGCCAGAATGCGCTTGGTTGGTCCGACTGCTGAAACATTCCATTCCGCCCCTTCGAAGTCATCGATTGAAACGAATGTCGGCTCGCCGCCCATGGTCAGGCGCACGTCCTGAGCTTGCAGGTCGACGTCGACTTTTTCGCCGAGCCGGTCCAGTCGCGCCCAGGCCTCGTCCGAAAAAGGCGCGGTCACTCGCGGCGCCTGCTGGATGCGCTCCACCCGCATTTCGAAGTTGAAGTCGCAGTTGGCAGGCTCGACGACGCCGGAAACCGGGGCGCAGGAGCGGTAATGCGGCGCCGAGCATAGCGGCAGATGGCCCTCGCCGCAGAAGAGGCCCGAGGTGGCGTCCATCCCTATCCAGCCAGCTCCCGGTAGATAGACCTCGCCCCAGGCGTGCAGATCGGTGAAATCCCGCTCCGGACCCTTCGGCCCTTCGATAGGCTCGACATCCGCCTTGAGCTGGATGAGATAGCCGGACACGAAGCGCGCTGCGAGGCCCAAGCGCCGGAGCGTCTGCACCAAAAGCCATGCGGAATCACGGCACGAGCCGGTGCCCAGCGTCAGCGTTTCATCTGGAGTTTGCACGCCGGGCTCCATGCGAATCACATAGGTGACCTCCTGGTGAAGCCTCGCGTTGAGATTGACGAGAAAGTCGATGGTCCGGATTTTTTCGCGCGGAATGCTGCGCACAAATTCCTCAAGCGGAGCGCCGGCAGCCTCGATTTCGAGCGAAGCGGCGAGTTCCGCGGCCAGTTCCGGGGCGTAAGCGAAAGGGAACTGCTCGGCATAGGGTTCGACAAAGAAATCGAAAGGATTGAAAACGGCGAGGTCAGCCAGTAAATCGACTTCAACCCGAAACTCGGTTGTCTTGTCGGAGAAAACGAGACGCGCAAGCCAGTTGCCGTGAGGATCCTGCTGCCAGTTGATGAAGTGCTCTGCTGGCGTGATCTTGAGCGCGTAGCTCGGCACGCGGGTCCGGCAGTGAGGCGCTGGACGCAAGCGGATGACCTGTGGACCGAGCGTGACGCGGCGATCATATTTATAATGGGTGACGTGGTGCAGGGCGACGTGGATCGACACGGGGTTCGCGGCCTTTCAATTCGGCGCATCGGCGCTAGCGTCTGGATTAGGTTTGTCCCGTCGCCGGGTGTCAATCAATTCGTTCGCAAAGCGCTGTATTTGTTAAAAATAATTGCAAAATGGCGTCGGGACGGGCGTTTTTTGCCTAATTTCCTGGCGCCCATTCGGCATGGCTATTGCGTAACCTGCTCCCTGGGCCCAACTCAACTCACGAGAAAATTTTGACTGAACATGAAGGCTGGAGGACCTAGCGGGATATGACCATAGAAGAGATCGTCGCCAATTTCGAACTTTTGGATGATTGGGAGGATCGCTACCGCTACTTGATCGAACTTGGCCGCACGCTCGAACCTCTCTGCAAGGACGCGTATTGCGACGCCAACAAGGTGCGCGGTTGCGCCAGCCAGGTCTGGCTCGTGACAGAGGTGGCCCGGGCCGACAGCGGCCAGCCGCTACTCGTTTTTCATGGCGACAGCGACGCTCACATCGTGAAAGGACTGGTGGCTCTGGTGCTCGCGCTGTATTCGCGCAAAAGCGCCGAGAAAATACTTTCGACCGACGCCATGCCTTTGTTCACAGACCTTGGTCTTGCGCAGCATTTGACGCCGCAGCGGGCGAATGGTCTGAGGGCGATGGTGGAGCGCATCAAAAGCGAGGCGCGAGCCGCCGCGGCTTGAAAAATTCGGCGAGCATCTTAATCCTCAATCGAGGATACTCTTCCCCAGCCGCAAGGCATTGCTTAAACTTGGCGCCTCTGCCTGGGCCCGAGAAAGTCCGTCATGTTTCTAGAGAGACTTTTATTTCTGATAACCGGCGTCTTCGTTTTCATCTGCCTCGGCTTTGCGCTCGTCATGATGGCGTCGGGACCGGGCAAGCGAACCGCCGAAGTGGATGGAGTCGCGCCCGCTGCGGCGGTTGTGCAGACGCAAAAGCCGGCAACCGAAGCTCCAGCGACCGCCGCAGCGCCGCCCGTGACCAGCAAGCCGATGTCACCAGAACAAAAGCTGGCGCAGTTGACCGCCAGCGCGCCCGATTACGCGCGCTTTTTCAAGCGTCTGCAGGAGGCTTTTCCCGCCGATTATTCATCGACGTTGGGAGACTTCAAAGCGCGCCTCGCCGAAAATAATCAGCAAGAGAGCGTTGATTATTACGTTTCCGAGGCGGTTCGGCTGTTGCGACAGTCGCGCGGCGTACTTGCAGCCAAGGCTGAAACGGCGCCGCTGGAAAAGGTGTTTGACGTTCAGCTAAAGGTTTTGCGCGCCATAGCCAAGGAAGACCCGCACATGTGCGTGACTTTCCTTTACGGAGGCGCCGACCAGGATTTTACGCGCTTCGCGGCGACCCGCCGGCCTCTGGTGGGGGAGATGGCGCTGGCTGGTCTCGAGGCGATAGCAAGCGGACAGTCCAAGAAGGTCGAGCGATCGGCGCCGACCGAGGCCGATTTCAAATCTCTGGAGACGGCGCTTCTCGCCAAGGGGCTGGGAAAGGTCGAGATCGACGCGTTGCTCGATGGCAAAATGCCGGACCCTCCGCTCGAAGACTCGCGCATGTGCGCGGCGGGGCAGACCTACCTCGAAACCCTGCATGGCCTGCCGGAGGCCGTGCGGTTGCGCATTTACGGCTTGGCCGTGGAACTGATGGCGCGCTCCTGAGGCGTCTCCATCGCCTCGCAAGTCAAGGGTCCGCGCCATTTGCCGTAGCGCCATGGCTTTAGCGCGCTCGCGCCGGCGGGCAGGGCGCGCGGCGGCGGATCGAAGCCGTCGGTTCCGCCGGGTCGGCAACGGCATATCCGTCCCAGCGTCATCCAGCCGCCTGCCCAAAGGCCGTGGCGGAAAATCGCCTCGTCTGCGAATTGCGAGCAGCTCGGCGCATGCCGACACCAGCGTCCCGCGAAAACCGAGAACGTCATCCGGTAGATGAAAATGAGCGCTCGAGCCAGTTGCGCCGGCAGTCTGGAGATCATCTGCGAGCCTGTATCAAAAAACGGTAGCACAAAAAAGGCCGCCCGGTCTGGGCGGCCTTTTTAATCTTTTTATCGTCGGCTTGGCTTATTCCGCCGGAGGCAGCTGCGGCGCCGACGGAGCCGCTGTCTCTGCGCGCTGAGTGATGATCAGATCGTCGCGGCCATTCGCTATGGCACGGAACTTGGACATCGCCGCGCCTGTGCCTGCCGGAATGAGCCGGCCGACAATCACGTTCTCCTTGAGGCCGACCAGCGGGTCGATCTTGCCGTTGACCGCAGCCTCGGTGAGGACGCGCGTCGTCTCCTGGAACGAGGCGGCGGAGAAAAAGGAACGCGTCTGCAGCGAGGCCTTGGTGATGCCGAGCAGCACCGGGGTGCCCGTCGCGGGCTTCTTGCCCTCTTCGAGGCACTTGGCGTTCGCCTCTTCGAGTTCGGTCTGGTCCACCTGTTCGCCATCGAGGAACGGGGTGTCTCCCGCGTCCGTGATGTCGACCTTCTGCAGCATCTGCCGGACAATCACCTCAATGTGTTTGTCGTTGATGTTGACGCCCTGCAACCGGTAAACTTCCTGGATCTCGTTGACGAGGTAAGCAGCGAGTTCCTCGACGCCCTTGATCGCAAGAATGTCGTGCGGCGCGGGATTGCCGTCGACGATGTAATCGCCCTTCTCCACGACGTCGCCATCCTGGAGATGGATGTGCTTGCCCTTGGGGATCAAATATTCCACAGGCTCGGCGTCCTCCTCATGCGGGACGATGCTCAGACGCTGCTTGTTCTTGTAATCCTTGCCGAACTGCACAGTTCCGGAGATTTCCGCGATGATCGCGTGGTCTTTCGGACGGCGAGCCTCGAACAATTCCGCGACGCGCGGCAGACCTCCTGTAATGTCGCGGGTCTTCGCGCTTTCAAGCGAGATACGCGCGATGATGTCGCCGGCCTGTATCTTCTGGCCCGGTTCAGCCGCAAGGATCGAGTCCACCGGCAGCAGATATCGAGCCTCGCCGCCACGCTGGAGCTTGCCGATCTTGCCATCGGCACCCTTGACCACGAGAGCGGGTTTCAGGGTAGCCGAGCGTTGATTCAAGCGCCAATCCATGACCATGCGCTTGGTGATGCCGGTCGACTCGTCGGCGGTCTCGGCCATTGACTGGCCTTCGACCAGATCCTCGAAACCGATCGAGCCATCGATCTCGGAGAGGATCGGACGGGTATAGGGATCCCACTCGGCGATGCGTTCGCCGCGCTTGATCTTGTCGCCCTCGTCCACCTTCAGCCGCGCGCCATATTGCACGCGCGTGACCGAGCGTTCCGCTCCGTCCGGCCCCGCGATGACCACGGCGACGTTGCGGGCCATCACCATCAGATCGCCGTCAGAGTTGCGCGCCAGATGGCGGTTGCGGATATGCACCACTCCATCGAAGTTGGACTCGATGAAGGATTGATCCGCCAGCTGCGCCGCGCCGCCAATGTGGAAGGTGCGCATCGTAAGCTGCGTGCCGGGCTCGCCGATTGACTGTGCCGCGATGACGCCCACCGCTTCGCCCATATTGACGGGCACGCCGCGCGCAAGATCGCGTCCATAGCAAGCCGCGCAGACGCCGTTCTTCGCTTCGCAGGTAAGCACCGAGCGGATCTTCACCTCCTGAATCCCGGCGGCGTTGATCGGATCGATATGCCACTCCTCGATCATGGAGCCGGCAGGCACGATGATCGAGCCGTCTTGCGCCCGCAGATCTTCAGCCGCGAAACGGCCGAGAATACGAGTCGCCAGCGAGGCGACGACCTGTCCCGCGTCGATGATGGCCCGCATGCGGATGCCGTTGGTCGACCCGCAGTCATAGGAGGAGATGATCGAATCCTGCGCGACGTCGACGAGGCGGCGCGTCAGATAGCCCGAGTTCGCGGTCTTCAACGCGGTGTCGGCGAGACCCTTGCGGGCGCCGTGGGTCGAGTTGAAGTATTCGAGGACGGTCAGGCCCTCCTTGAAGTTCGAGATGATCGGGCTCTCGATGATTTCGCCCGAGGGCTTGGCCATGAGGCCGCGCATCGCGGCGAGCTGACGCATCTGGGTCGGCGAACCGCGCGCACCCGAATGCGACATCATATAGATGGAGTTGATCGGCAGATCGCGGCCATGCTCGTCCTTGCGCACGGCCGAGATGCGAATCATCATTTCTTCCGCGAGTTTCTCCGAGCACTTCGACCAGGCGTCGACGACCTTGTTGTATTTCTCGCCCTGGGTGATCAGGCCGTCGTTGTATTGCTGCTCATATTCCTTCGCCGCGGCGCGCGTCTCGCCGACGATGCGGGTCTTGGTCTCCGGCACGACCATGTCGTCCTTGCCGAAGGAGATACCGGCCTTGAAAGCCTCGCGGAAACCCAGCGACATGATGCGGTCGCAGAAGATCACCGTCTCCTTCTGACCGCAGTTGCGGTAGACGGTGTCAATCATGTTGGAGATTTCCTTCTTCGTCATCAGCCTGTTGACGACGTCGAACGGAATCTTCACGTGATTTGGGACGAGCTGTCCAAGGATCATGCGGCCGGGCGTAGTGTCAAAGATTTTCGAAACGCGCTTGCCGTCCTTGTCGAAGGTCCAGGCGCGGCCCTTGATCTTGCTGTGTAGCGTAATCGCCTTGGCGGCGATCGCGTGCTCGATTTCGCCTTGATTGGCGAAGGCCATGCCCTGTCCAGGCTCTCCATCGCGCTCCAGCGTCAAATAATAGAGGCCGAGAACAATGTCCTGCGACGGCACGATGATCGGCTGACCATTGGCTGGATGCAGGATGTTGTTGGTGGACATCATCAACACGCGCGCTTCCAGCTGCGCTTCGAGCGACAGCGGGACGTGCACGGCCATCTGGTCGCCGTCAAAGTCGGCGTTGAAGGCGGCGCAGACCAGCGGATGCAGCTGAATCGCCTTGCCTTCGATCAACACGGGTTCGAACGCCTGAATGCCAAGGCGGTGCAATGTTGGAGCGCGATTGAGCAGCACCGGATGTTCGCGGATCACCTCGTCGAGGATGTCCCAGACCTCCGGCTTTTCCTTTTCGACCAGCTTCTTGGCCTGCTTCACCGTGGCCGAATAGCCCTTGGCGTCGAGCCGCGAATAGATGAAGGGCTTGAACAGCTCAAGCGCCATCTTCTTGGGCAGGCCGCATTGATGCAGCTTCAATTCGGGGCCGACGACGATAACGGAGCGGCCGGAATAATCGACGCGCTTGCCGAGCAGGTTCTGTCGGAAGCGGCCCTGCTTGCCCTTCAGCATGTCGGCGAGCGATTTCAGCGGGCGCTTGTTGGCGCCTGTGATGACGCGGCCACGCCTGCCGTTGTCGAACAGCGCGTCCACAGCTTCCTGAAGCATGCGCTTTTCATTGCGGATGATGATGTCGGGCGCACGCAGCTCGATCAGCCGCTTCAGTCGATTGTTGCGGTTGATGACGCGGCGATAGAGATCGTTAAGGTCGGAGGTCGCGAAGCGGCCGCCATCGAGAGGCACAAGCGGACGCAAGTCCGGCGGAATGACCGGAACTTCCTTGAGGATCATCCATTCCGGGCGATTGCCGGATTGAATGAAGGCCTCGATGATCTTCAAGCGCTTCGCCAGTTTCTTCGGCTTTAGCTCGGTGGTCGCCTCGGCGATCTCCTGCAGCAGTCTGGCGGCGATGGACTCAAGGTCCATCAACTCGAGAATCTTGCGGATCGCCTCGGCGCCGATCATGGCCGTGAAATGGTCCTGACCATATTCGTCCTGCGCGCGCAGATATTCATCCTCCGAGAGGAGCTGACGCTCCTTCAAAGGCGTAAGGCCCGGATCGATAACAATGTAGGACTCGAAATAAAGAATGCGCTCGAGATCCTTCAGCGTCATGTCGAGCAGGAGCCCGATGCGCGAGGGCAGCGACTTCAGGAACCAGATGTGGGCGACTGGAGCGGCCAGCGAAATATGGCCCATGCGATCGCGCCGCACGCGCGCCAGCGTCACTTCAACGCCGCATTTTTCGCAGATGACGCCCTTGTATTTCATGCGCTTGTACTTGCCGCACAAGCATTCGTAGTCCTTTATCGGACCAAAGATGCGCGCGCAGAACAAGCCATCGCGTTCGGGCTTGAACGTGCGATAGTTTATCGTTTCCGGCTTTTTGATCTCACCGAACGACCAGGAGAGGATCTTCTCCGGGCTTGCGATGGAAATCTGGATCTGGTCGAAGGCCTGCGGGGCCACGACCGGATTGAAGAGATTCATGACCTCTTGTTGATTCATGGTCTTCTCCTCTGGACGCGGAACGTAAAGGTGCATTCGCCCTTCGCGTCCGGTCGAATTTCATTTGGCGCCGCGCGCGCCCTCGGGGCCGCGCATGCGAGAAGGCGCCGCTTGAACGGTCAAGCGGCGCACAAATTATTCAGCTGCTTCGACAGCGACCGAAATTTCTTCTTCTTCTTCTTCGGGAGCCGCGGAGGTGAGTTCGACATTGAGCGCCAGCGAGCGCATTTCCTTGATCAGCACGTTGAAGCTCTCGGGAATGCCGGACTCGATATTGTCGTCGCCGCGCACGATGGACTCATAGACCTTGGTGCGGCCCGCCACATCGTCCGACTTCACCGTCAGCATTTCCTGCAAGGTGTAGGCGGCGCCATAGGCTTCCAGCGCCCAGACCTCCATTTCGCCGAAACGCTGTCCGCCGAATTGCGCCTTGCCGCCGAGCGGCTGCTGCGTAACCAGCGAATAGGGCCCGATGGAGCGCGCATGGATCTTGTCGTCCACGAGATGATGCAGCTTCAACATGTAGATGTAGCCCACCGTGACCTTTCGGTCGAAGGCTTCACCCGTGCGGCCGTCAAAGAGCGTCACCTGTCCTGAGGACGCCAAGCCCGCTCGACCGAGCATCTCAACGATGTCCTTCTCGCGCGCGCCGTCGAACACGGGCGTCGCAATCGGAACGCCGCGGCGCAGGTTCTCGCCCACTTCCAGCAGCGTCGGCTCGTCGAGAGTGGCGAGTTCGCTGTCGCCGTCATAGACGTTGGACAGGGTCTTGCGCAGCGGAGCTGCGTCCCTGGTCCGCAGATAGGCGTCGACAGCGGCGCCGACCTGCTTGCCCAGGCCCGAGCAGGCCCAACCCAAATGGGTTTCCAGAATCTGCCCGACATTCATGCGGCTTGGCACGCCGAGCGGATTAAGCACGATGTCGACCGGAGTTCCGTCATCAAGAAACGGCATGTCCTCCTGTGGCACGATGCGCGAGACGACGCCCTTGTTGCCGTGGCGGCCGGCCATTTTGTCGCCGGGCTGGATTTTGCGCTTCACCGCGACGAAGACCTTGACCATCTTCATCACGCCGGGCGGCAATTCGTCGCCGCGTTGCAGCTTTTCCACCTTGTCGAGGAAGCGGTTTTCGAGACCCTTCTTGGCCTCGTCGTACTGCTTGCGAACCGCCTCGATGCTGGACATCAGCGCATCGTCTTCGACGACGAAGGTCCACCATTGCGAGCGCGGATATTCGTCGAGAATGGCTTGCGTGAGATCCTGATCCTTCTTGAAGGATTTGGGGCCCGCGATGGCCTTCTTGCCAAGCAGGGTTTCCGCAAGGCGCGCATAGACGTTGCGGTCCAGAATCGCCAGTTCATCGTCGCGATCCTTGGCGAGGCGTTCGATTTCCTCCCGCTCGATGGCCTGAGCGCGCTCGTCCTTTTCGACGCCATGACGGTTGAACACGCGCACTTCGACGATCGTGCCCTGGACGCCAGGCGGCACGCGCAGTGAAGTGTCGCGAACGTCGGAAGCCTTTTCGCCGAAGATGGCGCGCAGCAGTTTCTCTTCCGGCGTCATCGGGCTTTCGCCCTTGGGCGTGATCTTGCCGACGAGGATGTCGCCAGCCTGAACTTCCGCGCCGATATAAACAATGCCGGCCTCGTCGAGATTCTTCAGCGTCTCTTCCGAAACATTGGGAATGTCGCGTGTGATTTCTTCCGGACCAAGCTTCGTATCGCGCGCCATCACCTCGAATTCGTCGATGTGGATTGACGTGAAAACGTCATCCTTGACTATACGCTCGTTGAGGAGGATCGAATCCTCAAAGTTGTATCCGTTCCACGGCATGAAGGCGACGAGCACATTGCGGCCCAGCGCCAGATCGCCGAGATCCGTGGACGGGCCGTCGGCGATGATGTCGCCCTTGCGCACATGGTCGCCCACGCGCACCAGAGGCTTCTGGTTGATGCAGGTCGACTGGTTCGAGCGCTGGAACTTCATCAGACGATAGATGTCGACGCCGGGTTTGGCCGGGTCCTGCTCTTCCGTCGCGCGGACGACGATACGGGTCGCGTCGATTTGATCGACGACGCCAGTGCGCCGCGCCGAAATAGCCGCGCCTGAGTCCGCCGCGACGATTGCTTCCATGCCCGTTCCGACCAGCGGCGCGTCGGCTTTGACCAGCGGCACCGCCTGGCGCTGCATGTTTGAGCCCATCAATGCGCGGTTGGCGTCGTCGTTCTCAAGGAACGGAATAAGCGCCGCTGCGACCGATACGAGCTGCTTGGGCGACACGTCCATGGCGTCGACGCGTTCGCGCGGCACCAGCACAACGTCGCCGGCATGACGGCACAAAACGAGATCTTCGACGAGAGCGCCGCTCTTGTCGACAATCGCGTTGGCCTGCGCGACGTGGAACTTCTGCTCTTCCATAGCGGAAAGATACACGACCTCGCCGGTCACCTTGCTGTCGCGCACGCGACGGTAAGGCGCTTCGATGAAGCCGTATTTATTGACGCGCGCGAAAGTCGCGAGCGAATTGATGAGGCCGATGTTCGGGCCTTCCGGCGTCTCGATCGGGCAGATGCGGCCGTAATGCGTCGGGTGCACGTCGCGGACTTCGAAGCCCGCGCGTTCGCGCGTAAGACCGCCCGGTCCCAGCGCCGACAGGCGGCGCTTGTGGGTGATCTCGGACAGCGGATTGGTTTGATCCATGAACTGCGAGAGCTGCGACGAGCCAAAAAACTCGCGCACCGCCGCCGCCGCAGGCTTGGCGTTGATTAAATCCTGCGGCATGACCGTGTCGATATCGACCGAAGACATACGCTCCTTGATGGCGCGCTCCATGCGAAGCAGGCCCAGGCGATACTGGTTCTCCATCAATTCGCCGACCGAGCGCACGCGGCGGTTGCCGAGATGGTCGATGTCGTCGATTTCACCGCGTCCATCGCGCAGATCCACGAGCGCGCGCACGACCGCGATAATGTCCTCGCGACGAAGCACCCGCATCGTATCCGGCGCGTCGAGATCGAGGCGCATGTTCATCTTGACGCGGCCAACGGCCGAAAGGTCGTAGCGCTCTGAGTCAAAGAACAGCGAGTGGAACATCGCCTCCGCCGTCTCAATGGTCGGCGGCTCGCCGGGACGCATGACGCGGTAGATGTCAAACAGAGCTTCTTCGCGCGCGCTGTTCTTGTCCACGGCGAGCGTGTTGCGGATGTAGGGGCCGATGTTGATATGGTCAATGTCGAGAATCGGCAGCTCGGTGAAGCCCTTCTCGATCAACAGCGGCAGCGTCTTGATGGTGATTTCGTCGCCGGCTTCCGCGAAAATTTCGCCGGTCGCCGGGTCGAACAGATCCTGCGCAAGATATTGCCCAAAGAGCTCCTCGGCGGGAACCTTGATCGCCTTCACGCCTTTTTCGGCGAGTTGACGCGCGGCGCGCACGGCGAGCTTCTTGCCTTGCTCCAGGATCACGTCCCCGGTGTCGGCGTCGATGATGTCCGCGATCGCCTTGACGCCTTTCAGGCGTTCGGCGTCGAAAGGCATGCGCCAGGCGTCGCCGTCCTGGGTGTAGGTTATCGTCTTGTAGAACGTGGAGAGAATCTCCTCGCCATCGAGGCCGAGCGCGAACAGCAGCGACGTCACCGGTATTTTGCGGCGGCGGTCGATGCGCGCGTACACGATGTCCTTGGCGTCGAATTCAATATCGAGCCAGGAGCCGCGATAAGGAATAATGCGCGCAGCGAACAGCAGCTTGCCGGAAGAATGGCTCTTGCCCTTGTCGTGATCGAAGAAGACGCCCGGCGAGCGGTGCATCTGCGAAACGATGACGCGTTCGGTGCCATTGACAATGAAGGTGCCGTTCGACGTCATGAAGGGCATATCGCCCATATAAACGTCCTGCTCCTTGATGTCCTTGACCGACTTCGCCTGTGTGTCGGGGTCGACATCGAACACGATGAGCCGCAGCGTCACTTTCAGCGGCGCCGCGAACGTCATCCCGCGCTGGCGGCACTCGTCGACGTCGTATTTCGGCTGCTCGAATTCGTAGCGCACAAATTCGAGCAGGGAAACCTGCGAAAAATCGGAAATCGGAAACACCGATTTGAAAACAGACTGCAGTCCTTCGTCGGGACGGCCGCCCTTGGGCTCGTCAACGAGCAGAAACTGGTCGTAGGAGGCCTTTTGCACCTCGATGAGATTGGGCATTTCCGCGGCTTCGCGGATGTGTCCGAAAAATTTGCGAATCCGCTTGCGACCGGTGAACTTCCGCGCCGACGTCTGAGCCATGTCGCCTCTCGAACCTCTTCTCCCTAACGACCAGTTCTCACCTGGAGAAAATTGGAACGCCGAAAGCGTCCCGCTGGACCGTCGCGCCTACAAAGCCGAAGCCTCGCTCCGGAGCCCTGTCGCGCCTGCATTTCGCGAATACCGAACTTTCCTAAATCGCACGCGGCCCCGACGTAAGCGCCGGGACCGCGGAATCCGTAATTGGACCGCTTTTGCGGCCCAAAGTTTTACTTGAGTTCGACCTTGGCGCCGACCTTCTCCAGAGCGGCCTTGATCTTCTCGGCCTCTTCCTTGCCAACGCCCTCCTTGACCGGCTTGGGAGCGCCCTCGACCAGGTCCTTGGCTTCCTTGAGGCCCAGGCCCGTGATCACGCGCACTTCCTTGATGACCTCGATCTTTTTGTCGCCAGCCGCAGCCAGGATCACGTTGAACTCGGTCTTCTCCTCGACCGGCGCAGCAGCGGCGGCGCCCGGCGCAGCGGCGACAGCCACTGCGGCCGCGGCGGAAACGCCCCACTTCTCTTCCAGAAGCTTCGCCAGTTCGGCGGCCTCAAGCACGGTGAGAGAGGAGAGGTCTTCGACGATCTTTTCGAGATTGGCCATTGTGTTACGTCCTTCGAATTTGGTTCTTTACTGGATGGATTGGCCTTGATTCAGGCCGCGTCTCGGTTGGCATAGGCCCCAAACACGCGCGCGAGCTTTGCGGCAGGCGCGGTCGACAGCTGCGCGAGCTTGGTCGCGGGCGCCTGAACGAGGCCCACGAGCTTTGCGCGCAATTCGTCGAGCGAAGGCAGAGTTGCGAGCGACTTCACGCCTTCCGGATTGAGGACGGTCGCGCCCAGCGCGCCGCCGAGGATGACGAACTTGTCATGGTCCTTGGCGAAGGCTGCGGCAACCTTGGGCGCCGCCACCGGATCGTCCGAATAGGCGATCAGGGTCGGTCCCTTGAGCAAGGAACCGATGGAGGCGACGCTTGTGCCATCGAGAGCGATCTTGGCGAGGCGGTTCTTGGCGACCTGTACGGAGGCGCCCTGTTCGCCGGCCTGCTTGCGCAGGCGCTGCAACTGGGCGACCGTCAGGCCGGAGTAATGCGCAACGACGACGACCGAGGCCTTGGTGAAGACCCCGTTCAGCTCCGCTACGGCTTGTGCTTTCTCCGCTCTGTCCACGGGTGCTCTCTCCTCGAGCGGGGCGATTGAACCCCGCCGGTTTGCGACATGCCGCCCGTCCTGCTGCGGGAGCAGCAAGAAGACGGCGCCGTAGATCCTGTCCCCAAAACGAGGTTTCGCTTTGGTTGAAGGGGCGCCAAACCAAATTCGAAGGACGCGAACGCGGCTCTCACGAGCCTCGCCGGTCCGGCAATTCTTGGTTTCCCCGTCTGTGCAGGCCGTCCGAAGCGCAGCGTCAGCATTGCTCTGGACCGATTAAGCTGTTGAAGGCGAACCCTCAGCAGCGCCGGCAGTCTCGGACAGGATATGGCCGGACGGGACGCGAGGCTGAGCCCCGATCCGCCGGCCTATCCACCGTTTTTCCCTTGCATTATTGAGGCAAAAGTCCAACGGAAGCTCAAATCTGAAAAAGGGGAGCGGTATAATTACCGACCCCAAGGCCGCCTTATCTAGCCGTCCAGAGCGGCTTTGCCAAGGGGGTGTTGCAGGATTCTTATTGACAAGGCGGAATTTGTTGCTCCGATTTTGGTTTGGTTCGAGAAAATCAAACTAATGGCGAGGCGTAAACTCCATATGGATTCGTCCACGCGCGCTGCGTCGAATGCTCCCTCCGGCCAAGGTCGACCCACCCCGGGGCGTGTGTGGTCTCGTCCCTGAATGCTCGGGGTCCCGGGCGGGACGGTGCAGGCTGGCGCCGGCATTTCCTCGCGTCGGGCCGAACGACGCGAGACATTCATTGTAGGCCATAGGCGCCTGGATTTTCTCGCAATCATCGATGCTGCGCGGCGCGCCCCAGGAAATCGGCGCGGTGAGCAAGGCCGCAATAACGATACCGGCTCGCATAATGGTCATGCCCGCAACGTTGCTCCCGTTTTTCGGGCGGCTTCTGTGACGATCTTTTGCGCGACCGCTTCAATTTCGACGTCGGTCAGGGTCTTTTCCCGAGGCTGCAACGTCACCGCGACGCCGATTGATTTCTTGTGGGGCGGCACGCCGCCGCCCTCATAGACGTCGAAAATCCTGGCTTCGGTGATCAAAACTTTGTCCGCGCCGATTACGGCCTTCAATAGGTCGCCAGCCTGTGACGCGCGATCGACGATAAAAGCGAAATCGCGCGAGAGCGGCTGCAAATCGACCAAATCCAGCCGCGGCTTGGTTTTGGTCGGCTTGGCCTTGGGCGCAGGCAGGGCGTCGAGATAAATTTCGAACGCCGCCAGCGGCCCCTCGACGTCAAGCTCCAGCAGGCGGCGCGGATGCAGCTCGCCGAAATAGCCGATCACCGCCTTGGGGCCGAACTGCAGCGTGCCCGAGCGGCCCGGATGGAACCAGTCGGGGCCGCCAGCGACGATCTGGAGGCCGCCGACAGCCACGCCCAAAGCCTGAAGCAGCGCGAACACGTCAGCCTTGGCGTCATAGACGCTCGCCTTTTTCGCGGGCGCCGCCCAACTGCGACCATCCGTCTGCGTGGTGGCGAACCCGCGCCGCACGCCCGACGCCGCGATCTTCTGCCCCTTTTCGTCTTCACTGAAAAAAACCTGCCCGACTTCGAACAGCGCGCTGTCGGGAAAGCCCCGCGCGGCGTTGCGTCCCGCCGCCGCGATCAGGCCCGGCAGCAGGCTGGGGCGCATGTCGGAGAGTTCGCTGGCGATCGGATTGGCGAGCTTTAGCGAGGCGTCGCCCCCGCCAAAGCCGCGCGCCTGCTTCTCCGAGACGAAGGACCATGTGACGGCCTCGACCAGCCCTTGCGCCGCCAGCGCCCGCCGCGCGGCGCGGCCGCGCTTTTGCAACAGCGTGAGCACGGGAGCCGCGACGCCATCGGCGCGGGCGAGAGGGGTCGACATGATATTGTCGACGCCGGTGATGCGCAGGATTTCCTCGACGATATCGGCCTTGCCTTCAATGTCGGGGCGCCAGCTTGGCGCCCTCACCTTTGCGCGGCCCTCCCCTGACGGCGCGACCGAGAAACCGAGCCGCGTCAGTATCGCCGTCGCTTCGTCCGTCGGTATATCGAGACCCGTGAGTCGCTTTGTCTCGCTGAAGGGGAAATCGACGGCGCCAGTCCCGTCCGGCGCCGCGCCCGCCACCACGATCTTCGAAGCTTCGCCGCCGCAAAGATCGAGCACGAGCCTGGTCGCAAGCTCCAGTCCCGGCAGCGTGAAAGCTGGATCAACGCCGCGTTCGAAACGGTAGCGGGCGTCCGAGACGATGCCGAGCTTGCGGCCGGTATGGGCGATGTTGTGCGGGTCCCAGAGCGCGGACTCAATCAGAACGTCGGTCGTGGAGTCGTCGCAGCCGGAAGCCTCGCCGCCCATGACGCCCGCGAGCGATTCAACGCCGGCGTCATCGGCGATGACGACGATGTCCTCGTCCAGCTTGTAGGTCTTGCCGTCAAGCGCCAGTAGCTCTTCGCCTTTGCGCGCGCGGCGCACCACAAGATCGCCCTTCACCTTTTTGGCGTCGAACACATGCAAGGGGCGCGCGTGGTCGAAGGTGAGGAAATTGGTGATGTCGACCAGTGTATTTATCGGACGCAGGCCGATGGAGCGCAGGCGATCCTGCAGCCAGGCGGGGCTCGGGCCATTTTTGACCCCGCGCACCAGGCGCAACGCGAAGAGCGGCGCGAGATGCGCTTCCTGCGGCGCGAAGTCCAGTTCGACGCCGATGGGGCAGGGAAAAGAGCCCTCGACGGGCGTCGGCGCCCCAGTCTTCAAGAACTCCTAAACCCGCCGCCGCGAGATCGCGCGCTATGCCAACGACGCCGGCGGCGTCCGGGCGGTTGGGTGTGAGGTTGATCTCGATCACCGGATCGTCGAGCCCCGCCCATTTCGGATAGACGGCGCCGACAGGCGCGGCCTCGGGCAGCTCCATGATGCCTTCGGAATCGCCGGGCAGATCGAGTTCGCCCGAGGAGCAAAGCATCCCCATCGACTCGACGCCGCGAATGACGCCCTTGCCGAGCGTGAATTTCTTGGCCGGGATGTAGGTTCCGGGCGCCGCGAATACCGTTTTCAGCCCCGCGCGGGCGTTGGGCGCGCCGCAGACGACCTGCAAGGGCGCGCCGGCGCCCGTGTCGACCGAACAGATTTGCAACCGGTCGGCGTTGGGATGCGGCGCGGCCGAAACCACTTGCGCGATCACGAAATCCTTCAATTGCGCGGACGGGTCATGCACATGCTCGACCTCAAGGCCGATGCGCGTGAGCGTGTCGACGATCTCGGTCAACGAGGCGGAAGTGTCGAGATGGGCCTTGAGCCAGGACAGGGTGAGTTTCATTCAGAAGACATTCACTTTCGCTTTGGCTTTGCGAGAAGTCGCACGGCTAAAGCTAGTTTCAATTCGCTAGAAAGCCCGTCTAATTTAACCGCACTATCTTTGGCTTGCGCGATCAACTCTATGACGTCTTGCCGTCGATGGGGATACGGTTCTGGGTTGTAATCAGCACGGAGTTGTTCGTCCTGTAGCTGGACAAAGCTCGTTCCGATCTCCGCGACGGCTGCGCCCAGCAATTTGAAGTCTTCCGAGCCGCGATTTTGGAGACGTTTGAAAAACTCCTTCGCCGCTAGATGATCAACCATGCGATACATAGGCGTGTATGTTTCCCAACTGGTGCTGCTGCCGACCAAGGCGTTGGCGACTGTTCTATTCAATTCATGAAAAAGAGCATAATAAGCCGTGCTTACAGAACGGCGTAGTGAAGCCTCTTTCGGCCGACCATCTTCTTTCGAAGCTAGGTATTCAGCTTGTTCGATCCAGTCCGTGTACCAAATCATTTTCTTGATCAATCTTCCCACGGCGCCGGACGAATTTCCGGCATTTCATCGCCTTCGAATGTAAGGTTGAAATAAGGAAATCGATCTTCCTTTTCCTCAAGCAACGCATCGGCTAATGCAGCCAAAGTCTCGTTTGTCACTCGACCCGGGGGGATTTTTGCGTCTTTGCGCATGTGACCAATAAGGAAAAGGGCTTCCTCGTCTTCCTGATTCAGACCCTCTCGCACATCGACGCCGGCATACCCAAAAGGATCAAGTTTTGCATGCAAGATTTTATCGGCGATTTCTTTGATTTTCTCGGTGCTCAGCATTTTTCGCGCCCTTCGATGATACGGTATCCCCATCACCCGCTCAACCCGCCCGCCAGCGTCGGGAAATCCAGCGGCCTGAAGCCATAATGCTCCAGCCAGCGCACATCGGCTTCAAAGAAGGCGCGCAGATCCGGCATTCCATATTTGAGCATTGCGAGGCGGTCGATGCCGACGCCAAAAGCGAAGCCCTGATATTTGTCGGGATCGAGACCACAGTTGCGCAGCACATTGGCGTGCACCATCCCGCAGCCCAGGATTTCCATGAAATCCTCGCCCTCGCCGAAACGAATTTCGCCGCCCTGCCGCTTGCACTGAACGTCGACTTCCATCGACGGCTCGGTGAAGGGGAAGAAGGACGGGCGAAAACGCAGATTCACCGACTTCACCTCGAAGAAGGCCTTCAGGAACTCTTCCAGAACCCATTTCAGATGGCCGATATGGGTGGTCTCGTCGATGACGAGCCCCTCGACTTGATGAAACATCGGCGTATGGGTCTGGTCGCTGTCGCAGCGATAGGTGCGGCCGGGGCAGATCACGCGGATCGGCGGGTTTTGGGTCAGCATGGTGCGCACCTGCACGGGGCTGGTGTGCGTGCGCAGCAGCTTGCGCTTGCCGTCGGGGCCGGGCGAGAAAAAGAACGTGTCGTGCATCTCGCGCGCCGGATGGCCTTCGGGGAAGTTCAGCTTGGTGAAGTTGTAATCGTCGGATTCGATGTCCGGGCCTTCGGCGACTGCGAAGCCCAGGTCGGCGAATATCGCCGTTAGTTCATCCATCACCTGCGAGAGCGGATGCAGCCTTCCGCGATCGAGGCCGCTGGGCATCGCTGGCAGCGTCACGTCGAGCGTTTCTGACTTCAGCCGGGCTTCGAGCGCCTCTGCTTCGAGCACGCCGCGTCGGGCGGTCAGCCGCTCCGAAACGCTGTCCTTGAGGGCGTTTATCCTTGCGCCCTGCGTCTTGCGCTCCTCGGGGGACATGCGGCCGAGCGTCGCCAGCAACGCCGAGATCGCCCCTTTCTTGCCCAGCGCGGCGACGCGCACGGCCTCCAGACCGGCCTCACTTTCGGCGGCCTCGATCTGGCGAAGCGTCTCTTTTTCGAGTTCTGCGATGTCGGTCATTTGTCCTTCGGCCCGGCGCGAAAAGTTTCGCGGGTTCTGCCATGCGGGCGGGGCGATGTCGAGCAGGCGCGGTTCAGACTTCTTCTTCTTCCGGCGCGCGAAGACGCTCCGTCAAAGCGAAAAGTCTTTCCAGAACCATGCCGATAAGCATGGCCGCGGCGAAAATCAGCGCGTTTTCGCTAAAGAAACCCAAATTCACGATGGCCGGGCCGGGGCAAACGCCGGAGAGACCCCATCCCACGCCGAAAATCGCGCTTCCGATCAGCAACGGCGCGTCCACGCCGCTCTCGGGCGGGAAACTGAATGCTTCGCCCAGCAGCGAGCGAGGGGTGCGGCGTGCGAGCCAGAACCCGAGCAGGCCGACGCCGACCGCGCCACCCATGACGAAAGCCAGTGATGGATCCCAAAGACCAGCGACATCGAGAAATCCCTGCACCTTCAACGGCTGCGTCATGCCCGAAAGGCAAAGCCCGAGACCAAACAGAAGTCCCAGCGCGAAGGCCGGCAGGAAGTGACGTTTTTGCATCTTCATTGCAGGATGTGGCGAACGACGAAAACGGTCAGGACGCCCGTCGTCATGAAGGTTGCGGTCGCCGCGGCTGAGCGCAAGGACAGGCGGGACAGGCCGCAAACGCCGTGACCGCTGGTGCAGCCGGAACCCAGTCTTGAGCCAAAGCCGACCATCAGTCCGGCGAAAGTCAGCGTCACGGCGCTGGCTCCGAATTCCGGCTGCTGTAATGGACCAACGAGCGCGAAAAGCGCAGGCGCGGCGAAGAGCCCCGCTATAAAAGCCACACGCCAGATCGTGTCACCCTTATGCGGCGGCGCGAGACCCGCGAGGATGCCGCTGATCCCGGCGACGCGTCCCAGCAACAGCGCGCAAAGCCCGGCCGCAAGGCCTATCATCGCCCCGCCGGAAAGCGCGCTCAGCGGCGAAAAGTTTTGCCAGTCGATCTGCATCGTCGTTCCTTGCGCCGTCAAACCGCAGCGCCGCGCCAATGCGCGAAGATTTGCGCCAGCGCGCAGGAAGCGGTTCGCGCCTTGACGTCGTCCGCACGGCTCGTCAGCACGATCGGGACCCGGGCGCCAAGCGCCAGACCAGCGGTTTCGGCGCCCGCCAAAAACACAAGTTGCTTGGCCAATATGTTGCCGGCGTCAAGCTCTGGCGCGACCAGAATATCGGCGTCGCCGGCAACCAGCGATCGTATGCCTTTGGTCGCCGCGGCTTCGCGTGAAATCGCATTGTCGAAAGCAAGCGGGCCGTCAAGCTCGGCGCCCAGTATCTGCCCGCGATCCGCCATTTTGCAAAGGGCTGCGGCGTCTATGGTCGAGGGAATCTTGGCTTCGACCTCTTCGACGGCGGACAGCAGCGCGACCTTCGGCCGTTCTACCCCCAGCGCATGAGCCAGGTCCACAGCGTTGCGCACGATGTCGCGTTTCTCGTCCAGCGTCGGCGCGATATTGATGGCTGCGTCGGTGACCAGCAGCGGCTTCGGATAGGTCATCACGTCCAATACAAAGACGTGGCTCATGCGTCGGTCGGTGCGCAGACCATGCTGCTTGTCCACCACCGCCTCCATCAGCTCTCCAGTATGGAGAGAGCCTTTCATTAATGCATGCAGTTTGCAGTGCCGGGCCAGCGCCACCGCAGTGTCTGCGGCCGCGTGGCTGTGCGGAGCGTCAATGATCTCGACGCCGCCCAGCGAGACGCCAGCGGCCATCGCCACAGCTTCAATTTTGCTGCGCGGTCCCACAAGTACCGGAATGATCAGACCAACGTCGCGAGCCGCGAGCGCGCCCTCCAAAGAAGGAGCGTCGCAAGGATGAACGACGCCCATTCTGATCGGAGGCAGAAGCGCGGCGCGCTTTATCAGCGCCTCGAAGAACCGCCCGCTGGCGGCGTGCAACGACGACATTAACTTCTCCAGGCCAAAATAGCGGTGACCATTTCGGGCGCGATCATTGTCCCTCGCCGCGCGCCGTCAGTTTTCCTGCTGCAGCTTGGTCTCCTGCTGCTGCCTGACGCAAGTGTCGGAGATTTTTTCCGGCGTTGTGGCGAGACCAATCCAGGCGTCAATCAGCTCTGCGTCAAAACCCGATTCTCGGCGCGATCCGACCTGCATGAGCGGGCGACGAATCAGCAGGGGATCGACCAGCATCAGGGCCAGGGCCTCTTTGGGCGTCAATCGATCAATGGCGATCTCGCCGGATTTGACGCGAGGCGAGGCTTGATTGAACCACTCATGGACCGGCTTGTCGCCGAAATAGGGCGCAAGAGTCGCGGCGGTCCAGGGTTCCGTCAAAAGGCTTCGCGTCTCGAGCTCATGGCCAGAGGCGCGAAGCAGGGCTTTTTGTTTTGCGTTTCCGGCGCAGCCTGGCTTTTCGAAAAAAATCACTTGCGCCATCGCTTGTCCTCATCGCCTAAGGAGTCTTCAAAGTCCCGGCGCGCGTCGCATCATCCTTCGCATCCGCGACTGCGATGGGAGAAGAAGCGGGGAGGGGAGCGGCCCCGTCTTTTGCCTGCAGCGAGGTCAAACCAATCCAGCTTTGTATCCTTTCCGGATCGAAGCCGGCCTCGCAGCGATCGCCGATACGCATGAGCGGCGCTCTAATCAAGGTCGGATCCAGTATCATTTCGACGAGTGCGGACTGCGGATTGATTTTCTCCAGATCAATCTCCCCGGACCTGATACGAGGCGAGGCGCGTTCGAACCAGTCCTGAAGCGACTTTTCCGCAAAGAACGGTCGCAGGCTCGATACGCTCCAGGGCTCGCTGAGCAGATCGCGGGATTCGACGGTATGACCGGCAGCGGTCAGCAAAGCTTTCTGCCGTGCGTGTTCGGCGCAAGCAGGATTTTCATAGAAGATCACTTGGGCCATTGGATGCTCGCTTGGTTTTTGCCGACGAGGTGCGTCGACAGCCCTTTGAGCGTAGCGCAGTTTTGTGCGCTGCGGAATAGCCTAAAGGGCGTCGCCCAAAAGATCGCATTTGCGCTTAATATTTGAACTTTCTGAGCTGTCATGTCGCCAACCGGCGTGCCTGCGCGCGCTTTACGCCTTTTCTGTTGGGTTTAATTCGCGGTCGCACTGGCTTTTTGACGTTGCCCCATATTTATGCAATTGCGCTCCGTGCGCAGTAAGCCAAGCTTCGGCGCGGTCTACTTCCGCGCATAATTTGTGCGCCAGCGCCCAAAAGCGCGCCGAGTGGTCCAGATGGACGAGATGCGCAACCTCGTGTGCGGCGAGATAATTCAGAACGAAGGGCGGCGCCATGATCAGGCGCCAGGAAAAATTAAGCGAGCCGGTCGCTGAACAAGACCCCCATCGACTTACCGGATCGCGCAACCCGACGGCGCGCGCCGGGAGGCCAAGGCTATCGGTGTGACGCGCCACGGCGACTTCGAGATCGCGCCGCGCCTCTCGCTTGAAGAAGTCCTGCACGCGGCGGTGCATATGTTCACGTCCGCCCGTGACGCAAAGGGCGTAAGCGGGTTTGCCCGGAGCGGTGTCGCGGAGCGGTTCGCTCCACACCACGCCGCGCGCATCGGGCATATGCAGCAGAAGATGATCGAGACCGCGCAGCGGCGCCACCGCGCCATCCTCGAAAGGTATGAGAGCTGGCAGCCTGTTTAGCCGCGCGGCGATCCAGGCTGCATGACGCTCGGCGAAAGCGCGGGCGTCGCGCAAAGATCCACGTTGCGGCATCGTCAACACCGCATCGCGCGCTGCGAAACGCACGCGCAAGGTAAAGCGTCTGGCGCTATGCAGACGCCGCAGGGTTACGACTATGGTGTCGCCGGCGTGAGTCAGCACCAGCTGGGACGAGTCCGCGGTTCCCACAGTCTCTTTGCGCAAAAGGCGAAGCATTGGTTCCATGCTAGCGCAAAACGCGCGCGAGTCACGACTGACTTGTGAATTCGCCGCGAAAAAATTGTCGACGCAACGTGCTTACAAATATCGCGCGAGTTCGCGGGCGGCTTCGGCCGGTTTTCGTCCAACATTAAAGGCGCGAACAAAATGCCCCTGTTTATCCATGAGATAAACAACAGTCGTGTGGTCGACGCCGTAATCAGGGTTGTCGCCAGACGTGCGCTTTGCGTAGATGCGATATTCCGTCAACATTGGGTCGAGCGCCTCATGCGCGCCTGTGAGTCCGACAATGCGCGGATCAAAACTCGATAGATAGTCTTTCAGAGTCTGCGGCGTATCCCGTTCCGGATCCACGGTCACGAAGAGTCCCCCTATATTTGCGTTGGGACCAAGCGCGCGCAACACCTCGGACATCTCGAACAGGGTAGTGTGACAGATGTCGGGGCAATGCGTATAGCCGAAAAACACCAGATAGGGGCGCCCAAGCATATCCGCGTCGGTAAAGCTGCCCCCGGTTTGCGTCGTCAGCGCAAACGGACCGCCGATGCTGGGCGGAGTGGACGGCTTGCTCGTGAATGCGACAAAAGCGGAAAACAGCAGCAAGCATCCCAGCCCGATCGCGATCAGCGGCTTGGTCCCGATGGACGGGCCTCTCGCTCCATTCTTTGTTTCACGTTTGCTGCCGCGTCCCCGCGCCCCTTTCGCCTTACCCGATCCGTTCGACATGGATGCGTTTCCCGATGGATTTTTTTGTCGTCATTTTTGACGATTTTTGATTTGCATCTGGCGCAGACGAGCGGCGCGCCACGCCGCGTTCAGAGGTTCGAAAAAGAGGAAGCCTGCATGGCTAGATCAATCCACCAACACGATATGCGCGTCACTGCATAAGTCCACCGCGCCCGCGTCGTCTGCATCCTCGAATTTCCAACGCGCCTCGAAAAGACAGCCCTTGGGCTTTTCAAGCTTCATGCTGACGCTTTCCCCAGCCAGAAGCGGTTTATCAAGCTTGCCGATGACTATTCCCGTCGAAAGGCCCTTGCCGGTCATTATGATCTCAAAGCTTTGCAAAGCGACGCTTCTCTTGTTTTCCAGGGTTACGGAAAGAGGAGGCTTCTGCTGATGCGCTTCCCGCTTCGGCGCGGCGTCCGTCGTCGCGCCAAGCGCTGCGACGGCGTAGCCAAGGGCTATGGAGCTGGCAAGCGCCAAACGCGGGCTCATGTGGATCGATCCTTTTGCATTTTTGACCTTAGCCTGCATCCCGCTTTTAGCCAAGGGCGCGTGGATCGAGCCTCATTCTCATTACAGCCGAGATCGCTTGCTCGCCAGTCTCTTAGCGAGTATTCGAAAGCGCAAGCGATCCCCGCCGAAGGGGTGGCTTCAGCAAGAGCGCGCAGCTCCGCTTGCGGTTAAGGACCACCGCAGCGCGCAATGCTCGCCGAAGTAAAAGTAAAAAGGCGCAGGCTCACGATGTCCACCTTGACAGACGTTTTCAATGCTGGCGCCGCCAACGCCTATCTGTTCCTTCCCAGCGCCGTTTTGCTCGGCGCCCTGCACGGTCTGGAGCCCGGTCACTCCAAAACCATGATGGCCGCCTTCATCATTGCGATTCGGGGCACCGTCGCCCAAGCCGTGATGCTGGGCGTCGCAGCAACGATCTCCCACACGGCCATAGTCTGGGTTGTCTCGCTGGCGGGACTTTATTTTGGATCGCAGTGGAGTTCCCAAAGCGCGGAACCTTATCTGCAAATCATATCAGGGCTGCTCATCATCGGCGTGGCGTTATGGATGAGCTGGCGCAACGGGCGCCAACGCCATGCGGGGGCGGAGCAGGGGCATGGTCACGATCATTATCATGACGATCATCACGCCCACGATCATGACCACGACTATCCTCAAGAACACGAACATCATCACGATTATGCCGCCCATCAAGGGCACCATCACCGCAATTTTGGGCACCCGCGTTACGACCATCCGCATTATCGCCGGGAGACAAGCGGGGACGCCGCGTTCACGCAAGACCTGCTGCTGGTGGATCCGGAAGTTTTCGCCGATGCGCATGAGCGAGAACACGCTGTGGATATCAACCGGCACTTCGCCAATCGCCATGTCACCACGGGCCAGATCATCCTGTTCGGTCTTACGGGCGGGTTGATTCCCTGCCCGGCGTCGATCACCGTTTTGCTGCTGTGTCTGCAGGTGGGCAAAATCGGTCTTGGGGCGTTGCTTGTATTGTGTTTCAGCCTCGGGCTTGCGCTGACAATGGTGCTGGTCGGAATAGGCGCAGCGCTGAGCGTGCGGCATGTGTCGGCGCGCTGGAAAGGTTTTGACGCGCTTGCGGCGCGCGCGCCCTATTTTTCGGGAGCGATCATTGCGTCGGTGGGGCTCTATACGCTTTATCTGGGCTTCGCTTCACTAGCGTAACGCCGTCGGGGTTATCCGCGAGGGTGGAAGTCGGCCTTGACCACACCCTCGCTGAGCGGAGCCTCGAGGAAAAAATCCAGCACTGCGTCAACGTTCGCATCAACGGCATAAGGTTTGAAATCTCTCACTCCTTCTTCGCGCAGAACCTCTATGTCGATGAAGAAATTACCCGTGCAGCTCCGCGACGGCCTCGTGAGAATGGCGTGGGCGGCGTCGGCGACAATTTCGGGTTTTCTCGCATGGCGCAGCACCGCTTCGCCTCCAAGCAAATTGCCCACGGCGGCTGTAGCGATCGCAGTCTCCGGCCATAAGGAATTGACCGCAACGCCGGCCGACGCAAGTTCTCGCGCAGAGTCCGAGCGTCACAAGACTCATCCCGTATTTCGCCACCGTATAGGCCAGGTTGGGCGCAAACCATTTTGGATTGAGGTCAATCGGCGGCGATAACGTCAAGATATGAGGATTTCCCGCCTTCTTCAGGTGCGGCAATGCGAGCTTTGCGCAAAGGTAAGCGCCGCGTCCGTTAACCTGCTGCATAAGATCATATCGCTTCATTTCCAGCGTCTCGATCCCGCGCAGGTCTATAGCGCTTGCGTTATTGACCAAAATGTCGATGCCGCCGAATTTTTGAAAGGTCTGCTCGATCGCCGCCGCGACTTGCTCCTCGAAACGAATGTCGCAGGCGATTGGCAAAGCCTTGCCGCCCGCCGCGTCGATTTCCGTCGCCGCCGTGAAAATCGTTCCGGGGAGTTTTGCCTGGGGTGTCGCGCTTTTGGCGGCGATCGCAACATTCGCTCCGTCGCGGGCGGCCCTCAAACCAATGGCGAGGCCAATGCCGCGGCTCGCGCCGGTGATGAACAACGTCTTGCCCGACAGAGATTCGCTCATAACTCGCCCATCTATTTTGTGGAGCGCTGCGCAGCGCTTGACAAAACTTAGCTGCTTTGTGGTGGGGGACAAGCGCAACAAGCCCATTTGCGGTGATAAAATAACAGGAAATCCTCCTCCGCGGGCCCCGCCTGAACAGTTCAGCCTTGGCTGGCGCTTTGCATGACAATTGACGGATTGCGTATAGCTCTGATACGAGTGTGCAGAATGAAGTTATGGTTGGGAGAAGTTGCAACGAGGGGAATCAAGCGCGCCCCGTCACACAGCGCAAAGGACGCGGCTCTTAACCACTTATTGCGCGTCCAGAACTGAGGATCTGAAAATATTTATCTGTCTTTCGCGCTAATCGCCGCCGATTGCCTTGTCTATGTTGGGCGGTCTCGGTGTTTTTGCGCGTTTCCGTCCTCAGGCGCCACAAATTCCCCGCGAACGAATTCAGCGCATAGGCCAGTTTGTCAGGATACGCCTGTGTAGCCAATGTTAAAAAAAGCTTCCCGAGGTTTCGTTTGACCGGACTATCAACCCCAGTCAAATGGGTTTCGAGTAAGAGCACGCATAGCCGCGTGCATATCGCGCGAAAGACGCGCTTCACAAAATCTATCGGAGGAAAAATATGCGTAAACTTACTCTCGCCGCCACCCTTGCTTTTCTCGCGCTTGGCGCTTCGGCCATGGCCGGGCAGGCTTGGAACGTCACCGAGGAAGGCACGTCCGGCATCAAGGGCGCTCAGGGCGTCTGGGCCGTGACTGTCGACGGCGGAAAGATCACCGGCAGCGCCGACATGCAGCTCACGAATGGCAATCCGCTTACCTACAAGGTGGATGGCTCCGTGAAAGACGGCGTTTACACCATCAATCTTGTGGACCGCACCGATGGAAAGAAGGGCTGCGTTTGGACCGGCCATGTGCCTTCCGCCGCCGGAGCGCAACAAACTCACGGCCTGATCGGCGAAGCCCAGTGCGAAGGCACCAAGCTGATTCTGCGCGCTGGTTTCTGAACCAGGAGCTAATCGCTCGCGATTAGCTTTACCGCAAATGTCCGCCGGGCAGACGCTTTGCGCCTGTCCGGTTTTCTGCGACTGATGCAGGAAGTTATGCGGCGGACTCCGCTTATTCCCCGTCCAGACGTGCGGCGAGGCGACTCCAAAGCGCATTGTCGGCGCGGAAAACATAGTCGAGTCGCCCGCTCGTCACCGTCTGAGCGCCATGCGCGATGAGCCAGTCGGCGAGCGGCGCCACCTTTTTCGCGGGCGCAGTAAAGACTATGTGTCCATTTCCATTACGCTCTCGAAGAGCTGCGCCGAATTTCGTTTCCGCCTTGCGCAGCAGCTTGTCGCTAATTTCGCCAAAACGCGTGCGCAGCTCCCGCGTGGTGCGGGCTTCTTCCTCCGCAGCGATGCGTGAAAGAATAATTCGCGCCGCCTCCCGCGCCTGCTCGCCCCATGGCGCAGCAAGCGAAGCGACAAGATTCGCCTGAGAACGCAAGATCACGCCATCTTCAAGGGTCTTGAGCGCATTTGCCGCGAGCGTCGCGCCAGTGGTTGTTATGTCAACAATCAGATCAGCAGAGCCCGCAGCCGGAGCGCCTTCGGTGGCGCCGGAACTTTCGACGATGCGATAATCGCTGATCCCGTGGGAGGCGAAAAACCGTCGCGTTGTGTTCACATATTTAGTGGCGACGCGCAGACCGCGTCCATGCCGCGCGCGAAACCCGCCTGCGACATCGGCAAGATCAGCGATATCGCGCACGTCGATCCAGGCCTGAGGAACGGCGACAACCACATTGGCGGCTCCAAAGCCGAGCGGCGCCAAGAGTTCGACGCGTTGCTGCGCATCGCTGATTTCTTCGCGCACCAGATCTTCGCCGGTGACGCCGAAATGCACCTCGCCGCGCGCCAGGCGTCCGGTGATCTCGGAGGCCGATAGAAAGGCCGCTTCGACATTTTCCACGCCCGCCAATGTGCCGCGATAGTCCCGCGCGCCCCGGCCTTGCTGCAATTCCAGCCCCGCTCGGGCGAAAAAGGCGAAAGCGTTTTCCTGCAATCGACCCTTCGAGGGCACGGCGACAATGAGCCGGTCAGCGTTCCCTTTCGCGGCGCGCGCGCCCTTTGTCGCATCAAAGCCTGTCATGCGTCTTCTCCAGAGAGGCGACCGACCCAGATCGCAGCGCCGACGGCCGGAATATCCCGTTCGGCGCCGAGCGTTCTCAAGAGCCTGTCATAGCGGCCGCCAGCGATGGCGGGCGGCGCGTCCGGACGTTTCGCTGATCGCGCCTCGAAAACGAAGCCGGAATAATAGTCCAGCCGCCGCGCGAAGCTGGTGGAGAATATCATTCTGTCGAGCGCCAGCCCCCGGGCGGCGATAAAGCTCGAACGCGTATCGAAGGAATCAAGCGCAAAACCAAGATCGATTTTCGCCTCATTGGCGATCGCGCGCAGTGTGACGGAGGCGGCGTCGGGCGAACCTTCCACCGCGAAAAACGCCTCAAGAAGCGCGCGTTTTTCTCGTGTTACGCCCCCCCCGTCTTCAAGCGACGCCTGCTCGAGGAAACGTTCCGCTATCTCGCCAGCACTGCGGCCGCCGACAGTGGAAATGCCCGCGATGGACAACAGGTCTTCGACAAGCTTTTTGGCGCCGGCGGCATCCGCTTTTTCGAGAGCGGCGAGCACGCCCGCGCCGACGCCATTGTCTTTGCGCATCGGCGGACTGAGGGTTTTCGCCAGCAGTTCGCCGCGCGCATGGCCGATTTCGAAGCGCCGGCGCCAGGCCGGAGCAAGATCGAGCCTGTCCAGAAAGGTTTTTACGAGCCCCGCGTCGCCCATCCGCAGAGTCAAGGGGGCCGCGCCCGCTGCTTTCGCGGCGTCCAGCGCCACTCCAAGAATTTCGGCGTCGGCGGCTTCGCGATCATCGCGGCCGAAGCTTTCCAGACCCGCCTGCAGTGTCTCTCCCTCGCCCGCGCGAAAGATTGGTCCGCCATAGGCGAGCGCAGCCGGCTGGCCCGCCCCGGACGTCGCCAGATAGTCGAGGCATATGGGAATTGTGTATTCCGGCCGTAGACACAGTTCTGCTTCTCCGCCATCGCTCGTGAGGTAAAGCCGACCGCGGAAATCTTCGCCCAGCCGGTCCAGAAACACGCCGGCGGCCTGCAACAGCGCAGGCTCCCGCCGCGCAAAACCTTCTGCTTCGAAGCGCCCCAGGGCCGCCTCCAGGCGCGTTTGGTTGGTCGGGCGGTCCTTGGCCTGCATCACAGCAAATATCCTTCGTTTTCGCGTTCTCTTTAGCAACTGCGAAACCAAGACGCATCCGCTTTCAGGCGAAAGGGTGAATGAAAGAACGTTTTCCGATCCTTTTCCCGGACTGGCGCCGGCGGTCGGCGCATCCTACCTTTTGCGTTCAACATGTCGCCAGCGGAGGCAGGGATGAACGATAGCGTGACCGACAATGAAATCGCGACCAAGGGAATTGCGTTCAAGATCTCGGCTTCGCGGGAACAGGTCGGCGCCGGCCTGACCGTTTTGCGGGCTTTGCCTACGCCGCGGCTCGAGGCTGTCGGCCCGTTTGTGTTCCTCGACCATATCAGTCCCACACAGCCGCCGGCAGGCGGGGTGCCGGCGCATCCCCACGCCGGCATCGAGGTGATCACCTATATGCTCGAAGGAGAGAACGACCATCGCGACTCGCTTGGCAATCGCAGCACGATCACGACCGGTGGGGCCCAATGGATCACATCCGGGCGCGGCATACTGCATGCAGAGTTTCCGCGCGGCAGCGAGAGCGGCCTCATGCATGGCGTCCAGATCTGGGCCCGTCAGCCTGAGGCGCTCGACGAACAGGAGCCGCGCTACGCGTCGATCGCGGCGCAGGACGTGCCTGAAAGCAAAATTGAGGGCGCGCGCATCCGCCTGTTGGCAGGCGTTATGCCGATCTTTTTTTCGGCGCCTGGACCAGTTCGTCTCAGCACGCCCGCTGAACTGGTTCACATCACGCTCGCGCCCGGCGCTTCTGTGACGCTGCCTCTAAAAAAATCGTTTGAAATGGCGATTTACGCGCTCGTCGGGGCGGGCGTTGTACACGGCGAAATCATATCAAGCGGCGAGCTGGCGCTGTTGCAGCCCTCGGCGACGGCGACGCTCGTCAATCCCGGCGGGGAGCCTCTGGAGGCGCTGCTGCTCGGCGGTGAGCCGGCGCAGCGTCCATTGGTGTTTCGTGGACCCTTCGTTTTCAATTCGAGTGAGGCGGTAGAGCGCGCCTATTCGAACTATGTCGAGGGCCGTATGGGGCGACTCGACGGCGCACCCTTCTAGGCGCGGGCGCCTCGATCGACTCAAGGCGCCCAAAGCATCGATCAGAACGCGATCCAAGTGTACAGGAAGAGCGTGTTGTTGTCGGTCGCGGTGTGAGTACGCCAGCTGCTCCCGTTGTAGTAAGTTCCAAGACCGTCGAAATTACTGGTCCCCCCATAAAGCGACAGATAATGGGTGTAGGACAGGCCGATTTTGGCGTTTGTCCAAGGGTAGAAGCTCGGACCGCCCTTGCTGAAGGGCATGTAGTTCACATCGAATATCAGTCCTTTGCCGTCGGGCTGGCCATAGGCCGCGCCGCCGGGGATCGGGTTCAGGAAGGCATTGCCGTACAGCGTATTATCCGCCGATCCGCGTACGCTGAAGTACCCGACCGTGGCGCTGATCGTGCGATTCCAGACGTAAGCCGCCGAAGCTTTGAAGCTCGTCAAGTAATTGACGGGATTGGACGAGGCGTTGCCCGTGACGGGGGCCAAGCCAAACACGTTGACGACGCCGAGCGCGTTGATCGCTTGCGCTGCGACGCCTTGCGCATAGGTGGCCTGCAAATTTTGCATTTCGCTGATGCGCGTGACCTTCAGCGTTACAGCATGTTCGTCGTTGATGTATTGGTATTGAGCGTCGAAGCCGATGTCGCGGTAGGAATCGACACCGTAGCCCATCACTCGACCGGGCAGCACCTGCGGATAGAATCCAAAGGCGCCGATCATCAAGGAATGATCACCCCAATTGGGCTCCAAAGCAACGCGCCAATAAGGCGAGGCGCTCGCAAGCGAGTTGGATGCGCAGGCCGAACTAAAGGGCTGGTTGGGCAGATAAGCCTGCGCGGCCCAGGCCTGCACATTCTGAACGTAATCGGAATTGTTAGCGCAGGGTTGCCCAAGCGCGTTCAATTCGCCTTTGGACAAATTGTTATAAACGGAACCCTCAAGATACAGCATGTCATTGAGGAACACATAAGCGCCCGTGCCAACGCTGCGGCCGGCGAAGCCGCTTTCAATCTGGGTTGACGGCGGCGAAAAGGCGGGCGCCAAGGTAGATGCGACATACGGGAATCCCCATGCAGGCGTGGTGTTCCATACATCCTGGACAGTAGGTCCGTTGTTGACGTCAAGCCCGTAAAGCACGTCTACCGGACCGACCTTGGTCGTATCAGCATAGCGAATGTCGGTGTTGTCGAGATAAGTGTGCTGAGACGCCTTGTCGTATGTTCCCTGAACAAAAGCGCCAAGATTGCCGTAGACCTGTCCGCCATAGAACAGACTCGCCTGCTGCATGACAAAATTGTCATTGGTGTGCGCGATCGGGTAGCCGTCAGGATTTGTCGGCGGCGAGTCCTGCTGCACCTTCGTCTTGGTGAAGGTCGGCAGCAGCATGCCGGCGATCGGCGGCGCTTCTTCGATCGACATGCCTCCGCCCATGGTGTACCCGCCGAGCTTGAAACGGCGACCAAATGGCGTGAGTTCAGGAAAAGCCGTGTGACAAGACGCGCAAGGTTGTCCCGTTTGACGTGCGAAGCTCGGTATTGCATCCGCCGAAGGCGGCGCAAGAGCAAGGCCGATAGTTGCTGCGCCCATCATTCCAAGAACCCCGCAAACCATGATCGCGACGACATCAACCTCAGGCTTGCGGAAGAGGGTTGCTGGTCTGGCAAGGACGCCGTTCATAACTGTTTCCGCATCTTGGATAGTCATTGCGTATTCCTTCGCATCTGCGAACCGGCGGCATAACGACGCAGTAATCGGATGAGATTAACTGACCCTTCTAAATCTGCGCACCTAATGATTCTGCTTAAAGAGCAACGCAATCTATGCACCTGATTCGAAGCGAATTTGTTGCTGTAAATCAAATCGAGGAGTCTCCTTTGGATTATTCATAAAGTGTGGCCGAACAGCCACATTGCAGTTGCGAAAACCGCTGCGTTTTGTGATGAGATTTTCGAGCGCCGTTAATCCAGCCCACAGTGCGCACGCCGATGTGAGAAGTCGCGAAAGCTCATACTGCCTACGCGTCACCTGCGGGGCGTTCGTAGCACTCTTTTTTTGAAACAACTCGCGCCTTTGCGTCCTTTATGCTGCAATGCGACGATATGCCAAATTGCGAGATTGTCGGCCCAATGAGATAGCTGCAAGGCACGCTTCGCAGCACGGTTGTTGTGTTGAGGGCAAGCCCCAATAAGGCGTCTCCGCGCATCTTCGCGTTTGTGGTGTGACGGCGGCCCTTGAAGCGCAAGATCGCTGCGGTCAAAATGGAGAGCGACATATGACAATCAAATTTGACGCCGATTCCAAAGCTACGCGTCGCACGGTCCTGCAGGGGGCGGCGGGAGTGATTTCATTCCTCGGTATAGGAACTGGCGCAGCGCTCGCCGCAAAGGCCTCTCCCGGTTCGGTGGGTTACCGCGCATCGCCTAAAGGCGATCAAAACTGCGCCAATTGCAAACTGTTCCTTTCGCCGAACGCGTGCAAATCCGTGTCGGGCGAAATAAGCGCTAACGGCTGGTGCCGCATCTGGAAAGCGTGATCTGACACAATGGACGAAGATCGCGTCGGCGATGATCGTTTATAAAAGCGAGATCCTCGCCGGCGCAAACGCGGCGCGTTTTTATTAGCATCTGCTCCATTCGGCCGGATGCTGTATCCTTTGATTGTAACCTGCGCGACTTTTTTGCTAGTTGGATTATTCTCGCTCCCATTGGAGACATGCGCATGACATCCGTCACTCGCCGTAAATTATGTTTAGGCGTTGCGGCCGGCGCCCTAACAAATGGGCTCGTCACTTTGACGCGCGCTCAAACGACGCCAAGATTTATTGTGCATCGCGACGCGAGTTGCGGCTGCTGCGGCGCCTGGGTGAAAAGGGTGCAGGAAGCCGGCTTTTCAGTTCAGATCGTGAACGAGCCGGACATGAAAGCCATAAAAAAACATCTCGGCGTGCCCGTCGCGCTGAGCGCCTGTCACACTGCCGAAGTCGATGGTTATGTGATCGAGGGCCACACCCCGATCGCGGCGATCAAAAGATTGTTGGAAGAAAAGCCCAAGGCGATTGGTCTGGCGGTTCCAGGCATGCCAGCGGGGTCGCCGGGCATGGAGATGAGCGGCGATCAGGAGGCTTACGACGTAATCCTGTTCGGCACCGATGGACTGCGGGGCTACGGCAAATTTAAAGGCGACAAGTCGCTTTAGCCGGTTACGCCAACTTGAGAAAATGCGCCGCGCCCATGCCCGCGACGAAGCCACTTGAGAAGGCCGCCTGCAGCAGATAGCCGCCCGTCGGCGCGTCGAAATCCAGCATCTCCCCAGCAAGAAAAACGCCGGGGCGCTTTTTCAGCATCAGCGAGGCGTCGAGTTCGTCGAACTTCACGCCGCCGGAGGTGGAGATGGCGCGCTCGAAATCGGCTACGCCATTCACTTGAAGCGGCAAGTTTTTAATCCGCGCGGCCAGCAATACATTGTCGCGCGGGAGATCACGTTCCTGCGACTCCCGCAACAAGGAAATCTCGATTTTGCTGAGCCCCAAAGTCTTGCGCAGAAATGTCGAGAGGGATTGTTTGCCTGCTTCGCGCGCCAGTTTGCCGGTCAGCTGAGCCTCGGTCGCATCAGGACGCAAGTCCAGACGCAATGTGGCCGAGCCGTGGCGCCGGGTCGCCTCACGCAGGCCTGAGGCCAGCGCATAAACCGGTCCGCCCTCAAGCCCCGCGTGCGTCACGACCACATCGCCGCGTGCGGAGCTTGAGTCATGGCGCAGTCGGATGGTCTTGAGCGGCTGTCCCTCGAAATTGTTTCGGAAATGATCGCTCCAGCGGATCAATGCGCCGCAATTGGCGGGCGCCAGCGCGGTGAGCGAAACTCCTATTGAAGGAAAGGCGTCGGTCCACCCTCCGTCCGAGCCGAGCCGAGGCCAGGAAGCGCCGCCGAGCGCGAACACCACGGCCTCGGGGGCAATCGTAGTCCTTTCGGCTTGGGGTCCAAGCAGCCGCAACTCGTTCCCGTTGACGAAGCCGTCAAAAGCGCGGCGCATCTCAAAGGTTACGCCTTGAGCCGTCAATCTCGCCAACAAGGCTCGCAGCAAAGGCGAGGCCTTGAAGCTCTTCGGAAACACCCGCCCGCTGGAGCCTACAAAAGTCTCCTCGCCAAGCTCCGCGCAAAATTCGCGCAGCCGCTGGGGTGGAAAGGCCCGAATAATCGGCTCCAGTCGCTCGGCTGCCGCGCCGTAGCGGGTGAGCAAAATTTCTAACGGTTCGCTATGGGTGAGATTGAGGCCGCCGCGCCCCGCCATCAGAAATTTGCGTGCGGGGCTCGGCTTGTGGTCAAAGACGGTCACACGCGCGCCCGCTCTCGACAATACATCGGCGGCGATCAGGCCGGCGGGGCCGGCGCCTATCACGGCGCAAAACGGGGCGGAGGCGGCGATGCTCGGTCTCCCTTAGCAAGCGGCGGATAGCGCAAGTAACACGAGCCAGTCGGGAAACGGAAAAGTTTATTCAGATGACGTCAGAAATCCCTTTGCCCGAAGCTTCGACGAGTTTCGACTTTATCGTTGCGGAAGAGGAAGCGGGCGCGCGGCTCGACAGATTCCTCGCCGAACGCGAGGATATCGCGGCCGTTCATATCTCTCGCACGCGGATAAAGGCTCTGATCGAGCAGGGCTCTGCTTTGGTCGCGGGTCGCACGGTCGCCGACGCCAACCGTCGTCTCGTCGCTGGTGAAGCGGTGACTCTCATAGTCCCGCCCGCCGAGCCCGCCGAACCAAAAGGCGAAGACATCGCGCTGAATATTGTTTTTGAGGACGCGCATCTTCTCGTTATCGACAAGCCGGCCGGTCTGGTGGTGCATCCGGCCAGCGGCCACGAGACCGGGACGCTGGTGAATGCGCTCATAGCCCACTGCGGCGAGACTCTGTCGGGCATTGGCGGCGTCAAAAAACCCGGCATCGTGCATCGAATCGACAAGGACACCACGGGGCTTCTTGTGGTCGCCAAGACCGACGCCGCGCATAAGGGGCTGTCGCGGCTCTTCGAGGATCATGGGCGCAAGCTGCATCTGGTTCGCGACTATCTCGCTTTCGTGTGGGGCGCTCCCGACCGCGCTCGAGGCGTTGTCGACGCGCCTATCGGTCGTCACGCGACGCATCGTGAACGCATGGCGGTCGTGCCGGCCGCGCGCGGACGCGAAGCCATCACCCATTTCGAGACGCTGCACGATTTCGGCGTCGCCGCTCTGGTTGGATGCAGGTTGGAGACGGGCCGCACCCATCAGATCCGCGTGCATATGGCCCATATCGGCCACCCTTTGATCGGCGACGCGACCTATGGGGCAGGTTTCAAGACCAAGGCGTCGCTGCTCACGCCTGATGCGCGCGCTGCGGTCGCAGCTCTGGGCCGACAGGCGCTGCACGCGGCGACACTAGGCTTTGCGCATCCGGTCACGCGCGAGGAAATGCTGTTCGAGAGCCCAATGCCCAATGATCTTGCGAAGTTGCAGGAGGCGCTCGCGGCGCGGTGACTCCAGGGCGGTCTCGCCAGCTCGTCGACGGCGCCGCTTCCTCTCCATCAACTCCAAATACAAAAGTCCGCCGACGGAGAAGTCTCCGCCGGCGGCGTCATCAGGAGATCAGGCTTCGTGATGATGATGATGGTGGTGGTGATGGTGGTGATGGTGTCCGTGGTGACGGCTATTTCCGGCCTCCGGAGCCGCCTGTTCAGCTGGAGCGTTCTCCGCTGGCGCAGGTTGCGCCGAGGCGGCGACGGGGGCAAAGGCGACGACAGAGGCGAGAAGCATAGCAATCAGAATTTTATTCACCATTTTTTTCTCCTTTGGAAAGGTCCTAGCCTTAGTCGAATCAACAAATTGCCGTAACCTTGTAGTCGGCTGCTACAATTTACGCTTGCGTCCACGTGGGAGGGAGCCTCGGAAAGTACCTATCCTGCGGAGCTGCGAGATAACGGGCTGTCATGAGGCCAAGGCTCCAGCTTGCGTTTTACCCGCCCAGTGGCGAAGGTGCGCTTGTCTTTCCCGATCCATCCTGGAGTGTGAGGTCCATGCGGCGCGCTGTATTTTTTGTCATTGCACTGATCTTTCTCTCCGGCTGCAACCATACGTCTCCCAACCCCGGCTCCGCCGCCTTCGATCCGGCGGAGGCCACCTATATCAGGACGCCGGGCTCCGCGACGATCTCGGGTCAGGCCTATTTGCGGGATCCCAATGGAGTCGGAGAGACGCGCTACGCGGCGGGGGAGGTGGTGCGGCTGATTCCGGCGAGCGGCTACGCGCAAGCGCGCATCGTGCATTTCTACGGCGCATCGAAATTCGTGGCGGCCGACGCCATGCCCAAGATTACGCCCGACCCGGAATATGTGGCCTATACGCGCGCGACCAAGGCCAATGCTCAGGGTCGCTTCAGCTTCGACCATGTGGCTCCCGGCCGCTACTTCCTGACAACGCAAATCATCTGGAAGCCGAAAGGCGCTTCCCAGTCGGAGGGAGGAGCCATCTATGAGCCTGTCTCTGTGGCCGCGGGAGAGAGCGGCGCTATCGACGTCGTGTTGTCGGGCAATTGAGCCAGCCGCTCGAGCCGGTCAGGCTGCTTCTTGTCGTTGCGGCGGCTCTGATCGACGCCGACGGGCGCGTCTTGATCGCCCAGCGCCCGGAGGGCAAACAGCTCGCCGGCCTTTGGGAGTTTCCCGGCGGCAAGATCGACCCGGGCGAGCGTCCGGAGCAGGCGTTGGCGCGCGAACTTGCCGAGGAGTTGGGGATCGACGCCTGTATTTCCTGCATGCAGCCGCTTGCCTTCGCCAGCCACGCCTACGAAGATTTTCATTTGCTGATGCCGCTGTTTGTCTGCCGGCGCTGGGATGGCCTCGTCGCTTCAAAGGAAGGGCAGGCGCTCAAATGGGCGCGCCCTCGCGATCTGCGCAAATATCCCATGCCGCCGGCAGACGCGCCGCTAATCGATCCGCTCATCGCGCTCATCGGATAGTTGTTGCTTCATTGAAATGGTGGGGTTTCCCCACGCCAACAGAACAAGTTTTGCTCAAAAGGGGGTTACCCCGCTATTTGGAGGATTTATGGCGAAGATGACTCATAGTCCCACGCCGCCGGTTCAGGCTGCGGTCCGCAGCCCTTTCGAGGAGCGCTACCGCGCCGGAAAGAAGTTGCGCAGCCAGGCTCCGCACCAGAGTCTCGGCGATTTTACCGCGCCCGATCGCGATCCCGTCGCGATTCTCGACGAAACCAACCGCACTCGACTCCCGAGTTTGCTGCCGATTCGCCATCAGCGCATGGCTCAGTCGCCGTTCTATTTTCTGCGGGGAGCCGCCGCAATCATGGCGGGTGATCTCGCCGCCCAGCCAGCGCCTGGAATCAACACGCAGAGTTGCGGCGACTGCCATCTGATGAATTTCGGCGCTTTCCTTTCACCCGAAGGCAATGCGTTGTTCGACATAAACGATTTCGACGAGACCTTGCCCGGCGTCGATTTCACAGCCGATCTTAAAAGGCTTGCCGCGAGCTTCGCCGTAGCGGCGCAAGCCGCAGGCGATTCGGACAAGGCGGCAAGGCGTATCGCAAAAAATGTGGCGACGGCCTATCGCGAGCGCATGTCCAGGCTTGCTGGCCTATCGCCGCTTGCAGCATGGCATTCGCGCGTTTTGCTCACTCAGGAAGCCAAGGGGCTGTTCGCAGAGTCCCTGGTCAAAAAATTACGCTACGCGGCGGATCAAAAGGACGCCGACCGACGGGAGGACGCCAATTTCCCGCATATCAAATGCGATTCCGCTGGCGACTGGCGGATAGAGGATCATCCTCCTTTGATCTATCATGTTCCTGAGGACGAAGACGCGTCCATTCATGTGGATGTGGCGAAAGTCTTTGCTGGAGTGATCGAAACCTTGACGCCGGAGACGGCGACGTTGCTCGCGCGATACAAATTGTCCGACAGCGCCTTCAAGGTGGTTGGCGTGGGCAGCGTTGGCACTTATTGCGCTGTCGGCCTCCTTGTGACGCATGACGGCGATCCGCTGTTCCTGCAGATCAAGGAAGCGCTGCCTTCAGTCTTGGAGCGTCTCCACGGCAAGCCGTGGCAGGGCCAGCAAGGCGCGCGCGTCGTCGCCGGTCAACGCATCATGCAGGCTGCCACCGATATGTTCCTGGGCTGGACCACGGATCCTGCCTCCGGCCGACAGTTTTATGTCCGGCATTTGAAAAACCGTCGGCTCGGTTCGATCAGCGAACTGCTGGAGACGAAATCGCTACCCCAATACGCCACCTTGTGCGGCCGAACTCTGGCGCGCGCGCATGCGCGCTCAGCAGATGCTGCGACGCTATCGGGATACATGGGAAAAAGGGACATATTCGACGACGCAATCGCGTCCTTCGCTATGCTCTACGCCGTACAAAACAAGAAGGACTTCGAGAAGTTTGCAGGTGGACAAAGCGCCGCGCAACTTGCGGACGCGAACCCGTCAGCCTTGAAGAAAGCCAAGAAACGCACCTGATCGCGTCTATTGAAACTAAATAGCGAGCGACGAATTTAATTGGGGTCGCTGGTCAGGGGAGTGGGGTCGGAGGGGTCGATGACGGACAGCCTCAAAAATGCATTGTATGCGCAGTTCAGCTTGATCATCGCCATCGCGCTTGCGACGGCTTCGGGATGGGCCGACTCTCGTCCCGAAGCGGGCATGATTTCCAATTGTTCGCCCGCCAGTCCCAGCCGTTTTCAATGCATATTTCCCCCATTGTCCGCTAATCTAGAAATCCAGTATGTCTCGGCGCAATGTTCAGGTGTTCCCTCGGCGTGGGTGCGGGGCCCAACCGGATTTACCTTGCAAGAATTCCAGATTTTGACGATTTCCCCGAACTCCATTGCGGAAGTGTCGTTTCAAATTCCGATCGTCAACCAGGTCAGCGTCGGTCAATACGGCGGCGGCGCCGGCGCGGAGCCTAATGTAGCGAGCGCGGGAGCTCCTGTTAGGCTTTACGCAAAAGCGGGAACTCAGCCGCAGGCGTTGATCGACTTTATACCTCCGTCCAATGTCAGCAATCTGCGAATGCAATGCACGGTCTCGCTTTCGGGCGCGTATCAGGCCGGAAAATAGTGTGTTGAAAATGGATTTCGTTTCGCGCTGGCGTCTCTAACGAGACGCCGGAGATCTGCATAGGGTCCGCCGTTATTTCGCCATCGCGCAACTCGCCGGAGCGGACAGGGTCCATACGAAACCCTCCGGCGAAAAGTTGAGCGTCGTTTCGCCGTCAAGCGCCTGTGGCACGAGGCGCTTGATCACCTTATGTCCAAAACCCTCGCGCCGCGGCGGAGCCACCCTGGGGCCGCCGCTCTCGCGCCATTCCACCAGAAACCTCCCTGCCTCCAGCCGCCAGCTCAGCGCGACGCTCCCACAGTCGTACGACAATGCGCCATAGGCCAGCGCATTGGTGGCCAATTCATGCAACGCCAGTCCGATGTTCTGCGCCGCCTCGGGCTTCAGCATGATCCTCGGCCCCTCGATGCGCGCATGTTCGGCGACTTTGCCGGCGCCGATGTCAAGACAATAAGCCATTTGCGCTTGCGCGAGGTCGTGCATCGAAGCGCCGCGCCAATCATGCGAAATGAGCAGATCGTGCGCCATGGACAAAGCCTGCAGACGCGCGGAAAATTTGCGCTGGAAATCCTCGATCGAGCCCGACCCTGTCGCGGTTTGGCGCGACATCGCCTGCACCACGGCGAGCAGGTTTTTTGAACGATGCACCAGTTCGCGCAACAGAGTGCGCACATGCTGCTCGCGATGCTTTCGCTCCGTTATGTCGCGGGCCGTGCCGACAATCCGCACGGCGCGACCGTCCTCAAAAAAGGTGCGTCCGCGCACAGAGACCCATCGTTCGACGCGGTCGTTCAGGCCTATGACCCGATATTCGCTTTCGTAATCGTCCTGATAGGTCGGGTCGAGCGCTTGCTCTATCGCCGCCTTGGTTCGCTTTTTATCCTGTGGATGCAGCGCACTTCGGAAAACGTCGAGATTCGCCGGCGCGTCCGCCGAGAGACCCCACAAAGCCCGCACGCGAGCGTCAAGATGCACCTCGCCAGTGACGAGATTCCAGTCCCAAATTCCAGTGCGACCTGCATCAAGCGCGAGTTGCATGCGTTCCAGCAGGAATGTCTGTTCGTTGATCGAGTTGCAGCCTGACACTGCGGGCGGCTCGGAAGCGAAGGCTGTTTCGGTCACGCAACCATCCTTAGCTGTTATCGGCATCATCTGCGACGGTCGAGAGCGGCCAAATCGCTTTGCCTCCGGGAGTGCGACCATTCAGCGCCCTAACGGCCCTCACCTGCAAGCGCCAATATTATGCGCCACTCCTCTGCGCTGACAGGTTGCACGGAAAGGCGCGAATTGGTCACCAGCACCATTTCGGACAGACGGGGATCTCCCTTGATTTGCGCCAGCGTCACCTTCTTTTTCAATGGCTTTACAGCGCGCAGGTCGACCATGCCGAACTTGCCCGTCTCGTCCGTATGATCGGGATAATAGGGCTTGATCACCTCGACGATTCCGATGATCGCCTTGTCTTCGTTGGAATGATAGAAAAAGCCCTGTTCACCGACCTTCATCGCCATCATGTGCTTTTTTGCAAGATGATTGCGCACGCCGTTCCAGAATGTGCCCTTTTCGCCCGCGGCGATCTGCTGATCGAACGACCAGGCGGCGGGTTCGCTCTTGAAAAGCCAGTGCGCCATCTCTAGAGCGCCGCGCCCACGACGCGCCTCCATGGCCGCAATTCCACGCTCGCAAAAAGACCCGCCTTTGCGTAGGGGTCGCTGTCCAGCAGCGCTTGCGCCGAGGCTTGATCGTCGCACTCAAGAATGAGCAGCGAGCCGACGGGCTTTTCTGATTCGTCCAGAAACGGCCCGCCAAGTTTGATCTGCGCAGCGTGCGACTCGAGGAAGGAAAGATGCGCGGCGCGGGTGGCGAGGCGCAGGTCAATTTGACCGGGCTTGTCGAGACAGATGGCGGCGAAAAGCAAGTGCAACCTCGCGCGATTTCAGGATTTTGCTGAGGACCTTTGTTCCAAAGCGCGTCGCCGCGGTCAAGCTGGCTACGGGCGCAGTCGAGCTTATGCGCGTTTGGCCGGCGCGTCATCATCTTGCCGAGCGGCGCGCGGCGGGCCTCCCAAAATCCGGGTGGCGAGGCTCGAAATTTCCTTGCGCAGCAGCGCGATATCCTGGGCGTCGGCGCCGCCCGCGTTGGCGCGGCGGCGCGCATGATCGGCCCGCAGCGCTTCCACGGCGCCTTGGAGCATCGAATTGTCTGCGCGCGCGACCTCAAGCCGGTCGGCATGGTCGCGCGCTTCCGCCCGCGCTATCCGAAGCGCGTTTTCTAGGTGAGCGATCTCGTTCGCCTGCCGCTCGCTGTCCTCCCTCGCGCGGGCGCGGACGGCGGCCAGCGTCTCGTCGAGCGAGGCCTTGGCGGCCGAGAGCGTTGTACGCTCGTCGCTGACGCGGGCTAAATCTGCGTCCACGGCGCCAAGACGCTTTGCTTCCGCTGTGAGTTCCGCGAAGTCAGCCTGCAATTTTTGCAGCTCACGCTTCAGGTCTGCGTTTTCCTGATGTAAATCGCCGATTTTCGCCTCATGACTGGCGACGCGGGTTAACACGACCTCTTTCTCACGGCCCAGTTCTTCATGATCGTTGCGCAGCGCTCGCAGGCTGGCGACGCCGCGCTCGGCGCGCTGGGTCACTTCATGGAGAGCCATTTCGGTCGAGCTCAGCAGATCGGTGCGCTCAAGGATGGTTTTACGGGCTTCCTGCAGCTGATGTTCGATTTCGCGGCCGTAGGCCTCGGCCTTTTTCAGCAAACCGTCGAGACCCTCGATACGCGCGGCGTGGCGGCCGATATCGACGAGGTCGTGCGTCTTGGAGGCCCGGATCGCCTCCATTTCCTGTTCCAGCCTACGTTCGCGCACGGCGAATTCGGCCCGTAGCAGGTCGCGTTCGGCGATTGCATCCTCGCGCGACAGGGGCGCCAGCATTTGCAGCCGGCGCATGGAGAGGCGCGTCGCTCGCCGCCAAAGCGCCGGCATAAACATCAGGATGCACAGCCCGGCGATCAGGAAACCGAGCGCGAAATACATCGCCTGTTCGATCAACACGCGTTCGTCCTTGCCTGTCCGGCGCCCGTGAGACCCAGCGTCGCCAGCAGCGTTTTTAAAGCAGCGCAGGAGGAAATCAAATTCCGCCTGAATCGCCTGGCGACCGGGCGGACGGCTTGAGGTCGTTGAATTTGGTGTAATCGAAGACGGTCACGCCCGCTTCATTGACGCGGGAGATATCGACATAATCGTGATCGAGCACAATGTCCGTTCCTGAAAAGATGCGGCGTCCGCGCACCGACTGCGCCGAACTTTCATCATGCCCGCTGAAAATGACGATGAGATTCGTATCGGGCGCGTTAAAGTCCTCTGCGGTCCAATCGTGCAAGGGGCTGCTCTCGTCGACCACATGCATGAGGGTCCAGCTCAGCGCGAAAATGGGGTTTTCGTCCCGGGTCAGCTTCAGTCGGTAAAACCGGCGGAATATCGCGCCCTCGAGCGTGCGCTCGTTGCGGACAAGCCATAGTTGCGCGCTTGCGTCGGTGACGGCGTTATGACGCTCGTTGGCGAAGCGCAGCATTAATGTTCGTGCGCCGTCATGCGAAGAAATCACGAGATTGCGTGCAAACAGGAGTTGCGCGCGCGGCTGGGCGAAACGAGCGAAGGTTAGCCCGGCGGTGATCGCCATGGAGCAGACGCCCGTAAAGGTCGCCACCGTCGCGATGAGATGGCCGGCGAGCGATTGCGGGTGCATGTCGCCATAGCCGACGGTGGCGAGCGTCTCGACGCTGAAAAAGAAATAATCAAGGAACTCTCCGGGCCGCGCGTTGGCGATGGGGTCGTCGCCAAGATAAGCGCAAAGCCAATAGAACCCCGCAAACAGCAAGTTGAGGATTACGAAAGCGAGCGCCAGCCAACCGAAAAAAGCCGTCCAGCCGACGGTCATCGCGTAGTGATGCTGGTCGGTCCAGACGCCTCGCGGCAGCCCTTCCGCCATAACCCGCCGCTGACCCAGACGGATGAGCCGTCCCGGGCTAGGGCCAAAAAATCGCTGTCGGGGACGGCGCAAGATCAGAAAGGGTTCCAGGTGGATCGCGACGTGAACTTCAGATAGCCGAGATTCAACCCGAGCCTTGCTCCAACGCCGGAGCGGATCGGCACGACCACCACGTCGTCGGCAGTGAGCGCGGTGAATTCAAAGCCGCCGACCAGATAGGCCGAGCCGTCCACGCCGCCAAAGCGTTGGTACATCGCATCAACCGCGGGCAAGTTATAGACCAGCATCATGGTGCGATCGCCATCCGCGCCGGCGTCGAAGCCAAGAGACGGACCCTGCCAATAGAGATGTCGCCGTCCGGCGTTGCGCGTATACATTTCGCCCTCGCCATAGCGGAGTCCGCCGACAAAGGCGCCGCCCGCTTCCTGGCCCAGCACATATGCGTTGGGCTTGCCCCAGCGCCGCGTCGCGGTCTCGACGCCCTCCGCCAGGCCACGCGAGATCGATCCGAAGAACTTGTGGCCGCTGGAGATGACTTCATTATCCGAATAGCTTTCGGGCGACGCCTCGCGTCCCAACGCATCGCGCGTCGCGAATGTCAGTCCGGAGCCGGCGGCGAGTTGCAGCAGGGCCCTGCGCGACAAAGTTGCGCTTATGAGAGGCGTGGAGTTATTGGCGTCGTTCATGTTGCCTGTCTCCCGTGGCGCTGGCGCGTTACGCTGAAAATTGAAGCGAAGATCGCCGGCGGCATGGCGCGGGGGCGTCGCAAATATGGCGACGCCGCCATAGACGGCAACATTGGCGCGCCGTGGTTAATAAAGGGTTGCGGCTGCGGGATCGCCGTAGGCGACGAAGGGGCCATTGCGATAGTTTTCACCGACCTTGCCATAGAGGAAAGGCTCGCCCGCGGGTGTGACCATTATTCCCCCGGAGGCGCGCAGAACGGCGTCGCCAGCAGCCGTGTCCCACTCCATGGTGGGTCCAAAGCGTGGATATATGTCGGCGACGCCCTCCGCGAGCCTGCAGAACTTCAAGGACGAGCCGGCGTCTATGCGTTGCTTGATGGGCTGCCGGGCCAGAAAAGCCTCGGTTTGTGGGTCGCAATGCGAGCGGCTGACCAGCGCTGTGGCGCCGTCCGGGGGACGCCGCCGGCTACGCAACGGCCGCCACTGCGCCCGCGCCGGCAGTTGGGCGCCGGGAGCTACCCTGGCGAAATACGCCTTATCTCCCGCGAACCATAATTCGCTCAACGCCGGAGCGTAGACCGCGCCCGAAATCGGCGCGCCGTCCTTTACGAAGGCGATATTGACCGTAAATTCAGATCTCCGCGCAATAAACTCACGCGTTCCATCCAGCGGGTCGATAAGCACGAAGGCGCCGCTTTGAACTGGCGTTTCCCCCCGGGCGGCGCGTTCTTCCGCAATCAGGGGAATATGCGGCAGGCGGCGGGAAAGCTGGGCGATCAAAAAGACTTCAGCGCGTTCGTCGGCCTCGCAGACCGGGCTGCTGTCGTTCTTGGTCCGGGTTTCTATTGTCCCACGCCCAAAAACTTCCATGATGATGGCGCCCGCCGCGACGCAGAGCTCGGCGAAAACCTGCGCAAGCGCATCCGGATCCTGCTGCGAATTTGCTGTGTTCATGCGACAATCTCCGGGGACAACTGGCTTTGACGCTGTAAAGGCAGTCATATCCGACATGATGCAGCTATTAAACAATATATAGCTTCCAGCCGGCGTTGATTTACCGCATCCTTGCCTGCGCCGACTGGACCGACGGAAAGCGCCTTGTCGCTTGAGATTAAAAGCCGAGAGTACACCCCATGCCGCCTTCGCGATTCTGGACCGATCTCTCGACCCGCGACTTCGCCGCTATTGATTGGGAGCGCCTCATTGTCATCGCGCCCGTCGCGGCGGTGGAGCAGCATGGGCCCCATCTTCCGGTAGGCGTGGACGCGCAAATCATGGAGGGTTGCATTGCGCGCGTGGTCGCCCGGATGCCCCACGATCTTGACGCTCTGTTCATCCCGATCCAGAGCGTTGGCGTTTCGACCGAGCACCGGGACTTCTCCGGCACGCTGACATATACGCCGTCGACGGCGCTGCTCATGATGATCGAATTGCTGGAAGGCGCCATCGCAGCCGGAGCGCAAAAGCTTGTGCTGCTCAATTCTCATGGCGGGAATTCTCCTCTCATCGCTCAGGCAGCCCTGGAGTTGCGGGCGCGCCACAATGTGCTCGCGGCCACCTGCTCATGGAGTCGCTTTGGCTATCCAGACGGTTTTTTCGGCGCCGAAGAGTTGCGGCATGGGATTCACGGCGGGGAGGTCGAGACTTCGCTGATGCTGGCTTTTCGCCCGGAGCTGGTGGATATGGCGCGGGCTAAAAATTTTATTCCGGCGAGCAGGGATTTCGAGCGCGATTTCACCTGGCTTCGCGCGGACCGACCGGCGGGGTTCGGCTGGATGGCGCAGGATCTTTCGGCGGCGGGAGCTATGGGCGACGCTTCGAAGGCGACAGCGGAAAAAGGCGTTGCGGCCGCCGATTACTGGGCGACGGCCTTCATTGAATTGCTGCGGGACGTGGAGGCTTTCGATCTGGAGCGGTTAAAGCAGCGTTCCTGAACGCGTCAACAGGCCGTAAGTTAGCGAAAAAAGGCGCGATTATGGCGTGGTCGAGGCTTTTGTTTCGCCGGACGCGCGCGGCGGACACACTCGGGAAACAAACGCCGCTCAACGGGACAAAGCTCCGAAACATCCGTCTGCGAGATTTGATCATCGCAGATTGGCCCCCTCGTATGGAGCAACCCCATGAGAAAACATTTGATAATTGCGGCGGCGGCGACTCTTCTGTCGCCCGCGTTCCTGCCCTCGGTTGCGGGCGTAGCCCTTGCTGCGCCTCAAGATCGCCAGCAAGGTGAACATCCCATGTTTTCCGAGGAAGACAGGGCCGCTTTCACTGACGCGCGCGTCGCGGCGCTAAAGACGGGGTTGAAGCTCACGCCCGCTCAGGAAAAGAACTGGCCGGCGCTTGAGACTGTGATCCGCGAGCAGGCGAAAGCCCGCGCCGCGCGTTTCGCCGAGTGGCATGAAAAGAACAAGGAGCACGAGGGTCACCATAACGTTATAGAGGCGCTGCAGCGGCGCGCGAAAGCGTTGGAGACCCGCTCCGGCGAACTCGTAAAGCTTTCGGAAGCGGCCAAGCCGCTTTACGACAGCCTTGACGAGGCCCAGAAGCACCGCTTTGGAGTGTTGCTGCACGCCGTCGGCGGCGGAAAACATGGTGGTCACTGGGGACACGAGGGCGGTCACGGATCTCACGACTAAGATCCGCGCAGCCGATGCGCCGATTCGCGAGAGCTAAAGACTCTCGCGAATGCCTTCCGAAAGAAATCTCGATCACGCCAGGAGACAGAAATGAGCGATTACCTAGCTGTGCTGGTGGCGCTTTTCATCTATGGCTCGTTCTTCTACTTTATCTGGACGATGCAATGACCAATGGGTCCGGGCGCCGCCGCTCGCGATATCCGCGAAAGCGACCTGTTACAGTCATGCTGTGAAAAACTTTTGGCAAAATGAAAAGTGACAGATCTCGCTTCAGTCCTTTTGGTAGAAGATGACGCTGAAATCGGCGATCTCATCTCGCGCTATCTCAAGGCGAATCAGATCGACGTGGCCGTGGTCATGGACGGCGCGGCTATGGACTCGGCCATGGCCCGGCGCCATTTCGATCTTCTCCTTCTGGATCTTAATCTTCCCGGCGAAGATGGCCTGACCATCTGCCGGAGAGTGCGGGCCGAGAGAAATCTGCCAATCATAATTGTGACGGCGCAAGGCGACGACATCGACAAAATTGTCGGGCTTGAAATGGGAGCCGACGACTATGTCGCCAAACCCTTTAACCCGCGCGAACTATTGGCCCGCATCCGGTCGGTGTTGCGGCGCGCGCCCGCAAATGACCGGACAACCGAATCGGAAGGGTGGCAAATCTATCGATTTGCGGGGTGGAGCGTGAATATCTCCGCGCGCGAGGTCGTCGCGCCCGCCGGCACGAAGATCGCCATGACCGGAGCGGAGTTTGATCTGCTGCATGCGCTCTGCGAACATCCAAATCGCGTCCTTACGCGCGATCAGCTGATCAATTTGACTCACGGTCCCACCTCAGGTCCATTTGAGCGCAGTATCGACACGCTGATCAGCAGGCTGCGCCAAAAAATCGAGCTTGACGCAAAAGCTCCAAAGCTGATCCAAACCGTGCGATCGGAAGGATATATGTTTTCGGCGCAGGTGACGCGTTCATGAGCAGCTTTTTGCGCCGCCTGCGTCCTGATGGTCTGGCTGGGCAGATCGCGTTGGTGGTCCTCGCTGTGATCGTTCTCTTCCATTTGGCGTCGACGACCGCAAATTATCTGGGAAGCTCTGACGGGCGGCGCCCTCTCGTCGAGCCCGGTGAATTTATCGCAACCGCGTTGTGGGCGATCGACGCCGCCTCAATTCCAGAGCGACCCAAAATTCTCGCGACCTTGAACAAGGCGACGCCATGGATCAAGTTCTCGGTGCGGGACGCTGCGCCAAGCCTGAACGCCGACGGCGAGGAGAGCGGCGATCTTAAAGATCTGAAGGCGCATTTATGGGAAGGCGCGCAAGTTTTTGCGGTGACTGCTTCAAGCGAGAAGAATTCAAGCGATTTCGGCGTGGCCTTGCGCAAAGGCGGCTATGCCGTCGCCACTCCTTCGGGGATGCGCGCATTCGCGCACCGCGGAGCTCTTTGGACCACCATACGGTCAGGCGCCCCTCCCTTTTCTGTGCGCCTTCTTGAGCGATCGGCTCTATTCTTTCTGCTTTGCGCAACCATCCTTACGATTTGGGTTTCGAGGGCGGTCGTTGCTCCATTGGTCAGGCTGGCGCGCGAAGCGGAGCAATTTCCCGACGAAAGCAACAGAAAACGGTTGATTGAAGAAGCAGGTCCGCGCGAGGTGCGCGATCTGACGCGCGCGATTAACCGGATGCAGAGCCGAATCCAGGCGATGATCGAAGCAAGAAGCCAGGCTCTCGCCGCCATCAGTCACGATTTGCGAACGATCATCACGCGGATAAGGCTCAGATCGGAATTCATTTCGGACGATGCTCTGAAATCGAAAATGCTGCGCGACGCCGATCTCATGGATTCGATGCTCTACAAGAATTTGCAACATCTGCGCGACGCCACCCATGCGCCGGAGCGCGGCCTGATTGATCTCGACAGCGTGTTGCAAACCGTTTGCGACCAATATGTCGATTTGGGTCATGATGTGACCTATCGCGGCGGCCAGCATCAAATCATTCTCGGATCGCTTACCGAAATGCAGCGTGTGTTCAACAATCTTGTCGAAAACGCCGTGACGCACGCAAAAAAGGTGGTCGTTACGCTCCAGCAGCCTTCGCCCGACGTCATTAGAGTCGATGTTGCGGATGACGGTCCAGGAATAGCGTCGAATATCAGAAACCGCGTTGTCGAACCTTTTGTGCGCGGCGAGCCCGCCCGCAACATGAACGAACACGTGGGCTTTGGGCTTGGACTTTCAATTGTGCGCTCGCTGGTCGAGGAGTTGGGAGGAAGTTTGCAACTGCTGGATCGTGAGCCGCACGGCCTTATTGCTCGGGTGGTCCTTCCTCGAGCTTTCGCCAAAACATAGGTATGGCCGCTAGGGCGCTGATTGCAACAACTCGCAACTCACCGCTTGAACGCTTGATTTCGCCCGTTCGGCATCGGAAGGGCGTTTGGACAAGGCTCGAATCAACACGAAGCCCCGGGACGAGGGGGAAGTCAGTCGGATTTCCTGTGGAGGCGAGTCCTCGACGTCATCGGCTTCCAAGTCGTCGATTTGACGTGAATTGCCGACGATAATGTCGATTTTTCCCTTAATCGAAGCGCGGTCCGTCATGGCGTGGAAAATCGCTCCGGCCGCGCTGTGGAAGGAAATACCAAGATAGTTGTCGTCGTCGATGTCGACGCTGGCGCGCAAATGCAACGGGCCTTTTGACAAATCAAACAGGCAAGCACCTTCCGCCATCGCCGGGTCTTCGAATGGCAGGGGCGGCGCATTCGCTCCGGCCGTTTCAAACATCACCACTCCGCCGGGCGTGGTTTGAGCCGTTTTCGCTTCCTCCGATAAACGTGCATAGGCGTCACGCGGCGCGACCGAGGGCATCAGCAGGACCGAAACGATGTGAACAATCGCCGCGATCAAGAGCACGGCCAGCGCCCAGGGGAGCAGATCTAAAGCGCGATCCTTGAATGTCATGCGCAGCCCAGCCTGACGATGCTCGGAAAAGCTGCGGAGTCGGCATGCGCTGCCGGATCAAGCGGCGTTTCATAGAGGCGCAGCACGAGCACGAAGGCCTGCGCCTCGCCCGGGGATAACCAGTTGCCGGGTCGCGCTTGGCGCGCGACGGCGAGATTGAAGGCGCCGCCTTCGCGCCTGAGAATATCGCTGGACGTATAGAAATAACGCTCCGTGGGATTGGCCAGCGGCTGACCCGACGGACTCGCGAGGCCGAGAGTCCAGAAGCGGGCGGCCGGCAGAGGGTCGCTGATGCGATATTCGCAGCGGCCCTCAAGCAACGCCCCCGCCGAGTTGACGCTCGCGACAAACATCAATCCCTGGTCCTTGCCTAGGGGAGCTTCCCCACGGCGCGCCAATGCGGCGCGCGCGAAAGGATCTATATCCGGCGCGCCGGTTTGAGGCCATGCTGTCCAGGGTCCGATGCGCAGCGCGCCGAAACCGTAGCCCCAGCTGAGCGAAAAGGCGGTGAGCGCGAAGCCAAGCGCAAGGCCGCACAATATAGCCGCGACAGCGCGAATATATTTGTCGAAGGGTGCTTTCAAGGCCTGATTTCTCTGCAAATACCAAAGCGCCCAAAGCGCCGGCGCTATTCTAGGGCGCCGCTCGCCGGCCGCAAACCTCCCGATGCGCTGTGAGAACGCGTCGAGCCAGCGGGAAGCAGTTCTTCGACAGCCCCGGGCTTTTCAATGGGCAGAGACTTGATTTTGTTGTGTATCGAATCGAGGGCTTCAAGCGCGCCTTTCGACAAGGTGGCGGGACGCTGCGGCGCGCCCAGTTCGAGCGATTTGACCGGAGTTCCGGCGCCGGCGCTCATATCCGAGGATAACGCCGGCGCCATGCCGACGATGGGCTTCAGCTGCACGCCCTGGTGCGCATAGGCCATGATGTCGTGCCAGGTGCGCGCCGGCAAAGTGCCGCCCGTCATGTTGTTCATGGGCTCGCCGTCGTCATTGCCGTACCACACGCAGCCTCCCATCGTGCCGGAGTAGCCGCAGAACCAGGCGTCCTTGAAGCCATTGGTCGTGCCGGTCTTGCCGATCACCGTGATGCCGTCGCCAAGCTGAGCCCGCTTGCCGGTTCCTTCTTCGACCACCTTGCGCATCATCGAGCCGAGTTCGACCACTTTGTCGAAAGGAACAGCCTGCTGCTGAGGCGGCGCATCGCGGTCATGCCGGTAAAGCAGGTCGCCGCGCCGGTTTCGGATCTCGACGGCCGCATAGGGCGTAACTCTTTTGCCGCCATTGACGAAAGCTGCGTAAGCGGCCGAATGCTCAAGCAAATTGACCTCATCGGCGCCGATCGGCAGCGAGGGCGTGTCCTCCAGCGGCGCTGTGATCCCGAGGGCTCGCGCCGTCTCAACGATTTTGGCGCGACCCGCCTTTGGAGAGCCATTGCCGATCGCGATCGACAATTTTACTGCGACCGTGTTCAGGGAATGCGCCAGGGCCTCCGCGAGCGGCAGCGAACCTTTATAGGTTCCGCCGTAATTGTGCGGACACCAGTTGCCGATACACACGGGCGAGTCAACGACGATTGTGCTGGGCTTGAATTTTCCGGTCATCAGCGCGGTGAGATAGACGTATGGTTTGAATGAGGACCCTGGTTGGCGCAGCGCCTCCGTTGCGCGATTGAATTGGCTCGCGCCATAGTCGCGTCCCCCCACAATCGTGCGCAGTGCGCCATCCGGCTCCATGACCACGAGCGCGCTTTGCTTGACGTGGAACGATCGTCCGTTCTCACGCAGCATGTCTTCAACTACCGAATCCGCCTGCTTCTGCACGTTGGAATCGAGCGCCAGTTTTACGGTAAGCACCCTGTCCTCGCCGAACTTGCCAGCGTCGGCGAGTTTTTGCACCTCGCCGTAGGCCCAGTCGAGATACCAGTCCGGGCTCGACTCCAGCTTCCGCGCGACTGGCGTCGCGGGACTGCGCTGAGCCGGAATGATCTGGCTGCTGGTCATAAAGCCGGCGTCCACCAGATTGTTCAACACGTCGTTCGCGCGCGCGCGCGCGGCGGGCAGATTTACATGTGGCGCATATTTGGTCGGAGCCTTGAACAGGCCGGCCAGCATGGCGGCCTCGGACAGGGTTACGTCCTTGACCGATTTCCCGAAGTAAAACTCAGCCGCCGCCTGGATGCCGAAGGTGCCGCCGCCCATATAGACGCGATCAAGGTAAAGCTTCAAAATTTCGCGTTTGGTCAGGTGGTGCTCAAGCCAAAGTGCGAGAAAGGCCTCGTTGATCTTGCGAGTGATTGTGCGTTCGTTGGAAAGGAACAGATTCTTGGCGAGTTGCTGAGTGATTGAGGAGCCGCCCTGCACGACGCCGGAAGAGCGGGCGTTTACCGAGAGCGCCCGCGCCGTGCCGATCACGTCGATGCCGAAATGTTCATAAAAACGCCGGTCTTCCGTCGCGAGCACCGCCTTGATCAAATAGTCGGGGTATTGATCGAGAGGGACGGCGTTGTCATGCTTAATGCCGCGCTGGCCGACCTCGACGCCATAATGATCCAGAAACGTGACCGCCAGATCGGCGCGCTTGAGCCAATCCTTGTCGCTGGTCATGCGAAAGGCCGAGGAGGCAAGCGCCATGGCGACGATTCCGGCGCCAAGCGAAAGCGTGAGCGCCTCGCAGGCGATTTCCACGCCCATTCGGGTAATGCCCGAAACGTGAAACCGCGCCATGAAGCCCGAAAAATTTTCGTAAGCTTCGCGCGATCTGCGACCGCTGTCGAAAATGCTGGAATCTACCAGCGCGTCGAAAGCCAGCAGAATGCGCGATACGCGCTTGACGATAGGCAGGGAACGGAAACGCTTCCACAAAGTTGAAAAACTCCCGCACGACCCGAAGTCACGCCGCGCCTTTCCATATTAGCACTTTTTAAACCGTCTTGACGACGGCGGTCCTTGCGCTCATTGCCATTATGGTTTCCATGAGAGGGGATGCGGCGAAAGAGGACTATGACCAGCGATAATGGCGACAGGACGTCGAATGACGGCTCATCTCAAGCCTCTGATGACGCTCCGCCTTTCTGGACAAAGCCGCTCGATCAGCTCAGCCGGGCGCAATGGGAAAGTCTGTGCGACGGCTGTGGCAGATGCTGTCTTGTGAAGCTTGAGGATGAAGACACAGGGGACATCCATCACACCAGCGTCGCCTGCAAACTTCTCGATCAGTCGAGCTGCCGATGCGGCGACTACGCCGGCCGCAAAAAGCTTGTTCCCGACTGCGTGCGGCTGACTCTCGCCAAGCTGGCTAAAATCCGATGGCTGCCTCCAACTTGCGCTTATCGACTGCGTTTCGAGGGCAGGGATTTGCCGCCCTGGCATCCTTTGATCAGCGGCGATCCCCAAAGCGTGCATGACGTCCATGTGTCGGTTCAAGGGCGGGTAGAGGCTGGCGAGGACGAGGTGCCGGTGGATGATTTGCCCGACTTTATCCGCCTCTGGCCCAAAAGATGGCCAAAAAGGGCGAGATACTGAAGCGTCTGCAGCGCGTTTATTGCTTGCGCGGAGGCATGCGGGGGCGCGAGCGGCGCTCGTGGATCAAAGCGAAGACGTTCACTTTGCATTCAGATTATCGGCTCGATAGTCGGTTGAGGAGGCGCTTATGATCCGGCGCAAGGCGAAAATCATGGCGGGAAGCTGGGTGCTCGCGCTTTCGATGTCCGCTTGCCCGAGTTTCGCCTTCGCGAAAGAAGGGTCACAGGAACTTGAATGCTTTTCGGTCGCTCAAACTCGACGCGAAATAGCACAGCACAAATTGGCCGATCCTTTTCCCTCAATGCAGGCCGCGAGCAGTTCCACGCAGGCGGAGGCGCTTTCGGCGAGGCTATGCCGCAACGGCGAATTATTTCTCTACGAAATTAGCCTGTTACGGCGAGATGGTCGGATTGTGAAGACCTTGGTCGACGCCGTCAGCGGCAAACCTCACCCCGTGCGCTTGGAACAAAAGCCGGAACCGCGCGCGGAACATTCAAACGAGAAAACATCAGGCGAAGGAGAGTGCATTGCGGCTGCTTGTGGTCGAAGATGACAGGGATTTGAATCGGCAGATCGTCACTGCGCTCGAACAATCGGGTTACGCCGTTGACCGCGCCTATGATGGCGAAGAGGGGCACTTCCTTGGCGACACCGAGCCTTATGACGCCGTAGTTCTGGATATTGGCCTGCCGAAAAAGGACGGCGTCACCATTCTTGAGGAATGGCGCCAAGCAGGTCGCGTCATGCCAGTGCTGATTCTTACCGCCCGAGACCGATGGAGCGACAAGGTGCAGGGCTTCGACGCCGGGGCAGACGATTATGTCTCAAAGCCCTTTCATATGGAGGAGGTGCTGGCGCGCATTCGCGCTCTGCTTCGGCGGGCCAGCGGCCACGCCACTAATGAGATCATGTGCGGGTCCGTCCGTCTGGACACCAAGGCCGGGCGTGTGGTGGTTGATGGCGCGCCGATCAAGCTCACCTCGCACGAATATCGACTGCTCTCCTATCTGATGCATCACGCCGGGCGCGTCATTTCGCGCAGCGAGATCATCGAGCACATGTACGATCAGGATTTCGACCGGGATTCCAATACCATCGAAGTCTTTGTCGGGCGTCTGCGCAAAAAGCTCGGCGTCGAACTCATTCAGACCGTGCGCGGACTTGGATATATCGTCGAGCCTGGCAAATCGCCCGAAGCGACAACAACCGCAGGCGGCGGCATGGTCGTCGAGGGCGTCAAACGCGGGAAAGGCGACGGATAAACCCGCCTGTGCGGTCTCTGGATTTCACCACAAGATCTATTGCACGGAGGCTGTTCTTCACTGCTGCGGGCTTGAGCTTCATGGTCTTGCTCGTCGCTTCGATGCTGCTCACGCAATATTACCGGCGCAGCGCGGAAGACGTTTTCGAACGGCGACTGGAAGTCTATTTACGCGCCATCGTCGCCGACGTTTCGCTTTCCGGCGAGGAAGGACGCAGCGGTCCGGGCCAGCTTGGCGATCCCCAGTTCGAGCTCGCTCGGTCGGGCTGGTATTGGCAAATTACCCGGCTCGATGACGACGCCCATGAAATCAAGGCCTCTCGCTCCCTGTTCGCGGCTCAATTGCCCAAGCTGGCGGAGCTTGGCGTTGCGGCTGAATCCGGCGGCGTGAGGCGCGGCGTCGCTCTGGGGCCGGACGGCCGCCTGCTTCGGATTGTGGAGCGCGTCATCGACGTCGGCGACACCGGCATCTATCTCGTCCAGGTTGGCGCCAGCACTGAAGAAACGGAACATGACATTGACCGCTTTCGTTTCGCGCTCACTGTCGCTTTCACGTTGCTGGCCATCGCTTTGGCCATCGCCGCGGCGATCCAGGTAAGCTTTGGCCTGCGCCCGCTGAGCATACTGCAGGGCGAACTGGCGGCGATCAGGCGGGGCGCAGGCGAGCGCATCGCGGGGCGTTACCCCACAGAAGTGGCGCCGCTGGTCGATGAACTGAACCTGCTGATCGACGCCAATCGGGACATCGTCGAGCGCGCCCGCACGCAAGTCGGCAATCTTGCGCATGCGCTAAAGACGCCGCTCAGCGTCATCGTCAATGAAGCGGACGCCGCCCCCGGACCGCTCGCAGAAAAGGTCGGCGAGCAGGCCGCGATCATGCGTGACCAGATCTCCTTTTATCTGGATCGCGCCAGAGCGGCAGCGCGAGCCGGCGCTATTGGTTCGACGACCCATGTCGCGCCGGTCATAGATGCGCTGTTGCGCACATTCACAAAGATTTGTGCGGATCGCGGCGTGATTTTTTCGAGCGCGGCGCCGCGCGAGCTTTGGTTTCTGGGCGAGCGCCAGGATCTTGAAGAGATGGTCGGCAATCTGCTCGATAACGCCGGAAAGTGGGCTCACGGCGCCGTTTCCATCGTGGTGACGCGCGAAGCGGAACAAGCTTCTCCGGGGCGCAGTTTCCTGCTGTTCACAATTGACGACGATGGTTCCGGCCTGGCGCCGCACCTTCGCGCCGCGGCGACCGAGCGCGGTCGCAGACTCGATGAAACCAAACCCGGCTCGGGACTTGGTCTTTCGATCGTCACCGACCTTGCCGCAGCCTATGGCGGATCATTGCGGCTTGGCGCCAGTCCGCGCGGCGGCCTGCGGGCGGAACTGAGGCTGCCCGGGTTTTGACAGTCGTGTTTCTATCCGGCATGACGGAAATAGAAAGCATTACCTCTTGTCGAAGGAATTGCCATGCAGAGCGCCAGACTAATCGCTGCCGCGGAGCCGACGAAAGACGCCCGCATGCTGCCCATCATAGGCATTTTTGCTGCTTCGCTTGCGCTGACCGCCTGCAATCCTGCTGCGCCGCCGCCCGTCGCCGCTGCGCCGGTTCCCATAGCGGCGCCGGAGCCGCCCGCGCCGGGCGTGGTCGGCTCCGCCGTGGGCCGCGACCTGGACGAAAAGGACAAGGCCGCCGCAATAGCGGCGCAACAGGCTGCGATCAGTTCTGGCGCCCCCAAAACGTGGAAGGGCGGACATGGCGCCTACGGTTTCATTACGCCGGGACCAGAAAACGGAGCGGGGGGATGCCGCGATTACACCCATAAAATTTACATTAACGGCCGCCCGCAGGAGGCGAAGGGGCAAGCGTGCAAGAACGGCGAGAGTTGGCGTGTAACAAGCTAACGACACAGCTGCATGCGCCTTCTTCTCAGCCTGTTGGCCTTGCTCGCTTTAGTGGCCGCCGCCGCGTACATCCCCTTGCGGGGGCGCTACGACGCCTCCGCGGATCAGGTCGAGGCTGACATCGCGCAGGCGCATTTTTCTTTTCCCGCAGGATATGCGCGCGACGAATCCACCGCCGTCGGCGGATTCACCGACCGTCTCGCCTTCGTCGTCGTCTTTCCAGAATTTTCTTCACAAGCTAACGCCGAAAAGTCCAGGGAGCTAAAAACCCTCTCTGATCGGCCGAAGAACCGGGTCTTCATCACTGTTTCGGCCAAGGATGACACCGCGGATCCGGCAGATCGCCCGACGCGCCTTTACGCGCGCTTTCTGCAAGGCGAAGCCTTTGCCGGACCCGGGGGGCTCGTGATGCGGCGTTTCGAGCAAGGCTCGCCCTATGATCTCGAACAGCTTTACATCGCACCGCCGGATGGGCGCGACTTCTTCGCGCGTTGTCCAAATGCGCAAAGCAAGGAAGCTGCTGCAGGTGAATCATGCCTGTCTATTTTTCGGGTCGATGGGCTCGACGTCGAACTCCGTTTCGCGCCGGCGCTGCTCGACAAATGGGAAACGCTGAACGAAGGCGCGCGCAATTTTGTGGCCCGGATCCGTAACGGCAAGAAAAACGCCGATTCCGCGCGCTAATCCAAAAGAATCCGAGCGTCAGAAGTCGTCAAGATCGAAGTCGAGAATTGCGATCTGTAGCGTGTAGCTGGTTCCCTTCGCATCATCCGCCGAAATGATTCCCAGGAAATCCTCGCCGCTATTCAGCTCCACGGAGTCGGTTTTGCGACCGCGAGGAGCGACGGTGAGCCGCTCATTCTCAAATAGTTTGCGCAGATAGGATTGCAGCACCTCTCGACCCACTGGAATCTTCATCGAGAAGGCGAACGAGCGGTCGCCATCCTCGTCGTCGACGATCAGCGAGGCGATCTGGCGTTCGCCAAGATGCACCGCCGCATCATCGGGGTTCTTAGGGTCCGGCGACACCCTGACGTCTTCGTTTCCGAGCGAGCGGCGCAGGAAAGCCTGCAGCTTGCGCAATTCGGTCTTGTCCAAGTTCGTCCCCAAGGTTTGCGATCCCGATGGCAGGCTGTGCCATGAAACTTGAGTTCATCGCAAGATTCTTTGCAACAGGCTCGCCCGCATTTGTGGCGGAAGGCAAAAAAATCGCCCGGAGCCGTGGCTCCGAGCGACAAACCTTCAATCAGGTCGACTCCGCTTACTGAGCCTCGCCTTTCAAACGCTTATTGCATTCGCTCCAGAATTTCGGCCAGGTGGCTTTCGGGTCCGTTTTGCGGATCTCGACCTTTTTGGACTTCCATTCGGCGCCGCATTGCTTCTGGCGCTCCCGGGCGGCAGCCTGTCCTGTAGTGACAGGCTTGGCTGGAGCGGTGGCCGCAGGCGCTGGAGGAGCGACGGGTGCAGCCGAAGGAGCTGGCGTGGCCACCGGAGCGGGGGCGGGGGCGGGGGTCGGAGCCGGGGCAGGCGCGGCGGCCGCAGGGGCAGGCGCGGCGGCCGCAGGGGCAGGAGCTTCAGTGACGCGGGCGCGGCAAGCCTTCAGATATTCCTGCCAGCTCTGGCCGTTCAACTGGTTGGCGGCCTTGGCCGCCTGATATTGCGAGCCGCATTCCTTGAGGACATTCGCCTGCGCCTGCGCCTCGCCGGACACAGCGACAGTAAGGCCAAAAGCGAAAAGGCCGGCGACAGCGGTAGACATAGCGAGTCGGATCGACATTAAATTCTCCCCCTGATGGACGGCCCTGCCATTTAAGAAGCTCGTCCAGAATAGAAACTCGGCGAAAACAGTTTGGACACTACCCCGGCTGCGCGCAGATTGCACAGTCGACACCCTACATTTAACGCGACGGGACGATAATCCCAAGATCGACATGAATGCAATCTGAACCTAAATGGGGAAGGCTTGAAGACACCAATTTGTCGCGCCGGAGCGGCGCTTGCGGCGGGAGCCAGCGTGCGAGAGACTTTGCGCCGAGAAAATCCTCTATCGTGGCGCGACGCCAACGTTGTCGCTCATCTTGACGGCAAAGCCAGATGCCCCTGGTGCGGGACAGATCCGCTTTATATCGCTTACCATGATCATGAATGGGGCCGCCCCGAGCATTGCTCGCGAGCCCTGTTTGAAAAACTCGTGCTGGACGGGTTCCAGGCCGGCCTTTCCTGGATCACCATACTGCGAAAAAGAGAGGCGTTTCGCGTCGCCTTCGCCGGTTTCCAGCCCGAACGCATCGCCCGCTTTGATGGTGTCGAAATAGGCGCCTTGATGCAAAATGCGGGAATCGTCCGCAATCGCGCCAAGATCCAGGGCGCGGTCGATTCGGCGAAAGCATGGTTGGCGCTGGAGGAGCAGCGGGGATTTTCCGCTCATCTGTGGGATTTCGTCGACGGCCGACCAATCGTCAATCAGCCGCGTCGCACCAGCGACATTCCCACACAAACGGCGCTTTCCGAGCGAATCGCCAAGGATCTTAAAGCGCGGGGCTTCAAGTTCTGCGGCCCAACCATCGTTTATGCCTTCATGCAGGCGGTTGGAATGGTGGACGATCATCTGGTCAACTGCTGTCAACGCGACAACGCCGCCCAAAAGTAACGGCGCAGCTTAGGTTTACCATCTGCACGCCCAACCTGCCGTGAATTTCGCCCTATATCTAACGTCATTTGGCTATGGGAATGAGGACTCTCCATGCAAGAAGACGACTGGGCTGCTTCCGACCTTTATATCGAAGGCCGTTTGATCAGCGCCGCGGAGGCGCAGAGGGAGACGGCGCGCGTCAACGCCGCAGCTAATTTGCCTCACATCGACGTATCGGCGACCCAAGGCAAGTTTTTGTATCTGCTCGCGCGCTCGATCGGCGCCGAGCGGATTCTGGAAATCGGCACTTTGGGCGGCTTCTCCACCATCTGGTTGGCCCGCGCGCTGGCGCCCGGAGGTAAGCTGGTGACCCTCGAGTTCGACCCCAGGCATGCGGAAGTCGCGCGCACGAATATAAGCCGAGAGGGGTTGAGCGACCGAGTTGAGCTCCGCATCGGTCCCGCTCTCGAACTCCTGCCCAAATTACTGGCCGACGGCTTTGGACCGGTCGATTTGTTCTTCATCGACGCGGACAAGGAAAACAATGCGAATTATTTCGACTGGGCCCTTAAATTCGCGCGATCGGGAAGCTTGATCATCGTCGATAACGTAATACGAGCGGGCGCTGTTGCAGACCTTGCCAATGAGGACTCAATGGCGGTCGGCGGTCGCGCCCTGTTTGACAGAGTGTCCTCAGAGGCGCGCGTTTCGGCCACTGCCCTGCAAACAGTCGGGGCCAAGGGCTGGGACGGATTCCTTATGGCCAGGGTGAACTAGGGGCATGCGCCCGGGCGGCCTTGTGGAGCCGCCGGGGCGATGTCGCAGTTCAGGCGTCCTCGGGCGCGAGCTCCTTTGAATGGTCGGAGTTTTCCCGGGACATCAAAGCGCCGTCCGGACCGAAAAACTCTGCTTCGACCTTCTTGCCGCTTTCGTCATAGCGCCAATGAATCCGCGCGGCGCCAAGGCCCTTTCGCGGCGTCGGTTTGCCATGGGCGCTGAAGTAAGCTTCCTCGACCTGGTTACCGTGCTCGTCGTAACTACGCGCGACGCGCGCGGCGCCCAGACTTTTGCGCTTGATGGGCTTGCCGCCTGCGTCGAAATAAGTTTCGACGACCTCGACGAGATGTGGGGCGGATGGAGCCTTTTTTGATGACGTCATTGTGTTTCGCACCAGGGCGATCGCGGAAATGGCCGGTTTTGCAGTGCGACCTCGGCGCGGAGAAGCGCCCGCAGCGCCCGCGTGCGCTGTAGAAGGATTGAGAAGTTCCATGATCCAGCTGACCTTGAAGCAAATCCTACGACCCGCGCGTTTTTGCGCCTTACGCGCGAAAACGAACACGGACCGAAAAGGACTCTAAGGAAGCGAACGCGTCCTCACATGCCGTTGCCGGATGAAGGAAGCAACTCCTTGCGGCGCGTAGCCGCCGTCAGAGGATGGAAGTGGGCGGCGCCCTGGACCCCACCGGCAGCGTAGGCCAAGGCGAAGGAGCGCGCGTTGTGGCGTCGGACCATGTTGCCGGAGCGTAGGATGTCCGGAACAGCGCCTCATTCCAAAGGGCGACCGGAGGTATTCCAGCGCCGGAGTAATGGAAGACGCAGCATTTGTCGCCATGCCCTCGCGACTGGCTGGGCGCGCCAGGAGTGTTATTGCTGGTCTGCGTCTCGCCGTTCAGACAGACCGAATTGGCGAAAATGCCCAGTTGTCCGGTTCTGGGGCTAAGCGCAAATCCGACAGCGAAACCCTGCAAGACGAGCATATAGGCGACGAGCAGAGACGCTGTCGTCGACCCAAACTGCCATGTCTTGTCAGTTTTCGTCGCCATATCTGAGCGAAACTATGCTTTCCCTGTTCCCTGGTCAATGTTTGGTTGCGCGACCTAAGGCCGCCACTCGATTCCCTCGAGTCGCGCCCGTTCTTCCCTGCGTTCTTCGTCTATTACCATGAGCAGCGTGCGCAGGGCTTCTGTCACGCCGGAGCCGGTCGCAGATGACAGCAGGAGCGGCGGAGGGCGTTTTGCCGGCGTCGGCGGCCCGGCCGAGGTCATGGCGCGTTTAAGCCGCTCACGCTGTTTTTTCAGGTGATCCGGGTCCACGGCGTCGGTTTTCGACAAAGCGACGATTTCCGATTTAGCGTCCAACCCCGAGCCATAAGCCTCCAGCTCGTGGCGCACGGTCTTGTAGTCCCGGCCGGCATGCTCGCCTGTCGCGTCGACGAGGTGCAGCAGCACCCGGCACCGCTCTACGTGGCCCAAAAAGCGGTCGCCCAGCCCATGCCCCTCGTGCGCGCCCTCGATCAGGCCGGGAATGTCCGCCAGCACGAATTCGCGACCGTCGCGCCGCACGACGCCAAGACCAGGGTGCAGCGTGGTGAACGGGTAATCGGCAATCTTTGGTTTTGCAGCGCTCACGCTGGCGAGAAAGGTTGACTTGCCTGCGTTTGGCAGTCCGATCAGGCCGGCGTCGGCGATAAGTTTCAGGCGCAGCACGATGGTGCGCTCTACCCCAACTTGCCCGGGATTGGCGCGGCGCGGCGCACGATTGGTCGAAGTGGTGAAATAGGCGTTGCCGAAGCCGCCATTGCCGCCTTTGCAGATCACCACCCGCTGCCCGACTTCAGTCAGATCGGCGATCAGCGTCTCCTCGTCTTCTTCGTAGATCTGGGTGCCGACGGGAACCTTCAGCACCACGTCGGCGCCGCGCCCCCCGGCTCGATTTTTGCCCATTCCATGCATGCCGGTTTTGGCTTTGAAGTGCTGTTGATAACGATAGTCGATCAGGGTGTTCAGACCTTCGACGCATTCGGCCACGACATCGCCGCCGCGTCCGCCGTCGCCGCCGTCCGGGCCGCCGAATTCAATGAACTTCTCGCGTCGGAACGAGACGCAGCCGGCGCCGCCGTCGCCTGACCGCACGAACACTCTTGCTTGATCGAGGAATTTCATGACTCGGTGTTTCCGGCTACGTGGACTTGAGTTTGGGCCGCCGCGCTCCAAACAGGGTGCGGGTAACGCCGCGCGTCAGCCGGCGCCATTCCACTTCGACTTCTCCGCCGCGCGCGGGCGCGTCCAGTCGCCCGTGTCCCGCGGGAGTGAAGCCCAGTTTTTCCTGGAGCTGCATTGACGCCGTGTTGCTGGGCAGAGTCGCGGCGGCGATTTCGCCCACTGACGTGACGCCAAAAATCAGATCGACGAACGCCGACCCGGCCTCGCCCATAAAGCCCTGGCCCCAAAAAGGCCGCCCCAGCCAGTAGCCGAGGGTCGCGACTCCGCGGCTTCCCGCCCCCTGAGCTCCAATCATGCCGATCACGTCGTTGGGTTGGCGTTTGGGCGCCATTACCAGCGACAAACCCGCGCCGCTGGCGTTCTCCGCCCGTACATTCGCGATGAACAGCTCCGCATGATGCCGCTCGTAGGGGTAGGGAATATTGGCCGTTTGCCGCGCGACTTCGGGGTCCCCGGCCAGCTTGACGAAAAACTCCGCATCGGACGCGCGCGGCCAGCGTAGCCACAGACGCTCCGTCTCCAGCCTGAAAATGTCGTCGCGCGTGATTTCGGGAAACATTCCTTAAAGCTCCAAGCTCAGTTCCAAAACGGGTCCCGGACGAAAAAAAGGGAAGCGGCCCTCCGCTCCCCCTCTCGGCCCGCTAAGGCCTTTTTCCGGACTTTTCGCTTGAAGCTTTCGCTTTTGAGCGCGGTTTCCACGAATTGCGAAGACCAAAAGTCCGCCGGGGGTCGTCGTGCCGGCGGAGGGTCTTCGTCGAGAACCTCCGCCTATTCGGCGGCAGCGGCTACGGGAACTACCGTTACGCTGGCCCGCCCATTGGTGGTTTTAAAAAGCACCTTACCTTCAACCAGTGCGAAAAGCGTGTGATCCTTGCCCATCCCGACATTGACGCCGGGGTGCCATTTGGTGCCGCGCTGACGCACGATGATATTGCCGCCGATCACCGATTCGCCGCCGAACTTCTTGACGCCAAGGCGTCTCCCGTCCGAGTCGCGGCCGTTGCGGGACGAGCCGCCTGCCTTTTTGTGAGCCATCGTTCCTGCTCCGAGAATTTCTTAGCCGCGCATTGCGCCGCTGAAATGGGTTGGCGCCCTGAAGCGCGCCTGTTCTGTCTATAGCTTAATCGGCGAGAAATTTCCACGCCCGATTCAAGCGATCAGCCTTCGATCGAGGTGATCTTGACCAGCGTCAGATCCTGGCGATGGCCGCGCTTGCGCTTGGAATTCTGCCTGCGCCGCTTTTTGAAGGCGATGCTCTTGGGGCTACGGGTCTGCTCTTTGATTTCGGCGAGAACCTTGGCGCCCGCGACGGTGGGGGCGCCGATGGTGGCCTTCCCGTCTTTGGACACGAGCAGCACTTCGTCGAAAGTGATCGCCGCTCCGGCTTCGCCGTCCAGCGCCATGACTGTGATGATATCCCCGGCGGCGACGCTATATTGCTTCCCGCCGGTCTTGATGACTGCGAACATCGTTTTTTCCTGTGTTCGTTCCGGCTCTGGCGCTTCTGCGCCGGCCGGCTTCTTTGCAGTTGACCGCGTTATGCTTCGGCCCGTTCAGACGCCAAGGCAGGGGCGCGCAAAACGAAAAACGCGGCGAATCCGCCGCGCCGAAGCGGAATTGACCTAACCCGGCGATGGCGGATTGTCAATGTTCCGGGAGCAGAGAAGAGTTTGGAGACGCTAACTCCATGTCGCTCGCCCCGGCGGACGGGGAGGCGGATAAGGCCTTGCCGCCGGGGCAGCCAGCAACATCTCGTTTTCGCAGAGCTTTTACCGCCGGCTCCTTATTGGCTTGCCAAACATAATCAATCATCGCAGTTTTGATGCAAACCGGCCCCTTGGAAGCAGCCAGCAGGCTGGAAACGCAGGGCTTAGAGAAAAGCCGCCAACTATCCATTCAACGATGAAGCAAAACATGCAGGCAGCCTGCTTATCGCATCAAGCTTTATATGGCCATTCAAATGCTTGCGGTCAAAACAGCTTCGCGGTTGCTGCATCCGAGCAAAAACCGGGCGGCGACCCGCAATTGCAATCATTGAAGGAGGCCGCCGACCTGAAGGTCGCCCTTGATGACCACTCCATCGTCGCGATCACTGACCTACGAGGCGCGATCACTTTCGTGAACGACAGATTTTGTGCAATCTCGCAATATTCTCGGGAGGAGTTGCTGGGACAAAATCATCGCATCATCAACTCGGGATTCCATCCGCCAGAGTTCTTTCGCGCCTTGTGGGCGACAATCAGCAGCGGCAGGGTGTGGCGGGGCGAAGTCAAAAACCGGGCCAAGGATGGCTCCTTCTATTGGGTCGACACGACCATCACGCCATTGCTCGACGACCTGGGAAAGCCGCGAAAATACGTCGCGATCCGCACTGACATCACCGCTAACAAGCGCACCCAGGAGCTGTTTCGTGAAAGTCAGCAGCGAGTAAAGTTGGCCACCGAGGCGACGGAAGTTGGCATCTGGGAGTGGAACACAATCACCGACGAAATCCGGTGGGACGACCAGATGTTCCGCATTTACGGAATCCCGCCGACTGCGGACGGGTTGGTGAACTACGGGATCTGGGCGGGGGCAGTGGCGCCGGAGGATCGGGCCAGGCAGGAAGCGCTGTTGCGGCAACATACCCGGGTAGGGGGCGTCAACCGCCGCGAGTTCCGTATCCTTCGCAGGGACAATGGAGAGTGCCGCTACGTGCAGGCCGCCGAAACGGTGCGCCTCAACGCCGAGGGACAGACCGAATGGGTCGTGGGAACAAATCTCGACGTCACAGACCGTGTGCGCGCCGAACAGGCTCAACGCCAGAGCGAGGAACGGCTGCGCGAGCTTGCGGACAGTCTTCCGGATAGCGCGGTCTATCAATATAAGCGAGAACCGGGTGGCAAACCGCGTTTCCTGTATCTGAGCGCGGGAATCGAAAAATTGAATGGCGTAACGGTCTTGGACGCGTTGCGAGACGCGGATCTGCTTCTCAACCAGATCCCGCCCGAGTATCGTAAATCGCTTGTCGACGCCGCGCGGCGAAGCGCCCGCGATCTGTCAGACTTCACGCTGGACGTCCCCATGCGACGCCCGGGGGGCGAGCTGCGCTGGATGCGCTCGCGCTCTCGACCGGAACGCACATCGGACGGTGGCGTCATTTGGCGCGGCATGCACACCGACATCACCGAAAACAAACGGGCGGAAGAGGAGCTGAAACGGCTCAACAATACGTTGCAAGCGTACAGCGCCAGTGGCTGGGCGCTGGCGCAGGCTACGGATGAAATCAAATATCTGCGCGAATTTTGTCGCATCGTGGTCGAGGACTGCGGTCACGCCATGGTTTGGGTCGGCTATGCCGAAAACGATGCGGAACAGAGCATTCGGCCGGTGGCCCATGCAGGTTCGGAGGAGGGCTTTCTCACTGAGCTGCGAGCAACCTGGGCGGACCGCGCGCGCGGGCATGGTCCCACCGGAACCGCCATTCGCACCGGCCAGCCTGCGATGTGCCGCGACTTGCGCCGCGACCCGGATTTCCTGCCCTGGCGGGAAGCGGCGCTGCGTCGCGGCTATGCGGCTTCCATCGCGCTGCCAATGAAATCCGACGACAGGATCATTGGCGCGCTTACTATTTATTCGCGGCAAGTCGACCCTTTCAGTCCGGCGGACGTGTCATTGCTGCGCAAATTGGCGGACGATCTGAGTTACGGCATCGGAGTTTTGCGCTTACGCGCGGAACGCGCCGCACAGGACGCAGCGCTGCGATCCAGCGAAGCGCGTTTCCGCGCGCTTGTGGAACAGGCCGCCGACGGCATCTTCGTAGCCGACCCGCAGGGCAAATATATCGACGTCAATTCCGTCGGCTGCGCGATGCTGGGATATACGCGCGAGGAATTGTTGGGCTTGACCATCGCCAACGTCATCGACCCCACCGAAACACCGCGTCTCGGTCCGGAGATCGCACGCTTCGCAGGCGGAACGATGATCGTGAGCGAATGGCGTTTCCGCCGCAAGGATGGTTCGCAATTCCTCGGCGAGGTCCGAGGCCGACAGCTTCCAGACGGACGGCTGCAGGCCATTGTGCTCGACATAACCGAGCGCAAGGCCGCTGAGCAGGCGCTGCGCAGGGAAGACGAGCGCAAGGACGAGTTCCTCGCCATGCTGGCCCACGAGCTGCGCAATCCGCTGGCGCCCATTCGTAACGCCGCGCACGTTCTGGGTCGTCTTGACTTGGATGAGCCGCGCGTGGAGTGGGCGCAGGGAGTCATCGAACGTCAGGTCGGCCATCTCGTCCGGCTCGTGGACGAATTGCTGGACATCTCCCGCATCGCGCGGGGCAAGGTCACATTGAAGAAATCGCGCGTGGAGCTTTCGGAGCTGACGCGTCACGCGCGTGAATCCATCGCGCCGAAAATGACGGCCAAGGGGCATCGCTTCGAGATGACTATTCCCGAGCGCGGGGTGATGCTCGATGGCGACCCGGTGCGCCTGACGCAGGTGTTGCAAAATTTGCTGGACAACGCCGTAAAATACACCCCTGCGGGGGGCCGCATACAACTCAACGCCGCTGTGTCGGGCGAGGAAGTCAAAATCGAAGTGCGCGACAACGGCAATGGAATCCCCGCCCACCTGTTGCCGGAAGTGTTCGACCTGTTCAGGCAAGGCGAACGCGGCCCGGATCGCTCTCAGGGCGGCCTCGGCATCGGCCTCACGCTGGTGCGCCAGTTGGTGGAGCTGCACGGGGGACGCGTGGAGGTGCAAAGCGCGGGCGCCGATCAGGGCTCCAGCTTCACCGTTCGGCTGCCGCTAGCCGGCGACGCGCTCAAAGAGTCTGCGCCCGCTGGCGAAACGCCGCCCGTTCCTTTCGTTGGACTGCGGGTGCTGTTGGTGGAGGACGACCTGGCGGTCGCCGAGAGCGCCGCCATGTTCCTTGAGCTGGAGGGGCATAAAATGCGGATAGCGAATTCCGGGGACGCTGCGCTCAGCCTTATCGAAGAGTTTTCGCCTCAGGTGGTGTTGCTCGACATTGGCCTGCCGGGACAGGATGGTTATGAGGTCGCGCGACAAATACGGCGTCTGCCGAGCGGAGTCGGGCTGAAGCTGATTGCGGTAAGCGGCTACGGCCATGAAGAGGCCATGAGGCGCAGCCGGGACGCCGGGTTCGACATCCATCTGGTCAAGCCGGTCGACCCAGAAAGACTGAACCGCCTGCTCGTCGAAACCAGCCGGACCATAAATGGAACCGAAATTTAGAAAAGGCTTAAGCCTCGCTCGGCTGAAACGGGCGACTTAACCTTTCCGCCCGCCTTCTACTCCGCAGCTCTCAGCGGCTCCACCCGACAGGACGCAGCATCTAGCTTGCGAGTCACCGCCGCCAGCTCCTCATCGTGAATGTCGAGCCGCAGCAGATGCTCGTAAGTATTGCGCACGTAGGCGGGATTATCCCCGAAAGCCCCGCGCGCGCCGGCGACCAGCCGGGTCACTTCCTCGAGCGGGAGCCGTCCGGCGTATTGCTCATGGGAGCGGTCGACCACATAGGCCAGCGCCGGAACGCTTTCGCCCTCCGCGAAGCGGACCGGAAGGGTTTTTTCCAGATAGACGGAGGTCACCAACTCGCGCTCGCGCAGATAGGCCAGAGTTTCCTCGCGCCTGGCTTGCGCGACGCGAAAGGCCACGCCCTGGCACGAGCCGCCATGGTCCAGACCAAGCACCAGACCCGGCCGCTCGGGCGTGCCGCGATGCACATGCGAGAAAATGCACAGTGAGCGGTGGTAGCCCTGGACATCCGCCAGCGCGCTCTCGATAAAGTCGAAGCCTGGCCGCCACATCAGCGAACCATAGCCGAACACCCAGAAATCACCATTTTCGCAGCAGGAGAGGCAGTCGCCGCCCTGCTGGGATTTGCGCTCAAAGTGATTCGAAGAAGCCAAGCTGTCCTCGCGTCTGATTGGAGCGTCCGATCGCCGCGAACGTCACCAAAGCATAATTCCGGCTCTGTGGTTTCTAGCAAGTTAAAAATTCGAGAACTTCTGGGGCCAGTAGTCGCAGGCGCAGTTGCTACCCACAACATATTGATGCGAGAATCTTGCAATCGCCATTCTTTTGTGGCGCTCATGCGGCCATGAAGTTCCAACGTCTGCGCCTTCTTGGATTCAAAAGTTTTTGCGAAGCCACCGACTTCCTGATCGAGCCGGGCCTTACCGGCGTGGTCGGGCCAAATGGGTGCGGGAAATCCAATCTCGTCGAAGCCCTGCGCTGGGTGATGGGCGAAAGCTCCTATAAAAACATGCGCGGCTCCGGGATGGACGACGTCATCTTCTCGGGCGGCGGCTCTCGCCCGGCGCGAAATCTGGCTGAAGTCGGGCTGGTGCTCGACAATTCTGCGCGCACCGCTCCGGCGGCCTTCAATGATTCCGAGACGATCGAAGTCACCCGCCGCATCGAACGCGAGCAGGGCTCGGTCTACCGCGTCAACGGCCGCGAGGTGCGCGCCCGCGACGTGCAACTGCTGTTCGCCGACGCCGCGACAGGCGCCCGCTCGCCAGCGCTTGTGCGTCAGGGTCAGATCGGCGAGATCATTTCGGCCAAGCCGCAGGCGCGTCGTCGCATTCTCGAGGACGCCGCCGGCGTCGCTGGCCTGCATTCACGCCGTCACGAGGCGGAGCTTCGCCTGACCGCCGCCTCTGAAAATCTCACGCGGCTGGAGGACGTGCTCAAACAGGTCGACAGTCAGGCCGACAGCCTGCGCCGTCAGGCGCGCCAGGCCGGGCGCTATCGCGTGCTCGCCGCGCAAATCCGTCAGAACGAGGCGTTGGCCGCGCTGATCCATTATCGCGGCGCCAGCGAACAGCTGGCCCAGGCCGAGCGCAAGCTTGAACAGGACGCAAGCGCTGTCGCGCAGCGCACGCTGGAACAGGCTGCAACCGCGCGCGAGCAGGCGCTGGCCGCGCACGAACTGCCGCCCTTGCGCGAAAAAGAGGCCGAGGCGGGCGCGGCGCTGCATCGCCTCGTCGCCGCGCGCGACGCGCTGGACGGAGAGGAGCGGCGCGCCAAGGAGCGCATCGCCGAGTTGACCCGCCATATCGAGCAATTCGCCCGCGATCTGGAGCGCGAGCGCGCGCTGATCGACGATGCGGCGGAGGTGGCGCAGCGGCTGGAGGAAGAGCGCGGCGATCTGATCGGCGCCGATTCGCTGGACGAAGACCGCGACCGCGAGGCGCAGGCCGAGGTGGCTCGGATCGAGACGGCGCTGGCCGCGACCGAGAGCGAGCTTGCGAGCGCGCAGGAAAGCCTCGCCGGCGTCAACGCCCGCCGCGCCGCGCTGGACTCCTCGCTGGCCGAGGAAAACCGCCGCGTCGGGCGTTTCGAAGCCGAGTTGACCCGCCTAGAAACCGAATTTGCGCTGATCGGCGCGCAAGGCGGGGGCGCCGAGGAAGTCGCCCGGCTCGAACAGGCCTATGAGATGGCCGCCGAGGAGGCGCAGGCCGCCGATCTCGCCGCGCAGGAGCGCGAAGAAGCCCACAGGCGAGCCCGCGAAGCCGAGGCCGCCGCGCGCACGCCGCTGGAGGCCGCGGAGCGGCGGGCGCAACGGCTCGAGACCGAAGTGCGCACGCTGGAGAAGCTGCTGCAGTCAGGCTCGGGCGGCCTTTGGGCGCCGGTGGTGGAGCAAATCACCGTCGCCAAGGGCTATGAGATGGCGCTCGGCGCGGCGCTTGGCGACGATCTCGACGCGTCAGCCGAAACCTCCGCTCCCGCCCATTGGGCGCTTACTTCGGCGGACGGCGATCCCAGGCTGCCGACCAATGTGCGGCCCTTGAGCGAGTTGGCGCAGGCGCCCCCGGCGCTGGCGCGGCGGCTCAATCAGATCGGCGTCGTGCTGCGGCAGGAAGGCGCGAGTCTGCGCAGCCTGCTCAAGCCCGGCCAGAGGCTGGTTTCGAAAGAGGGTGATCTTTGGCGTTGGGACGGCTTCACCCAGGCCGCCGAGGCGCCGACTGCGGCCGCGCGACGTCTGGTCGAGAAAAACCGGCTTGAGGATCTGCGCGCCGAAGCGGCCGTCGCCCGCGCCCAGGCGGACGAGGCCGCTGAAGAAGCCCAGTTCGCCGCTGAAGCGGCGCGCGACGCCGCCATGCACGAGACCGAGGCGCGCGGCGCCCAGCGGGCGGCCCGCGCAAGGCTCGACGAAGCGCGTGAGCGGCATGGGGCCGCGGAGCGTCGCTATGCGCAGGTGGCGCAGCGCCTGTCCGCGCTGGGCGAAGCCAAGGCGCAGACGCTCGCCAACCGCGACGAGGCCTCGCAAAAGCGCGATTCCGTCCTCGCGGCGATGGATGACCTCGACGAGCCGGCTTTTCTCGCTGGCGCGCTGGAGAGCCTGCGCGCCAAGGCGATGGTCGAGCGGGCGCAAGCCAGCGAGGCGCGCGCCGCTCTGGCCGGGCTGCGCCATGAGATCAACGCGAGAGCCTCGCGCCGGGCGGCGATCCTTCGCGAAAGCGCCTCATGGATCGAGCGTCGCGACAAGGCGCAGGACCGCATCGGCGAGCTGGAGGAGCGGCTGGAGGCGGCCAGGGCCGAACAGCAGGAGCTGGCCGAAGCGCCGGAAACCTTCGTGCTTCAGCGTCGCGATCTGGTCCGGGCCATCGAGGCCGCGGAGGCCGGCCGGCGCGAGGCCTCCGATGCCCGCGCGCTGGGCGAGACGCGGCTTGCCGAAAGCGACCGCGCCGCGCGGACGGCGCTCGATGCGATGAGCGCCGCGAGAGAGGAAAAGGCCCGCAGCGAGGCGCAGCTGGACGCCGCGCGCCAGCGCGCCGCCGATGTCGAGCGCGTCATCGCCAATGACCTCGACACGACGCCGCAGGCGCTGTTCGGCATGGCCGAGGTCGGCGTCGATGACAAGCTGCCCGCGGCGACGGAGGTAGAGCGCCGGCTGGAGGGGCTGCGCGGGGATCGCGAACGGCTGGGCGCGGTCAATCTGCGCGCCGAGGAGGAACTCGCCGAGATCGAGGGCGCGCAAAGCAAGATGTTCGCCGAGCGCGACGATCTCGCCGAGGCGATCAAGAAGCTGCGCGCCGCCATCGCCGGCCTCAACAAGGAAGGCCGCGAGCGTCTGCTCGCCGCCTTCGACAAGGTCAATGCGCACTTTAAGGAGCTGTTCACGCTGCTGTTCGACGGCGGCACGGCGGAATTGCAGCTTGTCGAAAGCGACGATCCGCTGGAGGCGGGGCTCGACATTCTCGCCCGCCCGCCCGGCAAGAAGCCGCAGACCATGACGCTGCTTTCGGGCGGCGAGCAGGCGCTGACGGCGATGTCGCTGATCTTCGCGGTGTTCCTGACCAATCCCTCGCCGATTTGCGTGCTCGACGAGGTGGACGCGCCGCTCGACGACTATAATGTCGAGCGCTTCTGCGACCTGCTGGAAGCCATGCGCAAGAAGACCGACACGCGCTTCGTCACCATCACCCACAACCCCATCACCATGGCGCGCATGGACCGGCTCTTCGGCGTGACGCAAGCCGAGCGCGGCATCTCGCAGCTTGTCTCGGTCGACCTGGAGCAGGCGGAGAAGTTTTTGCTGGCGAGTTGAGGGGCGGGCGGGGGCGAAGAGTTTTCTGCGGCAATTGGCAGTTATTCAGATTGCATACTCGCCTGACGACGCGGCCCTGAATCGTCAAGGCCGATCTCGACCGGGTACCCTTCGCGCGATCATTGCAGGCGCCGAGACCGCCTGCATCAGCGACTCGCAGCATGGGCTGTGAGGTCAGGATTACGGGCGTCGTATAGCCAGATCAAGGTCAGGCTCAAACCAGCCCGCCCACATGCCTGGAGCCGCGCGCTCGAGAAATCGAGCATATTTCGCGTTACCCGATATACGCCATTCAAGATATCTGATCGGGTTCCGTCTGCGCAAAAACTCGCCAAGAGACTGACGCGCCATCATGCGGACATCTCTGCCAAGAGATACGTCGAATTCGTGGAAGCTTACTCCAAGTCCCCACCTTTGAAGCTCAAGCATATTTGCCTCAGAGGGAGGAGTTAGTAATTCAACCAGCTCAGGGCGAGGGCTGAACTGAATGTGCTGAAGAGCCAGTTTTTCGGGTAGCCAATTAAAAAACGGCATCCTGCTCGTGTGACCATCAAAATACCAAAGTCTGTTCGGAGCTTCAATGACTATAAGATAGCCGCCTGGGCGAATTAACTTCCAGGCATCTGTCAGCGCCTTGAGCCTCTCGTCCGGGAGCATATGTTCGAGGGACGCAAAGAAAATAACTGCATCAAAATTATCGCGACTCTCAGCCATATAATTAATGGCGTTTACGGCCAACAACTCGGCCGAGACACCGAATATCCTACATTTATCTTTCGCCACTTTAATTGCCGGCTCGAGAATGTCGATTCCAACAACTGATGCGCCCTGTTCGGCTAGAGCAACGGTTGAAGAACCTGTGCCTGCGCCGACCTCCAAAATGCGAGATCCTCTCAGTGGGAGAAAGGAGTTGATCCAGGGGATGTACGTTCGACGATCATCGTTCATTCTGCCACGCGTTAGTCCCTCAAGATCTTCTTTTCCGCCATCAGTTTCCCAATAGGACGCCGGATGAATATATTCTCGCTGGATGAAAGAACGATGGCTTGCCAAAGCCGCCTCGTCAGCCGCCCGCCAGTTTTTTGATAAATTGCCAAGGATAGCCGAGTTCGAACCTGTCCCTGATTTTTCGTTTAATTATTTTTGCAACATTCTTTATGCTGGCCATAATTACGCCTCATGCCTTGCACGCTCGGCTAACGTCCTTGCACACCCGGACAATGCTTTCTTGCAGTGAGCAATGGCGCCGAAATTTACCCTGCTTTCGCCGGATAGCCCTTTAATGCGGCTCCAATCTGTAACAATTTTGCATTGCACGCAAGCCAACGACAATGGACCCGGTCTTGAGCAGGGCTCGACCAAAGCGCCGGGAAGATCACTTTGATCAGCGCCGCAAACTTCCGCCAACTCCCCCCAACCACCCCACCGTCGCAATTCCAACCCGAATCGCGGTAATATCCGCCCATGGCCAAAAACGATGATCTGTTCGGGGGCGCCGCGCCTTCTCCCAAGTCCGGCAAGGGCGCTCCCGCGCCCGCCAAAGGCGGCAAACCCGCGGGGCCGGTCGAATATAACGCCCATTCCATCGAGGTTCTCGAAGGGCTGGAGCCGGTGCGCCGGCGTCCGGGCATGTATATCGGCGGCACCGACGAAGCCGCGATGCATCACCTCTTCGCCGAGGTGCTCGACAATTCCATGGACGAGGCGGTCGCCGGCCACGCCACCTTCATCTCCGTCACGCTGGAGCCGAACGGCTGGCTGACCGTGATCGACAATGGCCGCGGCATTCCCGTCGGCATGCATCCCAAGGTTCCCGGCAAGACCGCGCTGGAAGTGGTGATGACCGTGCTGCACGCGGGCGGCAAATTCGATTCCGGCGCCTATCAGACCTCCGGCGGCCTGCATGGCGTCGGCGTCTCGGTCGTCAATGCGCTCTCCGAAAAGCTCGAAGTCGAGGTCGCCATCGACCAGCAGCTCTACCGGCAGGAGTTTTCACGCGGCCTGCCGCTGGGAAAACTGGAAAAGCTCGGCAAGGTCCAGAACCGGCGCGGCACCAGGGTGCGCTTCAGGCCCGATCCGCAGATTTTTGGGCCGGCGGCGCATTGGAAGCCCTCGCGGCTGTTCCGCATGGCGCGCTCCAAGGCCTATCTTTTTGGGGGCGTGGAAATCCGCTGGCGCTGCGCGCCCGAATTGATCGAGCCGGGCTCCAACATCCCCGCGGAGGCGGTGCTGCGCTTTCCGGGCGGCCTCAAGGATTATCTCGCCCGCGAGATCGAGGGGAAGGAGTTCGTCACCGAACAGCCCTTCACCGGCAAGGTCGAGCGCGAGGGCGGGCATGGCTCGGTCGAATGGGCGGTGTCCTGGCTCCCCGCCGACGACGGCTTTGTCCACTCCTACTGCAACACCGTGCCCACGCCGGACGGCGGCACGCATGAGGCGGGCTTTCGCCTCGCGCTGCTGCGCGGACTGAAGGACCACGCCGAGCGCATCGGTCAGGCGCGGCGCGCCAAGGACGTCACCGGCGACGATCTGATGGGCCAGTCGGCGGCGATGATCTCGGTGTTCATCCGCGAGCCGGAGTTTCAGGGTCAGAACAAGAGCCGCCTGATGAGCGTCGAGGCCTCGCGCGTCGTCGAGACGACGGTGCGCGACGCTTTCGATCACTGGCTCGCGGGCGCGCCCTCGCAGGCCAGCAAACTGCTGGATTTCGCGATCGAGCGCGCGGAGGATCGGCTGCGCCGCCGCGCCGAAAAGGACGTCGCGCGCAAGACCGCGACGCGCAAGCTCCGGCTGCCGGGCAAGCTCGTCGACTGCACCAATAATTCGGCGCAAGGGTCGGAGCTGTTCATTGTCGAAGGCGATTCGGCTGGCGGCTCCGCCAAGGAAGGCCGCAACCGCGTCAATCAGGCGGTGCTGCCCTTGCGCGGCAAAATTCTAAACGTCGCCTCGGCGACGCGCGACAAGCTCGCCGCGAACCAGCAGCTTTCCGATCTCGCGCAGGCGCTTGGGTGCGGTCTGGGGGCGCATTATCGCGAAGAGGATCTGCGCTACGAAAAGGTCATCGTCATGACCGACGCCGATGTCGACGGCGCCCATATCGCCTCGCTGCTGATCACCTTCTTCTACCGGCAGATGCCCAAGCTGATCGAGAAGGGCCATCTCTATCTCGCCGTGCCGCCGCTCTACAAACTGACGCAGGGCTCCAAGATCGTCTACGCGCGCGATGACGAGCATATGGAGGAGCTCAAGCGCAAGGAGCTTACCGGCAAGGGCAAGATCGAGGTCAGCCGCTTCAAGGGCCTCGGCGAGATGATGGCCAGGCAGCTCAAGGAAACCACGATGGACCCGAAGCAGCGCACGCTGCTCAAGGTCGTCATCGACGGCGAGGAGCGCGAGGAGACGGCGGATTGCGTCGAGCGGCTGATGGGCGCCAAGCCGGAGGCGCGCTTCGCGTTCATCCAGGAAAACGCGGCCTTTGCGACCGCGCTCGTGGATGTGTGAACAAGACCCCGCCGTCGCGGCGGGGGCGCTGTTGCGGGCGGCTTAGCCGCCTTTGCTTTTCGACTTGTCGCCCGCGACCGCCGGCTTGTCGGTCAGGCCGTTCTTGATCTTGTCGAGAATGCGAGGCAGGTCCTCGGGCTCAGGGCCAAGGTCGCGCGCGTGGTTCCACTGGAACTGAGCTTCAAGCTTGCGTCCGACATGCCAATAGGCGTCGCCAAGATGGTCGTTGATCACGGGGTCGGAAGGCTTCAGGTCGATGGCTTTCTCCAGCTCGGCGACCGCCTCGTCGTAGCGCCCCAGCCTGTAATAGGCCCAGCCGAGACTGTCGACGATGTAGCCGTCGCGGTTCTTCAGGTCGACCGCGCGCCGCAGCATGCGGAACGCCTCGTCGAGATTGACGCCCTGATCGATCCAGGAATAGCCGAGATAATTAAGCACCAGAGGCTGATCGGGATTTAGCTCCAGCGCCTTCTTGAGGTCGCTTTCGGCGCCCGGCCAGTTCTTGCCCCGCTCATTGGCGATGCCGCGATAGTAGTAAAGCATCCATTGGCTTTTGTCGGGCTTTGGCTGCAACGCCAGCGCGCGCGTGTATGTGGCCGCCGATTTGGCGAAAAGCTTTCGTGAACGCTGCAGATTGGCGAGCGCCGTCAGCGCGTCCGCATCCTTGGGATGGGCGTCGACGACGGCCCGCAAATGCTCGCTTGCTTCCTTGCTCTTTCCGAGCACCTCAAGCAGCAACGAGGCCTGCACGTCCGCGTTCACGCGCAGCGGGCTCGATTCCGGCACGGTGTCGTAGAGGTCGATCGCCGTTTCCTCCTGCTTCAGGCGCTCGTAAATATCGGCCAGAGTGAAGGTCGCCAGTGTGTTGTCAGGCGCCAGAGCCAGCGAAAGACGTAGATAGATAAGCGCCGCGAGTTCGTCGCCCTGGCGTCCGCCCAGCGAAACGAGACCGTAGAGCACCTCGCCCGCGCCTTCCTCGGCGTTCCGCACGAAGGGCGTCAAAGGCTTGCCTGCATTGAGATCCGCAAGCGCGGCGACGACGATCGGATGATTTGGCACCGCCGCGTCGAAGGCTTCGTAAAGCCGACGCGCCGATTCATTCTCGCCGTGACTGGATAGAAAGCGCGCATAGGCGTCGATCAGCCGCAGCACGGTGCGATCGGCGCTGAGCACGGCTTTGAAACGCCGATCCGCCTCCGCCTTGTCCCCAGCAAGATCAGCAATCAGCGCGGCGTGATAATCGCGCAGCAAGGAGAAACCGTCGCCGTGCAACTTGTCCAGCGTCGCAAGCGCTCGGCGCGTGTCCTTGGCGCCGGCGTAGGTCCAGGCGGACAGCAGGATATTCTTGATGTCGGTCTGCTGGTTGGAGCCGTCCTTGGCGAATTCGGAGCGGGCCTTGGAGTAATTATGCGCCTGCATCGCTTCGACGCCGCGCGTCAGGTGGGCGACGCCATTGCTGCGGTCGCGCGCCAATACGCTTCCGGCCAGCGAATAGGCCTCCTGCATATTGCCATTGGCGAGCGCAGCAACCAGCGCGCGTTCAGTCAGCTCGCGATTGTGCGGATCGACGCGCTGCGCCTCGCGGAAAAAAGTCGAGGCGGCGAAAGTGTCGCGCTCCGAATGAGCGACAATCGCTGCGAGATAATTGCCGGAAAGACTGGAGCCAACCTCAAACGGCCGCGCAACCGCGAGGCTCTCGCGGGCGTGGGCTGCGGCGGTCTCGCTGATGAAACCGCAGGACAGCGCTGCAGCCAGAGAAAGGCTGAGCGCGCCATTGCGCAGGAGAGGCCGATTCGCGCCGCAGAGCGGCGCCAGGAAAATGTTGGAAAGGAGCTGCACGAGATGATCCCAACCTTGGCCAGATTCAGGGGATGTAGCGTTGTGGACAGCGCTAAGCTTGGCTGAAAGCCCGCTTTTCAACCGAAATGATGGCTGTTTTATGTGGTTATCGCAAGGGCGAAATACGGCGCCGCAAACTTTGAGCGTCGCGACGAAATCTGGTCGATAGTGTCGGTCGAACTTTCAATCACCGGATGTTTCCGGCTTTGCCGCCAAATCTGGCGCGCAACGCCGGAGATCATATAGCTATGCCCTGCCTTTGACGGCCGCCACAATCTTCTGCGCGGCGTCGTCGAGATCATCGGCCGCAATCACATCCAGGCCTGACGAGCTGATGATGCTCTTGCCAAGATCGACATTGGTGCCTTCGAGACGCACCACGAGCGGCACTTGCAATCCGACTTCCTTGACGGCTGCGATCACGCCTTCGGCGATGACGTCGCAGCGCATGATGCCGCCAAAGATATTGACGAGGATGCCCTTCACCTTCGGATCGGCGGTGATGATCTTGAACGCCGCCGTAACTTTCTCCTTGGTGGCGCCGCCGCCCACATCGAGGAAGTTGGCGGGGAAGGCGCCGTAGAGCTTGATGATGTCCATCGTCGCCATCGCGAGGCCGGCGCCATTCACCATGCAGCCGATATTGCCGTCGAGCGCGATATAGGCGAGTTCATACTTGGAGGCTTCGATCTCCTTCTCATCTTCTTCCGTCTCGTCGCGCAGCCCCACTATGTCGGGATGGCGGTGCAGAGCGTTGTCGTCGAAGGAGACCTTGGCGTCGAGGCAGCGCAGCTTGCCGTCCTTGGTGACGATGAGTGGGTTGATCTCCAACATCTCCATGTCCTTGGCGATGAAGGCGGCGTAGAGCTGTTCAGTAAGCTTGCCGGCCTGCTTCACGAGATCGCCCTTGAGACCGAGCGCGTCTGCGACATGGCGGCCGTGATGCGGCATGATTCCGGTGGCCGGATCAACCGAGAAAGTGACGATTTTTTCGGGCGCATCATGCGCGACGGTTTCAATGTCCATGCCGCCTTCAGTCGACACGACGAATGAAACCCGCGACGTGGCGCGGTCGATCAGAATCGACAGATAGAACTCCTTGTCGATCGCCGCGCCGTCCTCGATGTAGAGGCGGTTGACCTGCTTGCCGGCCTCGCCGGTCTGCACGGTGACAAGCGTGTTGCCCAGCATCTGTTTGGCGAAGAGTTCAGCCTCTTCAATCGACTTCGCTATGCGCACGCCGCCTTTGTCGCCGGCCGCGGTTTCCTTGAATGAGCCCTTGCCGCGTCCGCCAGCGTGAATTTGCGCCTTAACCACATAGACGGGGCCAGGCAGCGTTTTAGCGGCGCTTGCGGCTTGTTCCGCTTTTAAAACAGGGGCGCCGCTCGCAACGGGAGCGCCGAATTCGCGCAAAATGGCCTTGGCTTGATATTCATGGATATTCATGTGGCATTAAACCCTCTCGGGCCCTCTCCGCAGGAGCCCGCCGTCGCCGCCGGGCTGTAGTTGGCTTTTGTTTAATAGGGATTTCAGGCGAAATCCGGGTTGAGCTTTCCGGCCGCGGAGATCAACGATCGAACCGACGCCACGGATTTTTCAAACATCTGCTTTTCGCTGGCGTCGAGTTTGATCTCGAGAACTTTCTCGACCCCGCCGGAGCCGATTACTACCGGCACACCAACATAAAGCCCGTCGACGCCGTATTGGCCGCTGAGATAGGCGGCGCAGGGGAGAACCCGGCGCTTGTCCTTGAGATAGCTTTCCGCCATCGCGATCGCCGAGGTCGCCGGGGCGTAAAAAGCCGAGCCGGTCTTGAGGAGGCCCACGATTTCGCCGCCTCCTTTTCGCGTGCGGTCGACGATCGCGTCAATGCGCTCCTGCGTCGTCCAGCCCATCGCGATAAGGTCGGGCAGCGGCACGCCCGCGACCGAGGAATAGCGAATGGAGGGAACCATGTCGTCGCCATGCCCGCCTAGAACGAACGCGGATACACTCTCGACCGAAACGTTCAGCTCTTCCGCCAGGAAATAGCGAAAACGTGAGGAATCAAGGACGCCGGCCATGCCCACAACCCTGTTGACGGGAAGTCCGGAGCATTTTTGCAGCGCCCAGACGATGACGTCGAGCGGGTTGGTGATGCAGATGACGAAAGCGTTTGGGGCATATCTCTTGATGCCGGCGCCAACTTTGGAGATCACGCCGAGATTGATCGAAAGCAGATCGTCGCGGCTCATGCCCGGCTGGCGCGGCACGCCAGCGGTGACGATGACCACATCGGCCCCCTCGATCACGGCGTAGTCGTCGCCGCCTGCAATTTTCGAGTCCGAACCGCTGACGGGGCCAGCCTGCGCGAGATCGAGCGCCTTGCCGCTCGGCACGCCTGCGACGATATCGAAAAGAACAACGTCGCCAAGCTCTTTGATGCTCGCCAGATGCGCCAGCGTGCCGCCGATTTGACCTGCTCCTATGAGAGCGATTTTCGTGCGCGACATATTTCTTCCCAATGCTCTTTAGTCCGACCAAACAGCTAACCCGCTTTTGGCCCGGTGGGAAGTCGGAATTTCCCCGCTGTAGAAGAACTTTGGCTTGTGGATTGTTCGCCCGCGCAACGAATAGGCATTTTGAGAAAAGCCCAAGCGGCGCGCAACGCCAGTGCATTCAATCGCCTCTTTTATGCGGCGCGTTCGCGCGTCGGGCGCGAAGACTCCCGAGCCTTGAAAAAATTACGCAAGTCGCCCCCCATTGCGAAATCCGTTCATAAAGAGCGCTGGACATGGCGACTTCCATTTGTTATCCCCCGGCTCGTTCTGACAGCGAGGCGCTTCAAACCGCCTCGGACATCGGACGGGCGCATAGCTCAGTTGGTAGAGCAGCTGACTCTTAATCAGCGGGTCCAAGGTTCGAGCCCTTGTGCGCCCACCATTTTTCGGCTTTACGCCGAACAGGCGCGACAAAACGCCGCTTCGGGCCGCCATAGCTCAGTTGGTTAGAGCGCTAGATTGTGGATCTAGAGGTCCCCCGTTCAAGCCGGGGTGGCGGTACCACCCAAATAAGCCTATCGGCGTTGGCGGCGCTCGGCGCGCCGCCGTTTTCCGGGACTAAATCGATAACGCCGCCTTCACCGCGGCGCTCGCCTTCGCAAAATCCATGCGGCCGGTATATTTCGTCTTCAGCGCCGCGACGACCTTGCCCATGTCCTTGATCGAAGTCGCGCCCAGCTCCGCGATAGCAGCCTTGACGGCCTCTGCGACTTCGGCCTCGCCAAGCTGCTGCGGCAGATAGCTGGAAATCACGGCGATCTCTCCACGCTCCTTGTCGGCGAGGTCAGGACGGTTGTTTTTTTCGTAAATGTCCAGCGACTCCTGCCGGCTTTTGTTCATCTTTTGCAGCAGCGCGAGGATATCGTCCTCTGAAACGGTTTTGCCTGCGCCGCGCGCCTCTATGTCCTTATCCTTGAGGGCGGCGTTTATAAGCCGCAGCGCGTCGACCTTCTGACGGTCGCCGCTCTTCATCGCCGCCTTGAGGTCGGCTGTGATCTTCTCGCGCATTCCGTTTCCACTTCGAGAACAAATATATTAGACCGTGAACCGCGGCTCTCGCGGGGGCCGACAGGACGGGCATAGAGCGGACATGAGCGTGGATCAAGACAAAGCGACGGGTTGGGCGGCGCCCCTGCATACTGGCGTGCTGGTTTTGGCGTCCGGAGAGGTCATCAGGGGCTTTGGCGTTGGCGCAACGGGCGAGGCTGTCGGCGAAGTCTGCTTCAACACCGCCATGACCGGCTATGAGGAAATTCTCACGGACCCCTCTTATGCCGGGCAAATCGTCACCTTCACTTTCCCCCATATCGGCAATGTCGGCGCCAATGACGAGGATATTGAAACCGTCGATCTCGCCAGCAGCGCCGGCGCGCTTGGCGCTATCTTTGCGGCGCCAGTCACTGATCCATCCAATCACCGCGCGCAAAAGCATCTCGCCGCTTGGCTGACGTCCCGGGGCGTTATCGGGCTGTATGGCGTCGACACGCGCGCATTGACCGCGCTGATCCGGGAAAAGGGCATGCCCAACGCCGTGATCGCCCATTCGCCCGACGCGAGCTTCGACCTAGACGCCTTGCGCGCCAAGGCGAACGCCTGGCCCGGCATCGACGGAATGGACCTTGTGCCCACGGTTGGCGCGAAGCAGAATTTTGATTGGCGCCAGACGAGCTGGCGTCTGGGGGAAGGCTATGGAGAGCGTCAGGGGCCCGCTAAGTTTCGCGTCGTCGCCATCGATTACGGCGTCAAGCGGAACATTCTCCGGCTTTTGGCGGACGCGGGCTGTGAGGTTGTGGTCGCTCCCGCGACGACGCCGGCGGCTGAGATCATGGCGCTACATCCGGACGGGGTGTTCCTGTCCAACGGTCCGGGAGATCCCGCCGAAACCGGTAAATATGCCGTGCCGGTGATCCGCGCCCTGCTGGAGCGCAAGGTTCCCGTGTTCGGCATTTGCCTTGGGCATCAGATGATGGCGCTGGCGGTCGGCGCCACAACGCAGAAAATGCCGCAGGGGCACCACGGCGCCAACCACCCGGTCAAGGATTTCACGACTGGCAAAGTCGAGATTGTGTCAATGAACCATGGTTTTGCGGTTGATCGAGACAGCCTGCCGGCCAACGCCAAGGAGACGCACCGGTCGCTGTTCGACGGCTCCAACTGCGGCATAGCCTTGACAGACCGGCCCGCCTTCTCTGTGCAGCATCATCCCGAAGCCTCGCCCGGTCCGCAGGACAGCCATTATCTCTTCACGCGCTTCGTCGAGATGATGGCGAAAGCCAAGGCCGCCTAAGAGGGAGGGCCAGTCGGGCGCATAAGAAGCGCCGCAAAATCAAGGGGCCGCCCGAAAGCGGCCCCTGCTTGGCGAAGATTCAGGCTCCATCGCGACAGGCGTCGCGAGGGTCGAGCAAAATCAGCAGCCGCAAGCGGCGTCGCAAGCCTTTTTGTCTTCCTTGGCTTTGCCGATCGGATCCTTAACGCCTTCCTGGTAGGCTTGGCTGGCTTTGATATAGGCGTCATCGCATTTCTGCATGCACATGGCCTGCTTGCCCTCGCCATTGGGATCGCAGCTCACTTTGTGCACCAGAGGGCTGCTCATCGGAGCGCTGTGGTCAAAGGCCAAGCTCGGGCCGGCAACGCCAGCCAGAATTGCGAAGGCCGTCACAAAGGTGCGTATTTTCATCGTTGAGGTTCCTCTTCACTAACGTCGTGGTTGTTTTTCTTCTTATGTGAATATTGGCTGCCATCGTGGACAGCGGGCGCAAAATCCGCACCGATTTATGGGATTCTTTTTCAACTGGCTTGTCAAGCAGACGCTACCCGGGCGACTTGCGCAAAATGCGCTCATTCCCTACAAAAGCTTGGCGCTGCAATATTTTTCCAAACTGTATTTTTCTGAGCGCTTTTTTTGCTGTTGTAATTTGCGAGACCCAGATCGCCGCACTCCGGGCGCAGCGCAAAACGCGCCACAGGACGCATATCTTCCCAGGTCCGGAGCAAGGGGGCGAAACGAGCCATTCGGGCGGCGGCCAAGGGCGAACTCGCGCGTTTCGATGCGAGAGGCTGCCTACAACGCGCGAACGCGCTAGATCTCATGGAGCGATTCTTTCCGGGAATTCATATGTCCTATCGTGCTCCGCTTGACGACATAATCTTTGCGCTTCGGTTTGCAGCCAGACCTGGGGAACTTGAAGCGGACGGGCTTTACGCCGATATCGCCAACGGCGTGGCCGAAGCGACGCTCAGCGAAGCAGCAAAATTCGCCGAGCAGCAGTTGCATCCCCTCGACAAAGTCGGCGACCGTGTGGGCGCGCGTTTTTCCGAAGGAGCCGTGACGACCGCGCCGGGCTGGAGGGAGGCCTATGCCCAATGGGAAGCGGGGGGCTGGAACGCTCTGGCTGCCGCCCCGGAGCACGGAGGGCTGGGTCTACCGGCGCTTCTCAACGCGGCCTGCACGGAAATCTGGAATGGTGCGAACATGGCGTTTGCGCTTTGCCCCTTGCTTGGACACGGCGCCATCGAAACAATCGAGGCCCATGCCGGCGAAGGTCTCAAAGAAACCTATCTGGGAAAGCTGATATCCGGCGAATGGACCGCCACGATGAATCTCACCGAGCCGCAGGCAGGATCGGACCTTTCTTTGCTACGCACCAGGGCCGAGCGGGCTGAAGGCGGGAGTTACCGGCTATTCGGACAAAAAATCTTCATCACCTATGGCGAGCACGATCTCGCGGAAAATATCGTTCATCTGGTGCTGGCGCGTTTGCCGGACGCTCCGCCGGGGACGCGGGGAATCTCGCTGTTTCTGGCGCCCAAATTTCTTCCTGATGAACAAGGCGCCTTCACGCGCCGCAACGATCTGCGTTGCGCGGGCATTGAGCATAAGCTTGGGATTCACGGATCGCCGACCTGCACAATGATTTACGGCGACGCTGGCGGCGCCACGGCCTATCTGGTCGGCGAAGAAAACAAGGGCCTCCCCTGCATGTTCACAATGATGAACAACGCTCGTCTGGCCGTCGGACTGCAGGGCGTGGCGCTCGCCGACCGGGCCACTCAGCTGGCGCTCGCCTATGCGCGTGAAAGGCGACAGGGACGCAGTCGCGACGCGGAATCTCACACGGCTGCTCCGGCGCCGATCCTCGACCATCCCGACGTCGCGCGCATGGCGCTGACCATGTCCGCACTGACGCAGGCCTCGCGCGCCATTTGCTACGAGACGGCGGCGTCGATTGACCGCGCCCGCCGCGAACGCGACTCTCTGCGAGCGCTTGAGGCGCATGAGCGCGCCGATCTGCTGACGCCGGTCGCAAAAGCCTTCTCAACGGACGTGAGCAATGAAGTAGCGTCTTTGGGCGTGCAAATCTTTGGCGGCATGGGGTTTATCGAAGAGACTGGCGCGGCGCAGCTGTTGCGGGACGCGCGCATCACCCCGATTTACGAGGGAACCAACGGGATACAGGCGATTGACCTCGTCGCGCGTAAATTGAGGCTTTCAAACGGCGCTGCGCTCCAGCGGGAACTGGCCGACATGCACGCCATTGTCGAAAATTCAGCGGGAGTTGGCGACCTTCCCGCCGTCAGGGAGGCCGTGGACTCCTTCGCCGCCGCGAGCGCGTTCTTGCTTAAAAGCGACCCGCAGCAGGCTCTCGCCGGGGCGACCCCCTATTTGCGGCTGTTCGCGCTGGCGCGAGGCGCGACTTTGCTGATCAAAGGGGCGGAATCCGGCGATGCGAAGCGTGTCGCAGTCGCCCGGTTTTTTGCCGACAACCTTGCTGTGGCCGCGCCCGGCCTCGCTCGAGCTGTAATCGCCGGCGCGCCGTCAGTGCTGGAGGGCGGGGTCGCCTTTGGCTCCTAAGCCGGCAGAGGTTACGGCGTCGCGGTAGGTGGAGGGCTGACCGGCGTCTGAGTCGAAGGATCTTCCTTGGCGAGTATCTCCACATCGGAATCTTTGGTCGACTGCACCTTGAAAGTGTTCTGATAGGTTTTCCCGTCGTGGCGCGCGATCGCTACGTACTCGCCTTCGGCTAGCACCAGAGCTGGAAACGCGCCTATCAATTCGCGAATGACGTCGCCGCCGGGCGTCAGCACCGAGAAAGAAGTGTTGGCCAGCGCTTCGCCTCCGGGCGCGTTCACCAGCTTCAGCGTCATGGTGGCGGCGTGGTGGCGCAGTGTCGCTTCGATCAGCTTGCCTGCCGCAACACGAAGATCTGCGGTCACGATAGAGTTGGTGGCGTTGCTGCCCCCTTGAGCTCCTTGACTGGTGTCCAACAGCGTTGAGACGATGTGGTAGGAACCCTCCGGCAGGCAGATGGGCTCTCCTCCGCGAGCGTTCTCGAGCACGAGCTTGGCTTCTGAGTTTCCGCGTTCTGGCACATAGATGGAAATCGAGAGGCGCTGTGGAGGAATATGTGCGTCGCCCAGGACGTCGACCAGTTTCAGGCCGCCCGCGTTCAGCACCACTCGTTCCGAAAGCATGTTTCTTTCAATCGTGATCCGCTTGGTAGCCCCCGCGAGCCCCAATGCGGCGTGAATGACATAGGACCCGTCGGGGAGGCCGATCGTGGGGGCCGCGTCATGGGATTCGGCGACCAGCTTATGCTTGCCATCGGCTTCGACGCGTTCATCAAAAATGCGCCAGACAATGCCGGATTTCACGCCTTGCTGGTCGCTGGAATATAAGGCGGCGGCGAGGCGCACGCCCCCGCTCGCCGAAGTCTCGGACGGCGGCGGCGATGCAGCCTTCGGCGCATGTGCGCCTTTTTGGGCGTTCTGAGCGAAAACAGGCGCGGCGCATAGAAGGGCGACCGTTATCAAAGCAAACTTCATGAATGAGATCATGGGGCCAGATATGACCCAGAATGGGGCGCTTTGTCGACGCCCTGGCGGGTCAAGCGCAGGTTCCAAAGACTTCGTTGATCGACGCTACTGCTTCGAGTCTTCGGGTAAGCCTGCCCTTGAAGCCTTCGCTCCGGGCCTCAAAACATTGCGTCCGCAGCGCGGAAAGGTCACGGGACTCACCTGCTGATATATCGAGCGCAGGTAAGGCTGCCGCCGCTGCGCCAAGGGTGAGCAGGCTGCGCGCCACCAACATTAGCCTCCGGGAGCCATCGCCGGGCGAATCGACGCCCATGGATCGCGCCAAAGATTCGCCGTCGAAAACCAGGGCCCTCAGTCTGGGCGAACAATGTTTGTAGCTGCTCAACGCAAGAAGCGGCTCCGCCGATTTCGCAATTGCTATGATCGCGATGGCGTTGTCGGGTAACCCCGCTTCTGCTTCCAATACTGCCAGTTTGGCCCCCATATGCTGGACGCAGGAGCCGCCCTTGGCCCCATCGAGCAAAATTCCATCAGGCGGGGCGAGTTTCAACCTCGCAAGAGCGCAATCGATCCCCGCACTTTCGACCGGCCCCAGCCAGACATAGATGGCCGGATGCTCTTTGCTCCGGGCCAGCCGCATCAGGGGTAGGGCGCTGGTCCAGGCGGGCGATTCCGGCGTGCGCAAATCAATCACCAGTGCGTCGGCGCCGCAAACAAGCAGGGACTCTGCCTTTTGAGTCGGCTCGTCAGGAAGGATAAGGCAGGACCGCACCTAAATCGCCGTCGCTTGAGCAAATTAGCGGCGCCGCGCCGCTATTAAGGTGGAATTTACCATAAATGACGATGCTGTCGCAGTGAACCGGATTTTCCGTCGACGGCTTCGAGAGGACCAGATCGCCCATGATCGTGCGTAATTTCCTGCAATGGGCGCAAACGGCCTCGGCGGCGCAACGCGCAGAAGCTGCGGGAGCGCTTGCCCGCGCCTATTTGTATTCGGAGATGGACGAGCGAACTCGCCGCGACGCCGAAATTGCGCTGATGTCATTGCTCGACGATCCGTCGCCTTTGGTGCGACGGGCGCTCGCCGATAATTTCGCCAGCGCGGCCGACGCTCCTCATTCGCTCATTTCGGCGTTGGCCAACGATCAGTCCGACATAGCGGCGCCGATTCTCTCCCGCTCGCCCTTGTTGACGGAGGCGGAACTTATCGATTGCGCCGCTATCGGCGACGCCTTCGCCCAAAGCGCCATCGCGTTGCGGGCGCGCGTTCCCCTCACGGTCAGCGCCGCGCTCGCCGAGGTCGGCGCAAGAGAGGCCGCCATCTCGCTGGCGGTCAATCCCGGCGCCGAACTGGCCGAGTTCTCCATGAGGCGCATGGTCGAACGATTTGGCGACGACGGCGAAATGCGCGAAGCGCTGCTGGCGCGTCCCTACCTGCCCGCCGCGATCCGAAGCGAACTCGTCACCGCGGCGACCGCGAGCCTGACCGCATTCGTTGTCGATTGCGCCTGGCTTTCGCCGGAGCGCGCGGAGCGTTTATCGCGCGAGGCGCGGGACAAGGCCAATGTCATAATCGTCGCTGAAACCGCGGTGCGCGACGGGCGCGCAGGCGTGCGCGAGCTGGCTGCATATTTGCGCGAATCCGGCCAGCTGACTCCAAGCCTGGCGCTTCGAGCCTTGCTCTCGGGAAATCGCGACCTGTTTGAAGCGGCGCTGGCCGAACTATCGGGATTGCGCGAGGATCGAGTCGCTGGGCAATTGCGGGACTTCCGGGGCGCCGGATTTGCGGCGCTTTACGCCAAAGCCGGTCTGCCCGTTAAATTTCTGCCCGCCTTCAGGGCGGCGCTCGAGGCGCAACGAGAATTTGGCGGCTTGCGTGAAAGCGGCGAAGCGCAATTGTCGCTGGTGATGATCGAGCGCGTGCTGACCGCATGCGAAGAATTGAACGGCGGCGAACTCGGCCGTTTGATGGCGCTGCTGCGACGCTTCGAAATGGAGGCCGCCCTGGAGCAGGCGCGGGCTGCGGCCCCCCTGCTATCAGCACAAGACCCGGAACCCGACGTGCAGGCGCCCATGATTGACATGGAGGCTCTCGAGGCGGCTCTGGCGCAGGCAGCCTAAGTCAGAGGTTTCCCGTCACCTCGCGCCGTCAGCTGCGGCCATCCTCGCCGTAAGATTTTTCTTCGATGAGTTGAGATCCAAACAACATATTGATCTGCCGCTTGAGGCTGGCGCGGCGATCATTCTTTTTGTAAACGCTTCGCGCCAGGCGGATAAACTCGTCACCGAAATCGCTTTTCGTCTCGTGACGCCGGATCGAGTCCTCGATATCCCAAAGCGCCGAATTCACTTGTCTCAACTGGTTTTCGAGAGTTTCGAGCTTCGCTCCCCGCAATGCTCGCGAGGTCTTCGCCTCCTGCAGAAGCGTTAGTTCCCTCGACACATTGGCTCGCTTTGTTTCATCCGCGATTCTTTCGGACTTGATTTCGAGAATCGTCAGCCTGTCGATCAGCTCCCCGACGGAGCCTGGAAGAAGGATTGGATCCGAAGCGAGGGCGGTCTCTTGTATGAGCCATTGCAGTTCGCTCGCCATGGAAGCGAACAGCTCGTCCCAGTCTCCACTCCGCTTCTGGCGAAAGAGACGCGCGGTGGGATACCAGGGGCTGTCATCGCGTTCCAGCAGCCAGCGCCATTCCGGCACATGCTTGAGCGCGATCCATACCGGTTTGCCAAGGGCGCCCGCAAGATGCGCTATAGATGTGTCGATGGAAATGATCAGATCGAGATTGGCGATCACGGCCGCAGTATCGAGAAAGGCGTCGCCGCCGGAGTCGAAGTCCCCGCTCAGGATTTCAAGCGAGGGGCCGTTCGGCGATGACGCTATTTCCTCGACTCCGGCGTTTTTTTGCAGACTGATCATCCGAACCCCGGCGAGCGCCGCGATTGGCGCAAGCGCCGCGAGCGGCGCAGCGCGGGAATTATCGGAGTGAGCGTGGGAGCTCCCGCGCCATGCCACGCCTATTTTGAACCCATGTTCGCCAATACGGGCTCTCCAGATGGCAGTGCGATCGGGCTCCTCTTGCAGGTAAGAGTTTGGGCCCGGGATCGTCTCCAGCCGCGTCCCGAAGGCGAGCGGAATGCTGCAAAGAGCGACGCAATAATCGTAGATTGCGTCGGGTTGGATTTTATCGAGAAGCACGATGCCCGGAGCGAGGCCGGCCATGAGCGCTCGCATGGATGGCCGGCAAGTGAAATCAACCTGCGCGCCGGCTTGCGCGAGCATTGGCAGATAGCGGCAGTATTGGATCACATCGCCCAGACCCGCCTCGTCCATCACCAGCAAGCGCCTGCCGACCAGCGCCTCGCCTTTCCATTCCGGCCAGGGCGAGGCTGTTTCCGCTTTGGCTCTCTGGGCTTTGATCCATCTATATTCGAATAAAGGCAGTCCTTCATCGAAGCGACCAAGCAGGAGCAGCAAAGCGCCCAGATTCGCTTTGGCTTCGACATGGGCGCAGTCCAGAGCCAAAGCGCGGTTAAAGCCGTCAAGCGCGTCATCGAAACGCGCGAGCTCCTTGAGCGAGATAGCCCGCCCGCACCAAAGGTCCGGATCTTCAGGCGAAAGATGCAGCGCGGTGTCGAAGGAAATCAGCGCAGGCTCGTATTGCGACAACCGCAACTGCGCGCTGCCCTTGCAGCGCCAGGCCGGGATGAAGTCCGGCGCGTATTGCAACACGTCTGACGCAGAAGCGAGCGCCTCCTCAAAGGCGCCGAGTTGAAGCAGTGTCATCCCGCGATTGGTGGCGATCTTGGCGTCGTTCGGGCGTTGCGACAGCGCTTCGTCATAGAAATGCAGGGCATCTGAAAAGCGCAAAAGTTCATGCAGCGCATTTGCTTTCATGAATTTTACGGATGTGGAATCGGGCGCGATGTCCAAAGCTGCGTCGCAGAGCGCTCTGGCTTCATCAAATCGTTCGAGTTCCGTAAGCGCAAATATTGCGCCTTCAAGCGCGGACAGGTAGCGCGGATCGAGTTCAAGCGCCTGCAGGAAAGACTGAAGCGCCGATTGATGATTTTTCAATGCGGCGAGAGCGACGGCGCGATTATGCCAAAGCGTCTTGTCATGCGGCGCAAGCGATAGCGCGCGATCATAGTTGACGACGGCCTCGCTCTCGCGGTGCATATTGTAAAGGCACAGAGCTTTCCCTGCGAGAGCAATTATGTTGTCGAGATCTAATCTTAAAGCCGTGACGTACGCCTGGAGCGCCGCGTCGAACGCGCCATTTTGAAAATTCGAAGATCCTAGCAGGTTACGGGCGGCGACGTTTTGCGGCTCGAGCCGCACAAGAGCTTCGCTGGCGGCGACAGCTTCTTTTATCCGCCCCAGATTTTGCAGCGCTATAGCGCGGGCTTCCAGAGCGCGGGCGTGACGCGGATTGAGAGCCAGCGTCTGTTCGAAGTGACGGCACGCCTCGGCGGGATCGCCATGAGCAGCGCGGGCAAGTCCGGCGACGTAGCTTGCCTCCTCGCTGGAATCAATAAATTCACGATCGGCTTCAATGCGTTCGAGCGCGCGAGCAAGCTCCCCCCGGCGAAGATCCGCGAGCAACTCGGAGAGCGGCTGGATGTTCGATACCGACGAATTCACAGGATTTCGGCCCGCGGCGGGGCGTCCTTTTGATCGCATAAGCGTCCCTTAAGGCTCCGGCCATGTAATTCGGCCAGACTTAAGCGCGTCATCTTATGCAGGACTGGCGTCTACCGCCTTAAGGCAAAGTTCCGCTTCCAAAACAGGAATCCCCGGCGTCGCTATGACTCCGGAGAGCAAAACTGTTCCAATCTCGCCGCTTCACCTGCACTGGTCGTTCAAGATTTGCGCGATCTTCAGGTTGAACAGATTGCCTCCGGTCTCGATGCCGAAGGATTCCTCCGGCTCTACCGCGAAAGGCCCTTGTGGGCCGACCAGGATCACCTTCCTTATCGGCGTCCATGATCCATTCGATTTCTGACGGAAATCTTCGCAATGGATTCCGGTTTGCGAGGGAGGCGGAGGGTGAGGCAAGGCGAACTGAGCGGCGACGGGAGTCGCCGTCAGAATGAGGCTTGCCGTCAAAACAGCATATCCGAATTTCATCGCGAGATTTCCTCTAATTTCCAGCCAAAGCGGCGTCCCGCATCGGGACTGCTCCGCCGACAGATTGCGCCTGTTGTCTGCGGAGCAGAGACTCACCAATCGATCTGTGTGCGCACAAGGAACGTATTGGGATGCGCGCCATTCAGATAGGGCGCGCTGTAGGGAGCGGACAGCGCCATCACGCGCGTCCAGTTCGCCATCACGCGCACGCCTGGCTCCGCGTACCAGTTGAGGCCCACGGTTATGTCTTCCTCACGGCCGCCGAGGACGCTGGAGTTGAACACAGCAACTTTTTCCGCTGTCTTTGGAGCGAGGGCGATTAGATTTGCGTAGGTCGCGCCCTCATAGGGTCCGCTGTTCAGATTGACCTCGCTCAGACGGGCGGTGAGCGCCCAGGCGCCCCAGCCGCCTGAACTGAGCGGATGTTTGATCTGAATCTGACGGAAGCTGCCGCCATTGGAGTTGTTGTCGACCTGATAGGCGGCGGCCTTCGATTCTCCGGTCAGGAAATACATGCCTGAAACATAGTAGCCGTTGTAGTTTAGCGAGGCTCCTCCGGGCGACAAGCCGCCGGCGATGTTCGCCGCCAGAATTGCGCTGTTGTTGCGATTGTATTGCGCGTCCATATATTCCGCCTGCAGTGAAGCCGGACCGTAGACGGCGGCTCCTTCGAGGCCGTAACCGAGCATGTTTTTTACGCAATGGCCGGCAACCGCGGGGTTTCCAGCAATGCCATAGGCGCCGCAAGAAAGGTCGGGCGTGCCGAGGAGATTTTCTTTGAGGACATTGCTTTCCGCGTACGTATTGGCTCCCGGAGTCAAAACGCGATCATCGTTGGCGGCCGTGGAGTCATTGGGGCGATGGTATCGGCCCGAAGCGCCGAAATGCAACAGCCTGTCTTCGCTCCAGATCGGCGCGTACGTGGCGCGGGATGTTACATCGAAATATTGACTGCCGCCGGTTGCAACCCATCCAGCTTTCGAAGTTACGCCCAAAGGCACAGGGTAATCCGCTGAAGGTTTGAGCGCCGCGTCTTCCACACTGGTGCTGGAGAGAGCGCCCTTGAATGTCCAGTTGGGCCCATGCTCAAGCAGCGCGATGCCGACATGGCGTTGAGCGCCGAATGTGTCTGACATCAGCGAACGCTCGACGAAGTCGATGTAGTTCTTGGATCCCGTCCGCTCCATGCCATGCGGCAGGTAGAAATTGCCGACCTGGATCTCGATCGGATTGTCCAAGCCAGGCGGGGTTAGGCCCGGGTATTTCAACGCGACATAGGCGTCGCGAATGCCACCCACTGCGCCGACCGTGGTGGCGTTGCTGCCGCCCACGAAATGGTACTGGAACTTATATTCCCAGATGCTGCGGAGTTGGCCTTCGACCTGGAGACGCCCCTGGGCAAGATTCGCCGTGCTGGCCAAGCCCTTTTCCGGTTGGCTCGAAGCGCCGCCGTCCACAAATATGCGGCCGCCGACATGGAAGCTGTCGGCGTGATCCAGCGATTCGACGGTGAGACCGTGGCTGAGATCGACGAAGAAAGGCAGCGGCGGATTGACGGGAGCGGGCGGCCCCTTGACGACTTCCAGCGGGGCGCCGCCGCCGTGCCGGTGCGTCTCGGTGCGGACTTCCTTGATCTTGCGATCCTGTTCTGCCGTACGTCCTTCATAGTGCCGCAGCCGCGACTTGAGCGCCTGCACCTCATTGACCGTGGCGTCCAGTCGCGCCTTCAGCGCGCGAAGTTCGGCGGCGGTGTCATCGGCGTGAGCTGTGGGAATCGGCAAAGCGACGCACAATCCCATCGCTGCAATAGTTAGTTTCTTGTCTTTTCCCGGCACTTTCACAGCCCCACCCCTTCAATTCCTGACTGGCGCCGAATCAATCTTGCTAAGTTAGCGGCGCGGCGTCTTTAAGTAAGCAGCCTGAACTGCTGGTCCTCGAAGCGCATAAAACGAAAAGCGGCGGCAGTTGTCAATTGATTGTATAGACTATGTAGATTAACTGCTGGCGGTGTGGCTTGGAAGCCACAATCTAACAGCCTGCGCACAGCGCTTTTCGGCGCCTTTCCTGTTAATGCATATCATTTCAATTGCTTGACCAGTTCTGACGCCCGTAACTTCGTTTCATGCCTCTCCACAACCGCGGGTGACGCGAAAATGTCGTTCACCTCGCGTCTGGATTGTTTATGGTGAGGAAAACCGGCACAGCGAAAAGCCAACCCTCTCGAGGCTCCATGCAAGGATCGCGGAAAGAGAAGATGGCGCTCGTCCTTCAAGGAGGCGGCGCGCTTGGATCTTATCAGGCTGGGGCCTATGACGCCCTGCAGCGAGGCTCTCTCAAATTCGATTGGGTCGCAGGCATTTCCATTGGCGCGATCAATGGCGCGATCATTTGCGGCAACCCGCCTGAGCGGCGCGTCGAGCGTCTCGAGCAGTTTTGGCGCCAGAACTCAAGCAATCTGCTGGCCGAACCTATCTCCAACGACGAAGGCAGCCGCAGGCTTTTCAATGAAGCCAGCGCCGCGATGACGGCGGCTTTCGGCGTGCCGGGTTTTTTTTCGCCGCGTTCGCCGCCCCAGTTTCCCGGATGGCCATACCGACCTTCCGAACTGGGCGTCTACGATACAGGCGCGCTGCGGGAAACGCTGCTGTCGTTTGTCGATTTCGATCTGCTTAACACTGGCGATATCCGCTACAGCATCGGCGCCGTGAATGCGCGCACCGGCAATTTCCAGTATTTCGACACCAAATACCATAAGATCGGCCCTGAGCATGTCATGGCCAGCGGCGCGCTTCCTCCGGGGTTTCCCCCAATCGAGATCGAGGGCGAGTTTTACTGGGATGGAGGCATCGTTTCGAATTCGCCGTTGCAATATGTGCTCGACCTGGAAGCGACGAATGAGGATTACTGCGTCTTTCAGATCGATCTTTTCAGCGCGCGCGGCGAATTGCCCAAAACGCTGCTGGAGGTCGCCCAGCGCGAAAAGGACATACGCTACTCGAGCCGGACGCGCATGAACACCGACATGATGCGGCATCGGCAAAATCTAAGATACGCCATCAAAAAGCTGAGCTCCAAATTGCCTCCCGAGCTTCGCGCAGATCCGGACTGGCGCGCCTTGGAGGAAAAAGGTTCGGAGGCGACGACCACCATCGTGCATCTGATCCACCGCAGGGCGGTCTATGAATGCGCTTCAAGAGACTATGAGTTTTCCCGTTTCACCATGGAGAGCAATTGGGCGGACGGCCGCAAAGACGTGGAAACAACATTGAACCATCCGGCCTGGATTCACCGCAGGCTCCCACATGGCGGGGTGAGAGTATTCGACCTTGCTCGCGATGAAGTGCCGACAAAATAATTTGAGGAGGCTTTAAACATGAAGATCGAGGAAGTTCGTCGGCGCGCTTTCGCAATGCCTTTGACCAGCCCGGCCTTTCCACCCGGTCCGTATCGTTTCTATGATCGCGAGTTCTTCACCATAACCTATCGCACCGATCGCGCGGCGCTCGAAAGAGTGGTGCCGGAGCCGCTTGTTTTTGATGAGCCGCTAGTGAAATATGAATTCATCCGCATGCGGAATTCTACAGGTTTTGGCGATTATACAGAATCCGGACAGGTCATTCCGGTGCGCTATAATGGCGCGGCTGGCGCCTATACGCACGCCATGTATCTCAACGACGGTCCGCCAATCTTTGGGGGGCGCGAATTATGGGGATTTCCCAAGAAATACGCGCAACCCTCGCTCGTCGTGAACACCGATACGCTGGTCGGAACGCTCGACTATGGGCCGGTGCGCGTGGCTACCGGCGCAATGGGATTCAAATATGAAGCCCTCGACTGCGCGGGGATCGCCAAGGCCTTGTCGGCCCCCAACTACCTTCTAAAGATAATTCCACATGTCGACGGCTCGCCTCGCATTCTCGAGCTGGTCGATTACCGACTGGAGGATTTGGTGATCAAGGGCGCCTGGTCGGGGCCGGGCTCGTTGGAACTGCATCCACATGCCCTCGCTCCCGTGGCTGACCTGCCGGTTCGGGAAATCGTCTCCGCCGTTCACATTATCGCCGATCTTACGCTGGGGCTCGGCAAGGTCGTTCACGACTATCTCGCAGAATAGAGAATGTTCTCGATGCAGCTAAGCGGCGAAGTCGCGTTCGTCACGGGCGCTCCGAGCGGCGTCGGCCTATGTCGCGGCGAAGCACGGGGTCGCTGGGGCTCTGCGAGCATCATGGCCCAGAAGGCGCAAAACATAGTGTCCGCGCCAACATCATTTGTGCCGGCGTCGCAATGACGCCGCTGCTCAAAAAGCACATTCCGCACTGCTGGCATATGAATTGGCGGCGCGGCGTTCGCGACGCTTTGCACGCTGACGACTGAGAGAGCGCTCGCCGGAGCGTTAACGACCTGGCGAGCCTAGAATTGCATGCCAATCACACGCTGGACGCCCGAGAGTTCCCGGATCGTCGCGAGAGTGGCGTCAGGCGCCGGGCCATCGATGGCCACAAGCGCCACGGCCGCGCCGCCGGCTCGATCGCGTCCAAGCGCGAAGGTGGCGATATTGACGTCGGCGTCTCCCAGCAGTCCCGCGAATTGCCCGATGAATCCAGCCCTGTCTTCATTCGTCACATAGATCATGGATGGCGCGAATTCCGCTTCCACCGCAATGTCGCCGACCCGGACGATGCGCGGCTTGCCGTCGTGGAAGACGGTTCCAGAGACGGCGATCTCGCCCTGCGTCGTGGAAGCGCGCAGCGTGACAAGCGACTCATAATCGCTTTCCACTTCCCGCGTCACCTCCTCAATGACGACTCCGCGTTCCTTCGCGATGATGGGAGCCGAAACTGGATTTACGTCGTTCAGGATAGGCCGGAGCAGGCCACAGATCGCCGCTGCCGAGATGGCCTTGGTTTTTTGAGCGGCGACCGCGCCCTCATAGACAATCGAAATCTTGTCGGCGCCAGTGCGGGCGATCTGGCCGACAAAAAGTCCAAGTTTTTCCGCAAGCTCGACAAAAGGACGCAGACGCGGCGCTTCCTCGGCGGTGATCGAGGGGAAGTTCACCGCATTGGCGATGGCGCCGCGCGTAAGATAGTCGGACATTTGCTCGGCGACCTGCAACGCCACCTTTTCCTGAGCTTCCGTGGTCGAGGCGCCAAGATGCGGCGTGCACACGACATGGGGATGCCCGAACAGTGGATTGGCCGTGGCCGGTTCCGTAACGAAAACGTCGAAGGCGGCGCCAGCGACATGGCCGCTGTCGAGGGCTTTGCGTAACGCTGCTTCATCAACCAGTCCCCCGCGTGCGCAATTGATGACGCGAACGCCTTTTTGAGTCTTGGCGAGGCTTTCGGCGGATAGAATGTCGCGGGTCTGTGGGGTCAATGGCGTATGCAAGGTGATGAAGTCGGAGCGCGCCAGCAGATCGTCCAGCTCCACTTTCTCGACGCCCAAGGTTTTCGCGCGTTCGCCGGAGAGGAAAGGATCAAAGGCAATGACGCGCATCTTGAGACCCAGCGCCCGTATCGCGACATTTGCGCCGATATTTCCGCACCCGATCACGCCAAGCGTTTTGCCGGTGATCTCAACGCCCATGAAGCGGCTTTTTTCCCATTTGCCTGCTTGCGTCGACGCGTCGGCGGCTGGAATTTCGCGCGCCAGCGCAAACATCAGCGCGATGGCGTGCTCCGCCGTCGTCACGGAATTGCCGAAGGGAGTGTTCATCACGATGACGCCGCGCGCGGTCGCCGCAGGGATATCAACGTTATCGACACCGATGCCGGCGCGTCCGATTACTTTCAGACGTGCGCCCTTCGCCAGTATTTCGGCAGTCACCTTGGTCGCTGATCGAATCGCCAACCCGTCATAATCGCCGATGACGGCCGCGAGCTTGTCTTTATCCTTGCCCAGCGCCGGCTGAAAATCGACTTCGACGCCGCGCATTTTGAAAATTTGTATCGCGGCGGGCGACAGTTGGTCGGAGATGAGCACGCGTGCCGGCATTTTCTGAATCCTTGCGCAAAAGATATTCGGAAACGCGTATCTCGTCCGGGTCTGACGCGCCAGTTCATAGAACTGCGGTAGCCTCAGCGTAGCCCCAGTCGATCCATTTCGTCAGTATGGCGATGTCAGAGGCTTCTACTGTCGCTCCGCACCAAATGCGGAAACCGGGCGGCGCGTCGCGATAGGCGGCGAAATCGAAGCCCGCTCGCTCTTTTTCGATCAGCGCGACGATTGTCTTCGCTAGGGCCGTTCGCCGATCCGCCGGCAACGCCGCGATTTCAGGATCTGCGAATTGCAGGCACACGCTCGTATTGGAGCGCGTCGCGGGATCTTTGGCCAAAAAGTCTAACGAGGGTGTTTTTTCAACCCAGTCGGCGACTACTTTCGCGTTGCGATCGGCGCGCGCGACCAGTTCGTCAAGGCCGCCGATGGCCTTCGCCCAGTTCAGCGCGTCGAGATAGTCCTCAACGCATAATAGCGAAGGCGTGTTGATGGTCTCACCTTTAAATACGCCTTCGTTGAGCTTGCCGCCTTTCGTGAGGCGAAAAATCTTTGGCAGCGGCCAGGTGGGCGTATAGCTCTCCAGCCGCTCCACGGCGCGGGGGGAAAGAATTAGCATTCCATGAGCAGCTTCGCCGCCCAGCACTTTTTGCCAGGAATAAGTGGTGACATCGAGCTTGGCGAAATCGAGTCTTTGGGCGAAAGCGGCTGAGGTCGCGTCGCAGATCGTCAGACCTTTGCGATCGCCGGGAATAAAATCGGCGTTTGGCGCGCGAACGCCTGATGTAGTGCCGTTCCAGGCGAAAACTACGTCATTGTCGAAATCGATCTGGCTCAAATCAGGCAATGCGCCGAAGGGCGCAGAAAGGCTCCGAGCCCCGGGGATTTTTAGCTGTTTTACGATGTCGGTCGCCCAGTCGTTGGAAAAACTGTCCCATGCGACGACATCCACTCCGCGAGCCCCAAGCAGGGACCAGAGCGCCATTTCCACCGCGCCAGTGTCAGACGCCGGCACAATGCCGATTCTGTAGTCGGCGGGCACTCGCAAAACTTCGCGCGATAGTTCGATCGCGCGCGAAAGCTTCTCAGCTCCGGCTTTGGACCGATGCGAGCGCCCCAGCGTCGCATCCTTGAGATTTTCCAGCGACCAACCGGGCCTCTTGGCGCAAGGGCCAGACGAAAAACAAGGATTGATCGGAAGCGCGCCCGGCTTGGGATTGGACATGTGACCTTGACCCGATGATTCGCGTCCTGGAGCACCGCTCCAGCGACGCCTATGGTCATTAGACGCCCTGCCTAGTCACATCAAGAAAAGACATGGTCCTGAGAGCGTGCTGCGTCCTCATGCCGCTGAGCGCTGCGTGATTCTAGGTCACTTGGCCATGTAGTCGCGCGCCACGACGGCCAGCGCGGACAGCAGCATCCACAGAAAAAGCGCCGGAAACACGACAATCGACCATTCCCAACCGCGGCGTGGATAGGTCGATTTTTCGGCGATCGTCGGGCGAAGGAACGACACGAGATAGGCGCTTTGAGTCTCGAGGCTCAAGCGAGCGCTTTCGAAACTCGCCGAAGCTAGAACATATTGCTGCCGCGCCAGCTCCAATTCGACCTGCTGGCGCGAGAGAGCCCCCAGGCGTTCAGCCATGCTGTCGCCGCCGGAGCTCTTTCCACCCGCGATCTGCTGCGTATAGTCGGCAATCTGGGCCTTGAGACTATTTATGCGCGCATTCAGAATCCGCACCTGCGGCGCGTCCATATTTATTCCAGCTCCCTCCGTTGCGAGGCTATCCTCAGCATGCGAAAGCTCCAGCCGCAAAACATTAATGATTTTCGTGATTGCTTCTGCGGCTGCGCCGGCGTCGAGCACGCCCTGTGCATCACGCACTTCGCGCATGTGTTCGGTCGCTGACTTCAACCGCTCTTCTGCGCGGCTAAGCTGGGACTGAGCCAATCTAAACGCGTCTCCCCGCGATCGCGTGGATAATTCGTTGACCAGGGTTTCGGAGAGTTCGATGGCCTTTTTGGTCAACGCGAGCGATTCCTCCGGCGTAAAGGCGCGGATATCGAGTTGGACAATTCCAGATGCAGTCTCAACCGTAAGGTCCATGCGTTTACGAAAATATTTGACGAGATCCTCAATGGCGTCTGCGTGGGTAAGCCGTGAGAAGTAATCCACGTCGGGACGCGCATAAATGCGACGCAGATCGAGCGCCTTGTTCAGCGCCTCGACCATGCTCCGGCTCTTGATATAATTGGCGATGATCTGTGTATCCTGCATTTGTTGGGAGGCCGGCGCGCCCAAGATGCCTCCAAGCGCGTCCAGTGGCGAACTCTCGCCGCTGCGCAATGCGAATTTGGCTTCAGTGGTGTATTGTTTGGAAGCTATCAGTCCCCAGTAGATCGAACTCGACCGCCAAGGGCACGAGCACCAGGGCGACGAAAGCAGCGATCAACCCCAACCGAAAAGCTCGGGCGCCCTTGCGCGCCTGAAAGCCGGCGCCGCCGGAAATCACCGCCGCCGGCGCCCGCGCCTTGCGCGCGGCGCGGCGCAGCGCCCGCGAAATTGATTCCCGCAGCGCGCGCGGGTCGTCGACTGTGGCCGGAATTTTTGCGTCCAGCTCGGAAAAGCTCATTGCAATCGCCCCAGCGACCTCGCCGCGCGGCCAGTCACGAGTTCAGTTTCTTATAGAGTTCGATAGCGTCGTTTATATTCGGAAATAAGTGCAGCCGGCCACCCGCCAGAACAATGCCCCGATCGCAATATTCCTGGAGATGCGGCATGCTGTGCGAGATCATAATAATGTCCGAACGCTGCTTGCGCTTGTCGAATTCTTCCTTGCAGCGCATGGCGAAGCGCGCGTCGCCGACAGCCATCACTTCGTCGATAAGGTAGCATTCGAAGTCAATGGACATGGAGAGCCCGAACGCGAGCCGCGCCATCATGCCTGAGGAATAGGTCATGATCGGCACGTCGATATACGCGCCAATCTCGGCAAAATCTTCCACAAAATTCACCGTGCGCTGCACATCGTGTCCATAGACGCGCGCGACAAAGGCTACGTTTTCGCGTCCGGTCAGTTTAGGGTGCAGTCCGCCGGAAAAGCCGAGCGGCCATGAAACCCGCGCGGAGCGGCGAATCCTGCCGCTATTAGGCAGTTCGCTTCCCGCCAGCAGGCGCATCATCGTGGACTTGCCCGCTCCGTTAACTCCCAAAATCCCGTAGCTGCGCCCGGCCATGAAATCGAGGCTTATATGATCCAAAACAATCTTGAGGTGTCCGTTAGAACGGTAATACTTGAAGACATTTTCAAGCTGAATCATGGAGCTTCCGGCGCTTCCTTCTTCGGGGAGGTAATGTAAAGAGGTTGGCTAGGCGTTTTTTTTGGCGAAGTTGTGACGGGCTGAGGCCCGGTCTTTATGCGACTCATGGTTTAGGATAAGTTTGCGTCCAAAGGCGCGAATCTCGGCCGGCGTTCGTGTCGGCGATCGCCCGTCCGAGGGTCTATGGGCAGAACCAGAACAGCTTTCCTACAAGAAATTTGCAGTCCCGTCGCAATGAAACGTTGTCCGCGCGGAATTCGGCGGCGGGAGTGGGCGCTAGCCGGAGCCTTTCTGACGCTTTGCGGCTGCGGCGCGACACCGCGGGAGACCTTTGATCTTCAAGGCGCGTCGGCTTTCGAAAAAACTCATCGCTCCAGGGTCAACCAGCGCGCGGCCCTCGCGGTGGCCGAGCCCACGGCTGACCAGCTTGTGAATTCAGATCGGCTTGTTGTCCGCCAGGAAGCTGGAAATCTTGCATATCTTGCGGATGCGCAATGGGCCGATAGGGCGCCGCGATTGGTGCAGGCGCGGGTTATCTCTCGCTTGGTCCGGGGCGGCGTGGACGCCGCCTTTCCTGGCGCGGTGGTCGGGTATGACCTGACGACAGAATTGCGGCGCTTCGAGATTGACGCTTCCCGAGGAGTTGCTGTGGTCGAAATCTCGGCCCGTCTCTCAAGCGACCAGAGTGGCGCATTGCGCGGCGCGGCGGTGTTTTTGGGAGAAGCGCCGGCTCCGCATACGCAGGGCCCACAGGCAGCCAACGCGTTGGAAGAAGCGCTTGACCGGGCGACGGCCCAGCTCGTCGTCTGGACACGCAAGCGCATTTGACGCCTTCGTCTCGGCTTGAAAAGTCCGCCAATCAATCGACAGCCGCGTCTCTGCGCCCGGCGAAGCCTTTGAAGGGGGCTAGCGCAGCTTTCGGCCCAGTGCTAACTGATCGGCGCAGCGTCAGGAAAAGCCCTCCAGTCAGCTCGTTTGGGCGCAGAGGGTTGAGGTTGCTGGATCGTTTTCCCGGCGCTTCGGGTGTGGCGGATGGCGCGAGCCACGTAAGGAAGAGACACTGATCATGGTCAAAACCAGCCTGGATGATCAAATGACCCGTTATGGCGCGGAACCGGGCGGCGGCGCGCCGACAAAGGCCAAGATCACCTTCATAGATTCGCATGGTCAGGCCCGCACCGTGGAAGGGGAAACCGGTTCCACCGTGATGGAGACCGCGCGTCGCAACGATATTCCGGAAATCGCCGCCGAATGCGGCGGCGCCTGCGCTTGCGCGACCTGCCATGTTTATGTCGATCCCGCCTGGGTCGAGAAAACCGGCGCCCGATCGCAGATGGAAGAGGATATGCTGGATTTTGCTTTCGACGTGCAGTCCAACTCGCGCCTTTGTTGTCAAATCACCGTCAAGCCCGAACTGGACGGTCTCGTGGTTCGCACCCCCGCGCAGCAAGGCTGATATCAAGAGCCGGGGAAACAGGCCCAAAGCAGGCGCAATTCAGAGTTGCGCCTCTCCACAAATGCTGTAGAGGGGGCGCCGATCCGGGGCCTGCGTTCCCGACTCATGTCCGACCAAAACGCTCCCGTGCGGCGCCCGCGCCTCCAGGCGGAGAGACGATCCAGTTAGCGGCGAAGGATAGAAGATGAGCGAGATGATCGAAACCGACGTTGTCATCGTCGGGGCCGGCCCAGCCGGGCTTTTTGCGGTTTTCGAACTGGGGCTCCTCGACATCCGCGCGCATCTCATCGACATTCTGCCGCGCGCCGGCGGCCAATGCTCCGAGCTCTATCCGGAAAAGCCGATCTACGACATTCCAGGCCTTCCGCTTGTTACGGGACAAGGGCTTACGGACGACCTGCTGAAGCAGGTCGAACCGTTTCACCCCACCTTCCATTTCAATGAAATGGTGGAAACGCTGCAATCCGTAGGCTCAGCGGACAAGCCCGAGTTCATCGTTGGAACTGACACAGGAAAGCGCTTCAAGACCAAAGTGGTGATCGTAGCGGCCGGCGGCGGCTCGTTCCAGCCCAAGAAGCCGCCGATCCCAGGCATCGAGGCCTTTGAGCAGAAATCGGTGCATTATGCGGTGCGCCGCGTCGAGGATTTTCGCGACAGGGACGTGGTCATTGTCGGCGGCGGCGATTCGGCGCTCGACTGGACTTTGAATCTCCAGCCTGTCGCGAAAAGCCTGACGCTGGTGCATCGGCGCGACGCCTTCCGCGCCGCCCCGCATTCGGTCAAGGCGATGCATGATCTCGTCGACGCCGGAAAGATATCTTTCAAGCTCGGCCAGATCACCCACGTCGCTGGCGCCGAAGGCCAGCTTTCCAGCGCGACGCTGAAAGGCAATGACGGTGCGGAGACGCACATTCCTTGCGAGCGCCTGATGCCGTTCTTTGGTCTTACAATGAAGCTCGGCCCGGTCGCCGACTGGGGGCTGAACCTTCACGAAAACCTTGTGCCGGTGGATACCGAAAAATTCGAAACGAACCATCCCGGCATTTTCGCCATCGGCGATATCAACACCTATCCGGGCAAGCTGAAGCTGATTCTGTGCGGTTTTCACGAAGGCGCGCTGGCGGCGCAGCGAGCCCATCATTACGTCTATCCGGAAAAGAAGCTGCTGTTCCAATACACGACCTCTTCCACGAATTTGCAGAAGAAGCTGGGCGTGTCCTGAGTCGTACAGGGCCGGCCTCTACCCCAGCAACCCGCCGCGCCGCGGCGCCAATGGATTGTCGGTCAACGCCGCCGCGTCAGGGGCGCCGATCGACGGCGTTCCGGCGAATGCGGCATAGAGCCCGGTTACGAAGCTCTCATCCAGATCCTTGACGATAAAAACAATCCGGGTGCGGTGATCGTCGTCCGGCCACGCCTCGAGCCGGTGCGGCGGGTGAAACACATGCTGCACGCCGTGGATCACCACGGGCCGCGCCGCGTCGTCGCTAAGCGCCACTATGCCTTTCACGCGAAGCAGCCGAGGACCGTGCGCCTGCCGCAACAGGTCCAAAAACATGTCGAACGCGGCAGGAACCAGCGGCGTATCGTTTGTCAGGCAAAAGGAGCGGATGTGATCGTCGTGGCGATTGACGTCGTGTCGATGCTGATGGGCGTGGTCATGAGCATGGTGATGGTGATCATGCTCTTCGTGCGCGGCCTCAACGTCTTGCGCATTCAGCCATTGCGCGACGCGCGGAATTTTGCCGGTCGGATCGTAGAGGCCGCAATCCAGGATCGCGTCCGAAGTCGCCTCGCCTTGCGCCGCGAGCAATAACCGTGCGCCAGGGTTGAGCCGTTTTAACCGTTCCAAAAGGCTGGGAAGCCCCGCCGCGCCCTCGGGCAGATCGGTCTTCGTGATCACCAGTCGGTCAGCGACAGCGGCCTGTTTGACCGCTTCTTCATGGGCGTCGAGCGTCGCCTCGCCATTCACGGCGTCGACCAAAGTCACCACGCCGTCAAGGCGGTAACGCAGCATGAGATAGGGATGATACATGATCGCGTGCAGCACGGGAGCCGGGTCGGCGAGGCCGGTCGTCTCCAGTACGACGCGGCGGAAAGGCGCGATGCGGCTATTGTCGCGTTTGCGAAGCAGATCCTCGAGCGTCGCGACGAGATCGCCGCGGATGGTGCAGCAGACGCAGCCCGAACTCATCACGATCATGTCGCCGTCGATTCTCTCGACGAATAAATGGTCGAGACCTACGTCGCCAAACTCGTTGATAAGCACCAGAGTGTCCGAGAGCTCCGGGGAAGAGAGCAGGCGGTTCAAGAGCGTGGTTTTGCCGGCTCCCAGAAAGCCCGTCAGCACCGTAAGCGGCAGCGGCGGAGGTGGGCGCCTTGAAGTGCGGCTAGACTCCTGATCGCTCATTGGGCGTCGTCAGCTTTGGCCTTGCTCTTGGCTGTGTGCACTTTCGCGGGGGAGGCTTTGGCCGAGACAGCGTTTGCTGGCTGAGATTTGGTCGGGCGCTTGCCGTTGTGAGCCGTCGCGACGCCTGCGGCTTTGGGCGGCGCCTTCCCCTTAGCTGAAGCGCTCCGCGTCAGATGAGATTTACCTGCCGAAGCTTTTTTGGCCTGCGCGTCGGGCGCCGGCTCCTTCGCGGTTGCGGCTTCCGGTTCCGGCGCTGTGGCCAGCTTGGCTTTTTTGACCTTGCCGGAGGAGCGCAACGGCTTTGCGTCGGGGGCGGGGTGCAATATTGGCGAAGCTCCCGCGCCCTCGCTTTTTTCTCCCGAATAAGCGGTCAGGTCGGGCTCAGCGCCGATGGGGACGCCTGCCGGACGTGCGCGCGCCACCGGACCCTGATAACCCGGGGCGCGGCCGACATAGACAGTTACCGGCTCGAACTGCGGGCGCGGCAATCGTGCGAGATCCTTTACGCTCACATTCTGCTGACCGCCGGCCAGCGCGTCCAGCACGGGGTTTCCCGTGGGCGCGGCCGTTATCGGAATTGTCATATCCTCTACTTCGGCCAGAAATTCCTGATTGGCCTTGGCGCGGTGTCGGCAAACGGAGTCGCGCATATCGGGCGCATTGCCGCCCGGCCCATAACTCGGCAGGGATTCAAGCGATCCCATGCCAGACCCCGTTTGAAACGCGCGATCGAGCAGAGAGGCTGTCTTGGCGGTGCGTGCGCTCGCCGAAGGAGCGCCCAGAACGACGGCGATCAGCTTTTGTCCGCCATGAGTGGCCGACGCAACGAGATTATAGCCCGCGGGGCAGGTGAAGCCGGTTTTCATGCCGTCGGCGCCGGGATACCGTCCAAGCATGCCATTGTGGTTGGCGGTGATTTTGCCGCCGATTTGCATCGCCCCAATGTTGTAAAGATTCGCCAACTCCGGAAATTGCACGAGCAGCGCCCGCGCAAGGATCGCGAGATCTCGAGCCGAGGTCACATGCCGCTCATCGGGCAGGCCATTTGGGTTCACCCAATGGGATTCTCGCATTCCGAGCGCGGCCGAGGCCCTGTTCATCTCGTCGGCGAACGCTTCCACCGAGCCGGAGACGCCTTCCGCAATGGTGACGGCGACATCGTTAGCGGATTTGACCATGAGCATGACCAGCGCATTGCGCAGAGTCACTTCCGAGCCGGGGCGAAAGCCCATTTTTGAAGGCGCCATTCTCGCGGCGCGCTGCGACACCACTAGGGGAGTGTCGAAGGTGAGCCGGTTTTGACGCACCGCGTCGAGCGCGACATAGACCGTCATCAGCTTGGTGACCGAGGCGGGATACCAGACTGCGGTAGCCTGTTCCTGCTCCAGAACTTGACCGGAGGCGGCGTCGATGACCACTGAAGGCGTCGTCTGTGCCGGCGACGCTGCGGGGATCGACAGCGCCGAGCCTGCCGCAAGAACCCGGAATAACACTCGTTTCACCGACACATGCATTCAGCATCTTCTCTCAAGATAGGCGTCGCAGCCGATGGGCGTCGCAGCGAATTTCATCGCGTTCATGCTAGGATAGCGTTCAAAGTCCGATCATTCAAATCTACTCGGAAATACGGCAAAGCGATGCCGGGCGCCAGAATTTGCCAGTTGTCACGGCAATTTAACTCCGGTCATATTGATTCCATGCTATTTCAGTGTTCTTGCGTCGTCGCAGCGAGGTTGAATCCCAGGTGATCGACAAGCTGGAATTTTTTATCACTGTGGCCAAGGAACGCAGTTTTTCCCGAGCGGCCGAGCTTTGCGGCGTGACCCAGCCGACGCTGTCCGCGGGCATAAAGCAGCTGGAAGACATGCTCGGGGTGCTGCTGGTCAACCGCTCTTCACGATTTCATGGCTTGACGGCTGAGGGAGAGCGCGTGCTGGTCTGGGCGAAGCGGATTGTCGCTGACTCCCGCGCCATGCGGCTCGACGTGCGCAATCTTCGGGAAGGTCTCTCCGGCCAGCTGAAGATCGCAGCGATTCCAACGGCGGTGGGCATCGTCTCGGCGCTTACCGGCCCCTATCTCGAAAAACATCCCGGCGTGCGATTCAAGGTGTTGTCGGCGTCCTCGTCCGAAATCCTGACGATGATGGACAATCTCGATATCGACGCAGGGCTCACCTACCTAGACAATGAGCCATTGGGCAGAGTGCGCTCCGCGCCCCTTTATTCGGAGCGATACAGGTTGCTCACGGTCGCGGGCAATCCGCTTGGCGACCGCGATATCGTCACCTGGGCGGATGTGGGGCGCATCCCGCTATGCCTGTTGACCCCCGACATGCAGAATCGCCAAATCGTAGAGGCGCTCGTTGGCGAGGCGGGAGGAGTCATGGAACCGGCGCTCGAGTCCAACTCAGTGATTTTGCTTTACGATCAGGTCAAGGCGGGGCATTGGGCCACGATTATGCCGGAAAAATTGGCGGAGACCTTCGGGGCCGGGGGGATGTTGCGCTCGATTCCGATCGTCGAGCCACAGGCTGTGCATGAAATCGGACTTGTTGTCCCGCATCGCGACCCGGTAATCCCTCAGGTCGCCGCCTTGTTGGCGGAAGCGAAACGGCTGGCTTCGAGTCTCGCGCCGAAGGCTTGATAGGCTACGCCTATCGTCCAACGATTCAGCTCTATTGATTGAGCGACGGTTTTCCGGCAAGGTCACATCAATACGTATAAAAGCGGAAATCGACAACCGCTAAGCTAAAGATATTGAGGGAAGAAATGTCTGTAGCCGTACCGTGGGACGCCACACGGGCGCAGGAGATAATCTCCGCCCATCTCGGGTTGGAAGGTCCAGCCCTGCCTATTCTTCATGCTTTGGTAGAGGAATTCGGTTACGTGCCGGAGGCGGCCGTGCCGCAAATGGCGGAGGCGTTAAACATCTCCCGCGCGGAGATGTATGGCGTCCTCACGTTCTATCACGACTTCAACCGTGAGCCGCATGGCCGCCACGTATTGAAGATCTGCCGCGCCGAATCCTGCCAGTCCATGGGCGCCGAAAAGATGGCGCTGGATTTTCTTTCCCGCCTCAAGCTGGAATGGGGCAAGACCACGCCCGACGGCGCGCTGACTGTCGAACCCGTCTATTGCCTGGGGCTCTGCTCTCACAGCCCTTCCGCCCTGTATGATGGAGAACCCATCGGTCGCGTCGACGGCGCGATGCTGGACGAACTCGCGCAAGAGGCGAAAAGCGCATGACCAAGATTTTCATCCCTCGTGACATGGCCGCGCTCGCCATGGGCGCGAAGAAAGTCCTCGCCGCGGTCCAAAAAGAGGCCGCCGCGCGTGGGCTCGAGGTCGAGATCGTTCGTAATGGTTCGCGCGGAATGCTTTGGCTTGAGCCTTTGGTTGAGGTTGAGACGCCCTCGGGCCGTATCGGCTATGGACCGGTGAAGCCCTCGGACGTAGCCTCGCTGTTCGATGCGGGATTTCTTTCCGGGGCCGCCCATCCGCTGTCCATCGGGAAGGTCGAGGAGCATCCCTATTTCGCGCGGCAGCGCCGCGTCACTTTTCAGCGTTGCGGCGTTATTGACCCCGTGTCTTTCGCCGAATATGCGGCGCATGGAGGCTACAAGGGCCTCGATCGCGCGTTTCAGATTGGCCCCGAGGCGACCATCGCGGAGATAGCGGCGTCCGGTCTGCGCGGGCGCGGGGGCGCGGGTTTCCCGACCGGCATCAAATGGAAAACCGTCGGCGATTGCCCGGCGGGGAAAAAATATGTCGTGGTCAATGCGGACGAAGGCGACTCTGGTACTTTCGCCGACCGTATGATCATGGAAGGCGACCCCTTCTCGCTGATCGAGGGCATGACCATTTGCGCCTTCGCCATCGGCTCGAACAAGGGCTATGTCTATCTGCGCTCCGAATATCCTGTCGTCGCGGAGATCTTCAACGAGGCGCTGGTCGCCGCCCGCGCCGCAGGAGTTCTTGGCGAGAATATTCGCGGCTCCAAGCTTTCGTTCGAAATCGAATTACGCATCGGCGCCGGCGCCTATGTCTGCGGCGAGGAGACCTCGCTGTTGGAGAGTCTCGAAGGCAAGCGCGGCATCGTCCGCGCCAAGCCGCCGCTGCCGGCGCATGTCGGCCTGTTCGGCAAGCCGACTGTCGTCAATAACGTGTTGTCTATGGCGACTGCGCCGATGATCCTGGCCGACGGCGGCGCCGCCTATCATGCGCTGGGCATGGACCGCTCGCGCGGCACCATTCCGCTCCAGATCGCCGGCAACGTCAAATACGCCGGCCTGTGCGAAGTGCCCTTCGGTCTGAAACTCGGCGAAATCGTCAATGACATCGGCGGCGGCACGCTGTCTGGGCGACCTGTCCGCGCCGTGCAGGTTGGCGGTCCGCTCGGCGCTTATGTGCCGGTGTCGTTGTTCGACACGCCCTTCGACTACGAGGCCTACACGAAAGTCGACAGCCTGATCGGCCACGGCGGCCTCGTCGTGTTCGATGATACGGTCGACATGTCATGGATGGCGCGCTTCGGCATGGAGTTCTGCGCCATCGAAAGCTGCGGCAAATGCACCCCCTGCCGCATCGGCTCGACGCGCGGCGTCGAGACGATCGACAAGATCCGCGCCGGCGACAATGTTGAGGGCAACATCGAGTTGTTGAAGGATCTCTGCCAGACGATGAAGCTTGGATCTCTATGCGCCTTGGGGGGATTTGCGCCCTACCCCGTCGAGAGCGCGCTGCGTCATTTTCCCGAAGACTTCCACAAGCCGGCCCTTGAAGCCGCTGCCGAGTGAGGTATTGACCATGAGCCTGATCAAGGAAACCGATTACGGAACACCGGAGTCGAAGTCTTCGAAGCTTGTCACGCTGACAATCGACGGTCAGACCGTCACAGTTCCCGAAGGCACTTCGATCATGCGCGCGGCCATGGAGATTGGGACGGAAATTCCCAAGCTTTGCGCCACGGACAGCATTGCGGCTTTTGGCTCCTGCCGCCTATGCGTGATCGAGGTCGAGGGGCGCAACGGCACGCCTGCCTCCTGCACTACACCGGTCGCCCCGGGAATTTCCGTGCACACCCAGACGCCCCGCCTCAAGGCTATCCGTCGCGGCGTGATGGAGCTTTACATCTCCGATCACCCTCTGGACTGTCTTACCTGCGCCGCCAACGGCGACTGCGAATTGCAGACACAGGCGGGGGCCGTTGGTCTGCGCGAGGTGCGCTACGGTTATGACGGTTCCAATCACGTTTTCGCGCGCAACAACAGCGCGGCCAATTTCAATTGGTTGCCGAAAGACGAATCCAATCCTTATTTCAGTTACGATCCGTCGAAGTGCATCGTCTGCAATCGCTGCGTGCGCGCCTGCGAAGAAGTGCAGGGCACTTTCGCGCTGACGATTAGCGGTCGCGGTTTCGGCAGCCGGGTATCTCCCGGCATGGACGAAGCCTTCATGGAGTCCGAATGCGTCTCCTGCGGCGCTTGCGTGCAGGCCTGTCCGACAGCGACGCTCACCGAAAAGTCCGTGATCGAGATCGGTCAGCCGGAACATGCAGCCGTCACCACCTGCGCCTATTGCGGCGTTGGCTGTACATTCAAGGCTGAAATGCGGGGCGAGGAAGTCGTCCGCATGGTTCCGTGGAAGGACGGCAAGGCCAATCATGGCCATAGCTGCATCAAAGGCCGCTTCGCCTATGGGTATGCGACCCATCGCGAGCGCATTCTCAATCCAATGATTCGCGACTCGATCAGCGAGCCGTGGCGTGTCGTGTCCTGGGAGGAGGCGATCGGCTTCACAGCTCGCCGCTTCAAGGAAATACAGTCAAGATACGGCAAGAATTCCGTTGGCGTCATCACGTCCTCACGCTGCACCAATGAAGAAAGCTATCTGGTGCAGAAGCTGACCCGCGCCGGTTTCGGCAACAACAACACCGACACCTGCGCGCGTGTTTGTCATTCGCCGACTGGCTATGGTCTCAACCAGGCGTTCGGCACTTCGGCCGGCACGCAGGACTTCGATTCGGTCGATGAGGCCGACGTCATCGTCGTTATTGGCGCCAATCCGACTGACGCCCATCCGGTTTTCGGTTCGCGCATGAAGAAGCGTTTGCGCGAGGGCGCGAAGCTGATCGTCGTCGACCCGCGCCGGATTGATCTGGTGCGTTCGCCGCATATCCAGGCAGACTACCATCTCGCGCTCCAGCCGGGCACCAATGTCGCCGTCGTCACCGCGATGGCGCATGTGATCGTCAAGGAAGGCCTGGTGAACGAAGCCTATGTGCGCGAGCGTTGCGACTGGGACGAATATCAGGACTGGGCGGCCTTCGTCGCGGAGGAGCGCAACAGCCCCGAGGCGGTTGAGCAATTTACCGGCGTTTCCGCCGCCGAGTTGCGCGCTGCCGCGCGTCTTTACGCCACCGGCGGCAACGCCGCGATTTACTACGGTCTCGGTGTTACGGAGCACAGTCAGGGCTCGACCACCGTCATGGCCATTGCAAACCTCGCAATGGCCACCGGCAATCTTGGCCGACGCGGAGTGGGCGTCAATCCGCTGCGCGGCCAGAACAATGTGCAGGGCTCCTGCGACATGGGATCGTTCCCGCACGAACTGCCGGGCTATCAGCATATTTCGGGCGAAAAAGCGCGCGCCGTGTTCGAAGCGGAATGGGGCGTCAAGCTGGATCCTGAACCCGGCCTGCGCATCCCCAACATGTTCGACGCCGCTGTCGACGGCACGTTCAAAGGCCTCTATGTGCAGGGTGAGGACATTCTTCAGTCGGACCCTGACACCAAGCATGTGTCAGCCGGTCTCGCCGCCATGGAACTGGTCGTGGTGCAGGATCTGTTCCTGGTGGAGACGGCCAACTACGCGCATGTCTTCCTGCCGGGCGCGACCTTCCTTGAGAAGGACGGCACTTTCACCAACGCGGAGCGCCGCATCCAGCGTGTCGCCAAGGTCATGAGCCCAAAGAACGGCTATGGCGACTGGGAGATCACGCAGCTGATCGCCAACGCCATGGGGCTCGGCTGGAAATACACCCATCCAAGCGAAATCATGGATGAGATTGCTCGGGTGACGCCGAGCTTCAAGGGCGTGTCCTTTGCGAAGCTCGAAGAGGAAGGCTCGGTCCAATGGCCCTGTAATGACGAGAATCCACACGGCGTGCCGATCATGCACATCGAAGGCTTCGCGCGTGGCAAGGGCAAATTTGTCGTCACCGAATATGTGCCGACGGACGAGAGGACTGGACCACGCTTCCCGCTGCTTCTCACCACGGGGCGGATATTGTCGCAATATAATGTTGGCGCGCAGTCCCGCCGCACCGAGAATAGCCAGTGGCATCCAGAGGACGTACTTGAAATCCATGCGCACGACGCCGAGCTTCGCGGCGTCAAGGATGGCGACTGGGTGAGGGTGCAGAGCCGCGCTGGCGAAGCGTCTCTTCGGGCGAAAATCAGCGACCGCATGGCGCCTGGAGTGGTCTACACGACCTTCCATCATCCGACGACGCAGGCCAATGTGATCACCACCGATAATTCGGACTGGGCGACCAATTGTCCCGAATACAAGGTGACAGCCGTGCAGATCTCGCCGACCAACGGCCCAAGCGATTGGCAGGAGCAATATCGCGAGTTGTCGGAGGCGAGCCGGCGTATCGCGGGGCAGATCGACGCGGCGGAATGACGCACTCGGTTCCGGCGCCGGTCAAAAAAGTGTCCTGTCTAGCGCGCCGCCACGATGTGACGGCGCCGTCATCGAGGGTGATCCCCGAGGAAACGCCGATCGCCTTTACCTATGGGGGAACGACCCATGCGGTAATGATGGCGACGCCGGCCGATCTCGAGGATTTTGCGATAGGCTTCGCTCTTACGGAGGGCTTGATCGACGGCGGCGCGCGCGGCATCGAGGTTGAGGTCGTTGCAAGCGAGCTTGGCGTCGAACTACGGAGTTGGCTCCCATGCGAGCGCCAGAAGGAATATGCCGAGCGTCGTCGCTCCATGGCCGGGCCCACGGGTTGCGGCCTCTGCGGGATCGAAAGTCTCGAAGAAGCGACTCGTGACGCCCCCGTGCTGGAGAGCGCCCTTCAAGTGTCCGCGGCGGCGCTTGTCGAGGCAATGGAGCGCCTGCCTGGCGCGCAAAAATTAAATCAGGAAACCCGGGCAGTGCATGCGGCCGCCTTTTGGAACCCGGCGACGGGTGCGCTCGTCGTTAGAGAAGACGTCGGCAGGCACAATGCGCTCGACAAGCTGGCTGGCGCCCTGGCGCGACAGGGTGTCGCGGGGTCCACTGGCGTCGTGCTGATGACCAGCCGCGTTTCTGTCGAGCTTGTGCAGAAGGCGGCGCGCATTGGTTCCCCTGTCATCGCCGCCATCTCGGCTCCGACAGCGCTCGCCGTGCGGACGGCGGAAGCTTGCGGTATGACGCTGGTCGCGGTAATGCGTGGGCGCGATTTCGAAGTCTTCACCCATTCCTCCCGAATTCACGAACAGGCGCCCATACATGTCGTCGCATAGCACGGTCGATACCCTGGTGAAGATGGCCAACCAGATTGGCGATTTCTTCAACGCGCAAAAATCGACCGACAGGGTCGCGGGCATCGTGGATCACATCCAAAAATATTGGGACCCGCGCATGCGCACCAATATTATCAGGCACGTGACTCATGGTGGGGCCGGCTTGAATCCGCTGGTGCTGGAGGCCATCAAGCAGCTCGCGCAAAAGGCTCAGGCCGGGAATGCGAACTAGGCCAAAGTCGGCGAGCTCGTGAGCGAGAGTGGTGCGGCGTAGGCCATGTGTGCTGCCATTTCTGGACGGAGTCCGAATGACCGACAGCAGAAAAGCGGTTGGAGCGCCCGGTTTCGGGATGTCGGTCTCGCCTCCGCCAAGAGCCGAAAAGCGGCCGGCGCTACGTCACTATCACGGCCGCGCTCTCGAGGATTGCTATCAATGGCTCGCCGCCGAAAACTGGCGCGAGGTCTTGCGCGATCCGGACGCGTTGCCGGATGAGATCGCCACTCTGCTCAAGGAAGAAAATGCTTACAGCGATAACGTGCTGGAGCCATTGAAGGGTCTACGCAAAACCCTTGTCGCGGAAATGCGTGGGCGTATCAAGGAAGACGACTCCGAAGCGCCCTGGCCCGATGGTCCCTTCGCCTATTTCGAGCGCTATCGTGAAGGCGGTGAGCATCCGCTCTATTGCCGCAGTAACCGCGAAGGAGGCCATGACGAAATCTTGCTCGATGGCGACGCGCTGGCGCAAGACGCGGAGTTTTTCGACATTGCGGAGACTGTTCACGCCCCCGATCACGCGCAGCTCGGCTGGAGCGTCGACGAAAAAGGTTCCGAACTCTACTCCATTCGCACCCGCGCGCTTAGCGACGGCGCCGACCGCCCAGACATAGTGCATGAAACCGACGGCTCCATCGTCTGGAGCAAAGACTCGAAGAGTTTCTATTACGTGCGCGTCGACGAAAATCACCGCACCGCGCAAGTGTTCCGTCATCTGGTCGGCGCCGGTCCCCACGACGATCGTCTGATCATAGAAGAGCTGGATCCGGCCTGGTTCGTGGCGCTGCGCGAAAGTCGTTGCGGACGCTTCGCTGTGGTTTCGATCCACGGACATGACGCCAGCGAATGTCATCTGGTCGATCTCGTAAACACTGAGACGAAGCCGCGCTGCGTCGCGCCACGCGAGCCCCGGCTGCGCTATGACGTCGAGCCGCATGGCGATGTTCTCTTCATCCACAGCAACGCCGACGGGGCCGACGACTTCGCGATATTCACCGCGCCATTAAGCTCCACTTCGCGCAACGACTGGCGTGCGGTCGTCGCGCATGAGCCGGGCCGCATGATCGTCATTTGCACGGTCTATGCGAGGCATCTTGCATGGGTAGAGCGGGAAAACTCGTTGCCGCGCCTCAAAATACGTGAGCTGACCAGCGGCGAGGAACATGCGATCGCTTTCGATGAGGAAGCCTATGCGCTTTATCTCGAACCCGGCCTTGAATTTAATACGTCGACGCTGCGTTTCACCTATTCGTCGATGACGACGCCGCGCGAGACGTATGACTACGACATGGTCTCTCGTGAGCGAATTCTGCGCAAGCGCCAGAAGATTCCGAGCGGTCACGATCCAAAGAACTACGTCACCCGTCGCTTGTTCGCGAAAGCGCAAGATGGCGAGAGCGTGCCGATCACGCTCCTGCACCGCTCCGATTTTCAGCCAGGACTTGGAGCGCCGCTACTTCTCTATGGTTATGGCGCCTACGGCCATGCGCTTTCGGCAGGTTTTGACAGCGCGGCGCTGTCTTTGGTCGACCGAGGCCTTGTCTATGCTTTTGCGCATGTGCGCGGCGGAACGGACAAGGGTTGGAATTGGTACGAGAAAGGCAAGCTTGAATACAAAAGCAACAGTTTTGAAGACTTCATTGCTTGCGCGCGGCATCTGATCGCAACAGGCTACACGCGCGAAGGCGCCGTCATCGCGCAAGGCGCCAGCGCCGGCGGCATGCTGATGGGCGCAATCGTCAATATGGCGCCGCAGCTTTTCGCGGGCATTGTCGCGGGCGTGCCTTTTGTCGACGTGCTCAACACCATGTTGCGCGACGATCTGCCTCTGACGCCGCCCGAGTGGCTCGAGTGGGGCAATCCAATCATGGATGTCGTCTCCTATGACCGCCTCGCCTCCTATTCGCCCTACGACAATGTGAGCGCGCAGAATTATCCGCCGATTCTTGCGCTGGCGGGTCTCACCGACCCGCGGGTGACCTATTGGGAGCCGTTGAAATGGGTGCAGCGCTTGCGCGCCGCCATGACGGGCGGCGGTCCGGTTCTGTTGCACACTCAAATGGGCGCGGGCCACGGCGGAGCCTCGGGGCGTTTTGAGCGGCTCGACGAAATCGCGCTTGAATATGCTTTCGCCCTCGCCTGCGCAGCCCGCGTCACATAAGACTTTATCGCCAAGGCGCCTCTCGCTAAGCTGAGCCAGCGCATCCGACAGTCGAGAAAGAGCCCGCCATCATGGCCATTGAATCCAAGCATCCCGAGACGCTGCAATTGCACGCCGGCTGGCGCGCCGATGCAACCAATGGCGCCGTCGCCGTGCCGATCTACCAGACCACCAGCTATCAGTTTCGCGATACGGAACATGCGGCCAATCTCTTCGCGTTAAAGGAAATGGGCCAGATCTACACGCGCATCGGCAACCCGACCACCAGCGTGCTGGAGACGCGCCTTGCGGCGCTGGAAGGCGGCGCGGCGGCGCTGGCGGTGGCCTCCGGTCAGGCGGCCTCGGCCTATGCCGTGCAGAATCTCGCGCGCGCCGGGGACAATATCGTCTCCTCCACCGATCTCTATGGCGGCACCTATAATCTTTTCGCCAATACTCTGAAGGACCAGGGCCTCGAAGTTCGCTTCGTCGATCCGACCGACCCTGAAAACTTCCGGCGCGCCACGGATGACCGCACCCGCGCCTATTATGCGGAGACGTTGCCTAACCCCAAGCTCACCGTGTTTCCGATCGCTGAAGTCGCCGCCATTGGGCGGGAATTCGGCGTGCCGCTGATCATGGACAATACCGCGGCCCCGATCCTCGCGCGTCCGTTCGACCATGGCGCGGCCGTGGTAGTCTATTCGACAACCAAATTCCTCGGCGGGCACGGCACGTCGATAGGCGGCGCGATCATCGACGGCGGCAATTTCGATTGGGAGAAGTTTCCGCAGCGCCAGCCCGCGCTCAATACGCCCGACCCCTCCTATCACGGCGCCGTCTGGGTCGAAGCGGTCAAACCCCTTGGGCCAATCGCCTATGTGATCAAGGCGCGCACGACGCTGCTGCGCGATCTCGGCGCGGCGATGTCGCCTTTCAACGCTTTCATGACGCTGCAAGGCATCGAGACGCTGACGCTGCGCATGGAGCGTCATGTTCAGAACGCCAGGGCTGTCGCCGACTTTCTGGCGAAGCGGCCGGAAATCGCGAAGGTTATTCATCCCTCGCAGCAAAGCGGCGAGGCGCGCGCCCGGGCCGACAAATATCTAAAAGGGGGCTACGGAGCCTTGCTTGGCTTTGAGCTCAAGGGCGGGCTGGAGGCAGGTCGCCGCTTCATCGACGCGCTGACAATGTTCTATCACGTCGCCAACATCGGCGACGCGCGCAGCCTCGCAATCCATCCCGCGACGACAACGCATTCACAGCTCTCGCCTGAGGCTCAGCTCGCGAGCGGGGTGACGGATGGCTATGTGCGGCTGTCCATCGGCCTGGAGCATATCGACGATATTCTGGCCGATCTGGAGCGCGGATTGAAGGCTGCGATGCAGGCCTGACATTCAGCGCTTCTGGCGCTGCTTCATGTAGCTGCGCAGGACGGCGTTGATGCGGCGCTGATAGCCTGGGCCCTCGGCCTTGAAAAAGCCGATCAGGTCTTCGTCTAGGCGGATCGAGATCGCCTGCTTCTTTGCGGAACGATGATTTCCGCCTTGCTCCAGTCTATGGGCTCCAGTTCCGACCAATCGGGATCGCTCGCGACCGCAATATCGATTTCGGCGTCGGTCGGTCGTGTTTGCGACGCTTTGCGCTGCTCCTTTTCAGGAGATGTCTCCGAGGCCAATTCTTCGTATAAATGTTACGGAAGGCCTTCAGCCGCCACGGACCCCGATGAAATTCAGCCCCTCCTTCCTTGACGAACTCCGCGCCCGGGTTCCCGTGTCGGAGGTGGTTCGGCAAAAGGTCAAGCTCAAGAAGCAGGGGCGCGAGTGGCGGGGGCTTTCGCCCTTCAACGCCGAAAAAACTCCATCGTTTTACGTCAATGACCAGAAAGGGTTTTTCCACGACTTCTCGTCGGGGAAAAGCGGCGACGGCATCGCCTTTCTCATGGAGACCGAAGGGATTTCCTTTCCTGAGGCAGTGGAAAAGCTCGCCGGCATGGCGGGGCTGCCAATGCCGGTCGAAACCACCGAACAGCGCGAATCCGACCGCAAGCGCGCCTCGCTGACCGAAATCATGGAATGGGCGGCGGACTATTTTCAAAAGCAGTTGAAAGACGCCAAGGGACGCGAGGCGCGCGACTATCTGTCGCGGCGCCATATTTCGCCGAATTCCCAGGCGCATTTTCGCATCGGCTACGCCCCGCAGGACCGCCACGGCATGCGGGATGCGCTGGCGGCCAAGGGCGCAAGCGTCGACGCCATGATCGAGGCGGGGCTGCTCATTCACGGCGAGGATATAGCCGTGCCCTACGATCGTTTCCGCAACCGCGTCATGTTTCCGATCCAGGACCGCGCGGGCAAGGTCATCGCCTTTGGCGGCCGCGCGCTGGAGAAGGACGCTCAGGCGAAATATCTCAATTCGCCGGAGACGCCGCTCTTTCACAAGGGCGCGACGCTCTATAACCTTCACAATGCCCGCAAGGCGGCGCATGAGGCGGGCACGGTGATCGCCGTCGAGGGCTACGTCGACGTCATCGCCATGACCGTGGCGGGGTTTCCCAACGCCGTCGCGCCGCTCGGCACGGCGCTTACCCCAGAACAATGCGAGCTGCTATGGCGCATGGCCGAGGAGCCCATCCTTTGTTTCGACGGCGACAAGGCTGGCCTCAAGGCGGCTTATCGGGCGATTGACACCGCCCTGCCGTTGATCGGCCCCGGGAAGACCCTGCGCTTTGTGCTTCTGCCCGGCGGGCAGGACCCGGATGAGTTGCTGCGCTCGAGCGGCCCCGCCGCGCTGGCCAAAGTCCTGAGCGCGCCGCTGCCCTTGGTCGAAGTCTTGTGGCGACGCGAGACCCAGGAACGCCTCCTCGACACTCCGGAACGCCGCGCCGCGCTGGAGCGGAGCCTGAACGACGTCGCGGGACAAATCGCCGACCCAGCGCTTCGCCGATACTACGGCCAGGAGCTTTCGGCCCGGCTTTCGCAATTGCTCCGGGGCGCTTCAGGCGGGCAAACCCGGGTCTGGGAATCCCGCAACAATTTTGTGAGAACAGGCGGAGGCGGCGGAGCGCGGTTCGGGCGACCGGCGACGCCGGGAGGGCCTGTGCGCATCGGCGCGTCTTTGGCGAATTCGCCGATGTTCAAAGGCGTGAAACCGGAGGTCTCGCCCCGCGAATGCCTGATTCTGCTGATTTTGATCAACCATCCGTCGTTGCTTGCGGAGCATATCGAGGATTTGGCGGCGCTGGAATTTGAGTCTTCCGACGCCAATCAGCTGCGAGATCTGATGGTACGCTGCGCGTCAAATAACGATGAAGAGCGTTTCGGAAACGAACAGGACGCCCTTCCCGCCTTGAACGAGGCCATTGACGAAGCAGGTCTCGCTCGATTCCTGGCGAAGCTTAACGCCATGGACGCTCATGCGAATCTGTGGAGCGTCCGCTCCGAGGCCGCAGCCGCGGACGCCGCCGTGACGTTACGCCAAGTTTTAAGCTTGCATCGCAAGGTTTGGGCGCTAAATAGGGAGTTGCGTGAAATAGTGGGGCGTCTGGCGGAGGATCCCAGCGACGAGGAAACCGCTAGACTGGCGGAAATCCAGGCCGAATTGTCTACGCTCGACGGAACCGAAGCAGCCCTCGAGGGATTTGGAGCCATGTCTGGTCGTACAAACCGCACGCTTTAGTGCGCGCTTTGTCGGCGACATGGTTAAGGGTGCTTTAAGCCGTGCTGGCCACTGTCTGACAGCGCGATTCGCCGGCGATAGAAACCATTGCGGGGCGATAGAAACCATTGCGGATGGATGAGTCTGATTTGGCTCATCTCTGAATTAATTCAGGCCGTCTTGAACGAAGCTTCCATGAGGCTTCGTGAGGACGGCCTTATCAGGAAGACCGTCCGGGGCATCCGCGCATCGCGAAGCGAGGGGCTTGCACGGACAGTTCGGAGCGAGTGAATGGCCAAAAAAGACGAGGAAAAGGTGGAAGTGGAAGGCGCCGTCATCACGGAGACCACAGACGGACCGCTGCTCGACCTTAATGACGCCGCCGTCAAGCGGATGATCAAGCTCGCCAAAAAGCGCGGCTTTGTCACTTATAGCGAATTGAATGCGGTGCTTCCATCCGAGGAAGTTTCGTCGGATCAGATTGAGGACGTCTACGCGATGCTGTCCGAAATGGGCATTACCGTGTCCGAGGGCGATGACGCTGACGAGGCTGAAGAAGAAGCCGGGCCTCAGGAGGAAGAGGAACCCGAGGGCGGCGAGCTGGTGGAAGCGGCGCGCCCGACGGCGGTCGCCACGCGCGTAACGGAGCCCACGGACCGCACCGACGATCCCGTTCGCATGTATCTGCGCGAAATGGGCTCTGTCGAATTGCTCTCGCGTGAGGGCGAAATCGCGATCGCCAAGCGTATCGAGGCCGGCCGCGAGGCGATGATCGCGGGTCTTTGTGAAAGCCCGCTGACCTTCCAGGCCATCATCATCTGGCGTGAAGAACTGGAGGCAGGGAAGGTTCTGCTGCGCGACATCATCGACCTGGAGGCGACCTACGCCGGTCCAGACGGCAAGGCCGCGGGCAAGGCTCCGGGCGTTGGCGACGCCGTGGGACTCGCGCCGGCCACCGCGCCGCGCACGCCGCCCGCGGGACTGGGAACAGGCCTCGGCGAAGAGGCCCCCGCAGTCGAAGAGAATTTCGAGGAAGAGGACGATATGGAGAATTCCGTATCGCTCTCGGCCATGGAAGCCGAACTGAAGCCCAAGGTTCTGGAAACCTTCGCGCGGGTCGCCGACGCTTACAAGAAACTGCGCAGACTGCAGGACCAGAATGTCGAAAATCGCCTGAAAAACGAGACTTTGACCCCTGCCCAGGAGCGCAAATACAAGACTCTCAAAAAAGAGATCGTCACCGACGTCAAATCCCTGTCGCTTAACCAGAACCGTATCGAGGCGCTGGTGGAGCAACTTTATGACATTAACAAGCGGCTGATCGGTTTCGAGACCAAGCTGCTTCGCTTGGCCGACTCCCATGGCGTTGGGCGTGAAGACTTTTTCGACAAGTTCCACGGTTCGGAGCTGGACCCCAAGTGGGTCGCCCGCGTCGGCAAGCTCGGCTCACGCGGATGGAAGGAATTTGTCGCGGAAGAAAAGGACCGCATCAAGGATTTGCGCTCAGACATTCATGCGCTTGCGACCGAAACGGGGCTCGAAATTTCCGAGTTCCGCAAGATCGTGCACATGGTGCAAAAGGGCGAGCGAGAAGCGCGTCAGGCCAAGAAGGAAATGGTCGAGGCCAATTTGCGGCTTGTGATCTCCATCGCCAAGAAATACACCAATCGCGGGTTGCAGTTTCTCGACCTCATTCAGGAAGGCAATATCGGCCTTATGAAAGCGGTGGATAAGTTCGAATATCGACGCGGCTATAAATTCTCGACCTATGCGACCTGGTGGATCAGGCAGGCGATCACCCGCTCCATCGCGGACCAGGCTCGCACCATCCGTATTCCCGTGCATATGATCGAGACGATCAACAAGATCGTCCGCACGTCGCGCCAGATGCTTCATGAGATAGGCCGCGAGCCGACTCCCGAGGAGCTGTCGGAAAAACTGGCGATGCCGCTGGAAAAGGTGCGCAAGGTTCTGAAAATCGCCAAGGAGCCAATCTCGCTCGAAACGCCAATCGGCGATGAGGAAGATTCGCACCTGGGCGATTTTATCGAGGACAAGAACGCGGTCCTGCCGATCGAGGCGGCGATCCAGTCGAATCTTCGCGAGACCACGACTCGTGTGCTGGCTTCGCTGACGCCGCGCGAGGAGCGCGTGCTTCGCATGCGGTTTGGCATCGGCATGAACACCGACCACACGCTCGAAGAAGTTGGCCAGCAGTTCTCGGTCACGCGTGAACGCATCCGCCAGATCGAGGCCAAGGCTCTTCGCAAACTCAAGCACCCGAGCCGCAGCCGCAAGCTGCGCAGCTTTCTGGACAACTGAGGCAAAGGAAGCCTCAACCCCAAATAAAAAACGCGCCCGAGGGCGCGTTTTTTATTTGCGGAAGCGAATTTGAAATTACGCGCCGACAGCGGAGCGCAGTTCCTGCAATTGCGCCAGCCTGTCGTTCGCCGCGATGCGCCCCTCGTCCGTCTTGGCGTCCGCGACGTCCTCGCGTGCGTCCTTGATGTCCGCTTCAAGCTTGGCCACATCGACGTCAGCGATAGCGACGGCTTGTTCGGCAAGGATGGTGAAGCCGGCCGCGCTCACGTCGGCGAATCCGCCGCGCACGAAGAGCTTTTCGACCTTGCCGCCGGCGTCGATCTGGACGACGCCCACTTTGAGGGTGGTCATCACCGGCGCATGGTCCTTAAGCACGGTGAATTGTCCGTCCGCTCCCGGCGCGACGACAGACTCGACATCGCCAGCGAACAGCAATTTTTCGGGAGAGACGAGTTCGAAGTGAAATGCGGCCATGTCTGTCTCCGACGGCGCTGTTCAGACGCTCCGGCCGACTGGCGGTCCGGAGCGCAGGTAATTAGGCGGCTTCCTTGGCGAGCTTGGCGGCTTTTTCGACCGCTTCCTCGATGGTTCCGACCATATAAAAGGCCGCCTCGGGAAGATGGTCGTATTCACCGGCGACCAGACCCTTGAAGCCCTTGATGGTGTCGGCGAGCGAGACCAGCTTTCCCGGCGAACCGGTGAAGACTTCGGCGACGTGGAACGGCTGCGACAGGAAGCGCTCGATCTTGCGGGCGCGGGCGACAATCAGCTTATCCTCTTCGGACAATTCGTCCATGCCGAGGATGGCGATGATGTCCTGCAACGCCTTGTAGCGCTGCAGCGTCGATTGCACCTTGCGGGCGATGTCGTAATGCTCTTCGCCGACGATCGCCGGCGACAACATGCGAGAGGTCGAGTTCGAGCGGGTCGACCGCGGGATAAATGCCCTTTTCCGCAATCGAGCGCGACAGCACGGTGGTCGCGTCAAGATGCGCGAAGGATGTCGCGGGGGCCGGATCGGTCAAATCGTCGGCGGGAACGTAAATCGCCTGCACGGACGTGATCGAACCCTTGTTGGTGGTGGTGATGCGTTCCTGCAGCGCGCCCATGTCGGTCGCGAGAGTCGGCTGATAACCCACCGCCGAAGGAATGCGGCCCAGCAGAGCCGACACTTCCGAACCGGCCTGCGTGAAGCGGAAGATGTTGTCGACAAAGAACAGCACATCCTGGCCACGATCGCGGAAATCTTCGGCGACCGTCAGGCCCGACAAGGCGACGCGCATGCGGGCGCCCGGGGGCTCGTTCATCTGGCCATAAACCAGCGCGCATTTTGAGCCGGCGCCGCCGCCCTTCTTGTTGACGCCGCCCTCGATCATTTCGTGATAGAGATCGTTGCCTTCACGGGTCCGTTCGCCGACGCCCGCGAAGACCGAGTAACCGCCGTGCGCCTTGGCGACGTTGTTGATCAGTTCCATGATCAGAACGGTCTTGCCAACGCCGGCGCCGCCGAACAGGCCAATCTTGCCGCCCTTTGCGTAAGGCGCCAGCAGGTCGACGACCTTGATGCCGGTCTCCAGAATTTGCGCTTCCGTCGCCTGCTCGGCATAAGAAGGAGCAGGCTGGTGAATGGCGCGACGGCCCGAGGTCGTGAGCGGACCAGCTTCATCCACCGGCTCGCCGATGACGTTGATGATGCGGCCCAGCGTCTCGTCGCCAACAGGCACAGAGATCGGCGCGCCGGTGTCGGTGACTTCCTGGCCGCGCGTCAGGCCCTCGGACGTGTCCATGGCGATTGTGCGCACGGAGTTTTCGCCAAGATGCTGCGCCACTTCAAGCACGAGGCGGTTGCCCTGGTTGGTGGTTTCCAGCGCGTTCAGGATTTCCGGCAGATGCCCGTCGAACTTGACGTCGACGACGGCGCCGATGACCTGAGTGATGCGCCCCGTGGCCTTGTTGCCCGATGCCATGCTACGTCCTCACTTTTTCGTCAGAGCGCTTCGGCGCCCGAAATGATTTCGATCAGTTCCTTGGTGATCATCGCCTGCCGCGAACGATTGTATTGCATCGTTTGCTTGCGGATCATGTCGCCGGCGTTGCGCGTGGCGTTGTCCATCGCGCTCATGCGGGCGCCTTGTTCCGACGCCGCGTTTTCGAGCAGCGCCCGGAAAACCTGCACCGAGATGTTGCGCGGCAGCAGCTCCGAGAGGAGTTCGTCCTGAGCCGGTTCGTATTCGTAACACGGCTGAGCGCCGATCTTCGCGGGCGCGTTCTCATTGACCGGAATTTGCGCCGGGATCAGCTGCAGGGCTGTGGGAATCTGCGCGATGACCGATTTGAACTGCGCGAAGAACAGCGTCGCGACGTCGAAGGCGCCGTCCTGGAACAGCTGGATGACCTTCTTGCCGATAGGATCAGCGTTTTCGAAGCCGATCTGGCGCAGTCCGCGCAGTTCGATCAGCTCGATGATGTCCTTCTCATACTGGCGGCGAAGCTGATCATATCCCTTCTTGCCAACACAAAGGATCTTGACGGTTTTGCCCTGACCCTGCAGCCGATTGATGTGCTCCCGCGCCAGACGCACAATCGAGGAGTTGAACGCGCCGCACAGGCCACGCTCGGCGGTGGCGACGACCAGAAGATGCGTATCGTCGCGGCCGTTGCCCGAAAGCAGTTCGGGTCCACCGGCCGTCACGCCGCCCGCGAGATTGGCGAGCACGCTTTCCATACGCTCCGCGTAGGGCCGCGCAGCCTCAGCCGCCATCTGGGCGCGACGCAGCTTCGCCGCTGCAACCATCTGCATGGCTTTGGTGATCTTCTGCGTCGCCTTGACGGAAGAAATGCGGTTTCGAAGATCCTTCAGCGAGGCCATGGGTAGCTTCTTGCTCAGGTTCCGCTCGCGTTCGAAATGATCGCGAGACTTTGGGGCGCGGCTCGCGGCGTTGGCGCCGCGAGATCATTCTCGGAACAGCTTAGCCCTCTCGACCGCTCAGGCGAAGGTCTTGGCGAAGTCCTCAACGACGCTCTTCAGCTTGGCGGCTGAATCGTCGGACAGGTCCTTGGAGGTCCGGATCGTGTCCAGAAGGCTCGCGTGCGTAGAGCGCAGCAGGGCCAGAAGTCCGTCCTCGAACGCGCGCACGCGACCGACGGGCAGAGGATCGAGATAGCCGTTGACGCCCGCGTAGATCACGCAAGTCTGTTCTTCCATCTTCAGCGGCGAGAATTGCGGCTGCTTCAGGAGTTCGGTAAGCCGCGCACCGCGATTGAGCAGGCGCTGCGTCACCGCGTCGAGATCGGAGCCGAACTGCGCGAAGGCGGCCATCTCGCGATACTGCGCGAGCTCGCCCTTGATCTTGCCGGCGACCTTCTTGGTCGCCTTGGTCTGAGCGGAGGAGCCAACGCGGGAGACCGACAGACCGACGTTCACCGCAGGGCGGATGCCCTGGTAGAACAAATCCGTCTCAAGGAAGATCTGGCCGTCGGTGATCGAAATGACGTTGGTCGGGATGTAGGCCGAAACATCGTTCGCTTGCGTCTCAATGACGGGAAGCGCGGTGAGCGATCCGGCTCCGCGATCGTCGCTGAGCTTGGCGGCGCGCTCGAGCAGGCGCGAATGCAGGTAGAACACGTCGCCGGGATAGGCTTCGCGTCCGGGCGGACGGCGCAGCAGCAGCGACATCTGGCGATAGGCGACGGCCTGCTTGGAAAGATCGTCGTAAATGATGACGGCGTGGCTGCCGTTGTCGCGGAAATATTCACCCATGGCGCAACCGGAGAAGGGCGCCAGGAACTGCATCGGCGCCGGGTCCGAGGCGGTGGCCGCGACGATGATCGAATACTCAAGCGCGCCGCGCTCTTCCAGAACCTTCACGAATTGCGCGACGGTCGAACGCTTCTGGCCGATGGCGACATAGACGCAGTAGAGTTTCGCTTTTTCGTCGTCGCCTTCGTTGAGGGACTTCTGGTTCAGGATCGTGTCGAGCGCGATCGCGGTCTTGCCGGTCTGGCGATCGCCGATGATCAATTCGCGCTGGCCGCGTCCAATCGGGATCAGCGCATCGACGGCCTTGAGGCCGGTGGCCATTGGCTCATGCACCGATTTGCGCGGAATAATGCCCGGCGCCTTGACGTCGACGCGAGAGCGTTTCGTGGCCTTGATCGGCCCCTTGCCGTCGATCGGATTGCCGAGAGCGTCGACGACGCGGCCGAGCAATTCGCGACCAACCGGCACTTCGACGATGGCGCCTGTGCGCTTGACCGTCTGGCCTTCCATGATTTCTCGGTCCGAGCCGAAGATCACAATGCCGACATTGTCGGTTTCGAGATTGAGGGCCATGCCTTGCACGCCATTCTCGAACTCGACCGTCTCGCCGGCCTGAACATTGTCGAGACCATAGACGCGAGCGATGCCGTCGCCGACGGACAACACCTGACCGACCTCGGTCACCTGGGCTTCATTACCGAAATTTGCGATCTCGTTCTTGAGAATCGCGGAAATTTCTGCGGCGCGGATATCCACCATCAGCCGACCTCTTTCATGCGTGTGCGAATAGAATTGAGCTTGGTCTTGACCGAAGCGTCGACCATGCGCGAACCGAGTTTGACGATGATGCCGCCAACGATCGAAGCATCCGTCTTCACATTGAGATTGACTGTCCTGCCGCCTGTCGCGGCGGAGAGCGCCTGCCGCAAGGCGCTTTCGTGCTCGGGGCGGAGGGGCGAAGCGACAGTCGCCTCGGCGCGCACCAGCCCCTTCGCGTTCTCATCGAGTCGCTGGAAGGCGGCGATCATGTCGGGAAGCGCAAAGAGGCGACGCTTTGTCGCAACGAGGCGGATGAAATTCGCGGCGATGCCCGTGAGGCCGGCGCTCGCAAACACGGCGTCGAGCGCCTTCACCTGTTCCGCGGCCGAAAATACGGGACTGCCGACAAGACGGCGCAGATCTGCGCTGTCCGCGAGCAAATGCTGGAACGCCGCGAGCGAACGAGAGACCTCTTCGGTCGCGCGCTGTTCGGACGCCAGGTCGTAGAGGGCGGAAGCGTAACGTCCCGCTACGCCGGAAAGGTCGACTCCGTCTTGAGCCACAGCTTTTGCTCTCGGATCGGCGTCGCTTGGCCGCCCCCGGTCGCGCCGCTTGCGTGCGGTCGCGACGAAATTCGGAGCGGTGAGGCGACGGTGAGGTCAGGGTAAGGAGCCAAGGCCGCAACGCCTCCGCTCCAATGCGTGCGTCCCCTAACACAGGCTATTTTATGGCGCAACCCTATCCGTGCGCCAATTCGCCTGCGTCTTCGCCGAGAGAGGGCGCGCAGTCTCGAGCGCGCCGCCACACAGATGGACTGGCAGCAGCAAATTGAGTTTACTTGGGCGCAAATTCCGCGTCGCTGCGTTCAATTCGCTGCGAAATGCTTTATCGGGCGCGGCAAGAGCTATATTGCGATTGGAAACAGGGGTGCGACCATGACAGCGGCGATTGTTGGGATCATCGGCGGATCGGGAGTCTATAATCTGCCCGGGCTTGAAAATATCCGGGAGCAAAGGATCGAGACGCCTTGGGGGGAGCCGTCGGACGCTCTGCACTTTGGTGAGATAGGCGGAACTCAAGCTGTGTTCTTGCCGCGGCACGGCCGCGGTCATGCGCTTTCGCCTTCAGGAATAAATTATCGCGCGAATATTGATGCGCTGAAACGCGTAGGGGTCACCGACATCGTTTCGATTTCGGCTTGCGGATCTTTCAAGTCGGAGCTTTATCCGGGCCTCTTCGTTTTGGTGGACCAGTTTGTCGATCGGACATTTGGGCGCCAGTCGTCGTTTTTCGGCAATGGCTGCGTCGCGCATGTCTCGCTGGCGCATCCAATTGCGCCTAAACTTTCAGCGCGCATTCTGGCTGCCGCCAAGCAGGAGAGCATCGCCTGCGTGCAGGGTGGAACATATGTCTGCATGGAGGGGCCGCAGTTCTCCACTTACGCCGAATCCCTGACGTACAAGGCCGCCGGCTACGACGTGATCGGCATGACCGCGCTGCCTGAAGCCAAACTCGCGCGAGAAGCGGAAATTTCATACGCGACCATCGCCATGGTGACGGATTTTGACTGCTGGCATCCCGAACACGACAATGTGGACGTCGCCTCGGTGATCGAGGTGGTGCGAAAGAATGCGCAAGGCGCGGGCAGAGTTCTGGCGCGGTTGCTCAAAGACTTTCCGGGGGAGCATGAACCCTGTCCCATCGGCTCGGATCGGGCGTTGGACAATGCGATTCTCACGGCTTCGGAGGCGCGCGACCCGGCGCTGCTGAAAAAGCTCGACGCGGTGATGGCGCGAGTGAACGGGATTAAAGCCGTTTAACAAGCCGCGCTGTTTTTCCTTCGCGAATGCGCTATGAAGCGACGACGCTCCGCCTGTTTGAGGATTTTGCCCATGCCTCTCGCCGCCGCCATTCGCACCATTCCCGACTATCCCAAAAAGGGGATTTTGTTTCGCGACATCACAACCCTGCTCGGCGACGCGCGCGCGTTCCGACGCGCGGTCGACGAACTGGTGCAGCCCTGGTCTGGCTCGAAAATGGACAAGGTCGCGGGGATGGAGGCGCGCGGCTTCATTCTCGGTGGCGCGGTCGCTCACCAATTGTCGGCTGGCTTCATCCCCATTCGCAAGAAGGGCAAATTACCGCACAAAACCGTTTCGATCTCCTATGAGCTGGAATATGGCGTGGACGAGATGGAGATGCATGAAGACGCTGTGGGGAAAGGGGAAAGGGTCATTCTCGTGGATGATCTGATCGCCACCGGCGGGACGGCGCAGGGGGCTATCCGGCTCTTGCAGAAGATGGGCGCAGTAGTGGTCGCCGCCTGTTTCGTGATCGACCTCCCCGAATTGGGCGGAAGAAGAAAAATCGAGGCGCTCGGCGTGCCGGTTCGCACGCTTGTTGCGTTCGAAGGTCACTGATTACAAAGGAGCTTCGCGGTATTTCCGAGCATTCCGCGCCCGAGGAGCGTCTGGGGCAATGCTTGTAATTTAACGTTTCGTTTGCCTTAAAAGCTTTGTCTTATTAGGTTCCCTTTTCCAAAAGCTTTGGAACTGCTCTGGATGACGCCGCGCCGAACACGAGTCTTGCTTGCTATTCTGGCGACAATGACGATTGTCGCTGGCGGCCTTGTCTTGCGGTTCCTTCCCGTTGCGCCCGAACGCGGGGCGCTTGGACCCGCGAAAGCGCCAACCAGGGTCGCCGCAGCTCCGACGCCCGACCGCGGAGCCGGAGCGGGGTTGAGTGGCCCATTCTTGCGGGGACTGCGCGGCCATGCCGTATCCGAACCGGAGCCGGCGGCCCCGTCGGACACGATGACCCTGCTGGAAAACCCAGAGCCGTGGCCGGATCGAAATCAGAACGCTGCGCCCAAATCCCCTGTTCTGAACGCACCCTTGCCTCCCAAACGGCCCGCGGATCTTTCGAGCCAGGCTGAAACTGTAATTCCCCTGCCGCCGCAGCGGCCGGCTGGACTTGCGGCGATCCCGGAAGTGCAGCCCCAGCAAGTGCCTGCGACGACGCCGGAGCCGCAAGAGGACGAATCAGCTCCGCCCCCGCAGGCGCCCCCTGTCGTCGCCGATGCGCCGCTGCCTCCGGTCCGTCCTCGCGACCGCGCGGCGCTTCCTGCGCCCGCGCTTCCCGCGCAGACGCCCGTGGCGCCGGCCATCCCTGCCGCGCAAGCGCCCACGCCGTCGCCGGCTGCTTCTGCGCCCGCGCAGCAGATCGCTGCACACACGGAGCCGGTTTTGCGTCCCGCGCCGGAGGACAGTTTCAATCCGTCGGACCAGCCGCCGGCGCGTTTCAACATGGGCGCGCCCGTCTATGTGAGAATTTTCAAAAAAGAGGGCGAACTGGAGTTGTGGCTCAAGCACAATGGCCGTTATGCGCTTTACCGCAGCTTTCCAATTTGCAAATGGTCCGGCCGGCTCGGCCCGAAATTACGAGAAGCCGATTATCAGTCGCCAGAAGGATTTTATTCGGTCTCGGCGCGTCAGCTAAACCCGCATTCGAATTATCACCGCGCTTTTAACGTCGGTTATCCCAACGCCTTCGACCGCCAGAACGGCCGCACCGGCGGCCTTGTGATGGTTCATGGCAATTGCAAATCGGTGGGCTGCTTCGCCATGACCGACAAGGGCATCGAGGAGATTTATGGCTTCGTCGCCGCAGCGATCGCGGGAGGCCAACGCGATGTTCCGGTGCATATCTTTCCGTTTCGCATGACCGATGCGGCGATCGCCCGCGAAAGTGGGAACGGAGGCTTTCTTTCCTTCCTCGCAACCGACAGCGCCAATGCCGCCCAATGGAACGGGTTCTGGCATAATCTGAAGGAAGGCTATGATCTGTTCCAGCAGACAGGCGAACCGCCGACCGCTTACGCCTGCGGGGACCATTACGCCTTCGGGCAGGCGGGTGAATCCTGCCATCGAATCGCGGGCTGGTGAATCGGGAAAGCGCGAACCGACCGCCGTCAGCTCGCGCCGCCCGTTGTTGCTTATTTCAGCAACTTGGCCAGTTCCTTGACGATGGCGTCGCCCATTTGGCTGGTAGACACCGTTGACGCCGCCGACCCCTTGATGTCAGCCGTGCGCAGTCCTTGCGCCAGCACCGCCGAGATCGCCGCGTCAACGGCGTCGGCGGCTTTGGGCAGATCGAAGGAATAGCGCAGCGCCATGCCCAGCGAGCCGATCATGGCGATCGGATTGGCGATGCCCTTGCCGGCGATGTCAGGCGCTGAACCATGCACGGGCTCGTACATCGCCTTGCGCTTGCCGCTGGCGTCGGCGGCGCCCAGCGAGGCTGATGGCAACATGCCGAGCGAACCCGTCAGCATGGAGGCGACATCCGACAGCATGTCGCCGAAGAGATTGTCGGTGCAGATCACGTCGAACTGCTTGGGCCAACGAACAAGCTGCATGCCGAGCGCGTCCGCGAGCATGTGTTCAAGCTGCACGTCGGCGTATTCGCGCTTATGCAGGGCGGTGATGACCTCGCGCCACAGCAGGCCGGATTTCATCACATTGGCTTTCTCGGACGACGACACTTTGTTTCCGCGCTTGCGCGCGAGTTCGAAGGCGACACGGCCGATGCGCTCGATCTCATAGGTGTCATAAACCTGCGTGTCGATTCCGCGCTTCTGGCCGTTGCCGAGGTCGATGATTTGCTTGGGCTCGCCGAAATAGACGCCGCCTGTCAGTTCTCGCACAATCATGATGTCGAGCCCGTCGACCAATTCGCGCTTGAGCGAAGAAGCTTCCGCCAGCGCGGGATAGCAGATCGCGGGACGAAGATTGGCGAAAAGGCCCAGATCTTTGCGAAGCCGCAGCAGACCCGCTTCCGGGCGCACGTCATAGGGAACCCCGTCCCATTTCGGACCGCCGACCGCGGCGAGCAGCACCGCATCCGATTCCTGGGCAAGCTTCATGTCGCCTTCGCTGATCGCCTGCTTGTGGACGTCGTACGCCGCGCCGCCGACAAGACCCGTTTGCGTCTCGAATGTCGCGACGCCCGCCTTGTCCAGAAAGGCGAGAACCTTTTCCGCTTCGGCGGTGATTTCCGGGCCGATGCCGTCGCCGGGCAGGAGCAGGAGCTTATAGACGGGCATAAAAAATCCTCTCGGTTGGTGTGTGGTTTGGCCACTTTTCGCCTATCGCCGTCGGCGTCTCGCGCGTCAATAAGGCCCGCTGATTGCAGACGCAACCTCGCCGCGCAGCATGATCGGCCGTGGGCTCATGCGACAATTGGTCCTTTGCTGCGCCCTTGCGGTAAATCAAAGAGCCGTGCAGCTTCTTAACTGCAGCAAAAGGCGGAGATAACCGACCGCGCCGCTTTCGCGCCGCGGGTAAGGCATAAAAGCCATTGCGCAACAGGAGACGCACTATGAGCAAATTGAAGTTCCTCGCGCTGGCGGCTTTCGCCACGGCCTTGATGGCGAACGCGCCCGCCGAGGCTTTCTGCCTTATAAATTGCGAGCCAGGTCCAGAGCAGGCGAAGAAAGCATTCGAAAACCTCGTTCATGAGAAATTCGATCCCGACGCCAAACTCCTCGATTTCAAAGTAGACCGCTTTTGGAGACTGGACGTCGAGGGCGCCGGACATGCCGGCGTTGAGTTTTACTTCAACGCAAAAGTCGAATTCCCCAAGGGCGCCCATCTCGAATGCAAGCCGACGGAAGCCGCCGACGGCGCCAAAACCGTTCCCGCCGGGTGCTCGGCGAGCACCTACTATTCGACCACGCGCCAGCTCCAGATGGTGAAGGAAAAGCAATATATCGAGCCGGGCAAGGTCGTCGACTTCAAGGATGAGATGCGCTTCGACGAAGGCGCTGGAGGCTGGAAAGGGCCGGACGGCAAGCTTTACTGATCCGAGATTGTTGATCGCTGGCGGCGGGCCTCGTGAGAGCCCGCCGTTCTTGCCCTGTTTCCTTGGGGCTGAGTCCACTAGGCCAATGGCGCCCCTTTGCTAGGCTGCTTCTTTCGTGTAGAAGGCCTCGCAATCAATAATGCGTCGAGCGCCGAGCTCCGCCTGGAAGGGACTCTTCAATGCAGCATGTCATCATGGCGATCCACCTGATGGTGGTCATAGCGCTCGTGGCGCTGGTGCTGTACCAAAAATCGGAAGGCAGCGCGCTGGGCATGAGCCAAAGCGGCCTGTTCAGCGGTCGTGGTCAGGCCAATGCGCTGACTCGCGCCACCGGCATTCTGGGAACGATGTTCTTTCTGACCAGCGTCGCTTTGACCGTGTTGCCAGCGTGGGAACGTCGCGCCGCCGGCGGCGAGGACTGGACCACGGCCGTCGATCAGAACAAGCTCGAGCTCAAGGAAATCAAGCCGGCGCCCGGCGCTGCGCCCGACGCCTCCAAGGAGAAGCCTGCGGAGGAAGAAAAAGAAAGCATTTTCGAACAGCTGAAGCGCGCCCAGCAGAAGCGCCAGGCCGCGCCGCAAACTCCGGCTGCGCCTGAAGCCGTCGCTCCGGCGGCGCCCCCAGCCGTGCAAGCTCCCGCCGCGCCGACGCCCACAGCGCCTGCGCAGCCGGAAGCTCCCGCCGCGGAAAAACCGGCCCTGCGTCCGACCGCCGAAGAGCCCTGGGCCGCCCCGAAAACAGAACCGGCGCCGCAACCCGCAGCCCCCGTGACGGAGCCGAAGTCCGGCGCCGAGCCGGCCAAGCCCGCGGCAGAGCCGGCGAAACCAGCCGTCGAGCCGGCCGAACCGCAGTCCAAGGCGCCGGCCGCGCCGAATGTCTGGGTCGCGCCCACCAAATAATTTCGCGCCAAATTCGACTTCGCACAGATAAATCTGCGCGGAGGCGAAAATGCTCTACCCGAATCGAGTTTTAGGCGTTAGGCGTGGAGCCCCATGGCTCGCTATATTTTCATCACCGGCGGCGTGGTCTCCTCTCTTGGCAAAGGACTCGCTTCGGCGGCCTTGGGGGCTCTGCTTCAAGCGCGCGGTTACAGCGTGCGCCTGCGGAAGCTCGACCCCTATCTCAATGTCGATCCAGGGACCATGAGCCCCTATCAGCACGGCGAGGTCTTCGTCACTGACGACGGCGCTGAAACCGACCTCGACCTCGGTCATTACGAGCGCTTCACCGGACGTCCCGCCTCGCGGCAGGATAATGTGACTACCGGACGCATCTATCAGGACATAATCGCCCGGGAACGGCGCGGCGATTATCTCGGCGCGACCATTCAGGTCATTCCTCATGTCACCAACGCCATCAAGGACTTCGTCCTCGAAGGCAATGAGAATGTCGATTTCGTCCTGATCGAAATCGGCGGCACCGTCGGCGATATCGAAGGCCTGCCGTTCTTCGAGGCGATCCGCCAGCTCGGCAATGATCTGCCGCAAAGTCACTGCATTTACATTCACCTCACGCTGCTGCCCTACATCTCCAGCGCGGGGGAGCTGAAAACCAAGCCGACGCAGCATTCGGTCAAGGAGCTGCGCTCCATCGGCATCCAGCCCGATATTCTGCTCTGCCGCTGCGACCGCGAGATTCCAACTGACGAGCGCCGCAAGCTCGGCCTCTTCTGCAATGTCAGGGAAAGTGCGGTCATCGAGGCGCGGGACGCTTCGAACATCTACGACGTGCCGCGCCTTTATCACTCGGCCGGATTAGACGCGCAGGTTCTCGCCGCTTTTGGCATCGAGCCCGCGCCAAAGCCCGATATGAGCCGCTGGAATGCGGTGGCGCAGCGCATCAACAATCCGGAGGGCGAAGTCACCATCGCCATCGTGGGCAAATATACCGGGATGAAGGACGCCTATAAGAGCCTGATCGAGGCTCTGGCGCATGGCGGCCTCGCCAATCGCGTAAAGGTCAATCTCGACTGGATCGAATCCGAAATTTTCGAGGGTGGCGACCCGGCGGCCCATCTTGAACATGTCAACGGCATTCTGGTGCCCGGCGGCTTTGGCCAGCGCGGCGCCGAAGGCAAGATTCTGGCGGCCCGTTTCGCCCGCGAACGCAATGTACCCTATTTCGGCATCTGCTTTGGCATGCAGATGGCTGTCATCGAAGCCGCGCGCACGCTGGCGGGAATCGCCGCCGCCAATTCCACCGAGTTTGGCCCCTGCGACGAGCCGGTCGTCGGCCTGATGACCGAATGGGTGCGCGGCAATGAACTGGAGCAGCGCGGGGCCGGAGGCAATCTGGGCGGCACGATGCGACTCGGCGCCTATCCGGCGCATTTGCGCGCCGGCTCGCGCATCGCGCAGATTTACGGCAAGCAGGATATTTCCGAGCGCCACCGCCATCGCTACGAGGTCAATGACGCCTACCGAGAACGGCTGGAGGCCAGGGGCTTGCTCTTCGCAGGAACCTCGCCCGATGGTTTGCTGCCGGAGACGGTGGAAATTCCCGAGCATCCTTGGTTCATCGGGGTGCAATACCATCCCGAGCTGAAATCGCGACCCTTTGAGCCGCATCCTTTGTTTGCGAGTTTCATCGAGGCGGCGAAGGCGCAGAGCCGGCTGGTGTGAACCGTGTCAGGCTCTGCCTGAGCTTCTACCGCGCAAACTCCTCAAACTGACGCCCGAAAACCGCAACAATCCGACCAAAACGGCGCCATAGACCACCGCGCCCGCTGTCCCTAACAGGGCGAGCGCGACCAGATTGACGAGCGGGCCGAAATGCGCGCCCAGCGCCAGAGCCGGCGTTCGCCCGAATAGCGCGACGCCGGCCAGAAGCAGCGACGCGGCCCCGGTCGCCGCCAGCACTTTTCCGAATAGCGCGTCGAAATGCAGCGCGCCTCGCGATAGCGCTATGCCCACCAGCGCGGACAGATTGATCCAGAAGCCCACGGAAGTCGCGGTGGCGAGGCCGACCGCGCCCAAGGGCCGGAACAACGCGACCTTCAAGCCGACATTGACCGCCAGAGCGGCCAGGGCGATGAGCATCGGAGTCCTGGTGTCGCCATGGGCCTGAAAGCTGGCCTTGGCCGAGGCGACCAGCACGAGCGCAAGCAGTCCCCCGCCATAGGCGGAGAGAACGTCAGCCGAGGCGTAAGCGTCCACCAGCGTGAACTTGCCATGCATGAACAAGCCGGCGACGATCAATTCGGGAATTGTCACGAAGGCGATGAAGAACGGCGCCGCCGCAGCGATGGTGAGCGCCATGGTGCGATTCTGGGCGTCCAGCGCGCCCGCCTCGTCGCCGGCGGCGATGCGCCGGCTCATCTCGGGCAGCAGCACAGTGCCCGCCGCGACGCCGATCAGTCCGTTGGGTAACTGATACAGCCGCTCGGCGTAGGAGATCGCAGAAACGCCGCCGTCCGGCAGCATGGAGGAGAGGATCGTATCGGCGAAAACGGCAATCTGCGGGCTGGCTGACCCGATCACGGCCGGGCCGAGCATTATGAAAAACTCCCGCACCCGCCCCCACCGCACCCGCGCAAAACTTTCCAACAGGCCGTGCCGATGCGCCGACCACATCAACAATCCAAGTTGCAAAGCGCCGGAAATGACGAAGCCCCAACTTGCCGCAATTCCGGCGTTCGGAAAAAGAAACGCCAGCGCCAGCGCCACAATCACGCAAAGATTCATCAGCACGGGCGCAAAAGCTGCGAGCGCGAAGTAGCCGTGAGTATTGAGAGTGCCTTGATGCAGCGTGAACAGCACCATGAACATCAGATAAGGAAATGTGATGCGCGTGAGTTCGACAGTGAGCGCGAATTTTTCCGGGCGATCGCCAAGGCCGGGGGCGACCAGCGAGACGAATTGCGGCGTGAAGATCCAGGCCAGCAGCAGCACCACGATCTGCGAAATTACGATCAGCGTGAAAATCTGCGAGGCGAAATTCTTGGCGCGGTTGGCGCCTTCCCGCTCCAGCGCCTTTGAATAGCAGGGGATATAGGCTGCGTTGAAAGCGCCCTCTCCGAAAATGCTGCGAAAGCTGTTGGGCAGGCGCTGCGCAATAAAGAAGGCGTCGGAGACCTCGCCGGCGCCCATCACCGCGGACTGCACGGCCGTGCTTAGAAAGCCGCTAACCCGCGAAAGCAGGGTGAAGCCGCCGACCGAGAGCAGATTGCGAATCATTTCATCGTCTTTAGCAAGCTCGCGTTAACTCTTTGCTTGCGGGCCGTCTTCCCTGCCGATCCGTTCGGCGATCAGATAAAGCGGGCGTCCCTTCACCTCGGCGAAAATCCGCGCGATATATTCCCCGAGCACTCCGAGCGAGAGCAACTGCACGCCGGAGAAGAAGGCGACGGACACCATGAGGGAGGCGTAGCCAGGCACATCCACGCCCAAAACCATCGTTTTGAGGAAGAACCAGCCGGCCATCGCCAGAGCGAAGCCGGAAATCGCCATGCCGGCGTAAGCCCACATCTTCAGCGGAATGGAGGAAAAGGACATCAACCCGTCGAGCGCGAAGCGCATCAGCCGTGCGAAGTTGAATGTCGAAACGCCAAAAGCGCGCTCCTCCACCACGAAGGGCACGCCGACGGTTTTGAATCCGATCCAGGCGAACAAGCCCTTGTTGAAGCGCGCGCGTTCACGCATTTGCAGCAGCGCGTCGACGGCCTGACGGTCGAGCAGACGAAAATCGCCCGCGCCCTCCGGCAGGGCTACGTCGCCGAAATGGTCGATCAGCCGATAGAAAACCCGCGTGAGCACTGTGCGCATCTTCGGATCGGTGGCGCGGTCAACCCGTTGGCCATAGATGTTTTTATAACCTTCGCGCCATTTATCGACAAAGTTGGGAATGACTTCGGGCGGATGCTGAAGATCGGCGTCCATGATGATGACCGCTCTTCCGCGAGCCTGATCCAACCCGGCGGCGATGGCGATTTCCTTGCCGAAATTGCGGCTGAAGGAAACTCCTATGAGCCGAGGGTCGGCCGCGTTGAGTTCGCGCAACGTCTCCAGCGTGGCGTCGCGCGAGCCGTCGTCGACAAAGACAATCTCAAAGGCGCCGCCGAGGCTTTCCAGCACGGGAACGAGCCGAGCCGCGAGCGGGCGAAGATTGCGCGCCTCGTTGAACATCGGCACGACAACGGAGATTTCTGGAACTAATTCTGTCATGGGGACTCTTCGACCATGGATTTGCGGCAAAGTGTAGGGGAAGAAATTTTGCTCCCTCCCTTCTTCCGCGAGCGGGAAGGGGGGAGGGAACTGACTTCAGATTGTTGAAAATCCCGCCAATGCCCGCAGCTGCTTCGGCGTCGCACCCTCGGCGCGCAGGTCGCGCAAGGTTTTGGAGAGGCGGCTTTTCGACAGCTTTTCCCCATGAGCGTCCAGCAGCAGTTCGTGATGGCGGTAGTCGGGCGCGGGAAGGTCCAGCAAGCTCTGCAACAGCCGGTGCAGACCCGTGGCCCAATACAAATCCTTGCCGCGCACAATATCGGTGACGCCCTGCAGCGCGTCATCCACCACCACAGCGAGATGATAGCTTGCGGGCGTGTCCTTGCGCGCCAGCACCACGTCGCCCCAACGTTGAGGATGCGCCGGGACTTCGCCGGCGCCAAACTCGCGCCAAACGAGACCATCCGGCGCCAAAGCCAGCGCCTTTTCCATATCAAGCCGAAGCGCGACGCCGCCTTGCCGCAGCACATCCTTTACGGGCGGTCGCGGCTTTTCGCGGCATGTGCCGGGGTAGAGCGGCGCGCCGTCGGGATCACGCGGGCCGTCCGGCGCGACATGGCGCGCGATGTCGCTTCGGGTGCAGGCGCAGGGGTAGAGCAGATCAAGCGCCTCCAGTCGTTCCAGCGCTTTCGCATAATCCTCGAAATGCTCGGACTGGCGGCGCACGGGTCGCTCCCATGCAAGCCCGAGCCAGTCGAGATCTTCGTAAATCGCCGCTTCATATTCGGGCCTTGCGCGGGCGAGGTCGATATCCTCGATGCGGAGCAGAAATCTTCCGCCGCATTCGCGCGCGAGTTCAAAATTTAAGAGCGCGGAACAGGCGTGGCCGATATGCAAAAAACCGTTGGGGGAGGGCGCGAAACGAAAGACCCGGCGCGCGGCGGCGCTCACCCGCGCGCCTTTTCGACAATGGCGAGCGCAGCGCGAAACGCGGCGTCTATATCGAGATCGCTGGTGTCGAGCGTAATCGCGTCGGCGGCGGGTTTCAGCGGCGCGACGCTGCGCGCGCTATCGCGTTCGTCGCGCTTCTTCACATCCGCGAGAATGCTTTGATAGTCGGCCTTCTCGCCGCGTCCGGCCAGCTCAAGCGCGCGCCGCTGCGCCCGCGTTTCCGGGCTCGCCGTTACAAAGATTTTTACCCGCGCGAAAGGGCAGATCACCGTGCCGATGTCGCGGCCGTCCAGCACCGCTCCGTCTCCGGCGCGCGCGAAGCGCTGCTGCAATTCGATGAGCTCCGCACGGACCTCCGGCAGCGCGGCGACGATCGAGGCGGCTTCGCCCATTTCGCGCGTCCGCAGCCGGGCGTCGTCGAAATCGGTCAGCGACAGACCGCGCGCGACAGCGACCGCCGCCTCCACGTCGTCAAGTCGCAAGCCTTCGTCAAGCAGCGCGCAGGCGGTGGCGCGATAGAGCAGGCCCGTGTCGAGATGCGGCAGGTTGAAATGCGCCGCGAGACGGCGCGCCAGCGTGCCTTTGCCCGAGGCGGCTGGTCCGTCGATGGCTATGACCAGCGCGCTCACGCGAATTTCGCTCCGAGCTTTTCCATCAGGGCGCGAAACGATGGAAAGCTCGTGGCGATCATACTTTGGTCGTCCACCGTCACGGACTGCTGCGCGGCGAGACCCATGATGAGAAAGCTCATGGCGATGCGGTGATCGAGGTGCGTTTCGACACGCCCGCCGCCCTTGACCTCGCCGGCGCCGCCGCGCACGATGAGATCGTCGCTTTCAATTGCGCAGTCGACGCCATTGGCCTTAAGGCCCGCAACAATCGCCGCAAGTCGGTCCGATTCCTTGACCCGCAATTCGGAGAGACCCCGCATCCTCGTTTCGCCTGAGGCGAATGACGCGATCACGCCAAGGATTGGATATTCGTCGATCATGGACGGCGCCCGCGCCGCAGGCACATCAACGCCGCGCAAATTGCGCGAATAGCGCGCCCGAATGTCGGCGACTTCTTCGCCTCCTTCGACGCGCCGATTTTGCAACTCTATCTCGGCTCCCATCTCCAACAGCGTCGTCAGCAGGCCAGAACGCAGCGGATTGGTCATCACGCCTTCGATGACAATGTCGGATCCCTCGACAAGCAGCGCCGCGGCGAGCGGAAAGGCGGCGGAGGAGGGGTCCGCCGGCACGCATACGCTGCTCGCGCGCAGTTCCGGCCTTCCTTCCAGCGTGATCTTGCGGCCATGTTCACCATAAGGCTCGCTGACGACCTTCGCGCCAAAATGGAGCAGCATTTTTTCGGTGTGGTCGCGCGAAGCCTCGCTCTCAATGACCACCGTGCGCCCAGGTGAATTAAGGCCCGCGAGCAGCACGGCCGATTTGATCTGCGCCGAGGCGACGGGCGTTTTATATTCGATCGGCAGAGGCTCGCTTGTTCCTTGGAGCAGGATTGGACAGCGCCCGCCTTCCGCCTGTTCAAGCACACGCGCGCCCTGGAGCTGGAGCGGATCAAGAATGCGGCGCATGGGGCGCTTGCGCAGCGAGGCGTCGCCGTCGAATCGGGCTGTGATCGCATGGCCGCCGACGACGCCCATCATGAGGCGCGAACCGGTTCCGGCGTTGCCGAAGTCCAGCGTCTCGTTCGGTGGCAGGAGGGAGCCTAGGCCGACGCCATTGACGCTCCAGGCGCCCTCGCCCCGCCGCGTGACCCGTGCGCCCAGCGCGCGGCAGGCAGCGCCGGTTCGCAGCACGTCCTCCCCCTCCAGCAGACCCTCGATCGTGGTCTCCCCCACGCAAAGAAGGCCCAGAATCAAGGAGCGGTGCGAAACGGATTTATCGCCAGGCGGGCGCAGGCGACCCGCGAGGCCGCTTGAGCGCAACGTGCGGAGCGGCGAAGGCTTGGGATGCGAATCGACCACTTCGGCTTCCACTTGCGTCGCCATTTCGGCGCTGGCGAAGGACAGGCCGGCGCTGTCAGCCGGCCGCTGAGGATTGGGGCGATGGTGTAAGTCGCGCGCCTGCGCTTGTAAAGGACGGCGTGGCTGTCGAACGCGCTGAGCAGCGATCCTGTGCGGCGGCTCAAGCGACCCGGAGGACGTTTTGGAATTTATTGGAGCGGGCGATGGGAATCGAACCCACGACATACAGCTTGGGAAACTAACCCAACCCGCTGATTTCACTAACCCACGTTCCTCTTCCTGCCAAGTAGGAGAAGAGGAATGCGAGGGCTTGAAAAGCAAATCACCGCGCTGGATTGCACTGGGGGCGACGATCAAACCTTTAGCAATGCTGGACAGGCGCGAAATTACCACCATCCCGAAGGGCAAGTATACCTATGGGGCGCGGCTCCTATCGAGGGAGTCGTGCGATGACGCCTCCGAAATTTGGTGCAAAAGCGGAAGGCCTTTCATCTAGCTCACAGCAAGTGCCAAAACCGGCCGAATTTCAACTTGAGCGGCCGGACTGGACTCTATTCCGCTCGCTCAACACGCTCGGGCAGAAAGCCGGCGTCCCGGCGTCGAGGCTGCGCCGGCTGGCGCTCAAAGAGCTCGTCGATAACGCATTGGACTCGAGCGGCTGGGCTGAAATCGAGGAAGCTGCCGGAGTCTACAATGTCCGCGACGGCGGACCCGGATTCGATGGGAGTCCGCAGGAAATCGCCAACCTCTTCAGTATTGATCGAGGCCTGGTTTCGTCGAAGTTATGGCGCAAGCCGCAGCGTGGCGCGCTTGGCAATGGCTTGCGGGTGGTGGCTGGCGTGCTGATTGCCTCCGGCTACGGCGCAGCCCTAACTATCAGGACGCGCAACCAAGAATTGAGAATCACGCCGCATGAGAACGGTGGCGCCTCAGTCGAAGCCAAGCCGGCGGACTTTCCGGTTGGGACTTTGATTAGCGTCACGTTTGGCGGAGCTCTGCCCAAAGATGATGACGCGCTGCTATGGGCGCAGCAGGCGATTTTCATAAGCCAAGGCGGCGACGGCTATTCCGGCAAATCCTCGCCGCACTGGTTTGACCCGGATGGCTTTTTCGAATTGGTGAATTGCCACGGCGCCCGCCCGGTCCGTGACCTTATCGCCAACCTTGACGGCTGCACAGGCGCCAAGGCGGGAGCAATCGCCGCGGGCTTACTGCAACGAAGCTGCGGAAGCCTCTCGCGCGACGAAACCAAGTCGCTGCTCGCGCGGGCGTGGAATCTCACCAAGGCGCCAAATGTTAAGCGGCTGGGCGCGGTGGGACCGATGAAGGAATTTGAGGGGTTGCCGAAGCATTACGCTCGGCGGGACGGCTATGCGCAGGTCGGCGCGGCGAATATTCCGTTTGTGGTGGAGGTGTGGGCGGAAGCGACGCAGGGGCAGTCGAGAATCACCGTTTTCGTCAACCGCACGCCAATCACCGGCGACGCGTATCTCTCGCACGAAAACAAAGGGCTTGCGCTATTTGGCTGCGGGATGTGGCGGGAAATTGACGTCCCAAATAGGAAGGGCAATTGGCGCGTCTTCGTCAATATCACCGCGCCATTTGTCCCTATCACCACGGACGGCAAAGAGCCGGACCTCGGCCCTTTCGAGGAGTACATCGTCGACGCCGTGTCCACCGCCATCAAGAAAGCGCACCGGGACCACGCGCGCAAGGCTCCGGCGATGCAAGGCGACAGCATCCTGCCTAAGCGCCGGCGCGGCGTGCAGAGCATCGTAGACGACTTGATTTACTCGGCGCAACTGGTGAGGTTTTGCGCGGAGCTTCGCCTGCTCGCCGACGAACTCGACTTTAAAGTCAGCGCCCGCGGCTGGTGCTATATTCTGGAGGAACACGGGCTGGGCAAACATGAGTTTGCCGCGTGCGAAAAGATTATCAACAAATGCCGCAAAGACGGCTCGCTGCCCTATGATTTTTGCGCCGAAGACCAGCGCCGGCTCGCCGATGGCAGGGAAACGATAGACGAGCCTGACGTGGACGCGGAGCTTGCGCATGCGGTTGAGCAACTGCGCAATCGGCATGAGGGCTATCGCCCGTTTTCGTTTTGGGACGGCGCGGACGTTTACGTCGAAGTTGCCGTCGAGAAAATCGACTTGAAAACGCTTTTCGCGCCGATCTGCGCCGAACACCATGTCCTTATCACCAATCTAGCCGGGTGGTCTGACATCAATGCGCGCGCCGCGATGATGCTCAGATTCAAGGAAATGGAGGCGCAGGGCAAGACTTGCGTCCTGCTTTATTTCGGCGATTTTGACCCAGGCGGACTGCGGATTTCCGACTTCTTTCGCGAGAATCTAGCCGAGCTTTCCAAAGCCGTTGGCTGGGCACCGGACAATCTACATATCGAGCGCGCCGGACTTAACCATGATTTTATCCAAGAGCAAGGGCTGACGTGGATTGAAAATCTGCGCACCGGCGGCGGCGAATTTGGACTCGACGACCCGCGTCACCCGGATCATGCCAAGCCCTATGTGCAAGAATATCTGAAAAGATATTGCGCCAAAGACGAAAGCGGCAAATGGCAAGGGCGCAAGGTGGAAGCCAATGCGCTTGTGGTGCGTCCGGACGCTGGGCGCCAGCTATGTTGTGATGCGTTAGCGCGTTACATCGACGCGGGCGCCCTAGCTCTCTATGAGGCGGAAATCGCTGAGCGCCGGAAAGAGCTAGGTTTGAAAATCGAGGCTCTACTGCGGGCTAAAGGATCATGATCCCGTAGCCTGCTAATTTCAGCCGATTTTCAAATTGCGGCGTTGAAAAAGGAATTCGAACTATGACGCTGAAGTCGCGCGAGGAAATCTTATGGACCGATATCGAGTCCACGACCAAGGCGAGCCTGTGAACGTCAAATGCGAGTGTGCTTGCGGCTATTTCCGCTCACTTCTCGAGGAAAACCATGTGGCAACCACGAATCATGCGCTGCAAGTGAGCAAGCCCATTCGTCGCGCCAGGGAATTGAAGGAGGCGGCCAATGTTGAGCGACGCCATGCGCGACCTCCTCAATGGTGACAGCGGGCACACCCTGCGCGACCTACGTCACCGCCAACAGAGCGGCCTCGACGGGTTGCGTAACTCTCTAAGAGCGGGCAGGCGCCGCCCCATGCTTCAGGCTCCGTGCGGCTATGGCAAGACCTTAGTGGCTGCGCACATCATCCATGGCGCCCTCAGCAAGGGCGGACGCGTGATCTTCACGGTTCCAGCACTGAGCCTGATCGAGCAGACCGTTGCCGCCTTCGAACGCGAGGGCATCAATTGCATCGGCGTCATGCAGGCCGACCACTGGCGCACCGACCCGGAGCAACCGGTGCAGGTTTGCTCCGTGCAGACGCTGGCTCGCCGACAAATACCGCCGGCTTCGCTGGTGCTTATCGACGAAGCGCACCGCATGTTCGACAGCGTCACCGAGTGGATGCGGGATCCGGCGTGGGCGCATATTCCCTTCATTGGACTGAGCGCAACGCCGTGGACGCGCGGACTCGGCAAATATTTCGACGACCTCATTATCGGCGCCACGACACAGCAGCTGATTGACGAGGGGCTGCTCTCGCCGTTCACGGTGTTTGCTCCGTCTATGCCAGACCTGTCCGACGTCCACACCGTGGCGGGGGAATATAACCCAGGCGAACTCGAGCAGGTTTGCAATACCGCGACGCTGGTGGGCGACATCATTGCGACATGGCGTATGCGCGCCGATGGCCTGCCGACGCTATGCTACGGAACCAGCCGCGCGCATGCCGAGCACCTTCAGCAGCGATTTCTTGAGGCCGGCGTCGCCGCCGAATACATGGACTGCAATACCGACTTCGCCACGCGCGAGCGAATCTTCGCGCGCCTTCGCACCGGCCAGACGAAGATTATCTGTAATGTGGGAGTTCTCACCACCGGCATCGATCTCGACGTCCGCTGCATTATCGACGCCCACCCGACCAAGTCGGAAATACTGTTCGTCCAGACTATCGGCCGCGGCCTGCGTATCGCCGAAGGCAAGGACAAATTGATCATCCTCGATCACGCCGGCAACCACTTACGGCTTGGCATGGTCACCGATATTCGCCACGATCGCCTCGACGATGGACGCGAACGGCGATCGGGCGAACGGTCAGAGCGCGCCACGCCTTTACCGAAGCTCTGCAGCAATTGCGCCTGCATATTGCCGGCGCGTGCGCTGCGCTGCGATCAATGCGGAACGTGGGTCGAGACCCGCTGCACGGTGGATGCCAGCGACGAGGAGCTGGTGCCATTGGGAATGTGGGCGGCGCGCCGCACGCCGGAGCTTTCCGAGCAGATCCACTTCATGGCTGAGCTAAAATGGATCGCGCGGGAGAAGGGCTATTCTCCCGGTTGGACTTCCTACAAATTCCGCGAAAAGTTTGGGTGCTGGCCGAACGATTCCCGCATCAGGTTATGCCGCCCCGAGCCGGCCGGCCTGAAGGTCAGGCAATGGGTCAAGTCACGCATCATCGCCTACGCTAGATCACAAGAGGCGCGCCATGCCCAAAAAGCATAATAACACCGGGCGCTCGAAGGGTGACGGCAGGTTCGTGCAGCTCCACGAATATATCGTACGCTCCTATGCATGGAAGCGACTGTCCCCGCTGGCTAGATGCGCGTGGTTGGAGATCGGGTTCATCTATAACGGCTCGAACAATGGACGCCTGGGAGTATCAGCGCGGTTCTTAGCGGATCGGCTCGGTACATGCCCAACGTCTGCAGCAAAGGCGATCCGAGAACTTATGAACTGGGGATTTCTAGATCGCGTCAAGGCGTCGGATTTCACTCGAAAGAAAGCGGCAGCCGAATATAGATTAACGCACTTGCCTTGTGACGTGACCGGCAATCTTCCGTCGAAACGGTTCATGCGGATCAGCCAAATGAGCAACGTTGTTGCAATCGTGAGATCGGCGGAATGAACGATCCCATTCAACACGCCCACAGTGCAGCCACGCACACTTTCGAACCGCTTCTCATAGTGCGCCTGCGCGCACGCATAGAACACTCTCGCGCACTATGTTGTGCGCCTACGTGCACTGAGGTGTCTAAACAGTGCGCGTGGACGCACTATACCGAGCAAAAACGGTCTCCTCTCAGTGCGCTCAGGCGCACACATATAATATACCAGTAGGGGGTGGGTGGCGGGAGCATGCAAAAGAGAACCAACGGAGGCTTCGATGTCCATGATGGTGACAGCGCGCAATCTGGCGACTGACAATGCAGAAACTAAGCACAGCGGCAGGTGGCAAAAAGGCCAAAGCGGCAATCCTCGCGGTTGCGCCCGCGGCTCGCGTCATAAAGCGACGATCGCCGCCGAAGTCTTGCTCGATGGCGAGGCGGGGGCGCTGACTCGCAAGGCTATCGAAATGGCACTGGGCGGCGACACGACCGCGTTGCGGCTTTGCATCGACAGGATACTCCCGCCGCGCAAAGATCGACCCATTTCTTTCGCCATGCCGGAAATCGCCAGCGCCGACGACGCGGCGAAAGTTGTGAGCTCGATTCTTGCTGCTGTCGCGAGTGGCTGCATCACGCTAGACGAAGCACTCGACGTTACGCGGCTGGTCGAGACGTTTACGAAGGTTTTGGAGTCCGCGGAATTTGAAAAGCGATTGGAGGCCTTGGAGAGCAAATTATGAGAAGCACCAGCGCTGTCCGTCTGCGAAGGTTGGAGTCGAAAGCGCCGACCCTCGCTCTGCGGGCATGGGATGCCGCCTTCAAAGCTGCGCTCGCCGCTGTCCTCGCCTTTCATGTTGGCCGATGGCAGGACAGTGAACCGCCGCTCGATGCGCTGAATCGGGCATTGGAAGGGACGCCAACAGGCGCAGCAACGCAAGACAAGATCATGGACATGCTTGACGCCGTATTCCTCTCGCGCGGCTGGCGTTTTTTTGATGGCGAGAACTCTGACTTATGGACCGACATTGGCGCCCCGCTCAATCAGCTTCTCCAAGAAACGCCAACGAGTCTTCGGTGCGCGCTCGGCGCTCCTGCGTCATTAGGCGCGCCTCCATCATTGTGACGCCAGCGACCTTCTGTAGCCCGCCGGCTCTGTCGTGATGCGCTCGCCGGCCACGTGGAGCATGTTCAAATTCATTGAGGCAGTCAGGCGGTGATTGGCAATGTAAGGACGCCTGGCGTGGATCGTGACGCGTCCTCCTCGACATAGCTGCTGGGTCGGCTGTGGCCGCGGTACCTCAGCAAGCGGCCGCGTGTTCCGGCGGTAGGCACGGCAGGTTGGCGCCATAAGCGGTCGTTCTCATCATGTTGAAAGCCATCTGGATGCTACCGGCGGGGTGGTCAACTCTCGCTTCTGAGCGTCACTCCTGATTTTCCGGTGCAGGGCGCTCGGTGAGAAGTTTCCAGAGTTTGCCCTCGCCCAGTCGGGCGGCGATTTCCTGGAAGGCGAAATAGGGAATCAAAATCAGAAAGAGCAGGATGGCTACGGCGAAGGCTTGCTGCAGCGTGCCCCCGGCGATCTCGCTCAAGACCTGCCGGCTGGCCCGTCCATGAAAATGGCCAACAATCAACTCCTCGACGACCGTCAGAACAAAAAGGAGCAGCGTAAATAGCAGAGATTTTTTGAGGATGTTGGCGAGCGCCGCGCTAGCGTGTCTTTTGTCCTCTCCGATCTTGAACGCTTGCAGCGTCAAAAGGAATTTACCCAAAATGAGGGCTTTCGCAATCGCCACGCCATAGACCGTAAACTCGATCCCCTCGCTATGGAGGATGCTCGCCTTGTAGAAGATCAAGGCTGCGAAGCAGACATAGAGATAAGCCGAGACCACTAAATATTCGATCAGCTCCCGCCGCGCGCGCTGCGCGAGCGTAGCCTGCTTAGGAGCCGATAGCCCTTTCGTTTCTGCGCCAGCCTCGGCGTTGGAAGCGAGCGCCGTCCCGTTCGCCCGGAGCGCGGCCGAGAGTTCCGGCACCGTGCTTGCGTCCGTCCATTCGGACATGCCTTCCATCCAGACGAAATGCGGCTGGTTTTCGGCCTGACTGATCCAAATGGCGACTTCCTTTGTAGACATCGGGCCGACAGCCTTGCCATTTTCCGAGTAATACCACTTGGATTGCATGGATCTCGCCTCTCGGCGCTTTGCCTGCCCCGATGGGGAAGTCGAGTGAAATGAACGGACCGAAAACGAAGAGATGCGATCCTGAACGGCGCCTGTGAGAATTCCCGAGCATCTTTTGTCGGCTCAATACAAAACAGCTTTAGTCAGCTCGCGGATTTAATCAGCACTGGCAACGTTCGGCAAGGGCTACCTGTCCACTCACAGCTTTGTTCAAACGGCTCCGCTCATCCCCACATTGCAGCCGCGCCAAACGCATTCACTGCGTGGCAGTGACGCGCCAGAAGCCGAAATCCACCTTTTGTCTGAAGCGAACATTCCCGGTTCTGCAGAACGAAGTTTCCCCCGATTTCAAGGTCCGGCTTCGAGGTCTCTCCCCGCTCGACGGAGAATGACCTTCGCAAGGCTAAACCTGCGACAAAGGGTCATTGACCTACAGCGGAACCAATCGAGGCCCATATCGTTGGGATAGGCATGGCGTTTCCATGAAAGCAGTGGCCGCACGTGACTGCTTGCAATCCTCGGTTCATACATACGGAGAGCGCAATGCTCAAAATCGATAAAGCACAAATAGCCATGGTGCTGTTCACAATCGGACTGCTCGGCTATGCGTGCAGCCCGGTTGCTGCGGCTGAACGGATCGAGGGACGCGTAGATTTAGGTGGTGGTCCCCTCTCGCAATCCACCGTGACCCTTTGGGCCGCGAGTGCAAACGAACCCAAGCAACTGGCTCAAACAAAGACCAGCAGCGACGGTCGGTTTCGGCTCCACACCGCTGAAACCCTTGGCAAGGATGCCATCCTGTATGTGGTTGCCAAGGGCGGCCATCTCACCGCCATCAAGGAAAGCGGGGACAGCTCTGCCGTCGCATTGATGTCGTTACTGGGAAACTCATCACCGAAGACCGTCACGATCAACGAACTGACGACAGTGGCCTCGGCTTTCACCGCCGCGCGGTTCATCAACGGAGAATCGATTTCCGGGAATCCTCTTGGGCTTCGGATCGCCGCCGGAAACGCTCCAAATTTAGTGGATCCGACGACCGGCAAGTGGGGCAAAGTGATTCTGGATCCGATAAACAGCACACAGACCACAGCGCTTGCGAACCTGGACACACTGGGGTCGCTCATCACTGCGTTTGCCGGAGCTGACGACAATTGGCGCGCTCGCTTCCTTAAGGCCGCCACCCCAACCGGCGGAACAACGCCGAAGAACACCCTGGAGGCAATGGCGGGGATCGCGCGGGAGCCCTGGGCTGACCCGAAGACGCTCTACGCGCTGTTCGATGAAGCCTATCCGCAACCAAAAGACGGCTCCCGGCGTAGTGCGCCGTTCGTCCCCTATCTCGCCTACGTCCCGGACGACTTCATTCTCTCGCTATGCTTCGCGGGCGGCGGCGTATACGCCAACGGACGGTTCATGTTTGATGCGGAGGGTAACCTCTGGAGCGGCATGAACTGGATGCCGGGCTCTCAGTCCGGTGTCAATAAGAGCATTGGTGGTGGTGTGGTGAAATTCACCCCCAACGGAATCGCGCTCTCCCCGCCGATCACCGGCTTCACCGGCATGGGCATCGATGGCGTCGGCTGGGGCACTGCCGTGACGAAAGACCGCGTCTGGATCACCAGCTTCAATGGGAAAATCCTCGTTATGGATTTTAACGGCAAGCCGGTCGGCACAGAAGGCGATTTCCCGTTCAAGGAAAAATTCCTCGGATTGATGGGCGTCGGGGTCGCAGCGAACGGTGATGTCTGGATTGCCGATGGCTCGAACAACCAGTTGCTGTTCTTTCCCGACGGACGGATCAAGGACGGCCGCATCGTCAAGGTCGCGGGGCTGAAATCGCCCTTCGACATCGTCATCGACTCCCAGAATCGTGTTTGGGTCGCCAACTCATCGTCGGACACGGTCGTCCGGTTCCCGGCCGACGATCCTACCAAAGTGGAGAGCTTCCGGGCCGGGATTGGTGTCCGCGGCCTCGCCTTGGACTCGAAAGAAAATGTCTGGGTGGCGAGCAACATGGACCTGAAAACCCCCCAGCCGGTGCTTCCCGACGGCATATCAATCATGGAGCAGTTCAAGCTCATTACCGCGGCCATGTTCAAATATGTAATGGGTCCACCGCCTCGGCCCACCGGTGCAGTCAACATGATCCGCCCGGATGGCACCCAACCCGCGCCAATGGGCTTCACTGGCAAGGCAATCAACATCCCGTGGGGCCTGAATGTTGACGGCAATGATGACGTTTGGGTCGGCAACATGTGGGGTCGCTCGGTTACGCTTCTGGCCGGAGATGGCACGAAGGGGCATCCCGCCGGCACGAAGGCCGGCGATGTCATCCACATCTTCCAGAGCGGCAGCATCCAGATGATTACGGACGTGTCCATTGACCCGGCCGGCAACGTCTGGGCCGCGAGCAACTGGAACAGTCTCGAAGCAGCCGCCGGCGAGAATCCGTCGCGACCGACCTCGACTTGGGGCGGGGTCGGGCTTCACCGTCATCTATGGAGTGGCGGCCCCAGTGAAGTCACCGCGCATGGGCAAGGTGCGCGCGAACTGACACTGCACGCGTCGAGCAGTCGATGCGATATGGCAGACTGGGTTTGCGCGCGCATTCGCGCCGAACACGGCGGGCCTGAATCGCCTCGCACACGGCGGCCAAGAGGCCCGGATCGGATTATGATGAACCCGATCCGGCAATGTGGATCTTGCGCTCGTGAAATGTCCGATTGGGGTCAAGGCCCGAACTCATCGTTGCCTTCGCAGCGGGAGCCTGCGCGAATTTCTAATTCAGCGTTTTTTGCTGCGAGCGGCGGCGCTTTCCCCGCCGCGTGACGCTGCTTTGTCAGGCGTGTTGCAGTTATTCTCATCCACGAGTTTGCGCCATCGCGCCAGTCGTTCAGGTTCCAGTGTTCCATTGCCTATGGCGCCTTGAACAGCGCAGCCGGGTTCATGGGCATGAGTGCAATCGCGGAACCTGCACAGCGGGGCCAGCTCCGTGATTTCCGCGAACAGGGTGCTGACGCCGTGGGCCGCATTGCTGATATGGAGCGTGCGGATGCCCGGCGTATCAATCACCCAGCCGCCGCCTGCAATAGCGTGAATCGAACGCGAGGTAGTCGTATGGCGTCCTTTCGCGTCGTTTTCGCGAATTTCCCCGGTTTGCTGAGGCGGCGACTGCATCGTCCCCGCCAGAATATTGACCAGTGTCGATTTGCCAACGCCAGAGGAGCCGACCAACGCCAAAGTCTGCCCCATCCCGCACCAGGAGGCCAATGCAGTCGCGGCGTCGCGGGAATGAGGAGACAACGTCACGACGGCCAGGCCGCGTTGCAGGACTGCGGCCTGTTGTTGATAGGCCTTCGCATCATCCGTGGCGTCGACCTTCGTCAGCAGGATCACGGGGTTGGTGCCCGCTTGATTCGCTAACGCTAGATAGCGCTCCAGCCGCGCTGGGTTGAAATCCTCGTTACAAGAGGTGACGATGAACAACGTATCGACATTGGCGGCGGCAAGCTGCGGGATCCTCGCCCCTTCCGTATGCCGTTCCAACACTGTCTTGCGAGTCAGTCGACGGTGCAGCACATTGCTTTTCGGATTGACAAGCACCCAGTCGCCAACAGCAAAGTCACCGGTGTTTGCGCGGACAGGAAGGGTCAGTTGGATGGGACCGGTTTGAGACATTGCGGTCACGCGGCTGCGGTGAACCGATGCGATACGGCAAGGTTCAAAGGTAAGATCTTCGATCTGACGCTGATCCTCGAAAAAATCAGACCATCCGAGATTTCGTAGAGATATCGACGGGGCTGAATTGGAGGAGCCTGTCACCAGTACCGCTAGGCGCTCATTGGTATTCATCAGCGCCATCCTTACCTTCAACTATCTTAGATTCGGCGGGTCGAGCCGGCGTCCGGACGTCCACTCGCCCACGCCAAAATGCCATATGAAAAAGTGTCGCGGGAGGTTCGGAATCTACTCAGGCCCGGTTCTGTTCCGCCTGATTGACAAGGTACTGATCAGTTTTTTGGAGGGAAGGGCAACCTGCGCTAAAAGCGGCAGCGTCGGAGATTCCTCCTAATCGCAAACGCCGGAGTTACCCCACTTGATCCGCATTAAGGGTCCGCACCAAGGCCTGGACTTAAGAATGCTCAACCTAGCGTTGGCGCTGCTCTGTTGGAAAATCAGCGATGCTTCGTCGAGTCGGCGTTTTCAACGAATTAGTCCGAGGCCGAGCACCCCTGACATGATTAGGAAAATTGCGATGATGTAATTCAGGAGGCTGGGCATAATAAGAATGAGTATGCCCGCGAGCAGAGAGACGATTGGTTGCAAATGAGCAATACTGAGGGTCATGTGCGTTTCTCCGGTGACGTAACTCTTGGTATGCCGCACATTGGCGACAAGGTCACGCATGAAAAGTGGCGACGGAGCGAAACCGAGTGGCAACTAGGCTGATTCGCTCCGAGAGGCGCCGATCACGGAAACCTTTTGGCGGCTGGCCAAGCAGACTGGATGCAAGATCAAGCCTGCTTGGGCTATCAGATGCCAGACAAGGCAAGCGCCTGGTCGATTAAACTTTGTTGGCGTCCTTGACGGCTTCCTTCACCGAATCCTTCGCGGTCCCAACTGCATCGCGGACGGCGCCGGCGACTTGATCAGCCTTGCCATGCAACTCCAGATCCTTGTCGCCGAGAACTTTGCCCGCGACTTCTTCAATCTTGCCCTTGATGTTCTGGACGGCGCCCTTGATGTTTTCTTTATCCATGATGAAATCTCCTGTTGGTTTCGCTATCGCCAGTTAATGTGTAATCGGTTCTATGAATATTCGTAGCCTCGGAAACTACTCATGCCGTGCATTCGGTTTCGCGAACGATCGCTGCTCAGACGGCCGCCACCATAAGTCGAATCAGTGCGGGGATCGAGCGGGATCCGGTTTTTCGCATGATGGCGGCGCGATGATTTTCCACTGTGCGCTGACTGATGCAGAGGTCGGCGGCGATATTTTTGCTGGGGTGTCCGGCAAGCACAAGATCCAATATTTGCCGTTGACGTGTCGTCAGGTCGGTAAGGTGCGCCGCTGCATCTGCGCGCCGCTGCAATGGTAGATTGGAGTCCCGACTTTTCGCTTGGGCGTGCTTGATGCTCTCGATGAGCTCGTCATGGCGAAAGGGCTTTTCAAGAAAATCGCAAGCTCCGGATCGCATCGCCTTGACCGCCATCGATATGTCGCCATGTCCGGTAATCATGATAGACGGCAGAATAATCTTGTCGACTTTCAACTGCGCCAACAACTCGAATCCATCCATGCCGGGCAACATGGCGTCGATTACGAGGCATCCCCTACGTCCGCCCAACGCCGCAAGAAAAGCCTCGCAGTTCGCATAGGTTTCGACGAGCCAGCCCTGCGTTTCGAGCGTCTGGCCAATCGTTCCACGCAGATCCGCGTCGTCGTCGACAACGAACACTGTAGCAGGCAACGGGCCTTCGCGATGGTTTCCTCGTTTTTGCGGCGTCGCCGCTGCAAGGAGATGCGAGACGGTGCGCAATAGTTCCGCCGCCTCTACCGGCTTGTCGAGATGAGTGCAGCCAAGCCCGGCGATGACGCGCAGGGTTTGAGTTGAAATGTCCCCGGTCAGCACAACGGCCGGAATCCGTCGCTCGAATGATTCCCGTAGCTTGACGACAACCTCGCCGCCATTTGGTCCGTTTGGAAGATTGAAGTCGGCCACGATGAGGTCTGGTAGTTCCGAAGTTGCGAGCGCGGCGACGCCATCTGCGACATTGATCGTACGGTGGCCGGCGGCTTGCAACAGCTCTTCAAGCAAGTCTCTAATCGTCGGATCATCCTCAATGAGAAGGATCAAAGCGCCATCTCCAGCGCGTTCAATGGCCGGATTTCCTTGCGAAAGTCTGGAAGTCATCCTTTCGCCGACGGCGAGGGGCGCTGCGATGCTGAACATCGAGCCGCGCCCTATGTTTGATTTCAGATTGATCGGATGACCGAGCAGGGCTGAAAGCCTATGGACGATAGCGAGCCCGAGCCCCAGTCCTTTGGCGCGCTCGCGGGCGGGGTTGTTCATTTGATGAAACTCTTCGAAAATCGCCTGACGATGTTCTTCGGGAATGCCAGGGCCAGTGTCCCAAACTTCGATATGAATTGTGTTGCCGCGCCGACGGCAGCCAAGCAACACTTTTCCGACCGCGGTGAATTTTACAGCGTTGGACAGAAGATTTCGCAAAATCTGTTCGAGCAGACGTGGATCGCTTCGGACCATGCAGGTGCTCGACGCAACGCGCCACTCAAGCCCTTGCGCGCGCATGTGATAGCCGAAATCCTCGTCGAGATGTTCAAACAGCTCTTTCAACGAGAAGTTCTCCAAATCTGGATGTATAGCGCCTGCTTCGAGTTGATTGATGTCGAGCAGCGTATTCAATATTCCCGACATCACGCCCACCGTGGCGTCAAGACGTTTCAAGAGTTTTTGCGCCTCGTCGCCAGGCGCCTTTTCTGTCAGCAAGCCTTGCAGCAGGCGAATGGTTTGCAGCGGCTGCCGCAAATCATGGCTCGCGGCGGCGAGGAAGCGCGATTTGGCGACATTGGCGTTGTCGGCGATCTGCTTGGCATCGGCCAGAGCTTCCGCCGCGCGCTTGTTTTCGGTGATGTTTCTGAAGGTGATCACCACGCCTTCGACTCCGCCGTCATGGTTGCGGTACGGTAGAATAAGCCGATTGTACCAAACCCCGTTTCGTGTCGAAACTTCTTTTTCGATGGGTGTCTGATCGTCGAGGATCTGTGATGCGTCGAAGATCAGGTCTTCGTCGTCCACAAGCGAAGAGAAATCGGCGAGAGGACGACCGATATCCGTGGCAATCACTCGAAACAACAACGTGGCGGCAGGCGTAAAGAAACGTATCTTGAGTTCATCGTCCAGAAAGATCGTCGCGATCCCCGAGCTTTCCAGAATGTTCTGAAGATCATTGGAGGTTTTGCGCTGAAGCGCCAGCGCCTCGTGAAGCTTTTCGTTTAGCGCGTTGAGTTCTTCGTTGGTGGCCTTCTCGTTCACGGGCCTAGCCTCTTGGGTGATGCGTGCGGATTGCGCGTTTGCGTCGGCGAGTGCAGATAGCGTTTGGCTCCGGGCCTCGAAACCCTCGAAAACTCGAGTTCCGATTGATTTTTTCAAGCGCAATCGTTCGAGCGCGGGCGCAATCAAGCGTCGCAGCTTGTCACAATAGCACGTCTTTTGAGTAGATTCCGAGGCTACCGCAGATACGCCGAAGCGCGATAGTGCGACGAGTAGTTTCCTTGGGCAACGCAAGTGCAGGGGTGATCCAGCCGCGCCGCCAACGTATCCTCAAATGATCCCGGAATAACTCCATGCCCGCCCATTATCACGCAATCGTCTGGATCGACCATCGGGAGGCAAAAGTTTTTCATTTGAGCATGGCGGAGGTCGATCACATCCTCATTAATCCGCATCGTCCGAGTCGACGCATCCAACATAAAGATGGGACCGGCGGGGACGCGCGATCGGATGAAGATTTCTTAGAACGAGTCACAGCGGCGATTGCGGACGCAAAGGCGATTTTAATCACCGGACCGGCAAGCGCCAAGTCGGAGCTGAGCGCCCATCTTGCGCGCCACCATCCCGATCTCGCGCACTGCGTCAAAAGCGTTGAGACTATTAATCATCCGAGTGACGGCGCTCTGGTCGCCGTCGCTCGTCTCCACTTCAAAACCGAAGATCGACCACAACCAAAAAGCTGATACGCCTGCCTCAAACCTTATTTTCTTTTGAAAGGAAGCCCCATGTCACTTGGAACCATCATCTTGATTGTGCTTATCCTAATGCTCGTCGGCGCCATACCGACTTGGCCACATAGCGTCAATTGGGGCTACTTTCCGTCTGGCGCCCTCGGGACATTGCTTATTGTTGTGCTCGTCCTTGTCGTGATGGGCAGGATCTAGCGACGAGCGCCGCAGCCTCCGAGCGCCAGCAAAAGCGATCTGCTCGGCTGCGGCGATCGATTTTTCGACGAGGCGAAGCTGGCCCACCAAAAAGTGCGCATCCCGGGAAACGCCGTAGCTCGATTGCTACACAATCCTTTCTTGGAGCTCTCCATGATTACGCTCAAAATTCATCACCGAACGAGCTACAGTTACAGTCAACGCGTAGGCTTTGGACCGCACCGAATGATGATTCGCCCGCGAGAGAGTCGCGATCTGCGCGTGATTTCGAGCGAAGTAGCGGTTTCTCCCGCCGCAAAAGTGACCTGGGCTCTCGATGTGTTCGGCAATGCTGTTGCAATGGCGACCTTTCAGAGCATGGCCGACATTCTCAAGATTGAGAGCGTCGTGGAACTCCAGCTCGATGCGCCGGCGTGGCCCGTTTTCAACATATCCGCATCGAGTATTTGTTATCCGTTCAAATACTGTGACGATGAGTGGATCGACCTCGGCGCCTTGACGGTTCAACAGTGCCCGGACCCGCCAGGACGGTTGCGCGCTTGGGCGCAGGGGTTTGTCGCGCACAACCAGACGGACACGCTGTCTCTGCTTAAGGATCTCAGCGCCGGTGTTTCGCAAGCGGTGGTTTATCAGAGCCGGGATGACGAAGGAGTTCAATCGCCGACCGAAACTCTGGATCGAGGCTTGGGATCTTGCCGCGATTTTGCGGTCCTCTATGTTGAAGCTGTGCGTAGTCTCGGCTTTGGAGCGCGGATCGCCTCCGGTTATCTGTACAATCCGGATCAAGCTTTAAGGGGTTCTGCGAACGCTGGATCAACCCATGCCTGGGCCGAAGTGTATGTGCCAGGCGCAGGATGGATTACATTCGATCCGACAAATCGCAGCGTCGGCGGCTTCAATCTCATTCCCGTCGCCGTTGGTCGCGACATCCGACAGGCCATGCCCGTGACTGGAAATTTCGTGGGAGCAGCGGACACATTTCAGGGAATGACGGTGGAGGTTCGCGTTACGTCGCCGCCGAGCCCGACATTGGACCTCTAAATGTGGAACCAAAGGTGATAGCCGCGCTTCCCCGCTCTCAGACGAAGACAAGGTTCTCAACTCCGAAACGGTGTTTTTGCGTAGGGTCAGGCAATGCCCTTTGGCGGCTTTGGGTCAAATTCACTCGTGCCGGCTTTGACCTTTGGGCGGCGGCTTCTCCCTCGACTTCGGAAATAGAGTGACGCCTCGCCAATTACGCAGAGCACCACAAGCCGACGTTCTCAGGTTTCCATCATGCATTGCAATCTGAATAAAGAAAAACGGCCCGCGATAAATCCGCGCGGGCCGTTTCTTGGGGTCTGGTCTTTGAAAACTGTTCGCTTGTGGTGACCTATACGACTTTACCCTGATGTCGCCATTTCGCGTTTTCAGACGCCCAAAATCGTGGAGATTTCCGCCAGCGTCGCTTTTTCTTTGTCGCTGACCTTGACACCACCAAAGCCGAGGAATCCGCCTTCCGTGCCGGCCTCCGCCACTTTCTCCGCAATCTGCGCGAGCCAGTTCTTGAAAGCCTTGCTCTCGCCAGGAGACTTCGTGTCGAGGATTGCCGTCGTCTCCTTCAGGGCCTCCAGCGCTCTGTCCTTTATCTCGTCGAGCTTGGCGCCCTGCGTGATCGTGCGGATGCCCTCGCGAGCCTCCGCACGCCCGCTCGAGGTCAAGATTTCCTCAGCGACTGTTTTAATCAAGCCGGCGCCACTCGTCTTTGCTTCTGCAAGAGAGCGCGCTTCTGAAAATGCCTCTTGAAGGGTCCCAACAAATCCGCTCGGGTCCGCGGCGGTGACGGCGAAGCCGGCAAGCAGTGGGGCCTGGATTAGCTTTTTCCACTCTACCGGCGAAAAATCAGCCTTATCGACCATTTCTCTTCCCTCCCTTGCTAAATTGGTTTGTTTGGAACACCAGCTCCTCGGCTCGGATACCGGCCGCACGCCGTGAGGCAAAGGAAGCGGTGCGATTACCAAAGACAGAAGGTCGACTTGTGAACTACATACGCATGCGGGCGAATATCCCGGGCGCGCGTTCTAGGCTTTCTTCGCCCCCATCAGAGCATTTTTGATCAATCCGACAACCACGGTGACGATCGCGCCGGTGAAACCGCCTCCCACTGCTTGACCCGCAGCGGCGGCAATATCGAAGCCTCCGGCGGTGCTTCCTGCAGCGCCAGCCAAAGCCGGTATCAGCGCCTGCAAAAGATGGCCGCCGATGCCGCCGCCAAGAGCGCCAGTGATCGAGTTACCGATCGGGCCGAGGTTGATGTTCTTCAATATTCCGCCGGCTGCATTGCCGCCGAGCGCGCCGGCGACAGCCTGAACAAGAATGCTTGTGATTAGTGACATTTCAGCCCCCTTAGGGTTCGGATCCATCCGAGATTTTTCACGTGGTATCTATCGGGCCCATCTTTCCCTTGTTGACAAGGGATTCGTCAGCAAGTTCGCTTCGTTTAGGCTGGAATCCGCAATCTCTGGCCAGGATAAATGTGATCCGGATCCTTCAGGAGCGGTTTATTCGCTTCGAAAATTTCCTGATATTTGGCGCCCTTGCCGTGTCCGTATTGCGTTTCCGCAATCTTCCACAGAGTGTCGCCCGGCTGCACGACGTAGATTTTCGATTCTGCTTCGACTTTCGCCGCCACGATGTTGTTTTCGACCTGCGCCACGCCCTTCGTGTTTCCAACCGCGAGAGCGATCTTTTCGGCTTCGGCCGTCGTTGGAGCGGCACCGCCCAAAGTGACCTTGCCACCCTCGACTTTGACATCAACCTTGGACGCATCGAGACCATGCTTGGCGATTTCCTTCTTCAGCTCCTCGGCGGGCGCCGCCGTCGTGTCTGTGGCGCCTGCCGGCGCCGGCGCGGCCTTGCTCTTGCCGGTCAAAAAATCAAGTAAACCCATTTCGCTCTCCTGATGATGCAGGTCCGAGGCGCGGCGGTATACCGACGTCTCACGCCTTAGCTGGAGCATCTCCAATCTGAATCAATCCATGCGACCCCCTCTAATATTCAGGCGGTCTGATCCAAGCCGCCGGCTCGTTATAGGAGGTTATCGCGCACAGCCCGCGCCGCGACGAGACTCGCGGTCACCGCAATGGTTTTTCAGACCAAATCAGGCGATGTCCTTCCTCGGTAGTTTGCCTTCCGGCGTCGCCTTGTCGATCGCAATCCGCAAATATTCGGCAAGGGGGTCTTTGAGCTTATCGACCGGAATCCCAGCGCTCTTGGCCATTTCGGTCAGCTTGTCGAGGCCGAGGGCCTACTTTACCTCGATGGAGTTGATCGAGAGATTGGGGCCCGCCGACACCCATGAGGGAACCTTGTTCGTCAGTCCGACGCTCTCAAATTCTTTGACGACCCCTTCAAGGCCGCCTTTCTTATCGACGTAGTTCTTGATGAGAGACAAAGCGTCAGCGCCAATGACACCGCCGAGAATTCCCTTGAGCCAACTCAGATCGCCCTCCTCACGCAACTGCCCCGGCTCCCGTAACCAGAATGGTCACGTCGCTCTGAGCCCTGGCCGCCGTATGCCGGATATTGGTGCGGCCGCAACACAAGCGGCGACCGTATGTGAGTTTGATCAGGCTCGTCGAACGAGCCGCGTCATTTAGTCGGGCTTAGACTTGGATTCCGTAATTCCAGGAGGAGGTCGTTTTATGCCGTATCCCTAATGACCTTGACAGGCGAAATCCCATGTGAGCGCAACACTGTGGGAACCCGCGCCGCCTTAGCTCGTGGAATGACCGGAGGGGGTCATAACCCGACTTTGTGGGAGTCCGCGGTAACGAGCGTCGGGATTGATCAACGCCCTCAGTGAAAAAGTTGCGTAACCACCGTGGCTGCTATTCTATTCCCAAAGGCTCGGCGTCGCGCTCAAGCATTAAGTAAGGAGATTGCCATGATTTTGGGTTGGATTTGGGCGGGACTGCCCGTGCCTCTCGCGTGGCGACCCATGCTTGGCGCAGTTCTTTTCGCTCTGGGCTTCTCTTGCACCGCACACGCGCAGGGTCAATCAGCCCCGCCTGCGGACTGGCAAGAGCAATATGCCTACACGCTCGGCGTGCAGGCATACCTCTACAGCTTTCCATGGGCATACATGCCCGACGCGCGATGGACGCGCACCGAAGCCATCGACAGACAGGCAGATCGCTTCCATCATGTTCGGAAGTTGGAGGATGCGGAACACCTAAACGGCGGCGCTCCCAACAACGACACGCTCTATTCTCGTGCATGGGTTTACCTCAAGGATGAGCCTGTCATTCTGTCGGTGCCGGAAATTCGTGATCGCTACTACACAATGGAGATCGTGGACTTCATGGGCGACAATTTCGCCTACGTCGGTACCCGTGCGACCGGCGCCAAAGCGGGAAACTATGCGATTGTCGGTCCGGGCTGGAAAGGAAAGCTGCCCTCCGGGATCAAGCTATTGCCCGCTTCATCGACACCGTGGGCGACGATTCTCGGTCGTACGTTCGTGAAAGACGAAGCCGACCTGACAACGGTTCACGCCATCCAAGACCAATACAAACTCACTCCTCTCTCTCAATGGGGGAAGAAGGACACGACTCCACCCAAGGGCGCGGAAATATGGAAGCCCTTGGACCCGAAGGCTGACCCGCTCGCTGAGTGGAAGACGATCAATCGCGCTATGCTCGATGTTCCACCCAGCTCACGCGACGCCGACTTGGTAAAATCGTTTGCCCGCATTGGCGTCGGGCCGGGGCTCGATGTGGACGCCCAGAACCCCAGCACAAAGCGTGGGCTAATCCGCGCCGCCGTGGACGGACGAAGGATCGTCGCAGGAGCATTTACGGGGGGCTACCTGCAAAAGCAGGTCAATGGTTGGAATTATCCGCCGCCCGCTACAGGAAGACCAACACCAAGCGGAGACTGGTTATTCCGCGACGTACAGATGCTCGCGGGCTTTGTCGCCAACGACCCCATAGAGGCGATTTACTTAAACGTCTCCGTGGACAGTGAAAAGCAGCCTTTGTCGGGGAAGAACCGCTACGTCATCCACTTTAAAAAAGGTGCCTTGCCTGACGTAAAGGCGTTTTGGTCGGTGACGATGTATAACCTGCAATACAATCTCGTAGCCAACCCGATAAACCGCTACTCGCGCGGTGATCGCAGCGGGATGAAAACCGAAGCCGACGGCAGTCTCACAATCTACGTCCAAAAGGATTCGCCCGGGGCCGATAAGGAAGCCAATTGGCTGCCCGCACCCGATGGACAGTTTTTCTTGATCCTTCGCACCTACCTGCCGGGGAACGATCTCGTTCAGCAAACGTGGCAGCCTCCGCCAATCACGCGGGTTGACCAGCGGTAATGACGCGGAGCGTCCGGTTGGGGTCATAGAACTAAATCGCTCTCGCGGTAGTTTGCGGCCGGCGTTCCGGGGTGTTTTGGGAGGGCGGTGGGTAACGGGTGGACGGCGAACTGTCTGAAGATCGTGGGGTTAGCAACCTCGCTTCAGACAGGAGCAGCGCATGACAAAGGAGTGCACCACCCCGCTTCGCCGGCGCATGATCGAAGACATGACCGTCCGGCATTTAGCTTCGGAGACGCAACGCAATTACATCCGCGCGGTCGAGACCCTGGCGAACTTCCTGGGCCGATCGCCGGCCATGGCCACCGCCGAAGACCTGCGTCTTTTCCAATTGCACTTGAACGCGACCCACGTCCGCCCGCCGACGATCAACAATACGGTCACGGCGTTGCGGTTCTTTTTCAGCGTGACGCTCGATCGGGCTGAGGCGACCCGGCATCTGACCTTCGTCCACGAGCCGCGCAAGCTGCCGATCGTTCTCAGCCCCGAGGAGGTGGCGCGCCTGCTGGAGGCGGCGCCCGGCGTCAAATACAAGGCCGCGCTCAGCGTCGCCTATGGCGCCGGTCTGCGCGTCTCCGAGGTGGTCTCGCTAAAAGTCTCGGATATCGACAGCCAGCGCATGATGCTCCGTGTGGAACGAGGCAAGGGCGGCAAGGATCGTCACGCGATGCTCTCGCCGCAGTTGCTGGAGCTTTTGCGCGACTGGTGGCGGATCGCGCGGCCACAAGTCTGGCTGTTTCCTGGGCTGGACCCGATCAACCCGATGTCGACGCGTCAGCTCAATCGCGCCTGCCATGCGGCGGCTCATATGGCCGAGATCACCAAACGCGTCACTCCGCATACTTTGCGGCACAGCTTTGCAACGCACTTGCTTGAGCAGAACATCGATATCCGGGTAATCCAGGTTCTGTTGGGACACGCCAAGCTCGATACCACCGCGCTTTACACACGCGTCGCAACCAACACCATCCGCGACGTGATGAGCCCGCTGGATCGCCTGACCCCGTTGCAATCCGGAGGCGACAAGTCGCCCGCATAAGCTCTGGCGGTCATGGGGCGGGCTGTTCTGGAAGTCGCGGATATCTTCCGTGACCACGGACCGGCATGGCGCAAGGCCAACGCCGGCCACGTGAGCCTTGAGCAATTGAAGGTGATGTCAGCGATCGAGAGCTGCCGCACGGCGGCCCTCGGCGGGCATGTCGCGCGCTGCGAAGACTGCGCCCACGAAATCATCGCCTACAACAGCTGTCGCGATCGGCATTGCCCGAAGTGCCAGGGCGCGGCGGCGAAGAGATGGCTGGCCGAGCGCGAGGCCGAACTGCTGCCTGTCCCCTATTATCATGTGGTCTTCACTCTGCCAGCGGCGATCGGCGACATCGCCTATCAGAACAAGGCCGTGGTCTACGACCTTCTGTTCAAGGCTTCCGCCGAGACGATGATCACGATCGCCGCCGATCCCAAACATCTGGGCGCGCGGATCGGCGTGACCTCCGTGCTGCACACTTGGGGATCGGCGCTCACCCACCATCCACACGTTCACATGATTGTTCCAGGCGGCGGCATTTCCTTGGACGGTCAGAGCTGGGCAGCCTGTCGGCTGGGCTTCTTCCTGCCGGTGCGCGTGCTTTCGCGGCTGTTCCGCAGGCTGTTTCTGGAAAGGCTCGTCGCCGCCCATGCCGCCGGGAGCCTGCAATTCTTTGGCGCGCTTGCCAACTTCGCGGACAGCGACGCATTCGCGAAGTATCTGGCGCCGTCACGCAAGGTCGAATGGGTGGTTTACAGCAAGCGCCCCTTTGGCGGCCCCGAGGCGGTGCTGGCCTATCTGTCGCGCTACACCCACCGCGTCGCCATCTCCAACAGCCGCCTGCTTGCCAACGACGGCGACGGCGTCGCTTTCAAATACAAGGATTATCGGGTCGAAGGTCGCGCGCGGCAAAAGGTCATGCGGCTTGCGACCGACGAGTTCATCCGCCGCTTCCTCATCCATGTCCTGCCGACCGGCTTTCACCGCATTCGCCATTACGGCCTATTCGCCAGCGGCGTCCGCGCCCAAAACATCGCCCGCGCGCGCGAGTTGCTCGCCGCGACGATCCCACGCGAACAAGACAAGCGCCCCGAAGACGCCGATCAACCGGAGCCGCGCGTCCTCGCGCATCCTTGCCCATGCTGCGGCGGCCGCATGATCGTCATCGAGACATTCGAACGCGGACGCGCTTCGCGCGACTCTTCGCTCGGCGAAATCAGGATCGACACCTCATGATTGAGATCGCATCACCCGCAGCGCTGCGACTCCGCTCTTTGCCGCTGGTCGTTCGACGGCGCCGCTGGCGCTCGTCCAAACATCCTCCGGCTGTCTCTCTTGAGCACGCCCGCCGCGAAAAATATCATCCCATAGCCGGCAGAGAACATCTCTTGGCTACGCTCTATCCCTCGAAATCGCCTTCGATGGTCATTGCGGCCACTCGTCAACCGACGCCAGCGACGCTCAAATCCCCATAGCTCGCGGCGGCGAAGGCGCCCTTCCGACTCGCGGTTTCCTTCTTTGGAGGTTTTCAAACGCTGGCCCCGGATCGCCGCGACGGCTGTTGTCCGCGAAGGGCCGGCATCCGAAAACCTTCACATTAGCGGACTTTAACTAGGTCTGTGAGCCTTGCAGCACGCCCTTCAGCGCGTCAGGCGTCAGAATACGAATGCGGCGGCAGCACTGCTCGATGCAGCCACTCGCCTCGAGCTTGCGTAAGACGGCGCCGGCCGTGGTTCGGGCGACGTTCGAGAGGACGGCTATCTCCTCTTGACTAACACATGCGCGCCCTCGTTCTGCTGTGATTCACGGCTTGCCGGCTTCTCCGCTCGCTTTTAGCGCCTTGACGATTTCGCCCAGCTCCTTGAGCGCCTGCGCGTCTTCGGCGCTCACGGGCAGCCGATTCTTGCAGCGCGGATCGGTTCTTTGCAGCGCGCCGAACATAGCGCGCGTGATCGGGATCGGAGCGCATCCATGATCCTGCTCGCAGATGAGATCAAATTCCGCCCGCGCTTGCACGTGACAGGCGAAGCAGTTCTGATCGAACCGGTTGTCGACCTCGGCGAAACCGCGTCTGAAGATTTTCGATCCATGCTCGTCCACGTCGATATAGAAAAACTCCCAGTCGCGGGTGGCGGGGCTGAATCCCTTCTCGCGCTTGATCATGACTTCGTTGGGGATCAATTGCACGACCGAACCTTCCGGATACTCGCCTCTGCCGGCCTTCGCGGCGGCCACCGTTCCCGCCAAGTTTCCGAGGAGATTGTCGACATGGAAGTGGCGCACCGGAGTCATTTCGGTGATGCATTTGAATGAATTGTCGTCGACTTTGAGCTTGGGCGCCGTGGCGGTTTCCGCCGCGTTTGCGCAAGGGAAGGAGAGCAACCACATCGCCCCGATGACCGCCGTCGAGAAAGGTTTGGCCAATAATCGAGTCTTCGTCATGGCGGCTTCCCTCCGTTTGACTTGGTCCGGGATTTATGTTCGTTCGAGAGCGCGCGGCGATCGATGAACAGCAGTCAGGTTCGAACAGCAACCTAGCTAGCGACCAAATACGCCTCGTCAACGCGCTGATGATCGTGTTCACGATCGTAGTTTTGGCTCACAAGATCACTTGGCGGCATTTGCTGGAGCTTGTCAGCTAAAATGAAACAGGAAAGGGTTACGGACGTTGACACGGCGCCTGCCTCGTCACCGGCCAGAAACCGATCGGCATGTACGACTTCGTCAAACTGCATGCTACTGAATTCACGGGGACGAAACCACGGTTTGAGCGGTCGATTGGCGTTCGACAAGGAACGGAGCAAAACGGCTGATACTCCTCACATTCATCCAGTCCCCACATTACCGCCGCCACAAACGCATTCTCACGTGGCGATGACGTGCCAAGAGCCTCCATGTCGCTCAAGTCTCGCGCACCCTGGTAGGATCACAACCACCTTCGCCTAAAATGGAGAAAGCTCATTCCGATGGGTTGTCAGGCAATATTTCATAGTGGAACGATCGTTCGAGGGCGGTTCAGCACTGGCCCACCCATTTATTATCGCACCCTGACGGGCATGTCTCTGCGAAAAGCAGCACTTTGTCGCCAAGGCCATAAGCGTAATAGGAGAGGCGAGAGACGAGGCGCAGGAACAAGAACAGATAGAATCGTAAGCGTTTGAGCGGGCTCATTCGCATGGCGGGAAGCAACTTCTCGTGGGAGACATGAACGATCCATTTCCGGGGATGTGTCGGCAGGTCGGTCTCCTTGTGGCGAGCCATACTCTCGAGATAACGCTCAACGTTCGGCTCTTCCGTGAAGCCAAGACGTAGTTCGACGCCGATGACGCTGCTGTGGTCCTTAGAATTGGAAATCTCCCACTTGCGCATAAGATAATCGGATGAGAGGGCTGAACCCTTAGGAGAGTCCGATGTCCGAGCCCGGCAGTCACTTGGCGAAAGAAGCCCTGAAAGGGTAACAACGGGGTAGCAGAGCGCTTGAAAACAGCCGCACACACTGCCGCCATCGCGGCCGAACCGTCTGCGCGCCGTCAAAGTGTCAAAGATAAATCGATCCGCGATGTCGATCGGCTCGACGATATTGGGCGGCGTCGACGGCCGCAGCGTGCGTAGAAGTTTCGCGACTTGTGCATTTCTCTCGCGGGACACCTTGGCGGCATCGTTGGAGCGCCCGACGAACCCGGCGCGGTGGTCCGCTCCGCCGCAGTCATGACCATGCGCGCCAAGGCATTGCGGGTCGCGCTCGTGCGTGGCAAGGCTGTGGAAGTCGAGCAGCTCCACGCAGACGAACGGGCTGACACTCAACGCCATAAAGGCGCGTCGCAAGCCATTTGCACGAACGCATCATGGACGCGGGGCCAGCATGAAGAAAGGCGGTTCGCACCCGTCGCGAAACGAAGACTGTGCAGTCGTCGACAAATGCCTCCCCAGCCGCCAGCGCTCATGACCGAGTATCCGCTCGTTCCCAGGCGCCGACCGCCAATCGCTTAGGTGCAAAAGTTGCGCGCGGAAAGAAAGTAAGCTTGCCCGAAGGCTATCGGCAGGATTTTGACGCGTGCCGTTGGTTTCTCGACCAGCATGCCCGGTAGGAGCTTTTTGGGAGTTCTACCGGTCACGGAAAGATGCGACGCAGGCGATGCTGGCTCAATGATGCTATTCTGCCTCATGAGAGCTGGCTGTCCGAGGCTCTCGCTCAGCATTCACATCTGACGTCTGACAACGATCAATTCGGCGAGAGGCGCTATGGACCTGCAAGTGAGGTGGTTCCCGCCTGAGTGGACCAAGCCCTTGCTTCGACGTGACCGATGAAGGTGCATCGTTTCAACAAGATCGCCGCCGTCTCGAAATTGGCGCTGGTCGCGACGAGTTGCGTCGGCGTCGCGGTCTTCCCGATGCTGCGCCACTATCTCGTCGCGCTCTTCAATGATCCAAACGACCTGCCCGCGCTGGAAGGCGTCGGCGGTATTCATTTCGAGCCCGAAGCGAAGGTCTGCGCCCTTGAGGTCGCCGCGCTGCTAACCGCTGCCGTGACGCGCGTCGAGGCCGTGCAGGGCCGCCGCTTTGCCCGAAGCCCGACGATCGGCGTCTATGCCTCCTACGAAAACTATGCGCGGGCGAACGGATTCGACGATCCCGCCATCGCCGCGGTGTCCCGCTCCGGGCGCGTCCTCTTGTCGCCGACGCTGTGTGGAGAGGAGCGCGCGAGGCTCCCCGGCGTTCTGACGCACGAATTATCTCACACGCATTTGTTCGGCTGGCGGTCCTCGCTGTTTGCCGCCCGTCCGCCGAGCTGGTTCACGGAAGGCTTGGCCGTGATGGTCTCGGACGGCGGCGGCGCCGAGGGCGTGAGCGAAGCGGAGGCCGCCGGGGCGCTCGTCAAGGGCTACGCGATCATGGTGACGGACGAAGGCAGGTGGCGCGATTTCGCCTCGATCCGCTTCGAAATCGAACCGCCAAACGATCCGTTCCACGACGATTTCGTCACCTTCCGCCAGCGCCTCGCCTATCGACAGGCTGGAATGTTCGTCGCATGGCTGCGTAAGCGCGACCCGGACGCCTTCGCACAGCTCTTATCGCGCATCGAAAATGGCGAATCTTTCCGCGATTCGTTTCATGCGAGTTACGCCGCTAACGCTTCAGAGAAGTGGCGACACTTCGTCGCCTCTCTCTCGAAGTAAATCCCTGAACGTCGTCGGGATGACCCTGTGTTGGATTACTTCGGGATCAAGAGCTTCAATGATCCGCGATTGCAGCCTATCCATGGGATATCAAGGTTTTCTCGTCGATCCATTCGCAATTACGCGAAAATACGTTGGCCCGTTCCAGAACGAGGTGGCCGCCGCCGGGGACGCCGACGAAAGTTTTCGGCTCATTCGCAAGTTCGAAAAGCCGCTTGGCCGAGCGTATTGGAATGACGTCGTCTTCCTCTCCATGAACCATAAGAACCAGAACATGCACTCGACGGATCGCGAGGTCCGAGCGGAACTGATCGAGCATCAACCAGCGCACTGGGAAGATCGAGTAGTGCGCTGAGTTGACGTCCCGCGCCGACAAAATACGGCGCCTCGAGGACTAGCGCGGCTGAGTCATGCATCGCGCGATGACGGTCGCGACGCCCGTCCCAAGCGACGCGCTCATCACGACAATGCGACTGCCGTTATAGCCTCGAGCGCACGCTTCTCGATAGGCGGTCTCACCGTCCTGCATTAAGCCGTGTTGCATTGGCGAACCGGCGGAGCCGCCATAGTCGCGATAGGAAACAGCGAGAAGACCATAGCCCCTCGCCGTAATCATGCGAAGCGCGGAACTCGATCGACAAGCGCGCGGCGTTGCCATGAAAATACAGGATCAGCGGCAGCCCACTCTTCGCCGGGAAAAACCAAGCGACGAGGGTTTCTCCATCCGCGGTCGCGAGACGCAGTTCCTCGCCGCCGCACATGCCGGCTCGCGCCAAGCGCTTGACGACTCTCGGCATGCCGTTAAACACGGATAAGTGCCGGTCGAGGTCTATTTGCGCGTCGCCAACGGGACGCCGCCCGGACGATTTCCGTTCCGGGCGGGTTCAGCCTACTCGGCAGCCTGAGCCCTTGCGGCTGGGACCGTTTCGACCGCACGAAGATAAATGTCGACCAGTGCGTCGCGCTCGTCACGCTCGTCCTGGTCCTGCTTCCTGAGGCGGATTACCTCCTTCAGGATCTTTACGTCAAAGCCCTCGCCCTTGGCCTCGGCGAAGACGTCCTTTTTATCGTCGTTCATCGCTTTGAGATCTTCTTCGATCCGCTCGATGCGCTCGACGAAAGATCGAAGCCGATCACTCGCAATCCCATCTGGTCCACTCATGTTACACTCCTGCCCGGCGGCAAACATCCCAACAAGAAATCCCGTCCGGGCTTGTCCGGAACGGGTCTTCTGAGATCGGACTCGATACGCAACGCGGTCCGGGGGTGACGCTAGGCAGGTCTGGTTAAGGAATTGTTCCTCGCTTAACGTCTCAAACGATGCGCAGATGCTTTGTGGCGTTCTGAGCATCGTTTGATTTCGACGCGAAGATGCGTGGTCTTCAAGGACGACTTCAATTTTGGGGCCGATGACGAGTTGTGTCACGCCCTGAACTCACGACCACGCGTATGCCCTTTCTGACGCGCTGATAGCGGTCGGTCATGTCAGCGTTGAGCCTGCGGATGCAACCCGACGATGCCTCCCTTTTATGGGCCTCACGGGAAATTCGCTATCAAGCTTCGGCAGCGCCATTGCGCGGGCAAGGAGCACGCGCCGCCCCGGAATTCTCCAACAACTGACCCGCCTAAGCGCAGGGGGCGCGGCAGTGGTGCGCCAGGTCCGGTCATTGCCGGACAGGATGACGAGCGTACGAAGTCGGCGGAAAGCCGCCCTCGGATTTCGGCGAGTTTACCGGCGAGAGATCCACCTTTGAGAGTTCGCCGGATTACAAGCCCGCTGCCCGCCGAAGCGCATCGTAGATTCGCCCCTGCCAACCCGGCCCATCCTTTTGAAAATATGCAATCAGATCGCTGTCGAGCTTGATCGACACCAATTCTTTAGAAACCAGAACGCCACCTTTTCTTTGCGCGCGGCCGGGCTCAGCCGCTGGTGGCGTAGCTGGTTTGAACACAGCTTCGGCTACGGACAAAGCGTCGGTCGGTCATTACCGGTTCGGTGGTCTCGTCATGCGAATTCTTCCATTCAGCTTCTAACCGATACTGCTTAGCCACGCCCCTGAAATCAACGGGAGTCGAAGGCAAAGATGACAATAGATTATACCGGAAGGTGTGTTTTGCGGCCGATTTTTTTGGGGTCGGTGTCTGGAAGCCGGAGATGGAGAATTCATCATAGGGATAAGGTTTCTGGCGTCGCTGCCATACCGTGATTTTTCATCACGAATATGGTCGCCAGCCTTCGCATCGGCTCCGATGAAGCGGCGGCACTCGCAAACGTTCTGTATTCTTCTCAGCCGGACGCTATTGATCCGAAGCAGATCGGTTCGGGTTGGCGTTGCCTCGCTTTAATTAACTGTCACCGTAATTTCGTCGTGCGACAGTCTGTCGCTACTCCCTGTGTCAAGCCTAGCTTGCATAGGATCGGTGCCACATCCATTAGTAGTAAGTAGGCTGCGCTTTCCTGGACATCTCTGCGCACGGCTTATGCGAACTTTCTCGCAGGCGTGTCCATGAAAAGAGACAAAATGAGCAACAGCACCACTACTATCAACGGCGGCGTCCTTTCCCGTTTCAAGGGTCTTTTGTGGGCTTTCGGCGCGATTGCCTTGGTTTTCACCCTCATTTCCTTAGCCCCGGTCATTTCGCATCTGGGCTAATGTTGGTCGGGTTTGCGCGGCAGTCGTAAAGAAGTGAGCGCGCAATGCACGTTCTGTGGAAATCTTCACGACATACGCTTGATGGTAACTCGCGAAACGCCCTAAATTCGTATTGATCTGGAATTGCAGACGATCATAGGCCGCGTGGCGAGAGCGTTGCGCGGCTATTTTCATGAACCGACGACGAACGACAGCGAGCCTCACTATCCGCAGTTGGAGCGTTTCTGGCGAAGCAGTAACCCGTTCGCCTTAGGAGGCGGAATTAGGACGCGTGAAGGAGCGCTGATTTGAGGTTGCGCCAAGTCTAAAAAAGTCCATCGCAGACGTTCGGCCCGTCATTCATTGTCACAGCAGTCTGCGCCTTGGCGTTGACGCTCAGTTGGAAAACATCCGGCCGCGCATAGTGGCCAATAACGTCGAGGTCATATTTTCCCTTGGCGATCAATCGTCGATCCAACTCGGCATATTGGATCAGCTCGGCATCGAAAACAGGGGGCGCCAGAACCTGCCCCAAAGGATCGATGATGCAGGAGCCGCCACGGATCAGAACCGTCGAAGGCTCGTTTCCTTGAATCGCCGCGTAATCGTCGGGACAATCCGAGCGCAAGAGGTATTGGCAAGCCGACAGGACGAAACAACGCCCTTCAAACGAGATCGTTCGCATGGTGGGCAGCCAGGTCTCGCGGTCGTCCACGGTGGGCGCGCAGTAGAGTTCGACCCCCTGCGCATACATCGCCATGCGCAGCAAGGGCATGTAATTTTCCCAGCAAATGACGCTACCGATCCGGCCGATTTCCGACTCCGCAATACCAATCGTCGAGCCGTCGCCAAATCCCCAGATCAGCCGCTCGGACGCGGTAGGCATCAATTTGCGATGCCGGTTGATGAGGTTTCCGTCAGGTGAAAATGTCAGCGCGGTGCAATAAAGCGTGCCGCCCGCGCGTTCGATGGCTCCGACGACGAGATAAATCTTGTGCGCCCGCGCCATTTCTCCCATCGCGACGCATTCTTCACTCGGAATCTCGATGGCGCCGCTGTAATAGCGCAGGAACTCGTCGCGGCCTTCGAGACTTCGGCTGCCCACGCGCGCGCCAAAATCCAGCCCTTTCGGGTAGCCGCCGACGAAGGCCTCTGGAAAGACGACGATATCGGAACCTTGTGACGCTGCTTCCCGGGTCAGATCACGCAGCCGGCTCAACGTCCGCGCCGTGTCGAACAGAACGGGTGCCGCCTGCACTACGGCGGCTTTGACGATCATCTTAGCCATTCGGCTCTTCCTTTTCATCGCACAACGGCGCAAGCCCGCGGTTTCGGGCAGGTCATCCTCTTACGAAAAGGGCAGCAGCAATGGCTGACTATCGGGTTGACTGCGTGAACAAGCCGAACCGCAACAGCGCCCATTAGCATATTACCGCCCATCCCCCGTAAACAACTCAAGCTGGCGAACCGCTTTCGGTTCAAGCTTATCATCAAGCGTATGCGTAAGCCGATCTCCGTTTCAGAGACCAAAGCCTTGCAAATCAAACCAAAAATCGAAAGTGGGATCAAAACAACGCTTACTGTGCCGCGCTTTTAGAGGAGCCTGCGCACGACGGCTCCGAGTCAACATGCGTCACGGACGCGTTGTTCGAACGGGTCCACTGAACCCCAAATTGCCGCCGCTACAAACGCATTCTCACGCGGCAGGAGTGCGCCAGAAGCAGCCTTCGAAGGGCTCACCGGGCGAGCGATTTGCAACGGGCTACTGGCATCAATGGCCTGCAAGCTCTTTCGGAAGGACACGCCACATGAACCCGGTCACCTATGGACGCGGCGATGAGGCCGATGCCTGGATCCTGAAGACGCCCTCGTTAAGCTCCGATTACCAAGTCTGGCAGGACAAGACGCTCGATCCTCCGGCCCTAGTGGTGCAAGTCGGCACGACGCGGCTGTCCTACCGGCTCCGCTGCATCGAGGACCTTCGCGCAATGTTGAAAACGAGAGGCGATTGGGTGGAATTCGGCAATGCCGACGAAGGCAAGCCTGTGAAGGACGGGACGGTGGAAGCCTGGGCGCGCGATCCGAACAATCTGGTTGGCGGCTATTACGCCCTCCGCAAGGGATATCGCGGCCGTTTCGCCAACTACGTTACTCCAATCCTCGAGTTGCTCGGCTATGTTGAGGTGGAGCACGGTCCACGCAACAACAGAGTGCGCGCCAATTTGAAGGAGTAGATTTTTAGCGCTTCAGGCTCAAAAAAAAGAATAGAGCTGAGACATCGATATCGTGTGCACAAATGCGCCCGAGAACTTCCGCAACGGATCACGTGCAGCCGGTTGCCGATGATCTTGGTGTTTCGGCTACTCCTCCAGATGGGGCAGCTATATCGCCCTGCCGACACCGGTCGAGATATGAGTGTAACGCCCCCAGGATTCTTGCGGCGGATTACGTCAGCGTGTCGTCGACCTCGCCCAGCCGAGTGATGACCACAGCGTCATCGAATTCGCCAAGCGCCGCATCCCCGGTCCGAGAGAATGCAACGGCTCCGCAATTATTCGGGTCGCTGGCCAGAATTGCCGCGACGGAACGAGCCTTAAAGGCGTCACGGCATTCCTGGGGCTCGCCAGCGGTTATCTCGCCGTCGATATGTCGGAACGGCAACGCCACGTAATAGGTTACTTGCGCCATTGAGTCTCTCCTACAACTCACCCTCGCCACGCTCAAAGGCGGCCTGGCGTTCGCTCCGCGCCCGCTCGGACTGGCTGGGCCCGGTGCCACCCTCGGAAAAATAGTATGGCTGTCCCGTGATGACGTGGGCTGCTCCGTCGATCGCGACCACGACCATCTGCAGTGCATGGTAGATGACGCCATGTGACTTGACCGAACTCGTCGCCCGAATAGCCACGTCGCGGCAGCGCCTCATTTCGCCGATCACCGGCCCTGGGTTCTCGAGTTGGTCAGGTTTCTTTTGGTAGACCACGGCGCCATCCTCATTTTATGTTCTCATTTTGTTCCAACCCGGAACGCCGAGTCAAGCACGGACATCCAGTCAAAATCCGCGAAGGCATTTTGTGCGATGAGATCGCGCAGGGTTGACAGCGGTTTCAACTCAGTTTCGCACGGCGCCGGCGGCCTGCCGAGCCTCAGAACGCGCTTTTATGGGTATACATCAAGAGAACCATTTCGGCTCCGGTTCTCTTTTGACGATTGACCATTCAAAACGAACCGATTATGAGAGAACCAGGCAAAACGAACCATGAGGCGGTTCCGATGTTTGTCCGAGTTTATTTGAGAGCGTCGACGGAAGATCAAGATGCCAGCCGAGCCAGAGGAGAGCTTGATTGCTTCGTCGGCGAGCGCGGCCTCTCCGTTGCGGCTTACTATGTCGAGAACGAGAGCGGCGCAAAGCTTCATCGGCCCGAATTATTCCGGCTCCTCTCCGATTGCCGCCCCGGCGATTTGCTTTTGGTGGAGCAGGTGGACCGTCTATCGCGCTTGAGCACGGGTGATTGGGATATACTGAAGGCGGAGATCGCCGCGCGTCATGTGCGCGTCGTGGCGCTTGATCTGCCGACAAGCTGGCTGATGGCTCGCAGCGAAACCGACGCATTCACCGAGCGTATGTTCGACGCTATCAACGGGATGTTGCTGGACGTGCTCGCCGCCATCGCCCGCAAGGATTATGAGGATCGCCGGAGACGGCAGGCGCAAGGCATCGAGAAGGCCAAGAGCGCTCAAAAATATCGCGGCCGCGCCGAGGACGCCAAGCGCAACGCCGCCATCGTGAAGATGCTGGAGGCCAAGCAAAGCTGGTCCAGCATCATTGCCGCCACAGGCTGCTCACGGTCAACGCTGTCGCGTCTCAACAAGCGTATTGCGGTGTAAAAGGAAAGAAGAACGAAAGCCGCCCCTCCTCTTTTCAATTAAGCGCGCATTCTTCATTGTCGCGGCGAGGAGACAATGATCCACTGCTCAAAACTGATCACGACGCTGCGTCCAGGGTATCGCCAGCACCGGGCAAGGCGCGTCGCGCAACACGCGTTCCGTCGTGCTGCCGCGCAAATCGTCGAACAACCCGTTGTGGCCCGCCGTTGCCATGACGATGAGATCGGGGCGGATCTTCTCCGCTACCTCAAGGATGGTTTCGATGACCGGCCCCCGTCGCAGATCGACGTGCGGCAGGAGATTGCCGAAGGTTGGCAACGTCTCGCCGACATGAACCACGTGAAATTGCGCTGTAGGCTCCAGCATGCGCACCATGTTGGAGGCCAGGCCCCAGGCATGCATCGGGGCGACTTCCGCGGCTATTGGCATCAGCACGCGGGAGAGTCGGATCTTGCCGGTGTCCTCATCCACGAAGCCCTCATCGCCATCCCGCAGGAACAGCGCCGGTGCATGGGCGAGCCGCGCTGCCGCCTCGGCTACTGACCCCTTGAAAATGCTCCGCATCCAGCTCGATTCATGGGTCATCATCACCAGAAGATCGCACGAATGTAGCTCGGCATATGCGCCGACGGTCTGCACGACGTCATTCGATGCAAGTGCAGTCTTAACAACGTTAACCCCCAGTTGAAGTTTGACCGCCTCCGGCGGTGCGCCGGGCTCAAGCATTTCCCATTGCGTAAGCAGTTTGCGAACCGCCGGAAAGCGGTTCCGTTCCGCCTCCGTGCCCGCTTCGTCGACGTGAAGGATATGCAGGGCACTCCGCGCCGCGATGGCCAGCCGCACCGAATGAGCGAAAGCGGCGCCGTTGCTAAGCGAGAAGTCGGTCGGGTGCACAATGGATTGAAAGGGGGGCTGGTCCATAAGCGTGGCTCTCTTGTTTTTTGAGAAATCTTTTCCCTGTGTGTGCCGAAAACTAAATCCGGGCGTAGGGGTGATGAAGTCCGCCCGGGATTGCGTGTGATATGATGATTCCATCCCGCTAAACGGCGAGAATGCGGCGCATCCTGAGTCAAGAACTCTGTGATGTTTCCGCGCGAGCTCAGCATTTAATGTGTCAATGCGAGCAGGAGAGACGGGAATTTATTTTTGTGCCGATGCAGAAAAGACGGACACATCTCCCGGCTTACGTAGCATTTTGTCAACCTCGCCCTGGTGCAGTTCCTCGGTGTAGATCATGTTGCGCGCATATTCCTCCAGCATCACGGACACGCCCTCTACTTCCTTTAAGAGGTCGCGGTAAAGCTGCAACGCCGCCGCTTCATGCTCCAGCGACTCGCGCAGGATATCGCCGATATCGTGTTTGTGGGTTTCCAGCAGCGGCCCGATGCCAAGTGACGGATGACCGCCGATGTGAGTGATCAGTTCGCCCGCCTTATGCGCATGGGCGAGCGATTCATTCGCCTGTCCACTCAGCCAGGAAATGATGGGAAGGCGGTTGTAGCCGAACACCATTAGGGAATAGTGCGTGTAGCGCACCACCCCGGCCAGTTCATACTCCATGATGCGATTGAGCAGCGCGACAATCTTCTCGTTGCCCTGGACTGCATTTTGTTTGTTGGCCATGTTCGTCTCCTAGTTAAAACATCGAAGTTTGCAGTTTAACTATTTCAGAGCGCCAAACGCGACTGCACTTTGCACAAGCAGGCGGCGTGACAACAATCGTTCCAGTCGAACAAGCCGTCCGTATCCTATGGTAGGCGGCGACGTTTTGGTCCGCCTTCTATTCACGCTCGTCGATATCCGGACGCGCCGGAAAAGGTCGGCCGACCTCGCGGCTGTGATCGAGATAGGCGGGGACAACCGCTGCGATCGGTCGGGGCGCGATTCCAAGGCCTTCGAAGGTCGCTCCGTTCGTTTTGGCTTCATCTGAAACGACGTTATCGCGGCGGAGCAATTCAACCTGATCGGTCGTCATGGATAGCAATTTGGGGAACACTCCTAGGGACAGCTTGCTGGCAATCTGCGTGGTGCTCGCCATGAGCTTCCCCATTTCGAACGAAAGCGGGACCAAATACGGGTGGCGTCGGGTGACGTCGCAGACATACTGAACGAGTTCACGAAAGGTCTTCACCTCTGGTCCACCCAGCTCATAGATTGTTCCGGGAGTCGCCTTGCCGTCGAGCGCGAGAGCCACCGCCTGTGCGATGTCATCCACGAAAACCGGTTGGAACCGCGTGCTTGCGCCGACGAGCGGCAGAATCGGCATGAACCGAGCCAAGGCTGCGAACCGGTTGAAGAAATCATCCTCTGGACCGAACACGATCGACGGCCGAAAAATGAAAGCGAGGGGCACGAGTTCGTGCACCGCGGCCTCGCCCTCGGCCTTGCTGCGGGCGTAAGCCGAAGGCGAATTGATACGTGCGCCGATCGCCGATATGTGAATGAAACGCGTGATGCCGGCTTCCTCAACCGTTTCGGCTACCGTGCGCGCTCCTCGCGACTGAATATCGGCAAATGTCTGATCGTCACTTTCGCTCAGGATCCCGATAAGATTGACTGCGGCTTCCGCGCCTTCAAGCGCAGTGGCGATCGACTGCGGATCGTGCAAATTTGCCTGAATCAGATTTATCTGGTCCGGCTCGCCGAGTGACTGCAGATCGAAGGCGCGATCAGGGCGTCGGCACGCGATACGGACGCGCCAGCCATTATGGGCTAACGCGCGGACGACATGTCGTCCTATAAAGCCGGATCCGCCAAATACTGTCACCAGTCCTTTTCGCGTTTGATCAACGTTCATCACGGGCCTCACGGAGTTTTGGCGGAATCCAACCGTCGCCCCAAAACAGTACTTGCCGCCTCTACCCGCAGCGCTGCCGCTCGCCGCGTCCCCGATGCCGCATTGATGTCAGATAGGGGAGCGATTGCGCGTGTCTCGTGCGCACAGCCGATAAAAGCGTTCATCGCAAAATCCGCCGACTGGGGAGAACACGCAATTAACTCACGTACCTTGATGCGTTCTGATTTCGTGGGGCGGCCAACATCGCAGCTGTCTCCGACGGCGCGCGTTTTCAATCAAGTCGTTGCTGCCCCCCCCTGAAGCGCCATCAACGACGGCCAGTTGCTCAACGAGCAGAGCTGGTTTGACCGCCACCGCAGCCGTATCTTTGCAAAGGAAGCCTCCATAGTGAACCCGGAGCGAAGTCGGGGCCCATCGAGCCTTGCTCACATTCTAAATTCCGGGCTTGTGCAACGCGGCCGGCAATTCCCGATCACCGAAATCGATCACTGATCGCTGAAGGATTTTGCCGGTCGAGTCGATGACCAACTGAAAACGCCGATTCTTATAGAAAAACGTCAGCCGGTATCGTCCGACATCCTCCTTCTCGCCCTTCTCGCAGTGACTCGTCAGTTCTGCGCTGCGCATCAGTGATTGAACCATCGGCGGTTCAAGATCGAATCCATATGCAATTACTACGGCGGGAACCTGGATCGCATCATCCTCGAACGCGATCGTCATAGCGGAAGCTCCGTCCAGAAGCGACGACGACGGATTTGCGGCATCTTCGGTCATATGCTGTTGCTCCACAGCAATTCAAACCTGTACTCTTTTCAACTCATGTCGCCTTACGTTCTTACGGCCCGCCCCAATGCACAGCCAGACAATTTACTGTCGGCGAGGAACCTGCGCCGAAAATAAATATTACCGACGCAATGAAGATGCCGATGTCTCAAGTCGCCGGGTGGAGCCGACCTTGGTTTGATATAGGCGACCTTGGTTTGATATAGGATGGCGAAAATCAATTGTTACGATAAGGGCGTGACACGCGACGCTCGGGCAAAAATGCTGTTTTCTGGGACGCCGACGATTTTTGAGCTTCCGACTTTACCCCACACACCGCTAAACGCGCCGTGCAGCAAACGCTGGGCGGCTTTTTTTGTGAGTCGGCGACGAGCGATAGTGTGTTTCACTATCCATGATAAGAGCCGATCCCGAAAGATTTGAATCCTGATCAAGGGCTTGGCGTGGTCAGGCGTTTGAGCATGATACGGATCATGGCAAGCCGAACGAAGGCGGCGGCGCTGGTTGCGTGACGTTCGAAATCACGCGCAAGGCGACGATTGCGGCTTATCCATGCGAGCGTCCTTTCGACGATCCACCTTTTTGGCAAGACGACGAAGCGGTGCAGGTCCGAAGGTTTGACTACCTGTAGGGCGTGCGTAGCTGGCGTGTCCATGAAGACCGCTTTTTGATCCTTCTTCCCCCCCCCCGCAATAGAGAATAATCTCCTCTTTGCCCGGTTCAAAAAAGTCAGGTTCAGGTCATAGTTAAAGGGCTGCTTCACCTCTCGACTTGTCGTTCCAGCATTCTATTTACTCCCGATGGATGCGCAGTAAGCAATTGCGGGCTCCTTTTGGCGAGCTAGGGTCCAGACTCATAACCAGTAGCTGACGGTGGCGGCGATGCAAACGGCGGCGAGGAAGTTGGCGGCGTTTCGGTCGTAGCGCGTGGCGACGCGCCGGAAGTCCTTCAACCGGCAGAACATGCGCTCAATGGCGTTGCGATTGCGATAGAGGAACGGCGAAAAGCAGTTCTTCCATTTGCGGTTGGCCTTGGGCGGGATGTTCGGCATCGCGCCGTCTTTCTCGACTTGCCGCCGGATCGCGTTGCTGTCGTAACCCTTGTCGCCGTGCAGGATTTCACATGGAGGAAGCCGTGCGAGAAGTTCGGCGCCCGCCGTGCAATCGGCGATGTTGCCGCCCGTGAGCATGAAGGCGATGGGGCGACAGCTCGCGTCGGTCAGCGCGTGGATTTTGGTCGTGCGTCCACCGCGCGAGCGACCGATCGCCTGATTTTTCTCCCCCCTTTACCGCCGCTCGCCGAACGATGCGCCTTCACCGCCGAGGAGTCGATCAGGACTTCCACGGGCGGCCCGCCGGCTTGCGCGAGCACGTGGAACAGGTCCATCCACACGCCTTTCGCGGCCCAGCGGACGTAGCGATTGTAGAGAGTTTTCTTCGGTCCGTATTCCGGCGGAGCGTCGATCCAGCGCCCGCCGGATTTGAGCACCTGAACGATGCCGCTGATGACCCGGCGGTCGTCGACCCGCGCCTTGCCGCGCGTGTCGGTGGGAAGATGCGGCGCGATCTTCGAAAACTGCGCGTCCGTCAGCCAGAACTGGTCCAGAATCATCGGCGGTTCCTTTCGGAAACCGTGAATCACAACCAGATCAATCAGCCAAGCAATTTATGGGTCTGGACCCTAATAGGAGACAGAAATGTTGAAGTTGATGAAGACCGGTCTGGCAACTGCAATCTTTGCGGCGGTTGCTGCAACGGCAGCGCCGGTTCACGCCGGCGTCATGAGCGTCACGGACAAGGCGAGCATCGGTCCAGGGTCGCTGACCGATCAGGTCTATTGGCGCGGTTATCACCCTCGCCACATGAGCGGTTGGCGCCATGGCTGGAGGAATTACGGCTGGCGATCGGGCTCGCGTTATGGTTGGAATCGGGGCTGGTATCCGTACAGAAATTACGGTTTCGGCTACGGCTACGGCTACCCTTATTATGGTGCTTATGGCCTTGCGGGCGCCGCGACCGCGCCTCTCGTGACCGACCAAAGTGTGGTGGCCGACGGAAATTATTGCGCCACCTCTGTGAAGACGTGCTTGCTCTATGAGCCGGGATGGCTTGGGACTGGCTGTTCCTGCAAGGTCCCCGACGGCCGCGCGCGGGGAATGGTAGTCCAATAGAGTCTGGCAACAGCGCCCGGTACGGGGAGACCCGACCAGCCTGCGGCCAAGTAAAAGCTTGGCCGCACTTTCGCAAACTAGATAAGTGCTAACGAGATCATCATCGGCACGTCGGACATATCGACCACTTGACCTGGCTGAACGGCGACATCAACAAAGCAGCGTGAGATCAATTTCGACCCGTGTCCGCCGTCGCCGACGGGGGGCTCTAGCTCAGAATTCCTGAAGACGTGACCGCGTCCGCAGCGAACAAAAGCGAAGATGCGTCGGCGAGTTGAGATTGCGTATTTCAGTTGAGCGCGCGATATTCAGACAACTAGAGAGACAATCATTCGATTGCCAACCAAGAACATCCCGCGACAGCCGAGCATTCGGCATGAGCACGGCGGGGCAGCTTAACCGTTGTCGGTGGAGCCACTCCCAAGGGCACGTTTCAACTGAGGCGGATAAGTCACAGTTTGCCGCGCAAATGAAGGCACAAGACAGGCGATGCGCCCAAATGCGAAGCACGGCCTTTGGCAGGCATTCATAGCTCCGGTCGTGATCAATCTGGCCATGTTCCTTGCGCCGCTCTCAGCGCCGGCGGCGGCCGATCCTTCTGTTGCGCGCGTAGACCAGGCGGCGGCCGTCGGTGACGATGCCGCACCGGAGTCGCTTCGCGCGAACAATGGCTTTGACCTTACGCGTCCTCAGACCGCGTTTGAATTACGCGGTTTGGACGAGGCTTCTTCGAACGACACGAGCAAGACGAACCGGGCCCAAATGGCCGTGCGGTTGGAAAGCACGATCCCTCTCGGTGTTGACTGGCGCCTTGGTGCTCACGCCCAGGCTCCGTTTGTGCAAAAAGCGACCACTACTTTTGAGACAGGGAGTGCTGATCGCGAGTTTGGACTTGGCGATGCATCCTTTCAGGCGGTTGTTGCGCATACGATAAACGACCGCTGGGCGGCTGCCGTCGGGACTCGCGTGGTTGCGCAAACCGCGGCCGGCAGCCTTGGCGGCGGCGAATGGCAAGTCCAGCCGGGTCTCGGCGTGCGCTATATGCTGTCCGAGTTGGGGGAGGATAGCTATTTTGTTCCTTCACTGCGCTATGCGATGAGCATCCCGGGCAGTGAAAAATCTCGAAGGATCAGTGAGCCCCAGATCGCCCCCACCCTCAACATCAATTTGCCAGGTCCCTTTTTTATAACCTTCTACCCAAGCAATGATATCCGCATCAATTACGGCGCGCCCCTAGCTGGTCAGACCGGACGGCTATTCCTCCCCTTCGATGCCTTGATTGGCGTAAGGCTAAATGACCAAGTGGCGCTCTCCCTTGAAGGCAGCGTGCCAATCGTCAAAGCCTACCCGGTTTACAATTTCAAGACCGAGTTGAAGCTGCGGATACTGTTTTGAGCAAGCAAGATCTTCTCAGCAGAGAAGGTGCGATGGGCCGCTTCTCGATTGACTGGGGCTACGTCAGCCGCCTTCGAGCTTTTTCAGATAGCAGGCGGGATGACATGGCCGAGGGCTCCACTATTTATAATTTCTGATCATTTGGCTTTAGGCCGCTAAGCCATCGGTTGCCTCTTTTGCAAAGAGACCCGAGGACCGAATCAGCCGCTATCGATCGTCGCTGAGCGAAAGGCTGAATTACCCGCTTACCAGAACTTGCGACGGAGGTAATGCGGCTGAACCTCGATATTCGTTTATCACCTCGGTCACTATCGCGGCTAGTGACGTAGCTTCGGCCATCGCAATCTTAGCTAGCGCTACAATGGAAAGGAGGAAGTTATGTCCGACACATTGAGGCGAGTCGACTGGACGAAACCGGCGGCCACGGCGATTCCCGAAGCGGGCTTCTTCAAGGAAGAGGTTAAGCAAGGCAGATACGGTCCGATCTTTCCCAAGACACCGGCTTGTTACGGCTTCTCCATCATCGCGAAGATCATCCCCGGACGGGAGCCGGTCTTCTACGAGTACGCCAAGAACATCGAGACGGCAGTGACTGCTCAGCCTGACGTTCTCGCCGTGCTCAAGCTGCATTACCTCCGATGGAACCTTTTCGACATTAAGGGAGAAACCTACTTCCAATACATGGGCATTTTCGACACCGACTTTGACAAATATGTGGAGGATGCGGTGGGCCTCTTTGCGGCCTCTGGTCTCGTCACCGTTTTCGAAAACCTGGAGGGCTTTCCGAAAGATTGGAAAACGAACGCCCCGGCATTCATCAAGTTTGTCCGTGACCATCATCGCCCGAGCTTCCTTGAATATGGCGAATATCCGTTCGTGAGTGCGGACGAAATCAAGAAGGCCCTGCAACTCAAGGCAGCCTTCTCGAACATGCTCGACCAGATGCAGTGATCCCTCGCAGGACGCGCAATGCTTGCAAACGAAGACATTCAGCACATCCTCCTGACCCGCACGCCCGCGCTTACCGGGCGATACGAATTTCTTTCGTTTCGTAACGCGGCGGGCGGACGAGCTTGGCTGTCGGCGATGCTTGCAAAGGTGCAGTCGGCGGCGGAAGTCATGGCTTCGGTTGAAACGGACAAGCGCTGGGTGACGCTGGCCTTCACTTGGAACGGCCTGCGCGCACTGGGCGTGGATGAGGGTTCGCTGGCCACCTTCCCCGAAGAGTTCAAGCAAGGCATGGTTGCCCGCGCGGAGATGCTCGGCGACACCGGGGAGAATCATCCCGACAACTGGGTGGGCGGTCTAGCCCGCTCAGACCTACATGCCATCGCCATCCTGTTCGCCCGCGACGCTGCCGAGCGCAGTCGCTGTCAGGTCGAACACGCCAACCTCATGGCACGGTGCGAAGGCGTGGAGGCGCTATCAACGCTGGACCTGGAGGCGACGCCGCCGTTCGACTATGCACACGACCACTTCGGCTACCGCGACCGGCTCTCCCAGCCGGTCATGCAAGGCACCGGAGAGGTTCCGACACCCGGCTCCGGGGCGCCGCTCGCACCCGGCGAGTTCGTCCTCGGCTACCCGGACGAAGACGGACCGCCCGCCAATTTGCCCCAGCCTGAAATTCTGTCCCGCAATGGGAGCTACATGGCTTATCGCCGTCTGGAAGAGCATGTCGGGAAGTTCCGCGAATTCCTGCGCGAACACGGTAATACGCCCGAAGAACAGGAATTAATTGCGGCGAAGCTTATGGGCCGGTGGCGCAGCGGCGCGCCTTTGGTGCTGGCGCCGGACAAAGACGATCCAGCGCTCGGCGCCGATCCGCAGCGCAACAACGACTTCAACTATAAGCAAATGGACCCGCATGGCTATGCGGCGCCGCTCGGCTCGCACATGCGCCGCATGAATCCCCGCGACACGGCGCACAATATGAACCGTCGCCGCATGATCCGCCGCGGCGCCACCTATGGCCCTCACCTGCCGGAGAACGCTGCGGAAGACGGGGCCGAGCGTGGCATCGCCGCATTCGTGATCTGCGCGAGCCTCGTTCGCCAATTCGAGTTCGCCCAAAACGTTTGGGCGAACGACAAAAACTTCCATGAACTCGGCAATGAGCGCGACCCGATCATCGGCAGCCAGGACGGGACGCTGGAATTCAAAATACCTAAACGCCCGATCCGGAAAAAGATCATCGGCCTCCCGGCGTTCACCAACGTGCGGGGCGGCGCTTACTTCTTCCTTCCTGGCATCAAGGCGCTTCGGTATCTCGCGACATTGGATGGTGTCCATTGAAAACGGGATAGTTCTGCTTCGTCGTCGGGGGAGCCCAGATGATTGACGCCATCGTCATTGGCGCTGGACCGGCGGGCGTAGTCGCCGCCCTGCGTGCTGCGGATTTGGGCGCGCGCACCATGCTGGTGACTCGCGGTGAGTTTGGCGGCATGGCCGCGAACGATGGACCAGTTCCGGTGCGGACACTAGCCCATGCCGCCCGACTAATTCGCGAAGCTCGACAGTTGGACCGATACGGTATCGGCGTGGGCGCGCCGGTACTAGATTATCCCCGGCTGCTTGCGCGCGTGCGCGAGGTCGTCGACGATGTGCGTGCGCATTCTTCCTTGCGCCGGCAGATTGACTCGCTGGGAGTGATAATCCATGAGCACGCCGGCGTTGCGCACTTCACCGACCCGCACACCATCGTCACCGAGGCCGGGCTACGCCTTCAGGCCGACAAGATCATCATTTGCACTGGAGGCGTGAGCCGGCGGCTCCCTATCCCAGGGTTCGAGTTTACAAGCACCCATAGCGACGCCTGGAGTTTGACCTCGATCCCTCCGTCGATGCTGGTTATTGGCGCCGGAGCAACGGGGGTGCAGATCGCCTCGATTTTCAACGCATTTGGCTCAAAGATCCACCTCTTCCAGACTGGCCCACGCATCCTGCCGAGCGAGGATGAAGATGTATCGGCTGCGGTTGCGGCGGCGTTCCGCGAGTCGGGCATCGCAGTGCATGAGAACTTCGGCGCCATCGAGTCTTTCGAGAAGACCCCGACGGGGGTGCGAATGATCTTCGCCAAGAACTACAACCGGGCGAGCGCTGAGGCGACACTGGCGGTCGTGGCGGTGGGCTGGGTCGCCGATACTGCCGGGCTGAGGCTCGCTACGGTGGGTGTCGAGACCGATGATCGGGGGTTCGTGCAGGTTGATGGGTATCTGCGGACTTCTACGCCTCATATTTTCGCCGCTGGGGACATTACTGGTCGCCAGATGCTGGTCCCTCAGGCAATACAGGAGGGCTTCGTGGCGGCCACCAACGCCGTGCGAGGCGAGACTATGAAGATTGGGAACCCGGTGAGCCCTATCGGCAGCTTCACGGACCCAGAGTATGCCCAGGTGGGTCTCACTGAAGCAAAGGCCCGAGAAACACATGATGCAGTGATCGCAGTTGTGCGCTTCGACTCGACCACGCGTACAATCATTGACGGGCGGACGACGGGCTTTTGCAAACTGATCGTCGATCGTCGGACCTACGGGATATTGGGTTGTCACGTTGTTGGCGAGCGGGCAGTGGAGATCACTCAGGTGGCGGCGATCGCCATCGCTGCGGGGATGCGGGTGAACGACCTGAGCCATATTCCACTCTCGTTTCCTACCTACGCAGGAATATTGGCTCGCGTGGCGGCCAGCGCGACACGCGAACTCAATCTGGCAGTAGGGTGGCAAGCACATCACGCAGAGAGCGCCTAGCATCAATTCTGTGGGGCAGATGGGGTAACGGGGAACCAGCCATGGGCACACCAACACCGGCACGCACTTACAACCAAAGCCACATCGCTCGCAAACACATGGCGGGCAAACGCCGGCTGAGCATCTACTGGACATGGAGTTACCCATGGGAATCCCAGCGCGACCTTGCTGCGATGGAAAACCGCTTCTCAACGATGACCGAAGTGCGCACGGTCCTGTGGCCGGCCTACGAGACGCCGGAGTGGAGCGCAGCACAATTTCTACAAGGGATTGCCGGTACGCTGGAGCTTTTCCACCGTTCCACGCTCAGCTTCCAGCAGATTGCCGGCGAGGCCACCGGCCATCCGGTCGCCGTTTTCCAGCGCATTGACCAGGCGGGTTTCAAGCTGCCGATTGACGAAAGGGTGCTCGCAGATACCGACACGCTCATGGTGTTTGGGCTCGACCACCTCCTTTCCGAGCAGGAAGCCGCGCCAGAGGAAGTCGCGGCCATCCGCGAGTGGCTCAAGCGCGAAGGCACCTGCCTGCTGCTCGCACCGCACCATGATGTCGGCTTCACCAGCGACCTCGAGCAGCGGCAGATGGAATACCGTCACCACGGCGACGCGCTCGTGCCGCGCCAGCAGCGCTTCGGGCAATACACCCGTTCGCTGATGAAGGCTCTCGACATTCCAGTGCATAACGTGTGGGGTCTCCGACCAGCGCTCATCAATCGCACGAACGAAATCGCGCCGCTTACCGCTTTCCGAGACATTGACAAGCTAGGTCTGCTCAAGAACGTCCCTACACTCAATTTCCATCCACACCTGCCACATTATGAGCTGACCACCGAGGACACCAGGTCAGTGCATTTGCTGGCGCGCCAACCTATTGATCCTGAACGTCCGCATCCCTTCACCGCAGCCGGCAACACTGAGTTCAATTGCCTGCTCTGGATGCCGCCAAATCAGCAGCGCGCTGGCGACGTCGTGCTCGTGGACTCGACCAATTTCACCACCCTGTTTGGCGGCACGGACAGTCTGGTGAACTTCTGGCGGAATCTCGCACTGATGAAATAACCGTTCAGTGCTATTGCAAGCAACCCTTTTGGATTGTGGCTCCTTTGATGGTTCTGTTGCGTTAATTTCATGAGAGCAGTTCAGTGATTTTCGGAATCGGGTGGATTCCAAAATCTGAGGGAATGTGATTCAAGATGCTGGCGGGACAGGAGGCCGGCATGAGATGACGCGACCCCTTTCCAACGATCTTCGAGAGCGTGTCGTGGCCGCTACGGCGGCCGCAAGCACTCGTGCCAAGATCGATCCCAAGAATTGCAATGTTCTTCCGCTCCGCTCGTCATGATCCGGCAATTCCACAATGCCGAAGGGGCGCGCCATCCAATCATCCTATGACAACATCGTCGACCATTGCTGCGACGCTTGGAATAAACTCGTTGAACAACCCTGGCGCACCATGTCCATCAAGCTGCGCGACTAGACCCATAGGTCCTAAACCAACGCGACTTGGCATAAGCTTCAGACCGCACGGCGCGAGGCGGCCGCAAATCGGCGGCGATCGAACTCATCGACCTGGGGTGGACGCGGCAGGTGCACGCCATAAGCGTCAACGCTCTTAGCCAAGGACAGGCTCATCCCGCTTAACTACGCTTCTTTCCATTTCTAAAATCGCCTGCCGGCGTCGTCGAAAAACGGTGCGTCCGCGAAAACGCCATTAGTCCGATCGGGAACGAAACTGTGCTGTTTCGAGTTCCCAAGGGTAAGCTAGCGCAATATTATAGGAGGCTTTAATGGAACGACGCGCAGTCTTGCAGCTGCTTTGTTTTGGAATGGCCACGGCGTGTGCTGCAACGCCAGCGAAGGCATTCACTTTGGTCGCGCCGATGCCCGTCCCCAACTCCGGTCCGGAGCGAGCGCCAGAACCGAGCGTCGCGACGGGTGAGGAAATCGACCAGGCGCAAATCGAAAAGGTCTATTACGGTCATTGGCGTCGTGTTAATCGGCGTCATTACCGACGCGTAAGTCGGCGTGTTTATCGGCGTCACTATTGGTAACAGCTTCGGATAGCGCGAGAAACTGAGTCAAACTAATAAATAACAATTCCGGCGGTTGAGATGTCGGAATGCGCTATCCCCGCAAAAGTGTGCGCCGACATTCTGCGGCCCGCGGTTTGGCGTTCACCGGTGAAATATCGCTCCAGGCGAAGGTCGTTGTAAGTGGCCAATGTATCCAACCGTAATGCTGAAGTTGAGTGGAGGTGAAAATGTCATCAAGGCTCCTTCCCATCCTCGCCGGCGCCGCCATAGCGGCCACCGCCAGTTCGGCCTTTGCTTTCGACGCTATGGTGAGCGCGCCGACTGCATTGCGGACCCATGCCTCGCATCGGGCTGGTGTGATCGAGGTCATCCCGGCGAACGCCGTGATCGACATGGCGCGCTGCTATCGCGGATGGTGCGAGGCGACCTACGCCGGCCAGACGGGTTATGTCTATACGCCCGTCCTCGTCAGCACCGAGCCAGTCTCGTCCGCCGACGTCGGCCCGATAGGAGTGCTGACCGCGCCCGTCACCGTTGTCGGCGGGGTTCTCGGCGCCGCAGCCCCGCCCCCTGCGCCTGTTGTGGCGCGTTACTGACGCTCTACGCCTCCATCAGCCCTGGAGGCTGGGGAGGCGTAAACCGCTGGCAACCCGCCGGACTTAATGGGCGCCGTGACGCCAAATGTGAAAGCAATCGTCGGGTCGATTGTTGCATCGACTGCAGAGAGTTAACTTCCACTCTAAGTCGCAAGCAGGAGCGGAGGAACTATGACCCGGTGATGTTCCGTTTCATTGCGGCTAATGATCATCCCGATCGCGACACGATCGCGGTTTCTGAAAGAGATCGCGACGCTCTTCGTTCAGGTATTGTTGCTGGCGTGCGAGATGGGCGTGCTCAATTAGAGACGGTGCAATTGCGGGCTAAAATGCCAATCTTATAGCCAAAGCCAAGTCGGCGGATGCGGCGGATATTCGCATGTCGAATAACGAATGAAACGGCGCGACCCCAATAGCGTTTGCGCAAGCTTGCCGAAGCGCGCAGGAAGATTGAGGCGCGGGCCAATTAGCGTTACGCACGGGAGTTGGAAGGACTCCGTCGCTGTTGCGCTTGCAAAGTCTCTCATCC